>NZ_CP134499.1:3843152-4483678 GCF_031764535.1 Pseudomonas sp. SG20056
GACAAAGGCCGCGAATACCACACCCGTGTGGTAGTGATAGCCACGCAGCTCGCCCAGATCGAAGTACAGCGGTAATTCCGGGTAGCGCAAGCTCAGCGCATCGGCAATCGCCATCAGGTCATCAAGTGCAGCATGCACATCGTCCGGCGCATCAACCAGACATGCCTGAGCCAGGTCCAGCACTTCACGACCACCGCACAACTCGCTGAGTGCGCGCAGCATCTTGCGCAGGTCATCCGGCAGGCTTTCGGTCAGCTCAGCGACCTCATCCATCGCCTTGCGCTGCAGCGCGTCGAACAACTGCTGCTCGACCTCGCCGGACAGCTCTGCGGCACGCGCCAGGCCACGATAGATGCCGACATGACCAAGATCCATGTGCACATCCGGCACCGCAGCCAGCTCAAGAGTGTTGACCAGCAGGCTGATCACTTCCACATCGCTAGCCGGACTGGCGTCACCATACAGTTCGGCACCCAACTGGATCGGGCTGCGCGAGGTGGTCAGCGCACGCGGCTGGGCATGCACCACGCTTCCGGCGTAGCACAGACGGCTCGGCCCTTCGCGGCGCAGGGTATGCGCATCAATACGCGCCACCTGCGGCGTGATGTCGGCACGAAAGCCCATCTGCCGACCGGACAACGGGTCGGTCACCTTGAAGGTGCGCAGATCCAGGTCCTGGCCCGCGCCAGTCAGCAGCGATTCCAGGTACTCGATATGCGGAGTGACCACAAATTCATAGCCCCAGCGCTGGAACAGATCCAGCACCTGGCGGCGCGCCACTTCAATACGCCCTGCGTACGGCGGCAGTACTTCTTCGATGCCATCTGGCAGTAGCCAGCGGTCTACCGTTGCCATTTCGCCATTCCCCTCTTGAACCGGGCGGCACAAGCCTTCAGTGAAGCCAATAAAGGACGATTGTTCCCAGCAACATGCTGGCCAACCCCAGCAGACGCAGCTGCCTGTCAGACAGCTGCGTCAGTTGTAAAAGCGTGTCACGCCAATGGCGCGGACACAGGAAGGGCAGGATGCCTTCCAGCACCAGCACGAGACACAACGCGACGCCTAATTCCTGCCACATGCTTCCCACAGACGCAAAAAAGCCGGGATTTTCCCGGCTGCCGCATGATACCACGTTTTCCACAAGGATCACCCCGACGGCTACCCGCCGGGGTGATGACTCAAGGCTTGGACTTCTCCAGATAGCGGAAGAAGTCGCTGCTCGGATCCAGCACCAGCACATCACGCTTATCGGCGAAGCTCTCGCGATAAGCCCTCAGGCTGCGATAGAACGAATAAAACTCCTGGTCCATGCCATATGCCTTGGAGTAGATCGCTGCGGCCTGGGCATCGCCCTCACCGCGCAGCTCTTCAGCCTGGCGGTAAGCATCGGCTAGCAACACGCGACGCTGGCGGTCGGCGTCGGCGCGAATACCTTCGGCCAACTCCTTACCCTTGGCGCGGTGCTCACGAGCCTCACGCTCACGCTCGGAGCTCATGCGATCAAACACACTGCGGTTAACTTCCTTCGGCAGGTCGATGGCCTTGACGCGCACGTCCACCACCTCGATGCCAAGCTCTTTTTGCGCGGCACGATTCAGCGATGCAGTCACATCCGCCATCAGCGCATCGCGCTCACCGGATACCGACTCATGCAGGGTGCGCTTACCGAACTGATCACGCAGCGACGCCTCAAGACGACGCGCGAGACGCTCGTCGGCAATCTGCTTCATACCTGAAGTCGCAGTGTAAAAACGCTCAGCATCCAGCACTCGCCACTTGGCGAAGGCATCAACCATCAGCGCTTTCTTTTCCAGGGTGAGGAAACGCGAGCTGGTGGAGTCCAAGGTCAGCAGACGCGCATCGAACTTGCGCACCTGGTTGACGTACGGAATCTTCACATGCAGGCCCGGCTGTACGTCCGGCTGAACGATACGACCGAACTGCAGCAGTACCGCACGCTCAGTCTGCGAGACGATATAGAAGCTATTCCAGGCGACCAGCGCCAGCACCACGCCAACAATAAGGGCGATCAGCGATTTATTGCTCATCAACGGCTCTCCCTTGTACGCAGTTCAACCTGACGCGGATCAATGCTTACCCGCGAGCCGGCGTCTGCAGTACCCGCAGCGCCAGATATCGAGCTAGGCGCAGACGTGCTGCGACCATCGATCATCTTGTCCAGCGGCAGGTAAAGCAGGTTGTTCTGCCCCTTGTCGCCAGTCACCAGCACCTTGCTGGTATTAGTCATCAGCTCTTGCATGGTATCCAGATACAGACGCTCACGAGTGACCTCTGGCGCCTTGCGGTACTCAGTGACCAATGCAGTGAAGCGATCCGCCTCACCCTGGGCGCGGGAAACCACTTCATCACGGTAACCGTTGGCATCCTCAATCAGGCGCTGTGCCTGACCACGGGCCTCCGGCACCACGCCATTGGCGTAGGTTTCCGCCTGATTCTTCTCACGCTGCTCGTCTTCACGGGCGCGGATCACGTCATCGAAGGCCTCCTGCACCTCACGCGGCGCCGCCGCACTCTGCAGGTTGACCTGAGTAACCGTGATACCGGTGCGGTAGTTATCGAGGAAGCGCTGCAAACGCTCCTTGACCTCGCTAGCCATCAGCTCACGACCTTCGGTGAGCACCTGATCCATCTCGGTGGAGCCCACCACGTGGCGCACGGCGCTGTCGGTCGCATGCTGCAGACTGACTTCCGGCTGATCAACGTTGAGGACGAAATCCTGCAAGTTGCTGACCCGGTACTGCACGGTCAACGGCACTTCGATGATGTTTTCGTCTTCGGTCAACATCTGCCCCTGCTTGCTGTAAGCACGCTCGCGGGTGACGTTTTCCTGAAACTTGCGATCAATCGGCGGGAAATAGATATTCAGGCCCGGGCCGACTGTTTCGTAATACTTGCCGAAGCGCAGCACCACGGCCTGCTCCTGCTCATCAACGACATAGATCGCGCTGTACAGCCAGATCGCAGCCAGCAGCCCCAGGCCCACGAACAGCAAACCGAAGCCGCCGCCATTGCCCGAACCAGTCTCACTGCCTCGTTTCTTGCCGCCACCGAACAGCCCATTAAGGCTCTCCTGCAGCTTGCGGAAGGCCTCATCGATATCCGGAGGCCCCTTGCGATCACCGTTCTTACGGCCACCCCACGGGTCCTGATTATTCGAGTTGCCACCCGGCTCATTCCAAGCCATAGCGCTCTCCATCTGATAAAGCAAAGACGCGCCCACGGCGCGCCCGCCAATGCTACAGAATGCATGCAACCAGCGGCAAAGTCGCTGATGCAGGCTTTATTGCAAAGTGTGTTGCTCGATAAATTCCTGCGGTTTCAGCCCTTCACGACTGACCAGCCGATTCAGTTCGATACGCGGTAAACGCACGGCCAACAGACTGCTACCGTCCTCGGCATGCGACTCGCTCTGCACCGAGCCCAAAGCGAAGAACTGTGCGCGCAAACGCCCCAGGCGCTGCGGCAGCTGCAATGTACCGACAAACAGGTCGTCACCCAACAGCTCTGCTATCGCCTGACGCAGCAGCGGCAAGCCGCGCCCATCACGCGCCGAGAGCCAGACCCGCTGCGGCTTGCCGTCGGCATCGCGCTGAATCTGCGGCTCCACACTCTCAAGCAGGTCGAGCTTGTTATACACCTCAAGCATCGGCAGCTCATGGGCACCGATCTCACCCAGCACCGCCAACACCTGCTCGATCTGCTGATCGCGCTCAGGCTCGTGGGAGTCGATCACGTGCAGCAGCAGATCGGAATTGCTCGATTCCTCAAGGGTCGCGCGGAATGCCTCGACCAGCTTGTGCGGCAAATGCCGGATAAAACCCACGGTATCGGCCAGCACAATCGGCCCCAGATCATCCAGCTCCAGACGGCGCAGGGTGGGATCGAGGGTGGCGAATAGTTGGTCGGCCGCGTACACGTCAGAGGTGGTCAGGGAGTTGAACAGGGTCGACTTGCCGGCATTGGTGTAACCCACCAGCGATACCGAAGGAATATCCGCACGCTGGCGGCCGCGCCGCGCCTGCTCACGCTGGCTGCGCACCTTCTCGAGCTTTTGTTTGATCTGGCGAATCCGCACGCGCAACAGGCGGCGGTCGGTTTCCAGCTGGGTTTCACCCGGGCCGCGCAGGCCGATACCACCCTTCTGCCGCTCGAGGTGGGTCCAGCCGCGCACCAGCCGCGTACTCATATGATCGAGCTGGGCCAGCTCGACCTGCAACTTGCCTTCATGGGTACGCGCGCGCTGAGCAAAAATGTCGAGAATCAGACCAGTACGGTCCAATACCCGGCACTCAAAAGCACGCTCAAGGTTACGTTCCTGACTGGGTGTGAGGACGTGATTGAAGATAACCAGATCAGCCTCGGCGGCCTTGACCTGATCACGCAGCTCTTCAACTTTACCGCTGCCGATCAGGTACTTGGCCGTCAGCCGATTGCTCGGAACACTGAGGAACGCGACAGTTTCAGCACCGGCGGAGATAGCCAGTTCCTGAAACTCCTGCGGATCCTCGCGCGCCTCGGAATTTTGGCCGTCCAGATGTACCAGAATGGCCCGCTCTCCACCTTCATGGCGCTCGAAGAACAATGCAGCCTCCTAAATCAGGCGTTACCAGGCTCAGCTTCAGCTTGCTCGGTTTCGCTGGCGCTCGGCAGACGCACCGGACGGCTAGGCACTACAGTGGAAATGGCGTGTTTATAGACCATCTGGCTGACAGTGTTTTTCAGCAAAATCACGAACTGGTCGAAAGATTCGATCTGGCCTTGCAGCTTGATGCCGTTAACCAAATAAATAGAAACCGGGACGCGTTCCTTACGCAAGGTATTCAGGTAAGGGTCTTGTAGCGAATGCCCTTTTGACATGTGCCGCACTCCTTTAAGGATCAATTTTCAATAATTTTTAGTAAACCAACGAACGGCTTAAAGCCGTCGTACCCCCAAGAGTAGACGGCCAACGGCAAGGTCTCAGGTCAATATGGAGACCGCTGCCAGGTATTTCAAGGCACGCGGCAGATTGTCACAGTCGACACTATCGAGCCAGTGCACATCCTGCTGCCAACCGCGTAACCAGGTGAACTGTCGCTTGGCCAACTGGCGCGTGGCGATAATACCGCGCTCCTGCATTTGCTCAGCGCTGAGGTTGCCGTCCAGATAATCCCAGACTTGGCGATAACCCACCGCCCGTATAGACGGTAGACCAACGTGCAAGTCACTTCGCTGACGCAGGCGTTCGACCTCGGCAACCAGTCCCTGTTCCAACATCAGGCGAAATCGCAGGGCAATTCGCTCGTGCAACAGCTGCCTTTGCGCCGGAGCAATGGCCAATTGCGCCACAGTATAGGGGAATTGGCGCGCCGCCGATGCGCCAGCAGCAGTATTTTCTGCCGCCTGACGCTGGCGATGAACGGTCATGCTTTGCCCACTGACGTGATAGACCTCAAGGGCGCGAATCAAACGCTGCGGGTCATTGGGGTGGATACGCGCAGCCGATTCTGGATCGACCGCCCGCAGCTCAGCATGCAGCACTTCCCAACCTTCGGCCTGGGCGCGCGCCTCCAGCCCGGCGCGCAACGTCGCATCGGCGCTGGGCATTTCCGCCAGACCTTCAAGCAAAGCCTTGAAATACAACATGGTGCCGCCCACCAGCAGCGGAATGCGCCCGCGCGCGGTGATGTCGGCCATGGCGGCCAGGGCATCGGCCCGAAACTCGGCTGCCGAATAACTCTCGGCCGGATCACGGATATCGATCAGGCGATGCGGAAACTCGGCCAGCGTGGCCTTATCCGGCTTGGCCGTACCGATGTCCATATCACGGTAAATAAGCGCGGAATCGACGCTGATCAACTCGCACGGCAGCACCCGCGCCAGCTCAATGGCCAGATCGGTTTTACCGGCTGCGGTCGGCCCCATCAGGAAGATCGCCGGAGGCAGGCGCTCGGACATGCTTATAACTCTCTAAATGGCACGGCGCTCAGCGGCCGCGCAGGAACAGCTTGTCCAGGTCATCCATACCCATCTGCGTCCAGGTCGGACGGCCATGGTTACACTGACCACTGCGCTCGGTGTGCTCCATATCGCGCAGCAAGGCATTCATTTCCGGCAAGGTCAGGCGCCGGTTGGCGCGTACAGCCCCATGACAGGCCATGGTGCCGAGCAGCTCATTGAGATGCGCCTGAATGCGGTCGGTAGTGCCGTATTCGAGCAAATCACCCAGCACATCCTGAACCAGGCGAGTGGCCTCGGCCTGTTTGAGCAACGCTGGAATCTGCCGAATTGCCAGGGTTTCCGGGCCCAAGCGCTGTAATTCAAAGCCAAGCTTCTGGAACCACTCCGCGTGCTCTTCGGCGCAGTCCGCTTCACGCTGACTCACCGCAATCGACTCAGGCACCAACAATGGCTGGCCGCGCAGGCCTTCACTGGCCATGGCCACCTTGAGCCGTTCATAGGTGATGCGCTCATGGGCGGCATGCATATCCACCACCACCAGGCCTTGCACGTTCTCGGCAAGGATATAGATGCCCTTGAGCTGGGCAATCGCGTAACCCAGCGGTGGAATATCCCCTTGCGCATCCGGCAGGGCTGCTGGCGTCGGCGTATTGGCTAGCGGGGTGAAATATTCACGATAAGCGCCTTGAGCCTCGGCGGCCGGCAGCGGGGTTTCCGGGCGGTAGCCCTGATAGCCGGCACCTGGCGAGCGCCAAACGGATGGATTGGGCGCAGGCTCAAGCAGACTGGCGGCCAAGCCGATTTCACCCTGCGGGCCAAACTCGCCAGCCGCCTGCCCGGTAGGGCGCACCATCTCTGCCGCCACCGCTGGAGCAGCGAGCTGATCCTCCGGACGCACCTCACCCAGGGCTCGGTGCAGCGTGCCGTAGAGGAAGTCATGCACCATGCGGCCATCACGGAAGCGCACTTCGTGCTTGGTCGGGTGCACGTTGACGTCTACCACCGACGGATCGATTTCCAGAAACAGCACAAAGGTCGGATGGCGACCATTGAACAGCACGTCGCGGTAGGCCTGGCGCACCGCATGGGCGACCAGTTTGTCGCGCACCATGCGCCCGTTCACATAGAAATACTGCAGATCCGCCTGACTGCGCGAAAAGGTCGGCAAGCCCACCCAGCCCCACAGATGCAGGCCATTGCGCTCGATATCGATGGGCAGCGCCTGCTCGAGAAACGCCGGACCGCAAACCGAAGCCACGCGCCGCGCGCGGCTCTGCTCATCCGGCGCTTCGTGCAGACCGAGCACGGTCTTGCCGTTGTGGCGCAGGTGGAAGGCCACATCGAAGCGCGCCAGGGCCAGGCGCTTGATCACTTCCTGCAGGTGATCGAACTCGGTTTTTTCGGTCTTCAGAAACTTGCGCCGCGCCGGGGTATTGAAGAACAGGTCGCGCACTTCCACCGAGGTACCAACCGGATGGGCTGCGGGCTGAACCCGAGGCTGCATATCACGGCCTTCGGTTTCCACCTGCCAGGCCTGCTCGGCACCCTCGGTACGTGAGGTCAACGTCAGGCGTGCGACGGAGCTGATCGACGCCAGCGCCTCACCACGGAAGCCCAGGCTCATGACCTGTTCCAGGTCTTCCAGCTCGCGGATCTTGCTGGTGGCGTGGCGGGCCAGTGCGAGCGGCAAGTCATCCGGAGAGATGCCGCTGCCGTTATCACGCACCTTGAGCAACTTCACGCCACCCTGCTCAACATCCACCTCAATGCGCTTGGCGCCGGAGTCCAGGCTGTTTTCCAACAGTTCCTTGATTACCGAGGCCGGACGCTCGACCACCTCACCGGCAGCAATCTGGTTCGCCAGCCGCGGGCTGAGCAGCTGGATACGCGCGGCTTCACTCATGGCTGCACAGCCAGAGCAGTGGCGGGAACCTGCAAACGCTGACCGACCTTGATTACATCGCTTTTCAGCGAGTTGGTACTGCGCAGCACTGCCAGGCTGACCTGATAGCGCTGCGCAATCAGCGCCAGACTTTCGCCGGAGCTGACCACATGCTCGCGCGGGCCGAGGGCAATCTTGCCGTTATCGCGCAGCCAGGCCACGTGAGTGCCAGGCGGCGGATTTTCATGAAAGAACTGCCGCACGCCTGTGACGATCGAGCGCGCCAGCGCTTGCTGATGGCTGGCACTGGACAGTTTGCGGGCTTCATTGGGATTGGAGATAAATCCGGTTTCCACGAGGATCGACGGAATATCCGGCGATTTCAGCACCATAAAGCCGGCCTGCTCTACCCGCCGCTTATGCAGCGGCGTCACCCGCCCCATATTGCCCAGCACCTTATTGCCGACGTTCAGGCTGGATGACAACGATGCCGTCATCGACAAGTCGAGCAGCACCCCAGCGAGCATCTTGTCCTTGTCGTCCAGGCTGACGTTGCCGGCACCGCCGATCAGATCGGACTGGTTTTCCGCATCTGCCAGCCAGCGCGCGGTCTCCGAGGTGGCGCCACGATCGGACAGCGCATACACCGACGCACCGAATGCAGCGGCACGCGGTGCAGCATCGGCATGGATGGAAACAAACAGATCGGCGCCCTTCTTGCGGGCAATCTCAGTGCGTTTACGCAGTGGAATAAAGTAGTCCCCCGTACGCACCAACTCAGCACGGAAGCCCTTCTCGGCATTGATCTGCCGCTGCAGCTCCTTGGAAATCGCCAAGGTCACGTGCTTTTCATACTGGCCTTTGACCGGCGACAGTGCGCCTGGGTCTTCACCGCCGTGGCCGGCGTCGATGGCAATCACAATATCGCGCTTGCCATTGGGCACGGGCGTCAGCTTCGGCGGAGCCTGTGTCGGCGTTACCGGCACCTGAGGGGCAGTGGTCACAGGCGTGGAGGGCAGGCTGGGCGCAGCGCCACTTTCCTGGTCAAACAGATCAACCACCAAGCGATGGCCATACTGCTGATTCGGAGCCAGGGTAAAGCTCTTCGGCGTCACCGCTGCTGACAGGTCGATCACCACGCGCAGGTCATTCGGGGTGCGCTGCGCCGAGCGTACGCCGGTGATCGGTGTGTTACTCAAGGTCAGCTGATCGAAGCTAGTGGCCAGCTTGGCGCCACTGACATCAATAACGATACGATTGGGCGCGGACAGCAGAAACACGCTGTGCTGGACAGGGCCGGACAGGTCAAACACCAGGCGCGTGTTATCCGGCGCACGCCACAAGCGGACACTGCGCACATCCGAAGCGGCCATTACATCGGCGACCAGCGCCACCAATGCCACTCCAATTGCGATGAAACGCGCGCCTATGCGCATAGCCAACCCCATAATAAATTCATGCCCCGACGGCCAACGTGGCGCACCAGGCGGTGCCGCGTTCGCCTTGCGCCCGCAGATGCAGCGCCCGGCCGGCTCCGTGCGGGCTAATGGTAATGTCCAGGTCAGCCTTTGGCAAAACGCCTGCGCCGCGTTGCGGCCACTCGACCAGACACAGCGCATCGCCTTCGAAATAGTCACGAATGCCGAGAAACTCCAGTTCCTCGGGGTCAACCAAGCGGTACAGGTCGAAGTGATAGGCCCTTACTGCACCTAACTCATAGGGTTCGACCAGGGTAAAGGTTGGGCTTTTCACCGCCCCGACATGCCCCAGGCCGCGAATGATGCCGCGCGACAAGGTGGTTTTACCGGCACCGAGATCGCCATGTAGGTAGATCACGCCAACGCCGCCGGTCGCCTCGGCGATGCGCGCGCCCAGCGCCAGCATCGCGTCCTCATCGGCGGCAAACAGTTCTAACTCAGACATGCAGACTGCTCCTGCAACAATTGACGAATAACCGCACACAAATCACTTGCCGCCAGACCACGGCCCTGCTGCGCCAACTGCTCACCCGCACAGGCATGCAGATAGACCGCTAGCTGGGCCGCCTCCAGCACCGGTAGCCCTTGGGCTAGCAGCGCACCGATCAAGCCGGCCAGCACATCGCCCAAGCCAGCGCCGGCCATGACGGGATGGCCGCGATCGCACAACCACAAACCACCATCCGGCGCAGCAATCAGGCTGCCAGCGCCTTTAAGCACGCATACCGTTTGATAGCGCCGGGCCAGGGCTCGTGCGGCGGCCGGACGATCAGCCTGCACCTCGGCCGTACTGATACCCAGCAAGCGCGCTGCCTCGCCGGGATGCGGCGTCAACACGGTACCTGCTGGTAACTGGATCTGCGCGTGCGCCAACAGGTTCAGCGCATCAGCATCCCACACCTGGGCAGCGCGGCTGACGGAAGCCGCCGACAGCAGACTGCGCCCCCACGCATCCTGCCCCAGCCCCGGCCCGACCACCCAGACGCTGGCATTCGCGGCCAGCGCCAGCAACTGATTGGCCGAGGCCACGCCAGCGGCCATTACCTCTGGTAAACGCGCCTGCGCTGCAGGCAAATGCTCACCACGGGTCGCCAGGCTGACCAACCCGGCACCGCCGCGCAAAGCGCTTTGCGCAGCGAGCAGGCCAGCACCGGCAAAGCCACGGTCACCGCCCACCACCAACACATGACCCAACTGGCCCTTGTGCACGCTGCGCGAACGCACGGGCAACCGCGGCAAACTGGCCAGCGCCAGGCGCTGCGCGGTAAAGGCTTGAGCAGCAACCAAGGCCGCTCCGGCCTGCAGCTCATCAAACTGCAACTCGCCCAGGTAATCCGCCGATTGCCCGGTAAACAGGCCCAGTTTGAGGCCAATCAGGGTGACCGTCAGTTCTGCACGCACGGCAACACCCAGCACCTGGCCGGTATCGGCGCAAAGCCCGGACGGAATATCCACCGCCAGCACCGGCAGACCGCTGACATTCAACAGGCGGATGACCTGGGCATAGGGTTCGCGCACCGCGCCTTGCAAACCCGTGCCAAGCAGCGCATCAAGCACCACGCCCTGCAGTTCGGCGCATTCGCTCCAGGGCTGCACCGCCACCCCGGCAGCCAGCGCCTGATCACGAGCCAGGGCAGCATCGCCCTGCAACTGCGCTGCATCGCCGACCGCCAGCACCTGCACCCGCCAGCCCGCACGCAGCGCCAATGCGGCCACGAGGTAGCCGTCACCGGCATTGTTGCCGCATCCGGCCAGCACCGTCAGCACACCGGCAGCCGGCCAGCGCCGACGCAGGGCACGCCAGATGGCATGTGCGGCGCGGCTCATCAGCTCGAGAGCTGGCGTGCCGGCCGCGATCAACCGCCCATCCAGCTCGCGCACTTGGGCGGCGCTGTACAGCGGCAGAGGAAGATTGTCAGGCGAATGCAGCATGCGTCGGCTCCGATGTCTGGCAGAATTATACCCACCTGCGCCCCGGTTACCCGCCATCATATGAAGACTGACACCCTTGACCTTGCCGTCCTCGCCCAGTCGATCAAAGACTGGGGCCGCGAGCTGGGCTTTCAGCAGGTCGGGATTGCCGACGTGCAACTGGGCGAGCACGAGGCGCACCTGCAGCGCTGGCTGGAAGCGGGCTATCAGGGCGAGATGGACTATATGGCCGCCCACGGCAGCAAACGTTCCCACCCGGACCAACTGGTGCCTGGCACCCTGCGCGTGGTGTCGTTGCGTATGGACTACCTGCCCGGCGACACGCAAATGGCCCAGCGCCTTGCCCAGCCGGAGAAGGCCTACGTGTCGCGCTACGCCCTGGGCCGCGATTACCACAAGCTGATCCGCAAGCGCCTGCAGCAGCTGGCCGAACGCATTCAGCAACAGATCGGCCCGTTCGGCTTTCGCGCCTTTGTCGACAGCGCGCCGGTGCTGGAAAAGGCCATCGCCGAACAGGCCGGGCTTGGCTGGATCGGCAAGAACACCCTGGTGCTCAACCGCAAGGCCGGCAGCTACTTCTTCCTTGGCGAACTGTTTGTCGACCTGCCACTGCCAGTGGATGAGCCGCATGCCACTGAGCACTGTGGGCGCTGTAAGGCCTGTATGGACATCTGCCCCACTGCCGCCTTTGTAGGGCCCTATGTGCTGGACGCGCGGCGCTGCATCTCCTACCTGACCATCGAACTCAAAGGTTCAATCCCTGAAGAGCTGCGTGCGCCCATCGGCAACCGGGTGTTTGGTTGTGATGACTGCCAGATGGTCTGCCCGTGGAACCGCTTTGCCAAACCCAGCGCACAGAGCGACTTCCAACCGCGCCATAGCCTGGACAATGCCGAGTTGGCCGAGCTGTTTGGCTGGAGCGAGGAAGAATTTCTCAGCCGTACCGAAGGCTCACCGCTGCGCCGCGCTGGCTACGAGCGCTGGCTGCGCAACCTGGCCGTGGGCCTGGGCAACGCGCCCTCCAGCATCCCGGTACTGGAAGCACTCAAGGCGCGCCGCGAACACCCCTCCGAATTAGTCCGCGAGCATGTCGAATGGGCGCTGACACGCCACGGCCTGTAACCGAACCCCTGAACGCGCAGAAAAAAAGCCCGCATTTGCGGGCTTTATCGTGCATCACACTTTAAGGAAGTGCTGGCGGTAATGCTTCAGCTCGGCGATGGACTCGCGGATATCGTCGAGCGCCTGGTGCGTGCCCTGCTTCTGGAACGACTCTTTGACCTGCGGCGCCCACATACCCGCAAGAATCTTCAGGGTCGATACATCCAGATAGCGGTAGTGGAAGTAGGCTTCCAGGTTCTGCATATATTTGTAGAGGAAGCGCCGGTCCTGACCGATGCTGTTGCCGCAGATCGGCGACTTGCCCTTCGGCACCCACTGCTCAAGGAAGGCGATGGTCATGGCTTCCGCTTCGGCCGGGCCGATGGTGCTTTCGCGTACGCGCTGGGTCAGGCCGCTCTGCCCGTGAGTACGGGTGTTCCACTCATCCATGCCGGCAAGCAGCTCATCATTCTGGTGCACGGCAATCACCGGCCCCTCGGCGAGAATGTTCAGATCGCTGTCGGTGACGATTGTGGCCATCTCGATGATGACGTCTGTTTCAGGCTCCAGACCGGTCATTTCCAGGTCGATCCAGATCAGGTTATTGGCGTTCTGCATGCGCGGCTCCTCAACTAAGGCCGACAGTTTAACAGGCCGCCGGAAAACTACTGCGCTCGGCTGACAGCATTGCGCTCAAGTCGCGCCGCGCATGCGCCACACCAGTAGCCGCGACTTGCGCCAGTCGTGCAATTCGATCTGCTGATCAGCAGGCTGCCCCGGCACCTCGAAAGTGTTGCTGATCAACAGGCTGCCAGCCGGCATCTGCGCGCAGGCCTTGGCCCACAGCTCGGGCATCGGCGCAGGAGACAGGAAGCAATACACCACATCAAATAGCGCCAGGTCGGTGCGCCAGAGGTTTTCGTAGCGTATCTGGCAATTGCTCTGGAAAAAGGCGCGCAACCAGGCGATGGCAAAGGACAGCGGCGCGGTCTCCACGCCGACAAACTGCGCCTGCGGATAATGGCGGGCCAAGCTCAGCAGCATACCGGCAGGACCGCAGCCCAGATCGATAAAGCGAAACTGCGCGGGTTGCTGGTCAAGCACTGCACGCAAATGCTGACGCGTACCGGCTGCAGTCAGGTACAACGGCACGCGCTCGCCAAAACTGTTCCAGTTGAGCAACAACAGCAGAAAGAACCCCCCAAGAAACACCCAGGAGGGCAGCGGCGCGCCACTGGCCAGCAGCAGCGCCGGGACAAACAGCAGATTCAACCCACACCACCAGCGCGACAATCCCAGATAGCGCGCCAGCGTGGCAGCCAGCAAGCCTTGCAGCAGACCGGCAGCCATCAGCGTCGGGCGCCAGGGTGACAGCTGAGCGATCAGGTACAGCGCCAAACCGACCAGCAGGGTCGCGCCCACTTGAGCAGACAAGGCCAGCAGCGCCGGATAATGGCGAACAACGCGCAGCATGCAGACTCCTCAACTGTCCGACCGATGATGCGCAGCAGTTTAGCCGTGCCAGCAGCCCAATAGGCAGCCCGTGCTAGACTCGCGACCGTTTATTGCGCAATTCAACTCTCGGAAGACCCATGGCCAAACGCCAACTCAACCGCCGGCAAAACTGGCGTATCGAAAAAATCCAGGGCGAGCGTGCTGCCCGCGCAGCCAAGCGCGAGTCGCAGGCCGTACAGATTCTTGAAGGCGGCGACCTCGGCCCAGAACAGACCGGCCTGGTCATCGCGCACTTCGGCGTACAGGTCGAAGTAGAAGCTCTGGATGGCGAGCTGGCCGGCCAGGTATTCCGTTGCCACCTGCGCGCCAACCTGCCGACCATGGTCACTGGTGACCAGGTGGTGTGGCGCGCCGGCAACCAGGGCATTGGCGTGATCGTCGCGCAATTGCCACGCAGCACCGAACTCTGTCGCCCGGATACCCGTGGCCAGCTCAAGCCCGTCGCGGCCAACGTCGACCTGATCGTGATAGTCTTCGCGCCGCTGCCTGAGCCCCACGCCAACCTGATCGACCGCTACCTGGTAGCCGCCGAGCACGCGAGCATCCGTCCGCTGCTGTTGCTGAACAAGACCGACCTGCTGGATGAGCAGAACGCCGTGGCACTCAACCGCATGCTCGGCGTGTACCGCGAGCTCGGCTATCCGCTGCTGGAAGTCTCGGCCCACGGCGGCGACGGCATGCAGCAGTTGCAACAGCAACTCGATGGCCATGTGAGCGTGTTCGTCGGCCAGTCCGGCGTCGGCAAATCATCGCTGGTCAACAGCCTGCTGCCGGAAGTCGATACCCGCGTTGGCCCGCTCTCCGAGCTGACCGGCAAAGGCACCCACACCACCACCACCGCGCGGCTGTTCCACTTCCCCGGCGGCGGCGAGCTGATCGACTCTCCAGGGATTCGCGAATTTGGCCTGGTGCATGTCAGCCGTGACGATGTCGAAGCCGGCTTTATCGAGTTTCACGACCTGATCGGCCAATGCCGCTTCCGCGACTGCAAGCACGACCGCGAGCCGGGTTGTGCCCTGCTCAAAGCCCTGGAAGATGGCCGCCTGCATCCGCAGCGTATGGCCAGTTACCGGCATATTCTGGCCAGCCTGCCAGAAGCCGAGTACTGAAAAATCGCCGGGAGCGATTTTTAATCGTCGCGCCGTGACGGCCCGCAGGGTGGCCGCCAGGGATGGCGGCCAGGGATGGCGGCCATCAACAAAAAAGGCCGCGACATGTCGCGGCCTTTTGCCTGTAGCTGCTGCTCACTCAGCGGGCTGATCGAACTGCAGCACGCCTTCTTCGAAGATATTCAAGCGCTCGCGCAATTGCCCATCCGGCAATGGATCACCAGGTGCGGCAGGTGGAGCCGCACCCGGTGTTACCGGCGCAGCGCCAGGCACTGCAGGCGCTTCGTCTGCCGCGGCATCGCTTTGCTCACCTTCGATGGCACGCTGCGCCTTCTTGGTCAGCACGACAATATCGATACGCCGATTGACCGGATTGAGCGGGTTTTCCCGATCAAACAAGGCCGACGAGGCATAGCCCACCACCCGCGCCACCTGCTCATCGTCATAACCGCCAGCAATCAGCACACGTCGCGCCGCATTGGCGCGATCAGACGACAGCTCCCAGTTGCCATAGCCGCCACGCCCGACAAAGGGCGCCGCATCGGTATGACCACTCACGCTGATCTTGTTCGGCACTGCGGCGATGGTGTCGGTCATGGCCAGCAGGATGTCCTCAAAATAGGGCTGCAAGCGCGCACTACCCGAAGCAAACATCGGCCGGTTTTCCGCGTCCATGATCTGGATACGCAGACCATCCTGGGTGATTTCGAAGAGAATCTGGTCCTTGAAATTCTGCAGCTGAGGATTTTCCTCAACCTTGTTCTGCAATTCCTGCAGCAATAACTCCAAACGCTCACGCTCGACTTCTTCGGCTATCGACTCGGCCTGCAACTTGTCCACATCCGCCTGGGCATCCTCGGCCGGGCTCTGCTCTTCCTGCGGCTCCGGGTTCAGGGTGCGATCAGGCGCCGGCGTCGGCGTGCCGCCCAGGTCAATCACATACGGGCTGGCACTTTCCGAGAACCCTACAGGGTCCTGAAAGTAGCCGGAAATCAGCTTCTTCTGCTCGGGGGTGGCCACCGTCATCAGCCACATCACCAGAAAGAACGCCATCATCGCCGTGGCAAAGTCAGCAAAGGCAATTTTCCAGGCACCGCCGTGATGGCCGCCGGCAACCTTTTTGACCCGTTTGACGATGATTGGCTGGTTGTTTTCCATGCTACGCCTTAGCCCCCACGCATGGCCTGTTCAAGCTCTGCAAAGCTCGGACGATGCGCCGGAAATAGCACTTTGCGGGAAAATTCCACGGCCAGTGATGGCGGCATACCGGAGGCCGAAGCGACCAGACCGGCCTTGATCGCTTCATAGACGTTCAGCTCTTCCTTGGCATCGTGCTCCAACGCCGCCGACAGGGGCCCGAAAAAGCCGTAGGAGGCCAGAATCCCGAAGAAGGTACCGACCAGCGCGGTGCCCACCTTCTGCCCGATCTCCGCGTTATCCGCTTCGGCGAGAATCGACATGGTGATCACAATACCCAGTACCGCCGCCACGATACCCATGGCTGGCATACCGTCGGCCACCTTGGCTACGGCATGCGCAGGGTGTTCGATGTCTTCCTTGAGGCTGGATATCTCCATATCGAACAGACCTTCCAGCTCATGCGGAGCCATGTTGCCGGAGGACATGATGCGCAGGTAATCGCAAATGAAGGCTGTCATCTGCTGATCTTTGAGGATGCCGGGGTACTTGCTGAAAATCGGGCTGGCGGCAGGGTCTTCAACATCGGCTTCAATAGCCATCATGCCTTCGCGGCGGCTCTTGTTGAGAATCTCGTACAGCAGCTTGAGCACATCAAGGTAATACGCATGGGTAAAGCGCGAACTGAACATGCTCAGCGACTTCTTGAACACATGCATAAAGGCGCTGCCGGGGTTGGCTTGCAGGAAAGCCCCTAACGCAGCACCACCGATGATCAATATCTCGAAGGGGTGAACCAAGGCCATAAACTGGCCGCCCGAGAGAATAAAACCGCCCAACACGCTGGCGAATACAACAATGATGCCGATGATTTTTGCCATAGAAAGAGACTTGCCAGAGAGGGTAGAAAGGGGCTTTGCAAAACAACCCTTCTATTTATCGGAAGTTTTGCGCGAGACTATAGCCAGTTAAGGTCAAAAGCCAGCTTGTCTCAACCCGCATGCCAAAGCCCGTCCACTATCCGCGCACCCTGACAGACTGGCTCAAGCAGCTGGACAGCCAGCTATTGCCTGCCTCCATCGACAGTCAGCAGAAGCTGCGACGCGCCCTGGCAGACAGTAATCGCTCCATGCGCGAGTTGGCGGATTTGATGCAAAATTGCCCAGCCTTGGCGCTGAGCGTCTTGCGTGAAGCCAACCGCAAGAGCAGCGGACTGAGCGAGCAAACCGAAAGCCTCGAAGCAGCGATCAGCCGCCTCGGCATCAAGCGCACCGAAGACCTGCTCAATGCCCTGCCCTCTCTGCCCGAGCAAGAGCTACCCAAAGCGCTGCGGCAAATTCTGCTAATCAGCCAGCATGCCAGCCACCAGGCCAACGGCCTGTTTGCCGGCCGCCTGGCGCGGCTGTGGCAAGAAGTACACTGGGGCAGCCTGCTGTTTCTCGCGCCGATCTGGACCTTGCTCGCCGCACACCCTGAGCTGTTCGACGTGTGGGAGCAGCGCGTGCTGGTCAAGGGCGAAGCCGCGAGCAAGGTGGAACAGGAGTTGCTGGGCGTACCGCTGCTGAAACTCTGCCTGGCCCTGAGCGAGCAATGGCATTTGCCGGAGTGGGTTACTCAGGGCTATCGGCTGCTGGTCAGCGACCGACGCCTGCTGGTCAAGGCACTGCATATCGCCCGCGACAATGAACATCCACTGCATCAGCAACAAATCCTCGACGCCGACAGCAACCTGCGCCGCTGGCTGACACAACCGGCCAACAGCATTCTGCTGGCCAACGGCCTGGCGCTGTCCGCGCACTATGCCTGGAACAGCCCGCACAGCCTGCGCTGGCAGCGCCTGACCGGTTTATTCCTGCAAGTACCGCTCGATAACGTGCAACAGCTGCTGCACCAGAACGCCGTCAGCAGCGCCCGACAGATGCCCGGCACCGACCTCTGGCACCCGGCCGAAGCGCTGCTCTGGCCATGGCAGGCGCGACACCTGCAAGCCATAGTCGAGCAGCCCAAGCCCGCAGTCATCAGCGAGTGGCGCCAGCAATGCGCGAAACTCCTCGCCCAACCCAGCGCATTCAGCAATGTCTTGCAGCTCACCGACTGCGCCAATCAGGCAATCCAGGCCTGCGGCATGCAGCGGGTACTGATTTTACTGGCCGACCGCAATCACACACGCCTGATGGCCCAGCAGCAGAGCGGCCTGGACAAAGCCGCCGCCAGCCTTAGCCTTGACCCGCAGCAAAGCCAGGTGCTGCGCCGTCTGCTCAGCGCCCCCGCGCAGCTAAAACTGAGCCCGACCAACATCGCGCAGTTTTCCGCCATGCTGCCAGGCTCGCTGAAAAGCCTGTTCCCCAGCGAGCATCTGCTGATTCGCTCGATCGCCAGCAACAACCGCGTGGTCATGCTGATCTTCGCCGATCAGGGCGGCCGGGCACTGAGCGATGCCAGCGTGCAGGGCTTCGGCAAAACCGTGCAATGCATTGAGCGCGCCCTGGCCAGCTTTGCCAACCGCGGGCGCTAGGCTTTCCGCTACAATCCGTCCCTTTCCCGCAAAAAGAGGCCCGGCATGACCGCCTTCGCTGAGTTGCCCTTGCTGATCGAACCCGCGCAACTGGCCAGCCGCCTGAATGCGCCCGAGCTGATCCTGGTCGACCTGACCAGTAACGCCCGCTACGCCACCGGCCACATCCCTGGCGCCCACTTTGTCGACCCCAAGCGCACCCAGCTGGGCCAACCACCAGCACCTGGTTTGCTGCCAGAGCAGGCTCAGCTTGAACAGCTTTTCGGCGAACTCGGGCATAACCCCGATGCCGTCTATGTGGTGTATGACGACGAAGGCGGCGGCTGGGCCGGACGCTTTATCTGGCTGCTGGATGTGATCGGCCACCAGCGCTATCACTATCTGGACGGCGGCCTGCAGGCCTGGCTGGCAGAAGAGCGCGAGCTCAGCACCGCAGTGCCAGAAGCGGGCGTTAAAGCAATCGCGTTACAGCTACACAGTGCGCCGACTGCGACCCGCGAATACCTGCAAAGCCGCCTCGGCGCTGCCGATCTGGCCATCTGGGATGCCCGCGCACCCAGCGAGTACAACGGCGAGAAAGCCCTGGCGCAAAAAGCCGGGCACATACCCGGCGCCATCAACTTTGAATGGACTGCAGGAATGGACCCAGCCCGAGCGCTGCGCATTCGTAGGGACATCCAGGCACAACTCAATAGCCTCGGCATCACCGCCGACAAAGAAATCATCACCCACTGCCAGACCCACCACCGCTCTGGCTTTACCTACCTGGTCGCCAAGCTGCTCGGCTATCCACGGGTAAAAGCCTACGCCGGCTCCTGGGGCGAGTGGGGCAACCACCCAGACACTCCGGTCGAGCGCTAACCCCCGCAGACCGCCAGCCACTTTTAAGGAACGCCAATGAAAGATCGTCTGTTTATCCTCAGCCAGTACCTGCTGCCGCACCATCTACTTTCGCGCCTGATCGGCTGCGCTGCGGAATGCCGCGCCGGTTGGTTCAAGAATCGCCTGATCGGCTGGTTCGCCAAGCAGTACCAGGTCAACATGAGCGAAGCTCAGGTCGAAGACCTGAGCGCTTTTGCCCACTTCAATGACTTCTTCACCCGCGCCCTGAAAGACGGCGCACGCCCGCTCGACAGCAGCCCAGGCGCCGTGCTCTGCCCGGCCGATGGCGCAGTCAGCCAACTTGGCAAAATCGAACAAGGTCGGATTTTCCAAGCCAAGGGTCACAGTTTCAGCGCGATCGAATTGCTGGGCGGCGATACGGAGCGCGCCGCAGCCTTTATGGGCGGCGACTTCGCCACCATCTACCTGTCGCCCAAGGATTATCACCGCGTGCACATGCCGCTGGCCGGCACGCTGAAAGAGATGGTCTATGTGCCGGGCCGGCTGTTCTCGGTCAACCAGACCACCGCAGAGAATGTGCCCGAGCTGTTTGCCCGCAACGAGCGCGTAGTCTGCCTGTTCGACACCGAGCGCGGCCCGATGGCCGTGGTGCTAGTTGGTGCGATGATCGTGGCGTCGATCGAAACCGTCTGGGCGGGCTTGGTCACGCCCCCAAAACGCACATTGAAAACATTCAGTTACGACGAAGCCGCCCGCGCACCAATTGTGCTGGAAAAAGGCGCAGAACTCGGGCGCTTCAAGCTGGGCTCAACCGCCATCGTGCTGTTTGGCCCGGAACAGGTGCAGTGGGCCGAAGAACTGGCCGCCAACAGCGCGGTACAGATGGGCCAACGCCTCGCCGCGCCACGCAGCTAACCTGCCAAAGCGGCACTGTCAGCCTATGCGGACAGTGCCGTGACGACTGGACAGAGTGAACCTCTGAGCATGAAAACCAGTCACAACAAAGACTTCCAGATGATTTGTGTGTCGCGCCAGCTTGGCACCCCAGCCAAGGACATGGCTGCGAGGCATGCGAGATGCTGCTAGAGTCGAAACATAATTCTTAGACTCACCTGCCTTGCCCGTGTGCTGGAGTATCCGATTTAGATGGATAAACAGAATTCTCACTTGCTACTGCGCGTCACCACGCCGGATAAGCAAAGCCTGTCATTCTGCGACGCCAGTCCTCGTGATCTGAAGAAATGGGTCGACGGCCTGCCCAAAGCCAATATCGGTGAAACCGCACGCCAGCTGTATCAAGCACTGGTTGAACTCAACCAACTGCTGACACCGTCAGAAAATCGCCTGCAACTGCTGGAAATCCTCCGCCCGGAAATCTATTTCGTCTGCAAGCAACTGGAAAAACACTTCCTGAACCAGGCCATCGTCCTTGATGAGCGGCCGCGCAAGGTCGCCAATCTCTGCCAGGCCCTGCAGAACCACCTGGCAATCGGCTACAAGCTGATTGTCGCCCGCCTTGCAGCGCAGCCGGGCCGGGAACGTCACCAGCTTCTTGCCGTCGCGCTGCAGCGCGCCACGCATAGCCTCTGTGGCCCACTGATTCGCGCCAGCCAGCTGTACTGCCCGGTCCCCGAAGGCCTCTGGCTCGAGCTGCACCAGCTGTACCAGATTGCCGTCGCGCGCGGCCTGCACAAGACCATGATCCGTGATGCTCAGGCGCTACATACCCAAGGACTGAGCACCGAACAAAGCTATCTGGTCGCCCTATTGCTCGGCTGCGCCCGCTGCAACCAGATGCGCCAAAGCGCCATTGCTCGCCTTGCCGAAGTGCTCGAGCCCTGGAGTGCGCTGGCCACCCTACAGGCCGGCAATGAGGCGTCCAGCCTGTTCGCTGTTGCGCCGCAACTGGATGGTCCGCCCCGTTATATTTCGCTGTTCCAGCAAACCGAGCTGCACAAAGCGCTAGGGATCGACCCCAGCCAACTGGTCGACGCCATCAAGGAGCACCTGCTGCTGCCGGCCGAGAGCACTGCACAATCACGCCTGACTGTGCCCGAAGGCTTCAGTCACGACATGCTGCAGCATCTGGCCGCAGCCTGGGGCGATATAGCTGAACGCACCTTCCAGCGCAGCCAGGGCCAGGGCGCCCTAAACCTGTGTATTGGTATGAGTGCACTGCATTTCTACCTAGCCGGCAAGCGTCCGTTCAACGAGGTGTTACAAGTACCGGTAACCACCAATGCGGCAGTATTCAAGGCCGATACCGGAGCACCGGATATCTGGTCGAACGCCTTCGATGCACAGAAAAGCAATCAGTGGGAAAACGGCCTACCCTTTGAAGAAATTCAATACAACAAGCCGAATCAGCCCAACGAACCAGTGGAGCTAAGCGGCCAAGAAAGCTACCCGACCTACGAAGTCACCATCGTCAATATCAGCCCAGGCGGCTACTGCCTGTCGTGGCCGAAAGACGTCCCCAACCAACTACAGGCCGGTGAACTGCTCGGTGTGCAAGGCTTGCCGCAACAAGGCTGGAGCATTGCGGTGGTGCGCTGGATTCGCCAGGTCCGTGGTGGTGGTACGCAAATGGGTATCGAGCTGATTGCTCCGCACGCGCAGGCTTGCGGCCTGCAACTGGTACGCAAGGCAGAGCAGAACAGCCAGTACCTGCGCGCCCTGCTACTGCCGGAAATCAGTGCCATCTCCCGACCCGCCAGCCTGATTACTGCCCGCCTGCCATTTCAGGAAGGCAACAAGGTCAGCATCAATCTGAATGGCAATGAACATCGCGCAGTGCTCAGTCGCCGACAGACCAGCACAGGCAGTTTCAACCAGTTCGAATACCGGGGTGTCGAGCAGATCGGCAGTGAGCACGGGAAGCCGGTCACAGCGCCGAAAAGCCGCACGCCAGGCGGGGAGGAAGACTTTGACTCACTCTGGAAGTCGCTGTAGATTGCCGACGCACTCCCTTTTGTCGCCTTTTCGCGCCCGTTCGGCGCAGATTTGATACCACACCATGGCCATTGAAAAAAAAACCATTCGGCTACTGATACTCGAAGACTCGCAGAACGAGGCCGAGCGCCTGGTCAGCCTGTTCCGCAATGCCGGGCGGGCAACACGTGTGCATCGCCTGACCTCCAGCGATGACCTCAACGAGGCCCTGCAGCAAAGCTGGGACCTGTTGATCTGCGCACCAAGCAGCGAACAACTGGCACCGAGTGAAGCGATTGGTGCGATCCGTCGCCAGGCTAAGGATATTCCGGTCATTCAGCTGCTCGCCGACAATGACTCCGACAGCGTCACCGAAGCCCTGATGCTCGGCGCTCAGGATGCATTGCCGCAAGGTGAGGATGAACGCCTGGTATTGGTCGCCAAACGTGAACTGGCCAATCTGGAAGAGCGTCGCGCCCGCCGCGCCTCGGAAGTCGCCCTGCGCGAAGCAGAAAAACGCTGTCAGCTGCTGCTCGACAGCTCCGTCGATGCCATCACCTACGTGCACGACGGCATGCATATCTACGCAAACCGTGCCTATCTGGAACTGTTTGCCTATGAAGATGCCGACGAACTGGAAGGCATGCCGATGATCGACTTGATCGGTAGCAGCGACCAGTCAAGCTTCAAGGACTTCCTGAAGAACTATCAAAGCGCTGAAGGCAGTGCCGAACTCAACTGCGCCGGGATCAAGGCCAATGGCCAGAGCTTCCCGGCGCAAATGAGCTTCTCCCCGGCCACCTACGATGGCGAGCCGTGCATCCAGGTGGTGATTCGCGCGGAAACCGGTAACGCCGAACTGGAAGAAAAGCTGCGCGAAATCAGCAGCCAGGATCTGGTCACCGGCCTGTTCAACCGCACCCACTTCCTCGAACTGATGGACAGTGCCGCCGAGCGCGCGGTGAATGCCGGCCAACCGTCGAGCCTTGCCTACATCCGCGTCGACCGCTACGCCAGCCTGCTCGCCGATATCGGCCTGGCGGGCATCGACATCCTCCTCACCGATCTGGCTAACCTGCTGCGCGCGCACTTCAGCGCCGACGCACAACTGGCACGCTTTGGTGATGACGTATTTACCGTGCTACAACCCGGTGTCAGTCCGGAAAGCACCCGCGAGCCGCTAAACAGCCTGCTGAAAAAAGTCGAAGGGCACCTGTTCGACGTCAGCGGTCGTACCGTACAGAGCACGCTGTCGATTGGCGTGGCCGGTCTCAACGAGAAGACCGCCAAGGCCCAAGAGGTGGTCGACCGCGCTCACCGCTGCGCCGATGAGCTGAATGATGGCAACGCCATCAAGCTGTTCAATCCAGCCGATGAGCTGGCCGCGGCCGCCAGCCGCGGCAACATCGTCGCGATGATTCAGCAGGCCCTGGAAAACAACAGCTTCCGCCTGCTGTTCCAACCGATCATCAGCCTGCGCGGCGACAGCTTTGAACACTACGAAGCACTGCTACGCCTGATCAACCCGCAGGGCGAAGAAATCCCGCCCGCGGAACTGTTCAATGCCGCCAAGGACGCCGGCCTGGCCGAGAAAATTGATCGCTGGGTGATCCTCAACTCGATAAAGCTGCTCGCCGACCATCGCAGCAAGGGCCACAACACCCGCCTGTTCGTGCACCTGTCGAGCGCCAGCCTGCAGGACCAGACTCTGCTGCCGTGGCTCAGCGTAGCCCTCAAGGCTGCACGCCTGCCTTCGGACTCGCTGGTATTCCAGTTCAGCGAACCGGATGCAATTGCCTACCTGAAGCAGGCCAAAGCCATCACTCAGGGCCTCAACGAGCTGCATTGCAAGACCGCGCTGACTCAGTTCGGCTGCTCACTGAATCCGTTCAACACGCTCAAACACCTGCATATCGACTTCGTCAAAGTCGACAGCTCCTTCTCCCAGGACCTGAGCAAGGCGGACAATCAGGAAGCGCTGAAAACGCTACTGGCCAGCCTGCACTCTCAAGCCAAGCTGACCATCGTGCCCTTTGTCGAAAGCGCTAGCGTACTGGCCACGCTTTGGCAGGCCGGAGTCAACTATATCCAGGGCCATTACCTGCAGGGCCCGAGCCAGTCGATGGATTACGACTTCTCGGCAGGCGACGAGTAACTCTTGCGGACAAAGAAAAGCCGACGCATGCGTCGGCTTTTTTATCGCCTTATTCCAGGCCGTCGCGATCGCGAAAGCCGAGCAGATAGAGAATACCGTCCAGACCCAGAGTAGAGATCGCCTGTTTGGCCGATTGCTTGACCAGCGGCTTGGCACGGAACGCCACACCCAACCCGGCGATGGCCAGCATTGGCAGGTCATTCGCGCCATCGCCCACGGCAATCGTCTGCTCCAGACGCAACCCTTCTTTGGCGGCCAGCTCACGCAGCAAGTCGGCTTTGCGCTGGGCATCGACAATCGGCTCGACTGCGACACCCGTGACCAGACCATCAACGATCTGCAGTTCGTTGGCAAACACATAGTCGATGCCCAGCTTGGCCTGCAGTTGCTTGGCAAAGTAGGTAAAACCACCCGACAAAATCGCCGTTTTGTAACCCAGGCGACGCAGCTCGCTGAACAAGGTTTCTGCGCCTTCAGTCAGGCGCAACGAAGCACCGATATCGGCCAGCACGGTTTCCGGCAGGCCCTTGAGCAGCGCCAGACGCTCGCGGAAGCTCGCGGCAAAATCCAGCTCGCCGCGCATTGCGCGCTCGGTAATCTCGGAAACCTGCTCACCGACGCCAGCGGCCTTGGCCAGCTCATCGATCACTTCGGCCTCAATCAGTGTCGAGTCCATGTCGAACACCGCCAGGCGGCGATTACGGCGGAACAGCGAATCGCGCTGGAAGGCGATATCGACATTCAACTCCTGCGCCACGCTAAGGAACTCGGCACGCAAGGCCGCAGGATCGGCCGGCTCGCCCCGCACGGAGAACTCGATGCAGCCCTTGCCCTGCTCGGCCGGCATATCTAACGGCATGCGCCCGGACAGACGGTCGATATGGTCGATATTCAGGTCATAACGCGCGGTAATGGCGCTGACGCGCTGCAGCTGCTCGGCGGTGACCTTGCGAGTCAACAGGGTGACGATATGCCGAGCCTTGCCCTGACCACTGACCCACTGCTGGTAGTCGGCCTCGGATACCGGGGTGAAACGCACCTGCTGATCGAGCTTGTAGGCGGTAAAGAGGATGTCCTTGAGCACCGACGAGGCGCGCTCGTTATCCGGGATCTCGACCAAAATGCCGAACGACAGGGTGTCATGGATCACCGCCTGGCCAATATCGAGGATATTCACCCCGCCCTGGGCCAGCACGCCGGTGATGGCGGCAGTCAAACCGGGGCGATCTTCGCCGGTGATATTGATCAGGACGATTTCGCGCAAGGCTCGGTCTCCAGTACAGCGTCAGGGGCAGCGGCTTGTTGAACAGGTCACAAGCCGTGGAAAAGGCGCACATTCTACCCATTTTCACCGGCAAACAGCCACGCACGGCGCTTTGCCCACCGCGGGGGCGCCGCTATACTGCGCGCCAACTACAGTCGACATGAGCCGAGCTCTGTGAACCGGCCCGCCCCCGTAAAACCCGATAATTTCTTCCTGCTGCTGTTCCAGGCCCTGCGCCAGCGGCGCATTCCCTTGGCGCTGCGCATTGTCAGCCATAGCTTGCTGCTGGTAGCCCTGGCCCTGGTGATTTATGGCTGGGTGATCGGCATGCAGTTCAAGCATGCCATGCAGCAGCAAGCCGAAGCTCTGGGCACCAGCCTGATTACCCAAACGGCTGCCTCGGCGACCGAGCTGCTGGTATCCAACGACATCCTCAGCCTCAACGTGCTGCTCAATAACCTGGTGAAAAACCCGCTGGTGGCACACGCCGCGATCTACAGCGTGGACAACCGCATCCTCGCCGAGGCGGGTTCGCGCCCCAGCCAGAGCATGCTCGGGGAAACCGAAGGGCTGTACTCGACACCCATTACCTTCCAAGAGGTGATCGCCGGGCAACTGCGCATTAGCCTCGACATGCAGCAGTTCCAGCAACCAATGACCATCAGCCTGCAGAGCATGGGCATCCTCAGCCTGATTTTGCTGGCCCTGACCCTGTCCCTAAGCATGCGCCTGGGCCGGCATATCTCCACGCCACTGCTGCAGCTGCGCGTCTGGCTGCGTGACCCGGATGATCCGGCACCTGGCGCAGGCCGTCAGGATGAAATCGGCGACCTGGCACGCCAGCTCCAAGCCCGCCTGGTACCGGAAAAGCCTGCACTGCCAGAAGCTGAAGAAGAGCCGTTCTACGACGAGCCCGCCGCCCTGAGCGACGATGACTACCTGCCCGAATCGTTCGATGATGAGCCGGACTTCCAAGTGCGTGACCTGCGTGATGATCGCTTCGATGAGCGAGACGAGTTGGTCGGGCCGTTGCATGGCGATGACCAGCCATACGCCGATAGCGCAGTGGACGATCCGTTTTCCGAGCTACGCGATCAACCCGAGCATGAAGCCGCGCCAGCCCCCGCGATCCGGCAGCCACTGCCCAGCGCCGCACTGGCGATCCAGCTGGGTGCTCAGGAACAGCTGCGCCGCTTGCCGCGCACCCGTTTGATGGAGCTGCTGCAGCGTTACCGTGATTGCCTGGACCAGGCTGCCAGCCTGTATCAGGGCGAACTGCACACCTTGAGCGACGGCAGCAGCCTGATGCTGTTCCATCAACTGGATATTGGTGAGGACTACCTGACCCACGCCATCTGCTGCGGCGAACTGATGCGCGCCCTCGGTCATGCTCTGCAGATCGAAGTGGCGGACAGCGGTATCACCCTGCAGCTGCAACTGGGCCTGACCCTGGGTGAAAACCTCAGCAACCTCAGCCAGGGCGACCTGCTGCTCAGCGAAACGGCGCAGAACGCTCTGGCGCTGTCACAGCACAGCCGTAACCTGCTGCTGGTCGAGCGCAGCATTGCCGACGATACTCTGGTCAGCCAACGCGCGCGCATTCGCGCCATCGCCAGCCCGCAAGGGGCTTGCTGTGTAGAGCGTTTGCTGGAGCCTTATCCATCGTTGCTGGAGCGCCAGCTGGCGCGCATGCACGAAAACCACTAATCCGACTCAACAAAAAAGCCCGCCTGATTGGCGGGCTTTTTTGTTGGCGGCGCTTAGAAGCGGAATACTTCGCCTTCATCACGCATTGGCTCAACCACCGGGATACGCGGTGGCGCAGGCGGCGCAGGTTTCACCGGCGCTGGCTTGCGTGGCGGCTCAGCCACGACCGGGGCGGGCTTGCCATGGGTTTCCACTGCAGCGGCTAATTGCGCCACCAGTTGCTGCACCACCAGGCTTTGCGCACGCACCTGATCGACGATGCTGCCGCTGTGGGCCTCCTCCAGGCGCACCAGACGCCCGTCGAGTAGCTTGCCGTCGGCACCGGCCAAACGCCACTGCGCCTCCAGTACAGCCGGGCGCTGCGGACCGGAATCCAAGCGGGTGATCGACACGCCCAGACGCACCTGCGGTACAAAGCCTGCAGTCGCCGGTGCCAGTACCAGGCGCTGGCTGTTCAAGCGCGAGGCCAGCTGGCGCAGCAGCTGCTGATCGATATCCGCCGCCAAACTGCCGGCCCAACGCGCATCTTCGGTGGCGGTTAAGCTGCCATCGGCCTGGCGTTGCAACAGGGCTTCGCGCTGCAAGTAATCGGCAACCGCCACCGGCCCGAGCAGCACAGCAATGCCTTGCTCGGCAGCAGGTACACGGATTTCGCCGCTGTCGAGTTGATACAACGGCGCTTGCTGATAACGCATACAACCCGTCAGGCCAAGCGCACCGGCCAATAGCAAAATTCCGGGGAAACGCAGTGCAGTCATCTCACTCATCCAACCGGCCAGTCTGCCGGCGTGCATACACATTAGGTGCAGGCGGTTCACTTACGTGACCCGCCTTACGGCCGCGTATCATCCTTGAAAGCCGCTCACGACTCCAGCACAGCACTGTGCCGACATGCGTCTGGCGCCGCCGCAGCCTACCCCTGGACTTCGACCAGCAGGCTGTCGACCCGCTGGAAGCCGCGCGGAAGCTTGTTGCCGCGCCGGCCGCGCTCACCTTTGTAGTGCTCCAGGTCATCGGCCTTGAGCGACAGCGTACGCTTACCAGCCTGCAACACCAGCGTCGCACCAGCGGGCAGCACAGCCAGATCGGTGAGGTATTCCTCACGCGAGGCAACCCGCTCACCGGGAATACCGATGATCTTGTTGCCTTTACCTTTACCCAGTTGCGGCAGATCGCGCACCGGGAACAGCAGCAAACGGCCTTCCGTGGTTACCGCCGCCAGCCAGTCCTCTTCACGATTACCCAGCGGTTTCGGCGGCACCACCAGCGCGCCGGCAGG
This sequence comes from Pseudomonas sp. SG20056, assembly GCF_031764535.1. NCBI lineage: Bacteria > Pseudomonadati > Pseudomonadota > Gammaproteobacteria > Pseudomonadales > Pseudomonadaceae > Pseudomonas > Pseudomonas sp. SG20056. The sequence continues at coordinate 3,871,962 of NZ_CP134499.1, forward strand.
CAGGCTGAGCAAGGCCTTGCCGGCCTTGTTCTTCGCCTGCAGGTCTTCACCCTTGACCACAAAGCCGTAGCCGGCGTCGGAGGCGATCACATACAACGCATTGTCATCCGGCAGCAGCACGCATTCGAAGGTCGCACCCGGCGGTGGCGTCAGGCGACCGGTCAACGGTTCGCCCTGGCCACGGGCAGATGGCAGCGAATGGGCGGCCAGCGAGTAGCTGCGTCCGGTGGAATCAATAAATACCGCGTACTGGTTCGAACGGCCCGGCGCGGCAGTCTTGAAGCCATCGCCAGCCTTGTACGACAGACCAGTGGCGTCGATATCGTGGCCCTTGGCGCAGCGCACCCAGCCCTTCTCGGAAATTACTACTGTGACCGGCTCGGTCGGCATCAGCTCGGTTTCGCTCAGCGCCTTGGCTTCGGCGCGGGCAACGATCGGCGAACGGCGGTCGTCGCCGTACTTCTCGGCGTCGGCCAGAATTTCCTGGCGCACCAGCTTCTTCAGTTTGGTCTCGCTGCCGAGCAGGGCCAGCAGCTTGTCGCGCTCCTTGGCCAGCTCGTCCTGCTCGCCACGGATCTGCATTTCCTCAAGTCGTGCGAGCTGACGCAGGCGGGTCTCAAGGATGTACTCGGCCTGAATCTCAGTCAGGCCGAAGCGCTCCATCAGCACCGGCTTGGGCGAGTCTTCGGTGCGGATGATGCGGATCACTTCGTCGAGGTTGAGGAAGGCAATCAAGCGGCCTTCCAACAGGTGCAGCCGGTGCTCGACCTTGTCCAGACGGAACTGCAAGCGCCGACGTACGGTACCGACGCGGTACTGCAACCACTCGGTGAGCAGGGTGCGCAGGTCCTTGACCGACGGCTTGCCGTCCAGGCCAATCACGTTGGTGTTGACCCGGTAGCTGGACTCCAGCTCGGTGGTGGCGAACAGGTGCTGCATCAGCTCGTCGGCATCCACGCGATTGGAGCGCGGAATAATGACGATACGGCAGGGATGCTCGTGGTCCGACTCATCGCGCAGGTCGGCGACCATTGGCAGCTTCTTCGCCTGCATCTGCGCGGCAATCTGCTCCAGCACCTTGGCCCCGGAGACCTGATGCGGCAGCGACGTCACCACCACATCGCCGTCCTCGACGCGGTATACGGCGCGCATACGCACCGAGCCCTTGCCGGTTTCGTAGATCTTCAGCAGGTCGCTGCGCGGCGTGATGATTTCCGCTTCAGTCGGATAATCCGGGCCGAGAATATGCTCACAGAGCTGCTCGACCGTGGCATTCGGCTCGTCCAGCAGGCGAATACAGGCCGTCGCAACCTCACGCAGGTTATGCGGCGGCACGTCGGTGGCCATGCCCACGGCGATACCGGTGGTGCCGTTGAGCAGAATATTCGGCAGGCGCGCCGGCAAGGTCGCTGGTTCATTCAGGGTGCCGTCGAAGTTCGGCACCCAGTCCACGGTGCCCTGGCCCAGTTCGGTAAGCAGCACCTCGGAATAGCGCGACAGGCGCGCCTCGGTATAACGCATGGCAGCGAAGGACTTGGGATCATCCGGCGCACCCCAGTTGCCCTGGCCGTCGACCAGGGTGTAGCGGTAGCTGAACGGCTGCGCCATCAGCACCATGGCCTCGTAGCAGGCGCTGTCGCCGTGCGGGTGGAACTTGCCGAGCACGTCACCGACGGTACGCGCCGACTTCTTGTGCTTGGAGTCGGCGTCCAGACCCAGCTCGCTCATGGCGTAGACAATGCGCCGCTGCACGGGCTTGAGGCCGTCACCGATATGCGGCAGCGCGCGGTCCATGATCACGTACATGGAGTAATTGAGGTAAGCCTGCTCGGTAAAGTCGGCAAGGGAACGGCGTTCAACACCGTCCAGGCTCAAATCGAGGGATTCGCTCATGCGTGCCTCATTGCAAAGTGGATTGGCGCAGCATCAAGGTGCCGCCGCGCTGGGTAAATTCGAGTTGTTTCAGGGCACTCATGCCCAGTAATACGTCATCGCCGCCCATGCCCGGGGCGATCAAAGCCTCTACATCGGTCAGTACGATATCGCCCAGCTGCAAGCGCTGCAGGCGCGTACGGTGCGCTGTGGCGCGGCCATTGGCGGTGCTGATGGTGATTGCCGCGCCTGCCTGCAAACCTAGGCGCTGCGCCACTTCAGTTGGCACCGCGACCTGCGTCGCACCGGTATCGAGAAGGAACGTCACATCCTCGCCATTGATCTTGCCGCCGGCCATATAGTGGCCCTGACGGCTGCTGGCCAGGTGCACTTCGACATAGCCGCTGCCATGCAGCGACTCAGGTGCCTGATTGGGGTTGCGCTGAGCGTCCTCCCAGTCACCAAAAAACTTGGTCGCCAGCAACAGCGCCGCACACCAGGCCAGCACCAGCATCACGCGCCCGGCACGCTTGCCCGCAGGCTGCTCGCTCACGGTTTGCTGCCCCAGCCGCCTTTAGGTGCGGCAAAGCGCCAGATAATCGGCCGCGACTCACCGTCGGCACGGCTGAAGCTGCCGTTATCGACACCGATCCAGGCACCGTCCTGATCCACCCACAGCGCTTCCGCCAGGCCGCAGGACGGCGCATAGAGGCGTTCTGGAGTCAGCGCCTCGGCGGCAAACGACCAACACTTCTCGACCTGACCAGTGCTCAGGTCGCGCCGACAGATACGGTGCGCCTGACGCTCAAGGGTGAAGAGCTTTTCGTTATGGAAGGCCAGACCCGAGAAATCCCGAGGCTGCGGCTTGCCGCCCAGCTGCTCGGGCCCCGTTTCCGTGCCCGCCTCGCTGAACAGCACGCAGCCACCAGTGCAACGCCAGATCGCGCGCTGTTTGTGCGCCACCAATAAACCGCGACGCATACGCTCAGCCGCCAGGTACAGGCGCTCACCAGCAGGGTCAACGGCAATGCCTTCAAACAGCGAGTTGTAATGCAGCGCCATGCCACTGGCGCGCGCCTGGCGCAGCAGGCCCTGAGGCAGCTTCAACCAGTTGGGCTCGCCGACCACAGGCAACTGCAGCACAGCCGCCTTGGCCTCACTGACCAAGTAACGGTTACCGGCGGCGTCACAGCTCAGCCCTTCGAAATCCAGCTCACCACCGCGTACCAGGCCGGCGACCCAGCTGCGCATGCGCAGCCCCCAGGGCAAGCGCGCATCCGGTGCCGGCGGCGCGACAAAGGTCTCGGCCGTGGCTTGCCACTGCGACTCATCCGACTGCAGGCGATACAGCTGCTGATCATCCCGATCAGAAACCGCCCACAGCGCGTTATCGCACCAGGCCAGCCCAGACAGATTGCCGCCAGTGACGCCGCTAACTGCTTGCTCGTTGAGCAGTTTCAGCTCTTCCAATGCCGTCGCACTCGCCAGCACGGGTGAGCAGAGCAGCAGGCAGACAGCCAACAGCCGCTGCATCAGAGCAGCACCTCGGCCAGGTTGCCCTTGGACTCCAGCCAGGATTTACGGTCGCCGGCGCGCTTCTTCGCCAGCAGCATGTCCATCATTTCCTGGGTGCCGGGGTAATCGTCCAGAGTCAGCTGCACTAGACGCCGGGTATTGGGGTCCATGGTGGTTTCGCGCAGCTGCGGCGGGTTCATCTCACCCAGGCCTTTAAAGCGGGTGACCTGCGGCTTGCCACGGCGCTTCTCGGCCACCAGGCGGTCGAGAATGCCATCGCGCTCGGCTTCATCCAGGGCGTAGAAAATCTCCTTGCCCAGATCGATGCGGTACAGCGGCGGCATGGCGACATATACATGACCTGCATCCACCAACGGGCGGAAATGCTGGACGAACAGAGCACAGAGCAAGGTGGCGATGTGCAGGCCGTCGGAGTCGGCGTCGGCAAGGATGCAGATCTTGCCGTAGCGCAACTGCGAGAGGTCGCTGGAGCCCGGATCGAGGCCAACCGCCACAGCGATGTTGTGCACTTCCTGGCTGGCAAGCACTTCGCTGCCATCGACTTCCCAGGTGTTGAGGATCTTCCCGCGCAGCGGCAGGATCGCCTGAAACTCTTTATCGCGCGCCTGCTTGGCCGAACCGCCAGCGGAGTCACCTTCCACTAGAAACAGCTCGGAGCGCATCGGGTCCTGGCCGGCGCAATCAGCCAGTTTGCCAGGCAGCGCCGGGCCCTGGGTGATGCGCTTGCGCTCGACCTTCTTGCCAGCCTTGAGGCGGCGGTTGGCGTTGCTGATCGCCAGTTCGGCGAGCTGCTGACCGAGCTCCGGATGGCCGTTAAGCCACAAGCTAAAGGCGTCTTTCACCACACCGGAGACAAAGGCTGCGGCCTCACGGGACGACAGGCGCTCCTTGGTCTGCCCGGAGAACTGCGCATCCTGCATCTTCATCGACAGAACAAAGGCGATGCGCTCCCAGATATCTTCCGGGGCCAGCTTGACCCCGCGCGGCAGCAGGCTGCGAAACTCGCAGAACTCGCGCATGGCGTCCAGCAGGCCCTGGCGTAGGCCGTTGACGTGGGTGCCGCCCTGAGCGGTGGGGATCAGATTGACGTAGCTTTCCTGCACCGCGTCGCCGCCTTCCGGCAGCCACAGCAGCGCCCAATCTACGGCTTCTTTATTACCTGCCAGGCTGCCGCAAAATGGCTCATTGGGTAGCCGTTCAACCTCGCTGACCGCATCCACCAGGTAGGAGCGCAGTCCGTCTTCGTACAGCCATTCGACTTTCTCACCGCTGGCTTTGTCCTCGAAGCTGACCGCGAGCCCCGGGCACAACACCGCCTTGGCTTTCAGTACGTGCTTGAGACGGCTGACCGAGAATTTGAAGGAGTCGAAATACTTGGCATCCGGCCAGAAATGCACGCTGGTGCCGGTGTTGCGCTTGCCCACGGTGCCGACCACGGCCAGGTCGCTGGCCTTGTAGCCGTCGGCGAAACTCATCTGGTATTCATTGCCGTCGCGTTTGACCGTGACGATCACGCGGGTCGACAGCGCGTTGACCACCGAGATGCCCACGCCATGCAGGCCGCCGGAGAACTGGTAGTTCTTGTTGCTGAATTTGCCGCCAGCATGCAGCTTGGTGAGGATCAGCTCGACCCCTGGCACGCCCTCTTCCGGGTGAATGTCCACTGGCATGCCGCGACCGTCGTCGAGCACTTCCAGGGAGTTGTCCTCATGCAGGATCACCTGAATCGATTTGGCATGCCCGGCCAGTGCTTCGTCGACGCTGTTGTCGATGACTTCCTGGGCCAAGTGGTTAGGCCGGCTGGTGTCGGTGTACATGCCCGGGCGTTTGCGCACCGGGTCGAGGCCGGAAAGGACTTCGATGGCATCGGCGTTGTAAGAGCTAGAACCTTGCTGGGCCATGGGGTCTCTTGTTCGTCAATTGAGAGCGGAAAAGTCGATATCCTGCCACAGATGGCGAGGAATACCGGCGAAAGCGAAAAGCATTGGCAGACGCTCGGCAAAACCCTGAAAACCGTGATCGCCACCGGCCTGGATACGCAGCGCGCAGGCGCGGTAATAGCGCTGGGCATCGCGGTAATCGAGGGTTTCGTCGGCGGTCTGCAGCCACACCTGATAGCGCGCCGGATCTTGCAGCACTGCGGCATCAAGTTCGGCCAGCGCCGTTACATGGTCGACTGTCAGCTCCCAGGTCTCATCGCTGTGATAGTTCTTCTGCGGGCCCAGGTAGCCGTCGAAACGCAGATGCGGGCGCACGGCTGGGTTGATCAACAACGCAGGTAACCCATGGCGTTCGGCCAAGTGGGTCGCATAGTAGCCGCCCAGCGAGCTGCCAACCAGCACGGGCCGTCCAAGCTCGGCAATCAGCGCTTCGAGCTGGGCAATGGCCTGACGCGGATGGTGATGCAGGGCCGGCACCCGCAGCTGCGCGGCCAGCCCCAGCTGCGCCATGGCACGCTGCAACTGGCTGGCCTTGAGCGATGCCGGCGAGCTGTTAAGCCCGTGAATATAGAGAATGGATGTGGTCATGGGGCGGGAGGCTAACCGGTTGCGGCGACCGGCTGCAACCGGTTAGCCGAACGGCTCAATAGCCCTTGATGGTGTAATCGATTTCGAACTTGATCCCGGTAACCCGCGATACCCCGGTTTCCAGGCGGCCATCGTCGAACAGGCGCAGCCAGCGATAGCCCGGCGCGGTTTTATCCACCTGAAACTCCTCGCTACCCGGGGCGAACTGCACGCAGGTCGAGGGCGACGCCAGCAGGCGAATTGGGCCGCGCTGCTGATCGAGTTCCTGATGAATATGCCCCCAAAGCACTGCACGCACCTGGCTGAAACGCTCCAGCACGGCGAACAGGGCATCCGGGTTACGCAAACCGATGGGTTCCATCCATTTGCAGCCGATGGACACCGGGTGGTGATGCAGGCAGATCAGGTGATGACGATCCGGCTCTTCGCTCAGAGCACGCTCCAGCAAGGCAAGCTGCTGCTCACTGAGATAGCCGGGTACGGCACCCGGGATCGAGGAGTCGAGCAGAATCACGCGCCAGTTACCCAGGTCGATCACCGGCTCCAGCAAATCACTGCCGACGCAAGCGTCCTGCATGGCGGGCACTTCATCATGGTTACCGGGAAACCAGCGCGCGGGGGCAGGGATGGCTGCGGTCATCTCACGGAAACGCTGGTAGGACTCAGCGCTGCCGTCCTGCGAGAGGTCGCCACTGGCCAGGATCAGGTCGATCTGCGGCTGCTCCAGCAGCACACGCTCGATCACCCGTTGCAGACTGTCCTGGGTATCCATGCCCAATAGCTTGCCCGCCCCATCGGCAAACAGGTGACTGTCGGATAGCTGCACCAGCAGCACCGAGCGATCAACAGCAGTGGTTTTAGTCAGCGCGCCCGGCAAGACCTTCTCCTTGAGCGGAATGCGTGAATTATGCTGGCTAGCCCCGCGGGCGGTAAACCCGCGAAAGGGGAATAGATCACAGAACGTCCGCTGTAAATCCAGCGCCCATCCTAAGGCTAGCGCGTATCGGAATAATGCGCCTGCGACTGATTATCGGCAGAACGCGGAAAAACCTAACGAACGGGAGCCAGTTCGTGACCGCAAGCCAGGCAGTGACTCAGCCACTCGCCGAGAAACAGATTGAGCTGAGTCTTCTCATCCGGCTGGTGCATGGCCGCATTGGGATAGGGATAAATGCCGCGAAAGCGCCGCGCACTCTGCGCTCCGATGACTTCCGCCATTCGCGCATCGTGGTACACACGCACCTCCATATGCGGCACCGGCAGCCAGGGCAGGCTGTGTTCCTGACGCACCGAGAGGGTCGAGGTATAGGGGCAGGTTTCCAGCACTTCCAGCGCCAGCACGCCCAGTTGCTGCTCACCCTGACTCATGCCCACACGACGCGCTTGCCGATAGGCATCCGGCCCTTCACGCATGTCCGGCAGCAACTGCATCAGGCGCGCATAGTTGGCTTCGCAAGCGGCTTGCAGCTCGACCAGGTCGACCCGATAGCGCTCGCGTAGCAGGTTCACGACCACAGCCCCCGCACTTCGGCACGGTTCAGCGCCAGCCACTGCAGGGCGATGATGCTAGCGGCATTGTCGATACGCCCGTCTTTCAATGCATCAAGGGCATCTTCCAGTGGCCAGACGTGCACGCGAATGTCCTCACCCTCTTCCGCCAAGCCATGCACGCCGCCGGCGCCTTCACTGTCGCAGCGACCAATAAACAGGTGTACACGCTCATCCGAGCCACCGGGTGACGGGTAGTACTGGGTAATTGGCCACAACGACGTCAGCTGCAGATTGGCTTCTTCAATCGCCTCACGGCGCGCGACCTCTTCAGGCTCTTCGTCCTTGTCGATCAACCCGGCGACCAATTCCAGCAGCCAGGGGTTGGCACTTTTATCCAGCGCCCCCACGCGGAACTGTTCGATCAGCACCACACAATCGCGCTGCGGGTCATAGGGCAGCACACACACGGCATCGTGGCGCACGAATAATTCGCGGCTCAGCTCCGGGCCCATGCCACCGGCAAACTGACGATGGCGCAAACGCAGCCGATCGAGCTTGTAGAAGCCGCTAAAGCAGGCCTCGCGCTTGATCACTTCGACATCTTCTCGTTGCATAACACCCCCTGATTAACAGAAACGGGCCCGAAGGCCCGTCCTGGTTACACCCTATGCTGCGCCGAAACATGGCGCAGCAAAAGCTCTATCAGACCTTGTGGTAGAGCTGCGCACCCTGAGCCTTGAACTCCTCTGCCTTGGCTTGCATGCCCGCCTCGGCATCCAGGTCGAGTGCGGCGATGCGTTGCTCTTCAGCATAGACGCGAACTTCCTGGGTGATCTTCATCGAGCAGAACTTCGGCCCGCACATGGAGCAGAAGTGTGCCACCTTCGCCGAGTCCTTGGGCAGCGTTTCGTCGTGATAACTGCGCGCGGTGTCGGGGTCGAGACCAAGGTTGAACTGATCTTCCCAGCGGAACTCGAAGCGCGCCTTGGACAGTGCGTTGTCGCGAATCTGCGCGCCAGGGTGGCCCTTGGCCAAGTCCGCAGCATGGGCGGCGATCTTGTAGGTGATGATGCCGGTCTTCACGTCATCCTTGTTCGGCAGGCCCAGGTGCTCCTTGGGCGTGACGTAGCAAAGCATGGCGCAACCGAACCAGCCGATCATCGCCGCTCCGATGCCGCTGGTGATGTGGTCGTAACCCGGCGCGATGTCGGTGGTCAGCGGGCCAAGGGTGTAGAACGGCGCCTCGTCGCAGCATTCCAGCTGCTTGTCCATGTTCTCCTTGATCAGCTGCATCGGCACGTGGCCGGGGCCTTCGATCATGGTCTGCACGTCGTGCTTCCAGGCGATCTTGGTCAGCTCGCCGAGGGTTTCCAGCTCGCCGAACTGCGCTTCATCGTTGGCGTCGGCAATCGAGCCCGGACGCAGGCCGTCGCCCAGCGAGAAGCTGACGTCGTAGGCCTTCATGATTTCGCAGATGTCTTCGAAATGGGTGTAGAGGAAGTTCTCTTTATGGTGCGCCAGGCACCACTTGGCCATGATCGAGCCGCCGCGCGAAACGATACCGGTGACACGCTTGGCGGTCATCGGCACATAGCGCAGCAATACGCCGGCGTGGATGGTGAAGTAGTCCACGCCCTGCTCGGCCTGCTCGATCAGGGTGTCGCGGAACAGCTCCCAAGTCAGCTCTTCGGCCGCGCCGCCGACTTTTTCCAGGGCCTGGTAGATCGGTACGGTGCCGATCGGTACGGGCGAGTTACGGATGATCCACTCGCGGGTTTCGTGAATGTGCTTTCCGGTCGACAGGTCCATGACCGTGTCCGAACCCCAGCGAATGCCCCAGGTCAGCTTGGCCACTTCTTCTTCAATGCTTGAGCCCAGCGCCGAGTTGCCGATGTTGCCGTTGATCTTCACCAGGAAGTTACGGCCGATGATCATCGGTTCCAGTTCGGTGTGGTTGATGTTGGCCGGGATGATCGCGCGGCCGCGGGCAATCTCTTCACGAACAAATTCGGGGGTGATGATCTTCGGCACGCTGGCGCCGAAGCTGTGACCAGGGTGCTGCTGATCAAGCAGGCCCGCTTCGCGTGCCATTTCCAGCTTCATGTTTTCGCGGATGGCAACGTATTCCATCTCGGCGGTGATGATGCCTTTGCGCGCGTAGTGCATCTGGCTGACGTTGGCACCGGCCTTGGCGCGGCGCGGGTTGTTGACATGGGCGAAACGCAGCTTGGTTAGCTCGGCATCAGCGAGGCGCTGCTGGCCGAAGTTGGAGCTCAGGCCAGGCAGGCGTTCGGTGTCGCCGCGCGCCTCAATCCACGGCGAACGCACATCGCCCAGGCCTTTGCGCACGTCGATGATGACCTTGGGGTCGGTGTACGGGCCGGAGGTGTCGTAGACCACTACGGGCGCGTTGATCTCGCCGCCGAAGTCAGTGGGCGTAACGTCCAGGCTGATCTCGCGCATCGGCACTAGGATGTCTGGACGCGAACCCTGCACATAGACTTTCTGCGAACGCGGGAAGGGTTGGATCGACTGCTGGTCGACCTGGGCAGATTCACTCAGGATCGGATTGAGGTTTTTTTCTTGTGTGCTCATCGGCGGCTCTCCAGGGCTATATGTCGGAGCGAACCTGGAGATAAATGAGCGGCGAAAGGCGCACCAGGGGCGGTGCCAGAGGCTCACCGGGGGAAAGGCGAGCACATCTTGTTCCCTACGCAGGCCTTAACCTGATCAGGTTCAACGGGATCCGGCAGCTGCCAATCTCAGCCCCGCAATTGGGGCACCCCGACAAGAACCCGGCCAGTCTAATCAACCCCAGCCAATAAAACCAACTCCGGAGTCAATTTCTTATGACCCGCGCGTCGGAATGTGACGAAAGCGCCCACAACAAATAACCCACGCGCAGCAGACGCCATGGATTGTTGCAATCTACACTCATTCAGCTCCAGACAAATCTTGACCCCCTCGGCAGCGCCCCTTAGCCTTGCCGATTACCGCCAAAATCAGGATCACCCTCATGTTGCGCAGACTCTCTCTGGCTCTCGCTGTGGCCGCCGCGTCCAACGGAATGGCCTGGGCTGCTGAACAAGCCCCGCTGTCCACCAAAACTGACCTGGTCACGGTTTACCAGGAAGCAGCCGCCAACAATGCCGATCTGGCCGCCGCCCGTGCTGATTATGAAGCGCGCAGCGAAGTGGTGCCCCAGGCCCGCGCCGGTCTGCTGCCGAACCTGTCTGCTGGCGCCAACCTGAGCGACACCCGCACCCAGGTCGATTCGCCAGCCAACACCAGCTCGCGCAGCGGCATGGTGTACCAGGCCAACCTCAGTCAGCCACTGTTCCGCGCAGACCGCTGGTTCCAGCTGCAAGCCGCCGAAGCGACCAACGAGCAAGCCGCGCTGGAGCTGTCGGCCACCGAACAGAACCTGATTCTGCAGAGCGCCGAAACCTACTTCGCGGTACTGCGCGCCCAGGACAATCTGGCCTCGACCAAGGCCGAAGAAGCCGCGTTCAAACGTCAGCTGGACCAGGCCAACGAGCGTTTCGATGTCGGCCTCTCGGACAAGACCGACGTGCTGGAAGCCCAAGCCGGCTTCGACACCGCCCGCGCCAACCGCATCATCGCCCAGCAACAGGTAGAGGATGCCTTCGAGGCGCTGATCACCCTGACCCACCGCGACTTTGCCGCCCTGGAAGGCATCGAACACAGCCTACCGATCCTCGCGCCAACGCCGAATGACGCCAAGGCCTGGGTCGACACCGCCGCCGCGCAGAACCTCAATCTGCAAGCCAGCAACTACGCCGTTGAAGCAGCCGAAGAAACCCTGCGCCAGCGTAAGTCCGGCCATGCGCCGACCCTGGACGCGGTTGCCAGCTACCAGAAAGGCGATAACGACAGCCTCGGCTTCAGCAACAATGCCGGCACCATCAACCGCTTCAGCGGCGACGTCGAGCAGCGCACAATCGGCCTGCAATTGAATATCCCGCTGTACAGCGGCGGCCTGACCAGCTCCCAGGTGCGTGAGTCCTACCAGCGCCTGAACCAGACCGAGCAGCTGCGTGAAAGCCTGCGCCGTCAGGTGGTGCAAAACACCCGCAATCTGCACCGCGCTGTCAATACCGACGTGGAAACCGTGCAGGCGCGCAAGCAGTCGATCATCTCCAACCAGAGCGCCCTGGAAGCCACCGAAATCGGCTATCAGGTCGGTACGCGCAACATCGTTGACGTGCTCGACGCCCAGCGCCAGCTGTACAGTTCGGTGCGTAACTACAACAACGCGCGTTACGACTACATCCTCAACAACCTGCGCTTGAAGCAGGCCGCCGGCACCCTCAGCCCGGACGACCTGGCGGCCCTGGAGCAGTACCTGAAATCCGACTACAACCCGGACGAAGATTTCCTCCCGCCGGACCTGGCCAAGGCCGCTGAAGCCCAGCTGCGTGGCAACCCGCAGTACTGAGCGCTCCGCAACCAAAAAGCCCGCTGAATTCAGCGGGCTTTTTTATGACGTATAGGGTTGCGGGAGGCCTGTTAAGACTTCTCCGCTAATAGTCGCCCAAGACCTGTCAACAAACGCGCCAACGCTCCCTGATTGGCCTGCATCACCGCCAATCCCGCATTACGCATGGCCTGCGCGGCTTCAGGCTCACGCCATAGTTGCGCGACTCGCTGCGCCAGACCGTCGGCATCCACCACCTCGCTCAAGGCACCGGCAGCGCGTAACTGCGCGGCGATCTCCAGAAAGTTGAACAAATGCGGGCCGCTCAACACCGGCTTGCCCAGCGCTGCCGGCTCCAGCAGATTATGCCCGCCATTGGCCACCAGGCTGCCGCCAACAAAGGCGATATCGGCCAGGGCATAGAGAAACAGCAACTCGCCCATGGTGTCGCCGAGCAGCACCTGATCCGCCGCCTGCACAGCCTCGCCCGTTGAACGACGCCGCGTGCTGAAGCCTTGCCGCTGGCACAACTCGAGCACTGTATTAAAGCGCTCGGGATGGCGTGGCACCAGAATCAGCAATGCATCGGGGTTGTGAGTGAGCATTTCACGGTGGGCGGCGAGCACGATCTCGTCTTCACCCGCATGGGTGCTCGCAGCGATCCACACCGAACGGTGCGTGGCCTGCCATTGCTCACGCAAGGCAGTGGCACGGGTCAGCAGCGCCGGATCGATGGTCAGATCAAACTTGATAGAGCCGGTAACCTCAATACACTCAGGCTGCGCACCCAGGCTGCGAAAGCGTTCGGCTTCCAGCGCTGTCTGCACGGCGAGCAGATTCAGCTCGGCCAGCATCGGTGCGGTGAGGTTGGCAAACCGCGCATAACCACGGGCCGAGCGCTCGGACAGCCGACCGTTGGCCAACGCCACGGGAATACCGCGCTTAGCGCACTGGTGGATATGGTTGGGCCATAGCTCAGTTTCCATAATCACGGCCAGCTTGGGTTGCACGCGATCGAGAAAACGCGCCGCCGCCCAAGGCAGGTCATACGGCAGGTAGCAATGCTGTACGCGGCCAGCGTACTCGCTGCCGCCGAACATGGCCTGAATACGCTCTGAGCCAGTCGGCGTCATGCAGGTGATGGTGATCGCCAACTGCGGGTAGCGCGCCAACAGCTCACGCACCAGCGGCGCCGCAGCAATACTCTCGCCCACCGACACCGCATGCAGCCAGATGCCGCCCGGTTTGAGTGGCGGCAAACCAAGCGCAAAGCGCTCCCCGACACGTTTGGCATAGGCCGGCGCCTGCCAGGCACGCCACGCCAGACGCCCGGCCACCAGCGGCAGACCGAGATGAAACAGCAGGGTATAGAGGCTTCTATTCATGGCGCGAAGCTTATGCACTTTGGTCAATACCGTCGAGTCAGGCGCGGGCTCGGCTCACGCCGTGACCTGCAGATGCCGAGCAAAGCACTCGGCCAACCACAAGGCCGCTGGGCCCAATGCCTGATCGCGGCGGCAGACCAATTCCACCACCAACGGTGGCGGCGTCCAATCGCTGCTCAGCTCCACCAGCTGGCTCTGATAGGTCGGGTACTGCACCACATGGCGCGGCAGCCAGGCCCAGCCGAGGTTGCGCATCAGCAGTTCGGCCATGGCGTAGAAGCTGTCGGTGCGCCAGACCGACGGACTGATTTGCTCGCCGCCCGGATAGTGGCTGTCCTGTGGCGCCATCAGCAGTTGCCGATGGCGCGCCAGCTCACGCCGGTCGACATGTCCGGCCCGCGCCAAGGCGTGCCCTGCCCCGCACACGGTGACCATTTCAATGGTGCCCAGACGCTGGCGCTCCAGCGCATCGGGCATCTGCTCATGGTGAAACAGCAGGCCGAGGTCGGCGCGGTGCTCCAGCAGCTTGCGCGCCACATCGCCCTGAGCACCGCTGGCCAGTTGCACCTCCAGTAGTGGGAATTGCTGGGCCAGCGCCTCCAGGCTGTCGAGTACCGGCTGATAGGGCATGGCCTCATCCTGCGCCAGACGCAGGCGCACTTCTTCACCACGCACCAGACCCAGCGCACGCCCTTCCAGACGCTGGCACTGACGCAGCACCTCACGCGCCTCTTCCAAGAGAGCTGCGCCGGCATCGGTCAGGCGTGGCTGGCGGCCGCTGCTGCGCTCAAACAGACGCACGCCAAGATCGGCCTCCAACATAGCAATCGAGTTACTTACCGCCGACTGCGCGCGCTGCATTTGCCGACCTACGGCGGAGAACGACTGGCCATCTGCAACGCTGACAAACAAGCGAACCTGCTCCAGGCTCCACTGCATAACCCATCTCCATAGCGGATAGGTAATCACTTTATCCCATCCGCCAGGTCACTAGAATGGCCGCCAGATCACTCTGGAGGCCACATCATGGGCGGCTATCTCTACCTCGCTATTGCCATCACCGCAGAAGTCATCGCCACCACCTCGATGAAGGCCCTGGATGGCTTCAACAAACCTCTGCCCCTGCTGCTGGTCGTGGTCGGCTACGCCATCTCGTTCTGGATGCTCAGCCTGGTGGTGAAAACCATCCCGGTCGGCGTTGCGTATGCGGTGTGGGCGGGCCTGGGCATTGTGCTGGTGAGTATCGCAGCGGTGTTTCTTTACCAGCAGCGGCTGGACCTGCCGGCCATGCTTGGCATGGGCCTGATCGTCGCTGGTGTGGTGGTGATTCAGCTGTTCTCGCAAAGCGTCGGCCACTGAGAACCTGCCCAACGCCTGCTGCGCTTCGACCCTGCGGCGTTAAAAACAGGCTCGGAATACTCATTTACACCAGTAAACTCCGCTTCCTCGCCTGTTTTTGCCTTGCATGGCTCTAGCTCGCGAGACGTTGAGCAGGTTCCGAGGTAAGGCGCTAGCGCGGCCGGGTTATACTGCGCGCCTGTTTTCCCGGTGAGACACCTGCATGTCCCAGGCACTGAGCACTGATGTTTTGATCGTGGGCGGCGGCATTGCCGGCCTTTGGCTGAATGCGCGCCTGCGCCGCCAGGGCTTTGCCACCCTGCTGGTGGACAACGCCCGCCTCGGTGGCGGCCAGAGTGTGAAATCCCAGGGCATCATTCACGGCGGTGCCAAATACGCCTTGCACGGCGCGCTAACCGGCGCCTCCGAAGCCATCGCCGATATGCCGCGGCGCTGGTGCGAAGCCCTGGCAGGCGATGGCGAGTTGGACCTGACAGGCGTGCGCCTGCTCTCCGATGCCCACTACCTGTGGTCCCCCGGCAGTCTGGCCGGCAATATCACCAGTTTCTTTGCCAGCAAAGCGGTGCGCGGCCGGGTCGACCAGGTCAAGGGCGAGCAGCTGCCACCGGCCCTGCAGCACCCGAAATTCAAGGGCAAGGTCTATCGCCTGGCGGAACTGGTGCTGGATGTGCCCAGCCTGATCAGCCGCCTCAGCGAACTGGCTGGCGATGGCTTGTTGGCCGCCGAGCGCATCGAACCACTGCGGGAAAACGGCGAGCTGGTCGGCCTGATTATCGATGGCCGTGAGATTCGCGCGCAACGCGTCATCCTCAGCGCCGGGCGTGGCAATGCCGAACTGCTCAGCGCCCTCGGCCTCAGCCAACCGGCCCAGCAACTGCGTCCGCTGCATATGGCCCTGGTCAAAGGCCCGACACTCAAACCGCTGTACGCCCACTGTCTGGGCGGCGGGCCGAAGCCGCGCGTGACCATCACCACCCACCCGGCGGCCGATGGTCAGTGGGTCTGGTACCTGGGCGGCGATCTGGCCGAAGCCGATGGCGTAGCCCGCGACGAAGCGGCGCAGATCCAGGCAGCGAAAAAAGAGCTGAGAGAGCTGCTGCCCTGGGTCGATCTGTCCGCCGCGCAATGGGCCACGCTGCGAGTGGATCGCGCGGAGCCGGCGCAGTCCGGCCTGGTGCGCCCGGACAACGCCTTTTTGCACGAGCAGGGCAAACTGCTGGTGGGCTGGCCAACTAAACTGGCGTTAGCCCCGGACTTTGCCGACCGCGTGCTGGCGGCACTGAGCCGTGACGGCATTCAGCCGGCGCAGCACGCGCCATTGCCTGCGCTGCCGCGCCCGAGCGTTGCCCCAGCCGTCTGGGAGGAACTGTTCTGATGCATCCCCTGCACAGCCTGCACAACCTGCATCGCCCCTTGGGCACCACCGAGTTGCTGGTTTCGCCGTTGGGCCTGGGCACGGTCAAGCTGGGCCGTGATCAGGGGGTGAAATACCCCAACGGTTTCACCATCCCCGGCGATGCCGCTGCCCGCGAACTGCTGGCCCAGGCCCATGACCTGGGCATCAACCTGATCGACACCGCGCCGGCCTACGGCACCAGCGAAACCCGCCTCGGACCGTTGTTGCGCGGCCAGCGCCAGCAATGGGTGATTGTCAGCAAGGTCGGTGAAGAGTTCGACAACGGCCAATCGCACTTCGATTTCAGCCCGGCGCACACGCGTTTCTCGGTGGAACGCAGCCTCAAGCGCCTGGAAACCGACTTTATCGACCTGGTGCTGGTGCATTCCGACGGCAACGACGTGGCGATTCTGCGTGACAGTGGCGTGTACGAAACCCTCGCCGAGCTTAAGCGCGAGGGCAAGATTCGCGGCTTCGGCCTCTCTGGCAAAACCGTCGAAGGCGGCCTGCTGGCACTGGAACACGGCGACTGCGCGATGGTCACCTACAACCTCAATGAGCAAGGCGAACAGGCCGTACTCGACTATGCCGAGCTGCACGGCAAAGGCATCCTTATCAAGAAGGCCCTGGCCAGCGGCCACGCCTGCCTGGCATCGGGTGTCGACCCGGTGCGCGCCAGTTTCGAGCTGATCTTCGGCCACCCGGCGACGTGCAGCGCGATTATCGGCACCATCAACCCGCAACACCTGGCACATAACGTCGCCACCGCTGCCGCTGTAATTCAGGATATTGCCTGACGGGTCTAACCCGGCGATCTGTGCCAAGCTCTCAGGCCATGCCCATGCCCGCGAGGAGTTGCCATGCCGCGCACCCTGATTAGCAAAGACCCCAGCAGCTTCAAGACCCTGCAACTGTTTGTCGAAGCCAGCCCGGAAGGCCTGAGCTACCAGGGGCTTGGCATGCCGTTGAACTTCAGCCAGATGCTGGAAAAGCGCAAACCTGTGGTTGTGGCCGACAGCCAACGCTTTGCCGTGGAACTGGCCAACCTGGGCGTTTCGGTGCGCCTGACCCTCAGCTGGCAGGGCCGCGAATACTGGGTACTGGTGCGCCAGCGTCGCGCGGATCGTGGCGATGTGGTGCTCAAACTGATTTCCGGCTACGTGCCGGCCCATGAGCTCAACCTACCGCTGCTCACCGCGATTCAGGAAGTGGCCGAAGAGTGCCTGCTGGAAACCCCGGAAGGCTGGCTAAGCGGACGCTTTGGCGACACCTGGCTGCCCACGCCCTACCAGAGCAGCCTGCGCTACCGGGAAACCGCCCACTTCAGCCTCAGCCCGCTGTCCGGAGCGGCGCGCCCAGTGCAATGCGGCAACCTCAAGCTACTCGAACGCCCGCGCGCCTACGTGCACCTGCCAACCGCCTCGCTGCAGCTGGTCTACGACCTGCGCCTGGATTTGCCCAAGGAAACACGTCAACTCAGCCTGCTGCATGTCGATGAACACCTGGAAGATGGCCAACTGATCGCCCGCCTCAACCGCGCGAGGCCCGATCTGTTTCTGATTCCGCTGGACCAGGGCCGGCCGACCGTCGAGCTGCTGACCCTAAAGCAGGGTCAGCTCTCACCCGCCAGCACTCGCGGTCTGTGGCTGGCCGAAAGCTTTGCGCCTCAGGACGGCTGGCTGGTACGCGATGAGCGCATTCGCTGGAAAGATTGGCTGGTGCAGACACAAAAAAGCCCCACCTAAGCAGGGCAAAAAGGGATTTCAGGTAAGCGGGCTGGATTCACCCAGCCCGCATGAACAACTACTTCAATTCGCTGGAGCTCTTGCCCAGCAACCGCCGCGCCACAATCAGCAACTGGATCTGCTGGGTGCCTTCAAAGATGTCGAGAATCTTCGAGTCGCGCGCCCATTTTTCCAGCAGCTCATCTTCGCCGTAACCCAACGCACCGGCCAGTTCGACACATTTCAGCGTCACCTCGTTGGCCACGCGCCCAGCCTTGGCTTTGGCGATGGAGGCCTCCTTGGAGTTGGGCAGTTTGTTGTCGGCCATCCAGGCGGCTTTCAAGGTCAGCAGGCGCGCGGCCTCCCATTCGGCCTCCAGGCGGTAGAGGGTCGCCTCGGCATGGCTGACGCTGAGCAACGGCGTACGGTAATCCAGCTTGCAGACTTTTTTCAGCAGCTCGCGGGTACGATCCAGCGAGGCCTTGGCCACCCCCACTGCCATCCCGGCGACCAGCGGACGGGTGTTGTCGAAGGTTTCCATCACCCCGGCAAAGCCCTTCTGCACGTCGATTTCCGGGTTGCCGAGCAGGTTGGCGGCCGGCACCCGACAATCGCTGAAGCTGATCGCGGCGGTGTCCGACGCCTTGATGCCGAGCTTCTTTTCCAGCCGCGTCACGGTCATCCCCGGCGTGCCGTGCTCCACCACGAAGGACTTGATCGCTGCACGGCCGAGGCTCTTGTCCAGGGTGGCCCACACCACCACGGCGTCGGCACGCTCGCCAGAGGTGACGTAGATCTTCTCGCCGTTGAGCACGTAGTGATCGCCATCCCTGATCGCCGTGGTGCGGATCGCCGCCGAGTCCGACCCGCAGCCCGGCTCGGTAATCGCCATGGCCGCCCAGGTGCCGCCGAAGCGCGCTAGTTGTTCATCATTGGCCACTGCAGCAATCGCCGCATTACCCAGCCCCTGACGCGGCATGGCCAGCAGCAGGCCGACATCGCCCCAGCACAGCTCCATCACCCCGAGCAGGGCCGACAGATTGCCGCCATTCTTGATGCCTTCCTGCTGCTCGCGGGCCGCACCGCGCTTGCTCGCCGAGGTGGCGCCAATGGCGTCCGGCGAGCCGGCGTTCATGCCATCGAGCAGGGCCGCGAGCAGGTCCAGCTCCTTGGGATAGGCATGCTCGGCCTTGTCGTATTTGCGTGAAATCGGCCGGAAATAGTTTTCCGCCACCTGATGGGCCTGATTAACCAGGCCACGGAATTTCTTTGGAGTTTCCAGGTTCATGTTGAGGCGCCCTTAGAGCTGGAGACCGCCGGCCATAATCGCCAGCGCACGCAGATCGCGGTACCAGCGCTCGGCTGGATGTTCTTTGGTAAAGCCGTGGCCACCGAGCAACTGCACGGCGTCGGTACCGATCTTCATGGCCTTTTCGCTGCACAGCAGGCGCGCCAGATAGGCTTCGCGCTGGAACGGCAAACCCTGCTCCGCGCGCGAGCACGCTCGCCAGACCATCAGGCGCATAGCGTCGAGTTCCACGGCCATATCGGCGACCATAAAGGCCACACCCTGGCGATGGCTGATCGGTTCGCCGAAGGCTACGCGCTCGTTGCAATATGGCACCACATAATCCAGCGCCGCCTGCGCTGTGCCCACGGCCAGGGCGCACCACGCCAACCCGGCGTAATCGAGAAAACTCTGGTAGTTGAAATGCTCAGCGGCCAGTCGCGCCTCAACCGGCACCTTGACCCCATTGAGCCGCACGCGCGCCGTACTGCCGGCCTTCAGGCCCATGGCCGGTTGCGGGCTGCGCTGCAGACCTTTGGCGCCCGCCTCGACGATAAACAGCGCCGGACCGTCCGCCGCCTGCGCCGCGATGATCAGCTGGCTGGCATCCATACCGCGCAACACCAAGCTCTTCTCACCGCTAAGGACGTAATGCTTACCGCGCTTACGTGCCCGAGTCGCCAACTTGTGCGGATCAAACAACGGCGTCGGCTCATTGACCGCAATGGCCATCACCGGCGCAGGCTCCTCAGCGACAAAGGCTGGCAGCCAACGCGCCTGCTGCGCAGCATTGCCCCATCGGCGGATGCAGTTGGCCGCCGACAACGGCACCAGCAATGCAGCCGCCAAGGATAAATCGCCCTTGCCCAACGCTTCGGCAATCAGCACATTACTCAGGGTAGTGCGCTCGCCGGCCATGCCGCCCTGCGCCTCGCTGACCGCATAGTGGGTCAGCCCCAGCTCATGTGCCTGGTTGAGCAACGCCGCCGGCAGCGCCGCCTGTTCATCGGCATCGTGAGCGAGTGGGCGCAGCACTTCACTGGCGAAGGCTTCGAGCATCTCCACCAGCATCTGCTGCTCATCAGACAGGGACAGATCGAACAAGGCATCCGGGTCAGCCGGGCGCGGCAACTTGGCGACTTTGCCCGCACGCTGCGCAGCGGCGCGAAAGCTCGCACGGCTGCCGGTGTAGATCAGTTTTTCGAAGGGTTTGCGCAGCTTCAAACGGTCCGGCCAGTCAGCCTGGGCGACTCGATTCAGCACTGCCAGGGCACGGCCCTGTACGTCGGAACTCATGGCATCTCACTCCATACGGGGGATGCCACGGATCATGCGCGCGGTCAGGGCAAGCGCCTATGACCGCGCCGACGCGCTTGACTGGCAAAGCAGCCAGTCAGTGTGATGGGTTACTTGCTGCGGATCTTCTCGACGATGGCGGTGGTGGAACTATTTTCCACCAACCCCAGCACGCGCACTTCGCCACCGTAGGCGCGGACGATATCGCCACCCACCACGCCCTCGATGCCATAATCACCGCCCTTGACCAGCACATCCGGCTTGACCGTGCGCAGCAGGTTTTCCGGGGTGTCCTCAGTGAAGCTCACCACCCAATCCACCGCGCCAAGACCGGCCAACACGGCCATGCGGCGATCCACGGCGTTGATCGGCCGACCCGGCCCTTTCAGGCGACTGACCGAGGCGTCGTCATTGACCGCCAGCACCAGACGATCGCCTTGCGCGCGGGCCTGTTCCAGATAGGTGACATGCCCGGCATGCAGGATGTCGAAGCAGCCATTGGTGAAGACAATCTTCTCGCCATGGGCGCGAGCGTCTTCGATGGCCAGCAGCAGTTGATCCAGGCTCAGCACACCGCGCTCGGAGCCGGCATCACGCTGGATTGCGCGGCGCAATTCCGGGGCACTGATCGCGGCAGTACCTAGCTTACCGACCACAATACCGGCAGCCAGATTGGCCAGCGCCACCGCATTCGGCAGTTCCTCGCCCGCTGCCAGACTGGCGGCCAGGGTAGAAATCACCGTATCGCCAGCACCAGTCACATCGAACACTTCACGGGCACGCGCCGGCAGGTGCAGTGCCGGGTGCTCTGGGCGCAACAAGGTCATGCCATGCTCACCACGGGTCACCAGCAATGCGCCCAGTTCCAGTTCTGCCATCAGTGCCGCGCCCTTGGCCACCAGTTCGGCCTCATCACGGCAATGGCCGACGATGGTTTCGAACTCGTGCAGATTCGGCGTGATCAGGCTGGCGCCCCGGTAGATGGAGAAATCTTTACCTTTGGGATCGGCCAGCACGGCAATGCCTTTGCTGCGCGCCAGTTGCACCAATGCCTGATGGTTCTGCAGCGCGCCTTTGCCGTAATCCGAGAGAATCAGCACTTTGATGCCGTCCAGTTGCGCTTCAACGCTGGCGGCTAGGGCCGCGCTGTCGGTGCGGAACGGTTCTTCGAAGTCCATGCGCAAGAGCTGCTGATGACGGCTCATCACGCGCAGTTTGACGATGGTCGGCTGGTCTTTGATCGTCTGGAAGAAGGTCTTTACGCCAACCGCCTGTAGGCTGTTGCGCAGGCTTGCGGCGGCTTCATCCTCACCGGTCACGCCGATCAAGGTGGCCGGTGCGCCGAGGGCGGCGATGTTCAGCGCGACGTTAGCCGCGCCGCCCGGGCGGTCTTCGATCTGCTCGACCTTGACCACGGGCACCGGCGCTTCCGGCGAAATCCGCGAAGTGCCGCCATGCCAATAACGATCGAGCATGACATCGCCCACCACCAGAACGGCGGCCTGGTCGAAACGCGGCATGGACACTTTCATAAACACTCCAGAAACGGCAGAACAGATTGCCGGGGATCATAACATTGGCAGGCCACTGCGCTGGCTAACCGCCGAGCGTGCGCACCCAGAACAGTTCATGGCGGCGCACCGCCTTGCGGAAGAACTCGTCTTCACCGGTAGCGGGCCAGCGCCGCCCGACCAGCACACGCTGAATCCAGCGGCGGATACGCCGTTTAAGCGGCAACGGGCCTTGCAAATCGTGCTGCATGGCCAAGGCCATGGCCTTATCCAGCTGCTGCGCGGCATCCAGGCTTGGGCTCCACAGCCCATCCGCTGGCAACGCCTCGATGGCTGGCGGCAGGGCAATGCCAAACCCGGCCGGCCCCATGGGCCAGCGGTCGTTGTCATGCAGGTGGTTGGCATACAGCAACAGGGTTTTCGGCTTCCAACTGCTCAGCTCAATCGCCTCTAGCAGCGCCTGGGTACTGGCAACGTGGTCGCTGTGCGGATCCAACTGCGGGTGCGGGGTAACGACGACCTCGGGTTGGTAGTGCTCCAGCGCAGCCACCAGATCCGCCAACAGATTGCGCCAGCAGGGCACGCCCTCGGCATCACCGGGCAACAGCAGGGCATTGTTCATGCGAACGCTGCGGATATCCGTTTCACCGGACTCCCGCGAACCGAACGCCTGCTCAGGCTGCGCCTGCATCGCCGGCAACTGCAGGCAGTAGTAGCCAAGCTGCAGGCACTGGCTTTGCGGCACACCGCCCCACAGCGGTACCGCCAGGCTGTCCCAGGCGCGCAAACGGCCCTTGAGCTGAGCGGCAGCCGCTTGCTCCAGCCCCAGATTTTGGTAGGACTCAGCTTCAATTTCGCCCTGCGTGAGGGTCAGGATGCTGACCTCACGCGCCCGGCTGTACAGGCCAAAGGCGGCCAGCTCGGCGTCGTCAGCGTGCGGCGCGACAATCATCAAGCGCTGCTCGGCGTAATCCGGGTTGCGCTGCGCATGGAGCGTGACATGCGGATCCAGGCGGCAAAACCGGCCACGCAGCGACAACTTGCCCTGCGTCAGTAGTTCGCCCTGCCCGGATAGGTTCAGGTAGCGCCGTCCGTTCACGCCCCGCTCAAAATCCTGACGGTCGTTGCCCATCAGCACATAAGGATCGAACCAACGCCCCAGCCAACTGGCTTTTATGTGCACCTGCAGAATCAGGGTATCTGCCGCCTCCACGTCCCCTTCCTGCCTCAAGTAACCGGCATCAATGCGACCATTAACGGTACGGGTCGGCTCGGCAAAGGCGTAGCTGTAGTCATCGCTGGGCGAATAGAACAGGTGGTCGGCAAACCAAGCCTCATGGGCGACCCAGCCGAGCAATAGGAGGACCGGCACCCACCACCAGGCGACCAGTACGCCGACGAGCGCCAACCCAGCAAGGGCCAACAGCAACGCGATGCGCTTTTGCCGGCGATGGCGCTTGAGCAGGATCTGTTTACGAGCCGACATGATCAAACCTGATAAACCGCGACGCGGGTGCACCAGCGGTCTTTGTATTCGCGGTCAGCCCGGCCGAAGGAATAGCGCAACGGCTTGCCCAGCGCGCGAGCTTCACTCCAGGCGGTCTGCGTATTGATAAAACTCAGCACGCTGCCAGGGCTGAACTCGCGGTTTTGCGGATCAACCCCGCCATTGATGTATTCCAGACTCACCCACTGCGGCGCTTCGACGCGATACAGCACTTGAATCGCCACCGGCTGGTCGTTCAGGTAGATCAGCGAGCCGGTCATAAAGTCGCGCATCAGGCTGAACACTTCTGCTAGATGCGCCTTACCGGTGGCTTCAAAACCCCAGCGGCGCTGAAACAGATCGGCATAAATTACCGCCTGCTCGGTAGCGGAAAGCTCCAGCATCGGCCGAATCACTCCGCCCGCCTCTTCCAACAAACGCTGCTCGCGGCGCTGGTTGTAGCGAAACTTCTTGCTGTACTCCTCAGGCTCGCGGGCAAGTGCCAGCCCCTCGGGTTGCTCACGCAGGGTGCTGATCGCTCCAGCATTGAGGATGGAAATATAACGACCGCGATGGCGCAACGAGACGCTGGCCAAGGGCGCCGCAGGCAGAATCAACTCGGCATTGCCAAGGTCGAACAGACCGCGTTTACCCTTCTGCTTGAGCACATCCTTGGACAGTGCCAAGTGCCGTCCCCACGTCGGAATCGCCGCCTGCAGATCGCCACTGGCAAACCAGCCGAGATAGCGAACAGGAATACCGGCCAGAGCGGCCAGACGCTCGACCACCTGAGGATGACTGGCCACGCTACCGCCAAAACGTTGCCAGGCCTCGGCATAAGCAGCCTCATCAATCGGTGCCCAGCCACGCTCACGCCAAGCGCGTAAATGACTGAGCATCAGGCATCAGGCTCCGCGACCAGATCATCAACCTCGACGAAGTCGCGCGCATGCAAGCGTGCGTAGTAACCGTTCAGCGCCAGCAACTCGCTGTGAGTACCGCGCTCGACAATCTGCCCCTGGTCCATTACCAGAATCAGATCAGCCTTCTCGATTGTGCTTAGCCGGTGGGCGATAACCAGTGTCGTACGCCCCTTCATCACCTCATCCAGCGCGCCCTGGATATGCCGCTCCGACTCAGTATCCAGCGCGGATGTGGCCTCATCGAGAATCAGTAGCGGCGCGTTCTTCAACAATGCGCGGGCAATCGCCAAGCGCTGCCGCTGACCGCCGGAAAGCAGCACACCATTCTCACCAACCAGGGTTGCGTAACCTTCCGGAAGTTTCTCAATAAACTCAGCCGCGTAGGCCGCTTCAGAGGCTTTACGCACATCATCAAACGGCGCGCCAGCCAGATCGCCGTAGGCAATATTATTGGTCACAGTATCGTTAAACAGGGTGACGTGCTGTGTCACCAGCGCAATGTGCTGACGCAGGTTACGCAGACTGTATTGCTCGACATCCAGACCGTCGAGCAGGATCTGGCCATGTTCGTGATGATAGAAACGCGGGATCAGACTGGCCAGAGTGGACTTGCCACTGCCCGAACGGCCCACCAAAGCGACCATTTGGCCAGGATCCGCAACAAAGGAAATGTTATTGAGTACTGGTTTTTCGGCCCCGGGATATTGGAAGCTCAGATCACGCACCTCAAGGCGCCCGCTGACCCGTGCGCGTTCTTCGGTACCGTGATCAACCTCCTGATCCTCATCCAGCTGCTCGAAAATGCTTTCGGCACCAGCCAGTCCCTTCTGCACCGTGGCGCTGACTTCGGACAGCTGACGAATCGGCTTAGGTAGCAAGCCCGCCAGGGTGATATAGGCCACTAGGTCACCTGGCGAAGCATCGCCACGCATCAGCAGCACAAGGAACATCAGCACGGCCATGGCGCTATAAATCACCAACTGCAACATTGGCGTATACACCGCGCCGGTCTTGGTCATGCGTAGCTGTTTCTCTCGGTTACTGTTACTTGCGCTGAGAAACCGGGTCTGCTCGTAAGACTCACCGCCGAAACTACGAACAACCCGATAGCCCTGAATCGTCTCGGATGCAACGTGGGTCACATCCCCCATAGCCACCTGGATCTTCTTGCTCTGCTTACGGAATTTACGACTGGCACTGGTGACCATCAGACCGATCAGCGGCAAAATTGCCAACATCACCAAGGTCAACTTCCAGTTCATCCACAACAACGAGGCGAACAGGAAAATCACTGTCATGCCCTCGCGCACCACCACCTTGATCGCATCGGTAGCAGCCCCCGTAACCATGGTGACGTTAAAACTGATCCGTGAAATCAGGTGGCCCGAGTTGTGGGTATCAAAATAGCGATTAGGCAACACCAGCAGATTGTTAAACAGTGACACCCGTAGGTCATGCACCAACCCCAGGGAAACTCTGGCCAGAAAGTAGTTACCCAGAAAGGAACCAATGCCCTGCCAGAGCGCAATCAACACGATCAGAAGCGGCACAACATGCATGAGCTTTAGATCGACAAAGAACGAGATGTCCTTGAGGTAGGGAATAGTCGCGAAAAAGCTGGCGTCCGGGTTGGCTAGGCCATCCACAAAATATTTGAGGATGTAGCCAAACATCGGCTGGGTGGATGCAAAAATCAAAAAGCCCAAGATACTGATGGCAAACAGGCCCGAGTAGGGGACCACGTATTTCAGCAATCGCAAATAAACCTTGATGCTCGATTGCTGGTTAGAATTGGCCATTCGGCACGCCTCGTACGACGACTAGAGAAATTAGATGCGGATTGTAACAGCGAAAGAATTCCAAGATTGGCTGAGCCACGGTGAGGTGCTGGAAAAAGACAGTCATGGTCCCAAGGTAGTTCGACTGAGCAGCGGCCAGTTGCTGAAAATATTCCGCAGCCGCCGCCTGCCTCTACTCGCGCGCCTACGCCCCGAAGCAGTCCGTTTCGATGATCGCGCCAAGCGCTTGCAGACCTTGGGTATCCAGACGCCAATCATTTGCGAAACATGCTGGATCGACCGCAGCAAACTTGTTAGCGCCTGCCTCTACGAGCCACTCGTCGGCCAGCCGCTGGATCGTATATTTCTCGACAGTAGGGCACAGTTCAATTTGCTGTTACCGCAACTGGCAGCCTATATCTACCGCCTGCATCAGCGCGGCATCTACTTCCGCTCGCTGCATTTGGGCAACATTCTGCGGACTCCGGATAATGACTTCGGCCTGATCGACTTTCTTGACATTCGTTTCAAAAACCGACCACTGGGACGCATGCTGATTCGCCGCAACTTCCAGCACCTGCGCAACTACCTGCAGCGGCGAAAGGTGGAGAACTTCCCGTGGGAGGAACTGGTGGCTGCCTACAAAGCCGCTAGCAAGTCATCCAACTGATCTAGAGTCAGCTTGGGTAGCACACTACCTGGCAAACGGCTTTCTAACGACAGGTTGTAGACCTGAAAAGCTGGGTTAACCACACGCTTAGCCATCAACTCAAAACAGGGCAGGATGTAGTCCTCGTAATCGCCATCCAAACGACTACCGACAGCATCCTCACCCTGCTCGTAGAAACGACCTTTACTCGAATCCAGGTCCATCCCAACTACGAAGACTTGCTGGAACCCCAAGTGATAGGCCAACTGAATCCCGGTGTAGGGGATTGTGCGACTACTGAAGTAACCTTTATCGATGTTACGACTGAAACCAATGCGATTGGGCTTCTGGCGGAACAGCGAAAAATGACACTCGAAATCGGCATCCTTGCGGGCAGCCCAGGAAAACTGCCTATCGCTCATAGGCTTACGCCCGTCGACAGGGCGATTGGCACGCTCAAAACAATAAACTGATCGCCCAACAAGAGCATCTGGCACTTGGGCCAGTAGAGTCTCAATCACCCGCGGACTAAAGGCTACGTTTTGCGCCGAGGCAATTCCCTGCTGCAGGAATGGCAAGCGATTACGCACAAAGCTGCTGTCGTCACAAATATAGAACAGCGGCCTCACACCGGCTTCGGCAAAGCGGCAGATCGAACCATTCATGGACATCATGGAATACTGCGAATACCGCAGCAGAGGAAACTCGCTCACGGAAGGGCCAGAGGCAACAATAAATAACGCTCCAGAATATTTTCCACGCAGTCTTTCAAAAGCCAGCGTATTCACCACACGCCCATTTTCGAGCATTACCTAAAACCCTCGCCGTACAACAATTTACTTAGATCGCCGCAGCCAACAATACTTGCTGCATACGCCGCGCAACATCTTGCAAGTGCTCAACAGAGGCTTCCTGCCAATGCCCTGAGACACAGTACTGGTGCTGCAAATAATGCAAAAAACTACATCTAAGCTCTTCATCAAGCTCCCAGTTCGGATACTCCCCCGCAAGGCGAAGTAACTCACTTAATGAGTCAGCATGCGCCACCAGACCTTCAATATTGAAGAAAGCATTGCCCAAAGTCAGGACAGACTTACCCAGCAGCAGGCTCTCGACCCCTACGGTTGAGTTCAAAGTGACCACGAACAGACTGCGTTCAATCAACTCCTGCGTGCTATTCCCATTAGCGAACAGCAAGCGCTCATGACAACGCTGATGTAATTCTGGATAGCTCTCGCGGCTCGAAGGGTGCTCCTTGAACACCACAGTAAAATCAAATTCGTCAGCCAGCCGCTCACCCAAAGTAAACAACGCCGACATGCTGCCTACCCATGGAGAGAACAACCGCACCTGTGTATCCCGGTCATCCTGGAACGGAATAAACACGAAACGCTCTGGCAGACTTATAGATTCAAGGCCAACTATTCTAGGTTTACGCGGCACCAGCTTAACTGGCACGGCTGAAACAACAGCTTGCTGCTCAGCATAAGCACGATAAAAAGCAGCTGTGCGCGGCATTGAATTATTGTAATTAACACCGCGAGGATCAAAAGTCGTGGTATTAGGCAGTAATCCATTTTCAAAAAAAACAGCCTTACTGCCCGGCTTTAGCAACGCCAGCAGCAATTGACAATGACGCGCGGCCCCATTCCACACGGCTACTAAATCTGGGTTTTCACGATTAAGCAAAGCTTGAATTCGCAGCCCCATGAAAAATAACTCGGCACGTAACAACAGGCGGTAAAGCATCCCATGATACTTTCTCTTAACTTTTCGCTCCTGACACTTTTCTGCAACAATCTTGATCCAGTCAACTTTTTTGACAACCTGAGAAATACAAGACAACGCAGGGAAAGGTAACCGTCCAGACTCAACCAAAAGCCCTTGTAGCGATGTTTCTGCGAGTAAACGGCCAAAGTATCGGGTCTGATGTTTAGCCAGAGAGAAGAATAAAACTTTACCCATACTAATACTGTCGCCCCGCATGGAGATAAATCACACCAGAGCCTTCTGATGCACACACAATCAGCAATATCAAATCAGCCAGTATCAAGAGCATCATGACGATCAGGTTCTAGCCTTGACTGCCTCGGTATAAAAAGAGCAAAGGCTAGGAATACTGGCAACCAAACTGTAAACCACTCCTCTCGAGGTTTAACCCAAGGCCCGATACCATCCGTGAGCAATGCAACAGCTGAAAAACAGCAGATGGCACAAAGTGTTTGACCCGGAACACTGGCGCGCATTGACCACGCTCGCCACACAACGGCTCCCTGCAAAGCAACCCAGAAAAACACCCCAACCACGCCCAGCTGCAGAGCCATATGCACATAGAGATTGTGCGTATGGTCAAAATTCCTGCCCAACTCAGCTACCAGCAGCTGATACTCAGCGCCTACCCCTAGCCCCAGCCAAGGATTTGCTAACCACAACCCCCAAGCCTGCTCCAGCAGCTGAGGACGATAGGACAAACCCCCACGGAGCAACTGCTCGGGCAACAACCAAGCGCCTAGGCATGCGGCAAATATCGCGAAACCACCGATTAACCATGCCTTTCGAGAACCCGACCAGAGACCTGAAAGCACCAAACACACCAATAACGCAAGTGCAGGGCCTTTGCTGCGCGACATCAGTAGAAAAGAGAGGTAACCCAAGCACGCCAACAACCATACCAACCCCTGATAGCGCCGAGGTAACCAGCCACGCATAAATAACAGAGCAAGCCCCATAACCCCCATTACATGGGATGCAAGAATGGTGTGATTGAGTAGGCCGGTGGCCACAATGCGCATATCTAGTGGCTGCCCCTGCCACGCATAAAAATAGAAGAGCGACCACCACGCCAATACAGCCCCCAGCACTGCACTACCCAAAAGGACTTGCCAAAATAGGCGCGGGTTAAGCCCTGCCAAAGCGACTATTGCGTTAAGCGCAAGGCAGACATAGAACATCTCCTTAAGCTTGCCTACCTCCCCCCCCCAACTTATCGATAATCCAGCCCATAACACTGATAGGGCCAATATAAGCAGCAGCAACCTGTCCCAAGACCGTCGCACAACCGGAATAGTAAAAACCGCTAACAACCCCGGCAACCAGAAGAATAGGATCAATCCCTGCTGATAGAGCTTGCTAGTTGGCAGCAAGAACATCCCCAGCAATAACCATGCAAAGCCAAAAGCAAGCCATCGAGTCAAGGCTGTTGACAGCCAAGGAAATGGCAATGAGTGAGTCATAACGGCTCCATTAATACGACGAGCGGCCGTAACGCATTCTTGCCCACCAGCGCCGTAACGCTTGGCGTGTTTTGTACTTAGGCTTGCGCTCGACCTGTTCAATATCACTCATATCAAATAGGCGTTGATACGCCAGCGTCGGCCTTATCATGAGGGTGTTAACAGAGTCCTGTAGGATTTCCGAGTAATACCAGTCAAGCGGCAAACCCGCCTCCGGTGCCTCATGAAGAATCCGCTCATAGATACTGGCATTAACCACATAAGCATGGGCCAGCCGAACACGGCTGACTTCCCGAATATTCTCAGAAATATCCGTTTTCTTGCCGCCCTTCTTCAAGGTACCGCCGAGATACAGCATCCCCCAATCGCGCCCCAGCAATTGCTTGCACGCCCGGCTCAGCACGACGGGGGTATAGGGCTCAAACTCGCAGTCGTCTTCAAGAATCAGTACCGACGACCAGCCTGCATCACGCGCCATACGAATAATGGCCAGATGACTGCGCATACACGCCCAAGTCGTCTGCAGTTTGTGCTCTGCAGACGGACTAGGGCCATCAACACGCTGGAGAAACCCCTTGAGCGCCATCGTTGGCTGATCATCAGCGAAGTCCCGAACACTGATGGCGGAGAAACGCTCTGCAGCGATACCTACCTGCGCCAAATTTTCGGTCATCCTCGCCCAGCGATCAGTGCGGTGATCAAGATTGATGACAAATGCATGTTCAAAACACAATCCGGTCATAGCATCACTCAAACAGCAGCAACCTGCTTCTAGTAGTTATTCAGCAACCAGACTCTGCGTCAGAGACAGGCTCTCGATACAGTCGTTACGCAGCAAACCGTCGAGCAAGGTACAGGTGCGCTGAAGCCCCCAAATCCCCTGAGCAAGGTGATAGTCGGCAAAGAGGGCTGACTGCTGTTGACTGCGCTCGTAATCATCAGTGATACCTAAGATACGCTGCTGCAATTGATCTGCACGTTCGACTCGCGCGCCAAAAAAACTGTCCTGAGAAAAAATGTCTGGCTCGCCGCTGGCATTTACATAGATCAGCGGCTTTTTTGCCAGAGCGGCCTCAATCACCGCATTGGAC
Organism: Pseudomonas sp. SG20056; assembly: GCF_031764535.1. NCBI lineage: Bacteria > Pseudomonadati > Pseudomonadota > Gammaproteobacteria > Pseudomonadales > Pseudomonadaceae > Pseudomonas > Pseudomonas sp. SG20056. The sequence continues at coordinate 3,902,946 of NZ_CP134499.1, forward strand.
ATGATATTGATCACCAGTGAAGCTCGCCCTAGTGCCTCGGCCAGCGTGCAGTGGGAGGGCAGCACCTGTACGTTACCTAGAGTGGCAGCTGCCTCTTGCCAGAACAGCGCCTTACTGCGCGGATGAGCCTTGATCAGCACCTGATAGTCAGCGTTTTGCGCCGCCCAGTCACGGATAAGCGCATAGGTGCGCTGGTATCCGATTTCCTTCTCCTTGTCCGGACCAACGCCGAGAACCAGCACAGTACGCCGGGACGGCTCAGACGGCGGCAGGTCGTAAGAGCTGTCGATCATATGCGAGCCCGCCAGTACCGCCTGCGAACTACCAAAACGCAATGTCCGCGCCTGCAGCGCTTCCAGCGAACTCCGCCCAAACAGAAAGTAATAGTCGTAATCGTTCATGCCCAAACGCCGCGAACTCTCCACGGTCGAGGCATGAGCCAGATGCACCAACAGACGTTGACGGACGTTTAGCGACAGGCGCAGAAATGGCGCATATAGGCTGCCATTGCGGTCATTGAGCAGGATGCGCGGCTGGTGGCACTCGACCAGCCATTCGGCATAGGCCGCCAAACCGAAATAGCGGGTCGGCACCGTAAAAGGCGGCACCTTTAACAACCGCTGCTGCAGTATCTGTTTCGGCTCCAGCAGCGCGGTCTCGACCAGATGATGGCCACGCCTGCGCAACTCTTCGATCAATAGCTTCTTGCGCTGAAAGGCGATGACTTTGGGAGCCGATTGCAGCAGCAGGAAATCACAAGGCTCGGCGACAACAGTGGCCGCCAGGTGTCGTTTGGCACGGATACCAAACCACCAGTCGCTGAGAGCTTCACGTGCGAAACGCAAAGCACTGGCAAACACTCCGTGGCGCTCACGCAGCAACAGCCAGCGATAGCGATCTAGGGCTCGGGCCTTTTCCAGCCAGGGGTTGGCAGCAACATCATGGGTCATGGCAGGCTCACATAACCGAGTTGAGCAACGGCAGCGCCCTGAAACGCTGAGTCACGGCCTGATCGGAAAACTCTGCTTGCAAGCGCTGCACCATCCGCTGTTGCAGCATCGCCAATTTATCGGTGGTCTGGGCCTGCTCTATCAACGTCTGCGCCAGAGCCGCAGCAGCGCCTAACGGGAACAGCCGACCACTGTCGACCACCACCTCACGCCCGCCACCACAATCACTGCAGATCACTGGCACGCCTGCAGCCATGGCTTCCAGCAGTACCATGCCAAACGGCTCATGATCAGACGTCAAAGCGAAAACATCGAACGCCTTGAAATAGTTACGCCCGTTCACCACCTGACCAAGAAAACGCACCGAATCACTCACCCTGAGCTCACTGGCAAGGCTTTTCAATGACTCTTCCAGCTTCCCGCTGCCCATGATTGCCAGCAGACTACCCACCGGCAACTGCGGCAAAGCCTGGGCGAAGCCCTTGATCAGAGTGGCCTGATCCTTGTCCGGGTGCAGGCGCCCGACATTGCCGACCACCCAGGCATCCTGAGGTAAGCCCAGGTGCTCACGCGCTGCCTCGCGTGAAACCTGCGCAGCCTGCACAGCGGCGACGTCGATGCGGTTGTACAGCGTCTCGATACGCTCGGAAGCCCAGTTCGGCAGGCAGGCACGCATGTCATCGCGCACCGCATTGGAAACCCCGAGCAAGGCCAGGCGCTTGCGGAAGAAATTGGCAAACAGCTGGCGCGTGCGCCGCTTGTAGTCGCCAAACGCATGATGCACACCGATCACTGGTAGATCGCTGCCCAACAGGGCGACGTAGATCGGTTTAAAACGATGGGCGATGCAGAATTTGAAGTCGCGCGAAGCGGCAATACGCTTGAGGTCGCGGATCGCCTTGAGCTTGAGGCCGCGCACGTCGCGACTCGAGTAGTCGAGGAAAAGCACCTCGTCAGATGCCGAGCCTTGCTCGACCGCAGAACTCGGTTTACCCGTCAGGTACACAGTGCACACTTTATAAGGCGTACCAACAAAGAGCGCGGCGTACTGCCGCGCGCAATCGAGGAAGGGGCCGTCATAGCCGTGACAGAACTGCAGCACCCACGACTGAGCGGTCTCCGCGACCTCAGACGTTGTCATACCAATCCTTGCCGTCCTTGACCACCAAGATATCTTCCATGATCAGGTACTGAAGGTCAGAGCCGTAGAACATGTTCAGCGCATCGGTCGGCGAGCAGATCATTGGCTCGCCGCGGCGGTTCAGCGAGGTGTTCAGCGACACGCCGTTGCCGGTCAGTTTTTCCAGTTCCAGCATCATGTCGTAATAGCGCGGGTTATATTCGCGCTTAAGCACTTGGGCGCGCGAGGTGCCGTCTTCGTGCACCACTTCGCCGACGCGGGTCTTCCACTCGTCGTTGACTTCAAAGGTGAAGGTCATAAACGGGCTCGGGTGATCGACCTTGAGCATCTGCGGGCCGACGGTGTCGAGCATCGACGGGCAGAACGGCCTCCAGCGCTCGCGGAACTTGATCTGTTCATTGATGCGATCAGCCACACCGGCCACGCTCGGGCAGCCGATGATCGAACGACCACCGAGGGCGCGCGGACCAAACTCCATGCGGCCCTGGAACCAGGCCACTGGATTGGCGTCGACCATGATCTTGGCGATGCGCTGCGGCATGTTGTCGATCTGTTTGAACACCGGCTTGCTCGGGTGACGAGCACAGGCGGCGATCACATCTTCGTTGCTGTAGGACGGGCCGAGATAGACGTGCTCCATCTTTTCCACCGGCACGCCGCGCTGGTGGGAAATGTAGGCAGCTGCACCAACCGAAGTACCGGCATCGCCGGACGCCGGCTGGACGAACAGTTCTTTCACATCGTCGCGCGCGATGATCTTCTGGTTCAGCTTGACGTTCAGCGCGCAACCACCGGCGAAGGCAATCTTGCCGGTCTCGCGGATGATGTCACCGAGGTAGTACTCCATCATCTCCAGCGCCAGCTTCTCGAACAGCGCCTGCATGCTGGCGGCGTAGTGGATGTACGGATCGTCCGCAATGTCGCCCTGGCGCTTCGGCCCCAACCACTCGATCAGCTTGGGCGAGAAGTAGTAACCCTTGCCGTTTTCCTTGTAGCGGCGGAAACCAATGACGTTGGCGTACTCGGTGTTGATGATCAGCTCGCCGTTCTCGAACTTGGCCAGGCGCGAAAAATCATACTTGGCCGCATCGCCATAAGGCGCCATGCCCATGACCTTGAACTCGCCGTCAAGCATCTCGAAGCCAAGGAACTCGGTGATCGCGCCGTACAGGCCGCCGAGCGAATCCGGGTCGTAGAATTCCTTGATCTTGTGGATCTTGCCGTTCTCGCCGTAACCGAAGAAGGTGGTGGCGTACTCGCCCTTGCCGTCGATGCCGAGGATCGCGGTCTTCTCGGTAAAGCCCGAGCAGTGGTAGGCGCTGGCGGCGTGGGCCAGGTGGTGCTCGACCGGCTCGATCTTGATTTTCTTCAGGTCGAAACCGAGCTGCTCCAGGCACCATTGAATCTTCTTGTGGTAACGCTTGTAGCGACGATTGCCCATGAGGATCGCATCGAGGGCGCGATCCGGTGCGTACCAGTAGCGCTTGGCATATTGCCAGCGGGCTTTCTCGAAGATGCTGATCGACGCAAACGGAATAGCCACCACATCAACGTCGGACGGTTTGATCCCGGCCTGTTCCAGACAGAACTTGGCCGACTCGTAGGGCATGCGGTTCTTCGCGTGCTTGTCGCGCACAAAGCGCTCTTCTTCGGCGGCCGCGATCAACTTGCCGTCGATATACAGGGCGGCGGATGGATCATGGCTGAGGGCGCCGGAAAGGCCGAGAATCGTCAATGCCACTGGTTGTGCCTCTTTTAGTCTGCTGAGCCGACGGCGGGCGTCAGCGGTAAACGTTGGTTGAGCAACTGGTGCAGCGCCGAGTCGGCGGGCCAGTTACGCAGAAAACGGGCGCGATCGCGAGCATAGGCCCTGGCGAAACTGCGCGCACTGCGGTGCTGCTGCATGGCGTCGAGATCAATCAGCGACCAGCACGCCAAGCGCTCGTCCCAGAACAGGTTGTGCCCCTTGAAATCGCCGTGACTGATGCGTTCGCGCAACAAGGCAGCGAACAGACGATCAAGAGCCAACAGGTCGCTTTCTGGGGGCGATCCATCGTGGAACGCCTGAAAACGCGCGATTATATCCTGCCCACCGCAGTATTCGGTAATCAGGTAGGCGTGCCCGCGCAGCCAGCACCAGCGCCGCTCTAGCACGGCCAGTGGCTGTGGCGTGGCGATGCCCAGCAGCTGCAGGCGGTTGCCCTCGACCCAGCTGTGCCAGGCGCGGCTGGGTCGCCAGAAGCGCTTGAGCCAATGCGCCAGGCTCTTCACGTTATAGCGCTTGACCACCAGCGGACGCCCTTGCAGTTGCACTTGCGCCACGGTGGCCGCGCCACCGGTCTTGTAGATATGGCCCTGCTCGGTGAGCTGATCCAGATTACTCAACAGCGGCTGCAACTCAGCCTGCTTGTCGCGGCGAACCACCTGAAGGCCGAACGCACCGACTTTTGCGGCGAACAGGCTGCAATCGCGGGCGATTTTCTTCAAATAATCGCGCAAACGCCATTGGCGCACTTTTTCCACTTCTTTGAGTAACGCTTCCAGCGGCAAGGCATGTTCGCCGTTCGCCAGCAGGTAATGCACCAGCAGCTCTTCGATAAACGGCGTCAATTCGGCGGGCAGCTGGGCGAAGAACACCCCAAGGTTTTCCAGCACCTTGGCGCGCGACAGCGGTTTACCTGCCGTCTCAACCTGCACACCGCCGCCGTCGATAACAAACAGCTGGCCGTTATGCCGCAACAGGTTGTCCAGATGCAGGTCTGCCTGCCACACCCCCTTGAGGTGCATCTGCGCGATGCTGACTAGCGCCTCAGCCAGCACCGCCTGTTGATCGGCACTCAGCAGCGGCTGATGTTCCACCGCGCGCCAAGCCTCCCACAGGCTTTCAGCACCTTGCAGATACTCGAACAGCAGCCAGCCGCCCTCACCGTCACGCAGCCCATCCGCCAACAGCTGCGGCGTATTCAGCCCTTGCTCCGCGAGCAGAAGGGCGCCATCACGCTCGCGCTGAAAATGTCGCGCAGCCTTGTTTCCCACCAGCAACTTGGCCAGCACTGGCTGGCCGCACCATTCGGCCACGCCGACATAGCGCTGCCCAGGCAACACACGCAACAGTCGTTGCAGGGTCAACTCAGCAGAGCCCGCTGCATCAGCCAACGCTATGGACAGCGGTAACTCTGGCGCACGTCCAGCCTGACTGAGACCCACCAAATTCATCGCCGCGCCTCCTTATTCCGCCGGCGCGCATCGAGACGCTCACTCCAGCAGCCAAGATCCGCTGTCTCACCAAGATAGGCCGCCAGCAGCAAGCCGACCTCAGCCTCGCTCCACACACAGGCGCGGCGCAACAATGGTTCCAGATCCTTTATCCGGTCTCGCTGGCCGAACAGCAATGGGCGGGTCTTTTCCAGATCAATCAACTGTGCCTCGAAGCCTTCAGCACTCTCACGCAGGAAGACATGCTTGGGGTAAAAGCAGCCATGCATCTGCCCAGCTTGGTGTAGACGCCGGGCCAGCTCACCACAAGCTTTTAGAATCGCTGCACGACGCGTCTCTTCGAGCGCCGCCCAGCCGGGCAACCAGGCATCCAGATCCTGCCAGCCATCCAGAGCGCGAGTCAGCAGCACAGCACGCCGCTCACCCGGCAATTTGCGCTCGGCAAAAAACGCCGCATGCAGCGCGGGAATACCCAACGCTGCATAACGGCGAATATTGCGAAATTCACGGGCAAAGGTGGGCTCGCCGAAGGGATGCAACAGACTGCGGGTCAGGTGGTTACTTTGGCGCTTGAGGTAAAACGCCGCCTCGCCGAGATCCAACCGATACACGCTACTCCAGCCGCCACGCTCAGTGTTGGGCTCATCCACCGCTTCCAGTTGCAGCGTCCATAACGCCTCGAAACTGGTCAGCCCATGCCGCTCAAGCAAGGCGCGATCCTGCGCCGCAATAAAGTCGCTCATTCCCTTCCCTCGAAGAACTTCACGATCTGCCGTACCCGTCGCTTGTCAGTCGAGCCAAGGCGCTCACGCCCGCAGTACTGCAAGTAGAAGCGCAGGCGCTGACTGCGTGAAAGCACCTTGCTGGCAACCTTATCCAAGCAAGCCAGATCCTTGACGACCCGGTAGCTGAGGAGCGGCCCCCACCAGAAAGCGCCAGTCGGACAATCAATCAGAAACAGCTCTGCGCGCTCATTAACCAGCAGGTTGCGCCACTTCAGATCGTTATGGGCAAAGTGGTGATCGTGCAAAATACGGGTGGCTCGCGCCAACTGCGCGCTGATAGTCGCCACCCAACGTGGATCGCCAAATCGCGAGTCCTGATGTTTGGCCATATGGGCCATGTCTAGCGTGTTTTCCAGCTCGCGAGTGATTAACGCACCACGCACGAATGTACCCAAGCGTCGCTCCAATCCATAAGCAACGATCGGTGCAGTGGGAATGCCCCACTTGGCGAAGTTCTTCAGGTTCTGCCATTCGGCCTTGACTCGGGGGCGGCCGACAAAGCGCCGCAACCCCTTGCCGCCACCCCAGTAGCGCTTGACGTAATAACGCACGCCCGCGAATTCAACCAGGATCACTTCCGACAGCGGATCGCGAGTCAAGCGCCGCCCCTGCAAGGCGAATACCGCCTGCAGGGAACCAAACTCATCGCTCAACCCCTCGTACTCAGGCGCCAGATTCCAACCCGACATCAGCGCGCCTCGCTCTGCGGCGTCGCTACGCCGACGGCCGTATAGCGCCCCAAGGCCTCGATAATTCGCCCGACCGGTACAAAAGGCCGCCAGATATAGTCGCCATCCAGCCATTTGAAGCGAAAACGCGGCGCCACAACCAACCCCTTGGTATTGAACCCAGGGCGCCAGACAAAACTTGCATGGCGCCGCGCAATCGTGAAGGTGCGCAGCCCCATCATCGAACCGAGATGGCCGCCCCCAGAGTCGTTGCTGATTACCGCGGCAATACCGGCCATATGTCCCATCAGGCCGCGTATATCGGCGAAGGTGAACACCGGAAAGCCACGGAAGAAGGCTTGCAACTCTTTGCTCTCAGATGGCATGCCAATAAATTCGACCTGCCAGCCCTGCTTACGCAGTGACTGGGCCAAACGTCGAAAGCCGCCCATAGAGTAGTTTTTCTTGCGGTGTGGTGACGTTGGGAAAATCAACACCCGATTGCCAGGCTCACGCCGCAGGCTGGGGCAGACCATATCAAGGGAGTCAGCAACCGGAATGCCATAGACCGTCTCCACATAACGATCAATCCACTCGCGCATAGACAGGCCCGCGCGCGACTGCATACAGAACGGCATGCTGGCAGCCTTGAAACACTGCCCAGCCACGGTCACGTTGCGGCCCTGCAAGGGAATATCCCTGGGCAGCTTCTTCGCCGTGACGTAGGCGATATTGTCGCGCTCCAGGCTGCGCTCACGCTCGGCGGGGTCTTTTTTCGCCAGATGACCAAAATAGGCGACCACCAGATCGCACTCACCGGCCAGAGCATGCAGGTCCACCTGCTCTAGAGGCTCAACCTGCAGCCAGGTAAAAAACTCCCGCGCCGAAAACAGTGTATTGGAGATAAAGCGCACCCGCGCGCCCGCCTGATGGAACTGCCAGGCCAGGTGCAGATACAGGGTCACATCCCCCAATGCCTTGGGTGGCAACACTGCAACGGTCAAACCCTGGAATTTCATTTCACAGCCCCTTCAAACTCATTCGATACGACAGGCACTCCGCCTATCGCCACTTACAACGCATCGCCATAACGCTGCTTGCGCGCATACAGCGCCTCTGCCTTGCGCTCCAGCCAGGCGAGTAGCGGGCGCTCGGCGCTGAGCGTCTGGCGCAACGGCTGTTGAAAATAAGCGCGCAAAAAACGCAGCCGGTCGCGCCGGGTCAGGCCGATATCCAGCACAGAGAAATACAGCGCAGCCAGGTCCTTGTTGCGCCAGCGTAACGGCAGCTGATTGCGCACCTGGGCGCGGTGCAGGTCGATCACCGACAGGCGGAAATCGTCGGCGGTGACCGGTTTATCGGTGTGCAGCAGAAAGTGACAGATATAGCAGTCGCGGTGGTTAACACCGGCGCGATGCATATTACCGACCATGCTCGCCACTTCCTTGATCAGCGCCCACTTGAGGCGTGGCTCGGGCGGTTGTTGCGCCCAGTTCAAGCTGAGTTGCTCGAGGTCGGTAGTCGGTGCCAGTTCTTCGGTGACGATAAAGGAATGCTGCGCTGCTGGGTTGCTGCCGCGTTCGCCGTAGGCCACGGCGGTCATGGTCGCGACACCGACTTCGGTCAGACGCTGAATGGCCTCCCACTCCTGGCGCGCACCTAGCACCGGCAGCTTGGCGGTGAGAAGGTTCTTGACGATTTCACCCCAGCCGATGCCGCGGTGGATCTTGACGAAATAGCCGCGCCCATCGACTTCGGTGCGCAGCGTGCGGCGACCTTCCAACTCGCGGTACACCTGCCCCTGCAGCGCCTCAACAGCAGCAAAGGCATCGCGCCCGGCCCACAGGCTTTTAAAGGGCTCAGCCAGTACCAGCTTCATGAACGTGTCGCCAGGATAATGTCGGCCGCATGCTGCGGCATGGAATACAGATCGGCACTGTCGGCGTAAGCCAAGCCATTGCGCGACCAGAACGCGCGGCGCTGATCATCGGCCAGCATATCGGCGAGCAGATGGTTGAGCCGCTCCTGCTCGAACGGGCTGGCCAACACCCGCCCGGCATCCGCTTCGGCAATGTAGTGGGCATAGCCGCACACATCGGTCACCAGCGCAGGCAGGCCGGAGACCAGCGCCTCCAGCAGCACGGTGCCGGTGTTCTCGTTGTAGGCCGGGTGTATCAACAGATCAGCACCGAGCAAGAAACGCGGAATATCGCTGCGCCCCTTGAGAATCTGCACCTGATCGGACACCCCCAACGCCTTGGCTTGCAGCTGAAAAGCACGCGGATCGTCCTGACCGATGGCGATCAAACGGGTGCGTTGTTTCAGCTCGCGCGGCAAGGCGGCCAGGGCCTTGAGGCTGCGATCCAGGCCCTTGGTCTTGAAGCCGGAGCCGATCTGCACCAGCAGCAGGTCGTTATCCGCCAGCTTGAACTCGGCGCGGAACTCGGCGCGTATCTCGGCGGCATTGTCCGGCGCACGGCGGTCTGCGGCGATACCCGGCGGCAGCAGGTGAAAGCGCTGCTGCGGGGTGTGGTAATGCTTGATAAACAGCGGCTGCTGCACTTCGGAGATCATCAGAATCTCGGTCTTCGACTCGGGGGCAAACACCGCACGTTCGTAATCAGCAAAGTGCTTGTAACGCCCCCAGCGTTTGTACAACGGGTTACGCAGGGTCTGCGCCTTGTCTTCATAGCAGCCATCGGCGGCGTAGTAGACATCCAGGCCAGGCATCTTGTTAAAGCCAATCAGCCGATCCACCGGACGCTTGACCAGGTCCGCCTCGACCCAGGCGGTGAGCTTTTCATTGCGTTTGTGGTTGAACAGCGCCTTGACCGGCACCACCACCACCTCGAAGCCCGCAGGCACTTCACCTTCCCAGATCGGGGTGTAGACGCGAATGGCATGACCGCGCGCCTGGCACTCCAGGGCGATGCGCATAAAGTCGCGCTGCAGGCCGCCGAAGGGGAAGTATTTGTAGAGGATAAACGCGAGCTGCATCAGACAACGTCCTCGGCCAGCAACAGGGCCTGCAATTGTGTGGCCACACGCTCCGCATCCAGGCCGTCGAAACAAGGTTTGTGGCGATCACCCGAGCCCGCATTCGGCCCCGTCGCGCACAGGTGCACCTGACCACGACCATAGGCACCGACGCGCCCTGGCAGGGTCGGGCCATACAGGGAAATACTCGGTACATCCAGCGCAGCGGCCAGATGGCCGAGGCCGGTGTCCACCGCCACACAGGCGCTAGCACCGGCGATCACTTTAGCCACGCCTGCAAGATTTAATTTGGGCAGCACCGCAGCGTTTTCAATGCCGGCGGCGATTCTCTCGGCACGAGCCTTCTCGGCCTCATTGCCCCAAGGCAAGCGCACAGCCCAGCCTTGTGCACTCATCTGCTCGGCCAGCGCACGCCAATCGGCCTCCGGCCAATGTTTGCTTGCCCAAGTGGTGCCATGCAGAAACAGCAAGTAAGGCTGCGATACAGAGTCAGCCAGTTGCGCGCGGTTCAGGCCGTAGTCACCAGCGCCTGCTGGCAGCGCATAGCCCAGCGCCTGGGCGAATAACTGGCGAGTACGCTCAAGGGCATGCTGCTCGCGCGGCACGCTATAGCAGCGTTCATAGAAGCGACTGGCCAGCGGCTCACGCGCTGAATCGCGATCCAGACCAGCGATTGGCGCTTTGACGTAACGGGTCAGCCATGCGCTTTTCAGCAGGCCCTGGGCATCGATGACAAGGTCGTACTTGGTTTCGCCGAGCCGCTGCTTAAAGCGCTTCCACTCGCCATTTTTCAGGGTCTGCCAGAGGTGCTTGCGCCAGCGGCGAATCGCCACCGGGATAACCTGTGCCACGGCTGGGTGCCAGGCGGGAATCTCGGCAAAACCCTCTTCCACCACCCAGTCGAACTGAATGCCGGGAATGGCGCGCGCCGCATCGGTCAGCGCTGGCAAGGTGTGCACCACATCGCCCAGTGAGGAGGTCTTGATCAACAGTACCCGCAAGCTATTCAACCTCGACAGGGTCGCTAACCAGGCGATCCAGCGCCTCGATCACCGGGCGCGGCTTGAGCTGACCCAGGCAGTTGTAGTGACCGAAACGGCAGGTGCGGTCGAAGCACGGGCTGCATTCCAGGCCCAGGCGGACGATTTCCACCTGTTCGGCCAGTGGCGGGGTAAAGCCTGGCGAAGTCGAACCGTAGACCGCTACCAGCGGGCGATTCAACGCAGCCGCCACATGCATCAGACCGGAGTCGTTGGACACCACAGCACCGGCGCAGGACAGCAGGTCAACTGCTTCAGCCAGGCTGGTTTCGCCAGCCAGGTTAACCGCTTCCTCGCGCAAGCCAGGAATCAGCCGACTGCGGATGTCTTCGCCGACCGGGTGATCGTTTTTCGAGCCGAATATCCACACCTGCCAGCCGGCGCGGATCTTCAGCTCGGCAACCTTGGCGTAATGCTCGCTCGGCCAGCGCTTGGCTTCACCAAACTCAGCCCCTGGGCACAGCGCCAATACCGGGCGATCCAGGCTCAGGCCAAACTTGGCCAAAGCTGCGTCGCGGCTCTGCGCATCGATCTGCAAGGCAGGGCGTGGATAAGGCTGCGGCAGCGCGGCGCCGGGCTCGAAGGCCAGTGCCATAAAGCGCTCGATCATCAGCGGGTAGCGCTCTTTGTCCAGCGTGCGGATATCGTTGAGCAGGCCGTAGCGCAGCTCGCCCTTCCAGCCGGTGCGCTTGGGGATACCGGCGAAAAACGGTACCAGTGCGGACTTCAGCGAGTTGGGTAGGGGAATCGCCTGGTCATACTGGCCGGCCAGGGATTTGCCGATCGTGCGCCGCGTGGCCAGTTCCAGCACGCCATGACCGAGCGGAAAGCTCAGGGCCTGACGCACTTCGGGCATACGCTCAAGAATCGGCCGACTCCACTCGGGGGCCAGCACATCGATTGCACAGCCGGGGTGACGCTGTTGCAGACACTGAAACAGTGTCTGCGCCATCACCATGTCGCCCACCCAGCTGGGGCCTACGATCAGTATTTTCATGCCACTTCCAGAAACGACCAAGGAGGCTTTCGCCTCCCGGACAGACTCAACGCTCGACTATCAGCCTAGCCTGCGGGCCGAATGCAGCAGCATCCAGCCCATGCCAGACAGTTATTTGACCAGCGTGCACCACTCAGCGTGGGCATCGGTTTTACCCGTCACCAGATCAAAATAAGCGGTTTGCAGCTTCTCGGTGATCGGCCCGCGACGACCTGCACCGATCTGCCGGCCATCGACTTCACGAATCGGCGTCACTTCGGCGGCGGTGCCGGTAAAGAAGGCTTCATCGGCGATATACACTTCATCGCGGGTAATGCGCTTCTCGACCACGTCCAGGCCGTGTTCGGCTGCCAGGGTCAGAATGGTGTTACGGGTGATGCCATTGAGGCAGGAAGTCACTTCCGGGGTGTAGATCACACCGTTTTTGACCAGGAAGATATTCTCGCCCGAGCCTTCGGCCACGTAGCCTTCCGGGTCCAGCAACAGCGCTTCGTCGGCGCCGCCGGAGATGGCTTCCTGCAGGGCCAGCATCGAGTTGATGTAGTTGCCGTTGGCCTTGGCGCGGGTCATCGAGATGTTTACGTGGTGACGGGTAAAGGAGCTGGTGCGCACCTTGATGCCCACCTGCAGGGCTTCATCGCCCATGTAGGCGCCCCAGCTCCAGGCCGCGACGATCACCTGGGTTTTCAGGCCACTGGCGCGCAGGCCCATGGCTTCAGATCCGTAGAACACCATCGGGCGGATATAGGCGCTTTCCAGGTTGTTCTCCCGCACGGCGGCGCGGGTGGCTTCGTTGATTTCGTCTTTGCTGAACGGAATCTTCATGCCCATGATGTGGGCCGAGTCGAACAGGCGGTCGGTGTGCGCTTGCAGGCGGAAGATCGCCGTGCCTTGCGGGGTGTTGTAGGCGCGCACGCCTTCAAACACGCCCATGCCGTAGTGCAGGGTATGGGTCAGCACGTGGGTGGTCGCGTTGCGCCACGGCACCAGCTCGCCGTCATACCAGATCACGCCATCACGATCGGCCATCGACATAGTTGCCTGCTCCTCACATTCGATTGGTACAGCATTTGGCCGGCCACCTTAAGCGCCCGACCTCTTCAAATTCAGTTCAAACCCAGTTCCTGCCAAATGCGCATCACCGTGCGCCGCTCATCGGCGAACTGCTCACCGCTGACCACCCCAGGCTGCTTTTGCAGGGCCTGGCGGTGCGCGGCACTGCGGTAGGCCTTGTAGATATCCTGCAGCAAGCGGGCATCTTCGCCGGGGAGCAAGCCAACCCGCTCCAGCCCTTCCAGAATGCGAATATTGTCAGTGAACTCAAGCAATTCCGGGTACTGGCGCGACCAGGCCAGGGCCGCGTATTGCACCATAAATTCAATATCGACGATACCTCCGGCGTCCTGCTTGAGGTCGAACGGCGACGTGGCTTCGAAGGCATTCGCCGCGGTGCCGGCCGCCGTGGCCTTGCTGCCGAGGTTGTCGCGCATCTTAGCGCGCATCTCGCTGACTTCAGTGCGCAGGGTGGCCAGGTCGCGCTCGCGGCCCAATACGCCGGCGCGCACTGCCTCGAAGGCCTTACCGACCCGCGCACAACCCACCAGCACCCGCGCCCGCACCAACGCCTGATGCTCCCAGGTCCAGGCTTCGCCCTGCTGATAACGCTCGAAGGCGCCCAACGAGCTGACCAGCAGACCCGCCGCGCCAGACGGGCGCAGGCGCATATCGACTTCGTAGAGCTGGCCGGAGTTGGTCTGCGTGGTGAGCAGGTGAATGATGCGCTGGCCCAGACGATTGAAGAACTGCGCGCCGTCGATGGACTTTTCGCCATCGGTTTCCGCATGCGGGTCGCCATCGTGGATAAACACCAGGTCGAGGTCCGAGCCATGGCCCAGCTCGATGCCGCCGACCTTGCCGTAGCCGACGATGACGAAATCCGGATCGCAGACGCTGCCGTCAGCGCGGCGCGGCGCGCCATAGCGGCTCACCGTATGGCGCCAGGCCAGGGCCAGCACCTGGTCGAGAATCGCCTCGGCCAGCCAGGTCAGGTAGTCGCTGACCTTCATCAGCGGCAGAGTGCCGGCAATCTCGGAGGCGGCCACGCGCAAGCGGTGCGCCAGCTTGAAGTGGCGTAGCGCCTCCATCTGCTGCTCCAGATCCTCTTCGGGAATACGCATCAGCCGCTCGCGCAGCTCGGCCGCCAGCTCAGGCGCCAGCGGCGGCTTGAACAAACGCCCTTCATTAAGTAGCTCATCGAGCAGCAGCGGGAAGCGGGTGATCTGCTCGGCGATCCATGGACTGGCAGCGCACAGGGTCAGCAGGCGCTGCAGCGCACTGGGGTTTTCCGTGAGAAGCACCAGATAAGCCGAACGCCGCGCCACGGCTTCGATCAGCGGCAGCACACGCTCCAGCACCAGGTCCGGATTCTCATGTTCCACTGCTTGCGCCAGCAGCCGCGGAATAAAGGCATCCAGACGCTCGCGGCCAAGGCGCTGCATGGCGCGCACCTGATTGCCGTTGCGCAGCCCCGCCAGGCGCTGCCAGGCCGATTGCGGCTCGGTAAAGCCGGCCTCGGCCAACTGCCGGCACGCGGCTTCTTCGTCCTGCACATCCTCCCAGAGCGGCAACCACTCGCAGCCCACGGCCTCTTCGACCGGCTCACCACCTTCCTCTTCATCAGGGTCGGCGATCACCTGGCGGAAGTGCCAGTCAACGCGGCCGCGCCAGTGCATCAGCTGCTCGTGGAACGCCTGCCAGCTGTCGAAGCCCATGATAAAGGCCACCCGCGCACGGTCCTGATCGTTGTCCGGGAGCATCTGCGTCTGCCGATCATCGATGGCCTGCAGCGCATGCTCGGCATAACGCAGGAAGGCGTAACCGTCGCGCAGCTCGTCGGTCACTGCGGCCGGCAGGTAGCCCTGGTCGCGCAGGGTATTCAGCACGGCAAACAGCGAGCGCTGCTGCAGGCTGAGGTCGCGACCGCCGTGAATCAGCTGGAAAGCCTGGGCGATAAACTCCACTTCGCGAATGCCACCCGAACCCAGCTTGATGTTCTCGGCCATACCCTTGCGCCGCACTTCCTGCTGGATCAGCTGCTTCATCGCACGCAGTGCTTCAATCGCCGAGAAATCCAGATAACGCCGGTAAACGAAGGGCCGCAGCATCTCCAGCAGCTGCGCGCCGGCGGCTTGGTCACCACCGACCACCCGCGCCTTGATCATCGCGTAGCGTTCCCAGTCGCGGCCCTGGTCCTGGTAGTACTGCTCCAGCGCGTTAAAGCTGAACACCAGCGACCCGGATGAGCCATATGGACGCAGACGCATGTCGGTGCGGAAGACGAAGCCCTCCACCGTAATCACATCCAGCGCCTTGATCAGCTTCTGACCGAGACGGATAAAGAACTCCTGATTATCCAGCGGGCGCTTCACCCCTTCGGTTTCGCCGCCTTCGGGGTAGCCGAAGATCAGGTCGATGTCTGACGACAGGTTCAGCTCATGGGCGCCCAGCTTGCCCATGCCGAGGATGACCATATGCTGCGCCTGACCGCTGCGCCGGCCGATGGGAGTGCCGAACTGCGCGCAATGGCGTGGATAGAGCCACTGATAAGCCAGGTCGATGCAGGCATCGGCCAGGTCGGAAAGGTCGCGACAGGTTTCGATCAAATCCGCCTGGCGGCTGATATCGCGCCAGATGATGCGCAGCTGCTGACGGTTACGGAAGCGCCGCAAGCGTCGCCCCAGCTCGTCGTCATCAGCGCATTCCTCCAGCGCATGCGCCAATTGGCCGCGCAATTCGCCCGCCCCGAGGCTGCGTTCCAGTTCACCACTGGCGGCCAGATCGAGCAGCATCTGCGGGTCGCGCAGGCCCTGCTGCACCACGAAATCACTGGCAACACCCACCCGCTGCAACGCCTCCACTCGCGCGCGTGGCCAACCTGCGAAAGCCGCTGCCGCCTCACTGGAAAGCTCAGCAAATGCGTACTGCAGGGACTGTTCGGCACGCAGTGCGAGGGGGGACAAGGCAGCAGGCAAAGAGGCCAGCGCGGGCAGGCTCATGGTCTATCCTTTTTAGCGGTCTGCCAGTGCAGCGATCATGGATGGCACCACCCACGCTAGAGCGGGTCGAATCACTGGCAGAAAAATAATTGTAGTTTTACTACCAAAGATTGTATCCAAAAGGCTGAAATCGGCGTCTGAATGTAGTAAAACTACACGCAGCCGGTCCTACCCCCGGTCAATCCAAGAATTCACGCGGCCACTCACGAAGTCGGCCACGAAACCTGGCCTCCGATTCTGGAAGCCTTTCCGCCCTGGAGCAAGCCATGCAAGACCTCGATCCCGTCGAAACCCAGGAATGGCTGGACGCCCTTGAGTCCGTCCTCGATAACGAGGGTGAAGACCGCGCACATTACCTGATGACCCGTATGGGCGAGCTGGCCACCCGCAGTGGTTCACAGCTGCCGTATGCGATCACCACGCCCTACCGCAACACCATCCCGCTGACCCACGAAGCACGCATGCCTGGCGACCTGTTTATGGAACGCCGCATTCGCTCGCTGGTGCGCTGGAACGCGTTGGCCATGGTGATGCGCACCAACCTGAAAGACTCGGACCTGGGCGGCCACATCTCCAGCTTCGCGTCCTCGGCGACCCTGTATGACATCGGCTTCAACTACTTCTTCCAGGCCCCTACCGAGGAGCACGGCGGCGACCTGATCTTCTTCCAGGGCCACGCATCGCCCGGCGTTTACGCCCGCGCCTTTATGGAAGGCCGCATCACTGAAGACCAGATGAACAACTTCCGCCAGGAAGTCGATGGCAAAGGCCTGTCGTCCTATCCGCACCCGTGGCTGATGCCGGACTTCTGGCAGTTCCCGACGGTTTCCATGGGCCTGGGCCCGATTCAGGCGATCTACCAGGCACGTTTTATGAAGTACCTGGAAGCGCGCGGCTTTATCCCGGCCGGCAAGCAGAAGGTCTGGTGCTTTATGGGTGACGGCGAGTGCGACGAGCCGGAATCCCTCGGCGCAATCTCCCTGGCTGGCCGCGAGAAGCTGGACAACCTGATCTTCGTCATCAACTGCAACCTGCAGCGCCTCGACGGCCCGGTACGCGGTAATGGCAAGATCATCCAGGAGCTCGAAGGCGTGTTCCGTGGCGGTGGCTGGAACGTCAACAAAGTCGTATGGGGCCGTTTCTGGGACCCACTACTGGCCAAAGACGTCGACGGCATCCTGCAGCGCCGCATGGACGAAGTCATCGACGGCGAATACCAGAACTACAAGGCCAAAGACGGCGCGTTCGTCCGCGAGCACTTCTTCAACTCGCCAGAACTCAAGGCGATGGTGGCCGATCTGTCTGACGACGAGATCTGGAAGCTCAACCGTGGCGGCCACGACCCGTACAAGGTCTATGCGGCCTATCACCAGGCGGTCAACCACAAAGAGCAGCCGACCGTGATCCTGGCCAAGACCGTCAAGGGTTATGGCACTGGCGCCGGTGAAGCGAAGAACACCGCGCACAACACCAAGAAGGTCGATGTCGACAGCCTCAAGCAGTTCCGCGACCGCTTCGACATCCCGGTCAAGGACGAAGAGCTGGAAAACCTGCCGTTCCTCAAGCCGGAAGAAGGCAGTGCCGAAGCCCGTTACCTGAGCGAACGCCGCGCCGCACTCGGCGGTTTTGTGCCGCAGCGCCGCGCCAAGAGCTTCAGCATCCCAACACCGCCACTGGATACTCTCAAGGCCATCCTCGACGGCTCGGGCGACCGTGAAATTTCCACCACCATGGCCTTCGTGCGCATCCTCGCGCAGCTGGTCAAGGACAAGGACATCGGCCAGCGCATCGTGCCGATCATCCCGGACGAAGCACGTACCTTCGGTATGGAAGGCATGTTCCGCCAGCTGGGCATCTACTCCTCGGTCGGCCAGCTCTACGAGCCAGTCGATAAAGACCAGGTGATGTTCTACCGCGAAGACAAGAAGGGTCAGATCCTCGAGGAAGGCATCAACGAAGCCGGTGCCATGTCGTCGTTCATCGCTGCCGGTACCTCGTATAGCTGCCACAACCAGCCGATGCTGCCGTTCTACATCTTCTACTCGATGTTCGGCTTCCAGCGCATTGGCGACCTGGCCTGGGCCGCTGGCGACAGCCGCACCCGTGGCTTCCTGATCGGCGGTACCGCCGGTCGTACCACGCTGAACGGTGAAGGCCTGCAGCACGAGGACGGTCACAGCCACCTGATGGCAGCGACCATCCCCAACTGCCGCACCTATGATCCGACCTACGGCTACGAGCTGGCGGTGATCATTCAGGACGGCATGAAGAAGATGACCGAAGAGCAACAGGACGTCTTCTACTACATCACCGTGATGAACGAGTCCTACCAGCAGCCTGCCATGCCGGCGGGCGCCGAGGAAGGCATCATCAAGGGCATGTACCTGCTCGAAGAGGACAAGAAGGAAGCCGCGCACCATGTGCAGCTCCTCGGTTCCGGCACCATCCTGCGTGAAGTGCGCGAGGCGGCGAAGATCCTGCGTGACGAGTTCAATGTCGCTGCAGACGTATGGAGCGTGACCAGCTTCAACGAACTGCGCCGTGACGGCCTGGCCGTGGAACGCAGCAACCGCCTGCACCCGGGCCAGAAGCCCAAGCAGACCTACGTGGAAGAGTGCCTGAGCGGCCGTAAAGGCCCGGTCATCGCCTCCACCGACTATATGAAGCTGTTCGCCGAGCAGATTCGCCAGTGGGTGCCGAGCAAGGAATTCAAGGTGCTGGGCACCGACGGCTTCGGCCGCAGCGACAGCCGCAAGAAGCTGCGCCACTTCTTCGAAGTGGACCGCAACTGGGTTGTTCTGGCTGCCCTGGAAGCACTCGCCGACCGTGGTGATATCGAACCGAAAGTGGTGGCCGAGGCCATCGTCAAGTTCGGCATCAACCCGGAAAAACTCAACCCACTGGACTGCTAAGGAGCGAAACGATGAGTGAATTGATTCGCGTACCCGACATCGGTGGTGGTGAGGGTGAAGTAATCGAACTGATGGTCAAGGTCGGTGATCGCATCGAGGCCGATCAGAGCGTGCTGACCTTGGAATCGGACAAGGCCAGCATGGAAATCCCCGCGCCGAAAGGCGGCGTGGTGAAAAGCCTGAAAGTGAAGCTGGGCGACCGCCTGAAAGAAGGCGACGAACTGTTTGAGCTGGAAGCCGAAGGCGCTACCGAAGCCGCACCAGCGGCGCCTGCCGCAGCACCGGCTGAAGCACCCAAAGCAGCTGCTGCTCCCGCTCCGGCCGCCGCGCCTGCGCCAGCCGCGCAGGCCAGCAGCAGCGTGCAGGACGTGCATGTGCCGGATATCGGCTCGGACGGCAAAGCCAGGGTCATCGAGATTCTGATCAAGGTCGGCGATAGCGTCGAAGCCGATCAGTCGCTGATCACCCTGGAATCGGACAAGGCCAGCATGGAAATCCCCTCGCCAGCTGCCGGCGTGGTGGAAAGCATCAGCGTCAAACTGGAAGACGAAGTCGGCACCGGTGATTTCATCCTCAAACTGAAAGTGGCCGGCGCCGCTGCGGCTCCCGCTGCCGCCGCAGCACCGGCACCAGCCGCTGCACCCGCCGTTGCACACGCCAGTGATGTGCACAAGGTTCCGGCCGGCGCGCATCCTGCGGTCGCCGCCGAAGTCGGTGCGATTGCCTCGCTGGCAGCCGCTGCCGCCAACGTTGCCGCCGCCCCTAAGCGCGACGGCGCCAAGGTGCATGCCGGTCCTGCAGTACGCCTGCTGGCGCGCGAGTTCGGCGTCGAGCTGTCCGCTGTACCGGGCACCGGGCCGAAAGGCCGCGTGCTCAAAGAGGATGTGCAGGCTTACGTCAAAGCGATGATGCAGAAAGCCAAGGAAGCCCCAGCCGCCGGTACAACCGGTGGTGCGGGTATCCCGCCGATCCCGGTGGTGGACTTCAGCAAGTTTGGTGAAATCGAAGAAGTGGCGATGACCCGCCTGATGCAGGTCGGCGCCAACAACCTGCATCGCAGCTGGCTCAACGTGCCGCACGTGACTCAGTTCGATTCGGCTGATATCACCGAGCTGGAAGCCTTCCGCGTCGCGCAGAAAGCCGTAGCGGAAAAGGCTGGGGTCAAACTCACCGTGCTGCCACTGCTGCTCAAGGCCTGCGCCTTCCTGCTCAAGGAACTGCCGGACTTCAACAGCTCACTGGCGCCAAGCGGCAAAGCGATCATCCGCAAGAAATACGTGCACATCGGCTTTGCCGTGGACACCCCGGATGGTCTGCTGGTCCCGGTGATCAAGAACGTTGATCAGAAGAGCCTGCTGCAACTGGCTGCCGAAGCCGCCGCCCTGGCTGAGAAAGCGCGCACCAAGAAGCTCTCGGCCGACGATATGCAGGGCGCCTGCTTCACCATTTCCAGCCTCGGCCATATTGGCGGCACCGGCTTTACGCCGATCGTCAACGCGCCGGAAGTGGCGATCCTCGGAGTCAGCAAGGCCACCATCCAGCCAGTCTGGGACGGTAAAGCCTTCCAGCCCAAGCTGATGCTGCCGCTGTCGCTGTCCTACGACCACCGGGTGATCAACGGCGCCGCTGCTGCGCGCTTCACCAAGCGCCTGGGTGACGTGCTGGCGGACATCCGCACCATGCTGCTGTAACGCATCAACTTTCGAGCAGCCACGCTCGTACCCTCGACCCCGCCCTGTTAGGCGGGGTTTTTTTTAGGCGTGCGCTAGCGATAAAAGCTGCGGAAGGCGATCAGCCTTTCTGCAGATTGCGGATCAGAAAGCTCAGGGCCTTGGCCAGTTCGGCAGCGCCCTTGTGATCGCGCACAATGGTCAGCATTGGGCTGCCATCGTTGGGGTTGTGCAGCACGCAGCTGATGCCGCTGGTCGGGCACTCGTAACGCACGAAAGGATCAACGCCAAACAGCGGCACCCGCTGGTTACGCACAGCAATATCGGTACCCTGCAGGCCGCGAGTTTCCTCACGCAGCAGCAACTCGCCGGACTCGCCCTGACGCAACTGATAGAGCAGGTCCTGGCGTTGCGCCTGGCCGACCTGATAGGCGGCTCGCAGGGCGTAGGTTTTTAGCAGATCATTGCAGTGCGCCAACAACGCCTGGCGGTCATTCTGGGTCAGATAAAGGCGTTTCAATTCGAGCAGATAATTGCCCTGTTCGGCACTGCTCAAACCCGTGTCAGGCTCAGCGGCGAAGACCGTTGAGGTGGCCATACAGCTGCTCAGCAGCACTGCGGATATTAGTTTTCTTGTCAGTCGCAATTGCATGATGCACCCTTACCCGACGCTATAAATGAAGTGAGTCGATTGCCGCTTCGATCAGCATACTGGAAGCCAGCCACCGAATGAAAAGCCATCCCGATGCCGCAAGTCGTTTAGCGGCCGAGGTTGTGACGCAGTTGCCAGTGCCCTCGCGCCTTGGCTTACTGCGTTTCGAGCGCTTGAATGAAGCCAGCTGGGCTCTGCTGTACCTCGACGCAGGCTGCGAACAACAGTTCGGCCTGCCTGCTCACGAACTCTGTTCCCTGCTTGATGCGCCCTACGCCAGCCTGATGGAACCCGCGGTTCGCCACCAGCTGCACGACAACATCGCGCAGCAGCTTGCCGACCGTCGCCACTACAGCGTGCAGTACTGCCTGCACACCCCACGCGGCAGCCTGACGCTGATGGAAGTGGGCGAAGCCTTCAAGCAACGCGGCCGCCAGCTGCTACGCGGCTATCTGCTGGTGATGAACGAGCAGAGCGCCCCGTCGCCACAAACCCTTGAGCTGTACCAACGCAGCCAGGCCGAGTTGCAGGCGCAGCAGCAACGCACACAGGCCCAGCAACAGTTGATCGTCACCCTCGCGCGCCATCACTACGGCGACAACGATCCCTTACGTGAAGCCGCCGAGCTGATTACTAAAAGCGCCTGTGAGTTGTATGGGGTCAGCCGCGTCGGCATCTGGAACCTCAATCAACATGTGCTGCAAGCGGTGGCCCTGTACCAACAGGACCAAGGCCGGCATATCGACCAGGCCGACATCGATGCCAGCCCCTACCCCGCCTACCTGCAGGCGCTGCACAGCGGCCGCGCCCTGGACGCGCATGACGCACACCAGGACCCACGCACCTGCGAGCTGAGTAGCAGCTACCTGCAGCCCATGGGCATCACCGCCATGCTTGATGCCAGCATCCGCATCGCCGGCGAAGTGGTGGGCGTGTTGTGCCTGGAGCATATCGGCACGCCGCGCACCTGGCAGGCCGACGAAATTGCCTTTGCCGGCGAACTGGCCGACCAGTACGCCCAGGTGCTGACCAATCAACAACGGCGCTCCGCGACCAATGCCCTGCACCTGTTCCAGCGCGCCGTCGAACAGAGCTCCAGCGCCTTTATTCTGCTCGACCGCGATGGCCTGGTGGAGTACGTCAACCCAAGCTTTACCGCCATCACCCTGTACAGTGCCAGCGAAGTGCAGGGCCGCCGCCTGTCAGAAATCCCCGCTCTGGAGAACCTCAGCGACCTGCTGTTCGATGCCCGCTCCAGCCTGGCCGAACACAACAGCTGGCAAGGTGAGTTCAAAAGCCGACGGAAGAACCTCGACCCATATTGGGGGCAACTGTCGCTGTCCAAGGTGCATGCCGACGATGGCAGCCTGACCCACTACATCGGCATCTACGAAGACGTTACCGCGAGCAAACAGGCGCAACAGCATATCGAGCGCCTGGCCTTTCGCGACAACCTGACCGGGCTGGGCAACCGCTACGCCTTTATCCGCTCGCTGGAGAGCCACTTCAGCGAACACCCAGGCAAACCAATCAGCCTGCTGCTGGTGGATATCGACAACTTCAAGCGGATCAACGACAGCCTCGGCCACCAGACGGGCGACAAACTGCTGGTCAGCCTGGCGCGCCGTTTGCGCAACACCCTGAGCCCCAGCAGTGTGCTGGCACGTTTTGCCAGCAACGAATTCGCCGTGCTGCTCGAGGTCAATCAGGCCGACAGCCAACTGGTGGCGCAGAAGCTGCTGCACACCCTGGACAAGCCACTGTTTGTCGACAACCAGCTGATCAGCGTCACCGGCTCCATCGGCCTGGGCTGCGCGCCCGAACATGGCGATGACCCGCAGACCCTGATGAAGCACACTGGTCTGGCCCTGCATAAAGCCAAGGCCAACGGCAAAAACCAACTGCAGGTGTTTACCGATACGCTGAACGCCGAGGCGCACTACAAACTGTTCGTCGAGAGCAACCTGCGCCGTGCGTTGATGCAGAACGAGCTGGAGGTGTTCTACCAGCCCAAGCTGTGCCTGAAGAGCGGGCGGCTGCTGGGCCTGGAAGCGCTGCTGCGCTGGCATCACCCGGACAAGGGCATGATCAGCCCGGAAAAATTTATCAGCGTCGCGGAAGAGACCGGGCTGATAATCCCCATCGGCAAATGGGTCACTCGCCAGGCCTGCCGCATGAGCAAGCAACTGATCGCTGTCGGCCACACACCGTTGCAGATGGCGATCAACCTGTCGCCCAAACAGTTCTCCGACCCGGACCTGGTCGGCGAGATCGCCGCCATCCTCCATGAGGAACAGCTCGACCCGGCCCTGCTCGAGCTGGAGCTAACGGAAAGCCTGCTGCTGGAAGCCACCGACGACACCCGCCACCAGCTCAGCCGCTTGAAAAGCCTGGGGCTGACCCTGGCCATGGACGACTTTGGCACCGGTTACTCGTCGCTCAGCTACCTGAAAAAATTCCCCATCGACGTGATCAAGATTGATCGCAGCTTTATCAAGGACATCCCGGAGAATCAGGACGACATGGAAATCACCTCAGCAGTGATCGCCATGGCGCACAACCTGAAACTCAAGGTGGTGGCCGAAGGTATCGAAACAGCAGCGCAGCTGAATTTTCTCCGCCGCCAGCAATGCGATATCGGCCAGGGCTACCTGTTCGACAAACCCATCGCCAGCCGCGACCTACTGGAAAGCCTCAAGCGCTATCCAAATCGAGGCTAGCTGTAACAAGCTCGCCCTTTGATGGTCTATGACACACATGCTTCTGCTGAGGAAATGGCTCATGGTTCTGCGTTCGCAAATTCTCGCCCACAAACTCGAACTGCCCACCGCCGAGCAGGCTCTGCCTGGCCGAGCCGAAGCCATGAAGGTGCCGGCTGCGCATTTCGTCAATGGCAATGCGCTGCAGGGGCCATTTCCTGCGGGTCTTGAACAAGCAGTGTTTGCCATGGGGTGTTTCTGGGGCGCCGAACGACGCTTCTGGCAGCAGCCAGGTGTCTGGAGCACGGCTGTCGGCTATGCCGGCGGGCATACGCCGAATCCAACCTATGAGGAAACCTGCTCGGGCCTGACCGGCCACACCGAAGTGGTGCTGGTGGTGTTCGATCCACAGATCACCAGCTACGCCGCACTGCTGAAAGTGTTCTGGGAGGCGCATAACCCGACCCAGGGCATGCGCCAGGGTAACGACACGGGCAGCCAGTACCGTTCGGCGATCTACTGCTACGGCCCTGAGCAACTAGCCGCTGCACTGAGTAGCCAGGCACAGTTCCAGACCGAATTGAGCAAAGCCGGTTTCGGCGCCATCACCACCGAGGTGCTCGAGGCGCCGCCGTTCTACTACGCTGAGGCCTATCACCAGCAGTACTTGGCGAAGAACCCTGGCGGCTATTGCGGTCTGGGCGGCACGGGCGCCTGTCTGCCGGGCTGATCGAGAGGAAATAGCACAGTGGAACTCAGCAGCATGACCAATCAGGTGTCGACCCAGGCAGCGGCTCAGGCCTCTGCCCTGGCCTCACTGCTGTTGCTGCGCAAAACCCTGGAACTGCAGGCTGCCAGCATCGGCGGCCTGGTGCAGGCCGCCACGCCAGCCAGCGTGCCGAGCAATCCACCGAACCTGGGTAATAGTGTCGACGTAGTGGTTTAGCTCGCGACATCCGCCGTCGCACTGGCGTCGGTAGGCGCTTGTGCCTTCCAGCTTTTCAACAGTTTGCCGACCTTGTAGCCGCGCCAGCCAAGCATGCGCGAGGCAGTCAGCACCCCGGCCATCAGCGCCCCACCCACCCCCGCCGTCACCGTATCGGCGCCGGTCAGGTACAGCCCCTTGATCGGCGTCTGAGTGTGGATCCAGTGCTGCTCAAAGCGCTCAACCGTGTGATCAATGCCGTAGATCTCGCCCTGCTCGTTCCACTGGAACCATTCGGTGGACAGCGGCGTGCCCAGCTCGCAAAAGTCCAGCGCACCGCGCAATTGCGGCTGATGCTGGTAGAGGGTTTCCAGCAGTTGCGCCGTCAACTCGGCCTTGAAGGCGTCATAGTCAGCACCGCGCTTGCCCCAGGTGGTGCCCTTCCACTTAGCAAACCACTCGGGCTGCGTCGGTGCGACGATTTCAACCGTGGCCTTTTTCGGGTACTGCGCATCCCAGGCTGGGTCCTTGGCCGAGGGGAAGCTGATATAGATCAGCGGCATCGCCTGCGTTTCCCCACGATTAAACCGACTGATGTTTTGCTCATGATGAGCGCTCGGATAAACCCAGTAATTGGTCTTCGGCAAATTCAACTCGGCGGCGCTGCCTTTGAAACCCGCATACAGGCACAACGTGGCCTCCGATAACTTAACCTTGCGCAGTTGCGCCAGCAGGCCATAGTCGCTGGCCACCTGTAGTTCGAGCAGACGGGTATAGGTGGGCACCAGACCGGCGCAGCTGACGATCTGCGGTGCGCGAATCTCGAAACCGTCTTTCTGCATGCGTACGCCCACCGCGCGACCGTGCTCCACCAGAATCTTGTCGACCCCGGCATAGGTGAACACCTGGCCGCCAGCCGCTTCGATCACCGGGATAATGCTTTCGGAAATTTTCGTCGCCCCGCCCACCGGGTAATTGCCGCCAGTGATGTAGTGCTTGGCCACCATGGCATGCATGACAAACGCCGCTTCAGCAGGCGGCAGGCCGTAATCACCCCACTGCGCGGTGAGCACGCCGATCAGCTGCTGGTTGTCGGTCAGGCCTTCAAGGACTTCACGGGTGGTTTTGAAGAAGTAATCCGGTAGCCACAACCGGCGCAGCTTGCTGTAGAGCATGCCCACTGAGCGTGGCATTGCCTGACCGGCGAAAAATCTTAGAACCTTGGCACTGACCTCACTGAGCAGGTCGACATAGCGGTCAAGTACGGCGCCTTCTGCGGGAAAATGGCGCAGCATCTCGGCCTTGAACTCCTCGCGCCCAGCCACGTAGTCGTAAGTCTGCTCGCCGATCACGATGCGATCGTAGTGGGCGTCCATTGGTGCCCACTGCAATTGACCGTCACTGATCACATCAAACACCCGGCGAATGGTCGACCAGGGTTTATGCACCTCGCCGATGTAATGCACACCCACATCCCACTCGTAGCCTTCACGTTCGTAGCTGTGGGTATAACCACCGGCGGTGTAATGCTGCTCCAGCACGCACACACGCTTGCCAAGCTTGGCCAGCAGCGCAGCGGTGGTCAGGCCGCCGATACCGGAACCGATGATGATGGCGTCGTAATCACCCTGAACCAGGCGCGGGCGGAAGCGGGTACCGGTACGTTTCATGGGAAGCTCCTGCGTTATTCTTGTTATGCAATTTTTTGCATAATAGGCAGCGACTGGAGTCGATGCAACTTTTTGCATAATCCGTATACTGCGGCGCACTTCAATAGCAGCCAGTGAAACCCGCTTATGTCGCTTAAGCACGCCATCCTTATCCTCCTGGAAAGCGAACCCGGCAGCGGCTACGACCTGCTCAAGCGCTTCAAGGATGGCCTCGGCTACTTCTGGAACGCCAAACATCAGCAGGTTTATCTGGAGCTGAAAAAGCTCAGTGAAGCCGGCTGGCTTGAGTTCGAGGCGCAGGCCCAGGACACCCGTCCGGACAAAAAGAACTACCGCCTCACGCCGGCAGGTCACGCCGAACTGCTGCGCTGGTTGGGCGAGCCGGTGCAGCCAAACAAGATCAACGATGCGTTGCTGGTAAAACTCTATGCCGGTGCGCATACCTCGCTGGATAACCTGCGCGAAGAAATGCAGCGGCATGTCGCCATACACCGCAAGACCCTGGACAGCCTGCTGAATATTGAACGCGAGTACCTGGCCCTGCCCGACGAGCAACGCAAAGCCCTGCGCCTGCCCTACCTGACCCTGCGCCGCGGCATCCTTGGCGAGCAGTCCTGGCTGACCTGGGCAGATGAGGTCGAAGAGGAGCTGCGGAAAAACTAAGCGCCACAGAAGTGGTTGCCGATTGCTGCCAGCTCATAGGCAAACCGCTAGACTGCAAGCCAATAGCCACCATCGCCGATACCCGCATGCCTGCGACCTCCGCCTACATCTCCCCCGATCAGCTGTGCGTCGGCCTGTATATCCAGCTCGAACTGGCCTGGTGG
The DNA here is from genome assembly GCF_031764535.1 of Pseudomonas sp. SG20056. Lineage (NCBI taxonomy): Bacteria > Pseudomonadati > Pseudomonadota > Gammaproteobacteria > Pseudomonadales > Pseudomonadaceae > Pseudomonas > Pseudomonas sp. SG20056. The sequence goes on from NZ_CP134499.1 coordinate 3,930,150, forward strand.
GAGCACAACTTTGCTTTCAGCAATTTCAAGATCAAGGACGAGGGGCAGATCAAGGCCTTGCGCGCCCTGGGCCTGGAGCGCCTGCGCTATGACCCGGCGCGTAGTGATTGTGCGCCGCTGGAGCGCGTGACCGAAAGCGCACCCGCGCCCATCGAGCCAGCCAAGCCCAATCCTGAGGAGGTTGCTCGCCAGCAACGCGCCGCCAAGCTCGGCGCACTGCGCAAACGCCTGGCCGAAGTGGACCGCAAATTCGTTCAAGCGAGCCAGCAGGTCAAAACGCTCAACCAGACCCTACGCAGCCGCCCGGAAGACGCCAGCAAACAGGCCGGTGAAATTGTCGGCGCAATGGTCGAGGCCCTGCTCGGTGGCAGCGGCGCGGTGTTGCACAGCATCAATAGCAAGGTGGCCGAGGACAGCTATTTCCACTCACTGAACGTCACCGTGCTAAGCCTGATGCTGGGTCGCCAGATCGGCCTGGACAGCGAGGATTGCCACATCCTCGGCATGGGCGCGCTGCTGCACGATATCGGCAAGCTCGACATCCCCAGCAAGGTGTTGCTCAAGCCCGAACCGCTGACCCGGCCGGAACAGCAACTGCTGCAACTGCACTGCGAATTCGGCCTGCGCACGGGCCACAAGCTGATGCTGGATGATGAGGTGCTGCGCATCATCAACGAGCACCATGAATACTGCGACGGCAGCGGCTACCCGCGTCAGCTGCGTGAAGCCGCCATCGGCCGCCTGAGCCGCCTGGTGTGCATCACCAACCAGTTCGACAACCTGTGCAACCCGCTCAACCCGCGCGATGGACTCAGCCCGCACGAAGCGCTGGCACTGATGTTCAAACAATACAATGCGCGCTTCGATGCGGTGGCGCTGAAGGCCTTTATCCGCTGCATGGGCGTCTACCCGCCCGGCAGCCTGGTGCAACTGGACGACCAGCGCTACGGCCTGATCCTCGGCATGAACCCGAGCCAGCCGCTGAAACCCACGCTGATTGTCTACAACGCCGCCGTGCCCAAGCACGAGGCGCTAATCCTCGATCTGGAACAGGAGCCACGCCTGGGTATCGCCGCCTGCCTGCGCCCGTCCCAGCTACCGCGCGAGGCGCTGGAGTACCTCAACCCGCGCCAGCAGCTGACGTACTTCGTCGAGCCGAGCAACAGCCGCTAGCTGCCGCTGTTTTCCTCGATCAGCCAATCCAGCCGCCAGCCGCCCTGGCTTTGCCCCAGCAGGTCGGCGAGCCATGGCAGGATCTGCTTGAGCTCGTCTTCCAGGCCCCATGGCGGGTTGCTGATCACCAGGCCGGAGCCGTTCAGCCGCGCAGCTTCGTCGGTGGGGTGTACGTAGAGTTCGATACGCAGCAGCTTGGGCGCCTTGCTCTTTTGCAGGTCGCTGTAGAAACGGCGCAACTGACGCAGGTCTTTGATTGGGTACCAGATCGCCACCACCGCCTGGCGCATGCGGCTGATGGCTTCGCTCAACGACTGGGCGCAGCGTTCCATTTCATCAACTTGCTCGAACGGCGGGTCGATCAGCAGCAGAGCGCGCTTCTCGCGGGTAGGCAGCAGGGCGCGTGGCACATACCAGCCCTCTCCCAGGTGCACGGCCACGCGGCGGTCGCCGTGCATGTTTTCCTTGAGCAGGCGGCCGTCTTCCGGGTGTTTCTCGTTCAGGTGCAGGCGATCTTGCTCGCGGGTCAGCAGGCGCGCCAGCTCCGGTGAGCCGGGGTAATGGCGCAGCTCGCCATCCGGGTTCATCGCACGGATCACTTCCAGATAGTCCAGCAGCGGGTCCGGCACATCGCTGGCCTGCCACAGCCGGGCGATGCCTTCCAACCACTCACCGGTGCGGCTGGCCTGGTCACCGCGCAGGTCATACAGGCCGATACCAGCATGGCTGTCGAGGTAGGCGAACGGCGCCTCCTTGCGTGACAGCAGGGCGATCAGGCGAGTGAGGACGTAGTGTTTCAGCACATCGGCATGGTTGCCGGCATGGAAGGCGTGGCGATAGTTCATTTAGGCGGGCTCCTGTGGCCGGGCAGTTTACCAGTTTGCCAGACGCCGGATGGATCAGTACGGTGGCCGCTGATCCGTCTGGCAAGGGAGAACCAACATGTCATTGCAAGAGCTATTGGGCATTGAGCTACCGCTGATCCAGGCCCCCATGGCTGGCGTGCAGCTGCATGGTTTAGCCGCTGCCGTATCCAACGCCGGCGCTCTGGGTTCGCTGCCCTGCGCCATGCTCGACGCGGCCGGCTTGCGTAAGGAACTGCAGGCGCTCAGCGAGAAAACGCGCAGGCCCTATAACCTGAACTTCTTCTGCCACACCCCACCAGCCGTCGACACTGCTCGCGAAGCAACCTGGCGCGAGGCGCTGAGCCCTTACTACGCCGAACTCGGCATTGACCCCGCGACCATCGCCAGCGGCCCCGGCCGCCAGCCGTTCAGTGCCGAGATGGCTGATCTGCTGGATGAATGCAAACCCGCCGTGGTGAGTTTCCACTTCGGCCTGCCCTCGGCTGAGCTGTTAGCACGGGTTAAAGCCTGTGGAGCCAAAGTGCTCAGCTCGGCGACCACGGCGGCGGAAGCGCTGTGGCTCGAAGCCAATGGCGCGGACGCGATCATCGCCCAGGGCCTGGAAGCCGGCGGCCATCGCGGCATGTTCCTTAGCGATGAGCTGAGCAGCCAGCTCGGCACCTTCGCCCTGCTGCCGCAGATCGTCCAGGCGGTGCGCGTGCCGGTGATTGCTGCCGGTGGCATTGCCGATGCGCAAGGTGTTCGCGCGGCCATGGCCCTCGGTGCGGCCGGGGTGCAGATCGGCACCGCCTACCTGTGCTGTGATGAAGCCAGCACCAGCGCCATTCACCGTGCGGCCCTGCATAGCCCGGCAGCACAGCACACGGCGCTGACCAATCTGTTTAGCGGCCGTCCGGCACGTGGCATCGTCAACCGAGTGATGCGCGAGCTGGGTCCACTCAGCCCGCTGGCACCGGCCTTCCCACTGGCGACGGCGGCCATTGCCCCGCTGCGAGCCAAAGCGGAAAGCCTGGGCAGCGGCGACTTTTCGCCGCTGTGGGCGGGGCAGAATGTCAGTGGTTGCAAGCCTATTGGTGCCGCCGCGTTGACTGCCGAACTGGCCCGTGGCTTTTCTAGCTGAGCCTCTATCACGCTTATTGATAGTGCTGGGAGCCACGCGCACGGCTGCTTAGACTCGCTGCATCGCAACCGGAGGTACACCCATGTCCGAGTCCCTGCTCAGTTCCCGCAACCTGGCCTTTGAGCTGTATGAAGTGCTGGACGCCGAAGGCCTGACCCAGCGTGAGCGTTTCGCTGAACACAGCCGCGAAACCTTTGACGCGGCCATCGACACCGCCCGCAGCATCGCGGAAAACCTGTTCGCCCCGCACAACCGTAAGAATGACGAACACGAGCCGGAGTACGTCGACGGCGCAGCGGTGCTGATCCCCGAAGTCAAACCGGCGGTGGATGCCTTCCTCGAGGCCGGCTTCCTCAACGCCACCCGCGAATTCGACGTCGGCGGCATGCAGCTGCCCAACCTGTTGTCGCAGGCCTGCTTCGCCCACTTCCAGTCGGCCAACGCGGCGACCACTTCGTACCCGTTCCTGACCATGGGCGCGGCCAACCTGATCGAGAACTTCGGCACGGCCGAGCAGAAGCAGCGTTTTCTGCAGCCGATGATCGACGGCCGCTTCTTCGGCACCATGGCCCTGACCGAGCCGCATGCCGGCTCCTCGTTGTCGGACATCCGCACCCGCGCCGAACCGGCCGAAGACGGCACGTACCGGCTCAAGGGCAACAAGATCTTTATCTCCGGTGGCGACCACCCACTGTCGGAAAACATCGTGCACATGGTGCTGGCCAAGCTGCCGGATGCCCCACCGGGCGTGAAAGGCATCAGCCTGTTTATCGTGCCCAAATTTCTGGTTAACGATGACGGCAGCCTGGGCAAGCGCAACGACGTGGTGCTGGCCGGGCTGTTCCACAAGATGGGCTGGCGCGGCACCACCTCCACTGCATTGAACTTCGGCGATAACGACGATTGCGTCGGTTATCTGGTGGGCAAGCCGCACCATGGCCTGGCCTATATGTTCCAGATGATGAACGAGGCGCGCATTGGTGTCGGCATGGGCGCAGTCATGCTCGGCTACGCCGGCTACCTGTACTCGCTCGACTATGCCCGCCAGCGCCCGCAAGGCCGCCTGCCCGATGGCAAGGACCCTACCTCCAGCCAGGTGGCGATCATTGAGCATGCTGACGTGCGCCGCATGCTGCTGACCCAGAAAGCCTACGTGGAAGGGTCCTTCGACCTCGGTCTGTACGCCGCGCGGCTGTTCGACGACACCCTGACCCTGGAGACCGAGGAAGAACGGCGCATCGCCCTGGAGCTGCTCGACTTGCTCACCCCGATCGTCAAATCCTGGCCGTCAGAGTTCTGCCTCAAAGCCAACGAGCTGGCCATCCAGATTCTCGGCGGCCACGGCTACACCCGCGATTACCCGGTGGAGCAGTACTACCGCGACAACCGCCTCAACCCGATCCACGAAGGTACGCACGGCATCCAGTCCCTCGACCTGCTCGGCCGCAAGGTCTCGATGAACGGCGGTGCGGCACTTAAGCAGCTGCTCAAGCTGATCCACGGCACCTGCCAGCGCGCCGAAGCCCACGCCTCGCTGACCGCCCTGCGCCAGCCGCTGGAGCAACTGCTGGCACGCCTGCAAACCGTGACCCTGGCACTTCTAGGCGACCTGATGAGCGGCAAGGTCAACGAAGGCCTGGCCAACTCGGCGCTGTACCTGAAGGTATTCGGCCATACCGTGATCGGCTGGCGCTGGCTGGAACAGGCAATCCGCGCGGAAGAAGGCCTGGCGCGCGGCAACAGTGCCGATGTCGACTTCTACCAGGGCAAGCTGCAGGCCGCACGCTACTTCCTGACCTGGGAAGTGCCGAGCTGCCACCACGACCTGGCGATTCTTGAAGCCCGCGACGATACCTGTCTAGGCATGCAGGACGCCTGGTTCTGAACCCAGCGAAGCGCTGTTGAAACTGACGCCCCGCTGAACGCGGGGCGTTTTTTTTGAGCGCGGTGTGAAGGCAGCGGTTAGAATCTCTGGCACGCGCCATGCATAGTGGCACGCTCACCAACCCGCACGGAGTACGCGCCTTGGATGCCAGCACCATCAATAATCTGTTTTTGATCGGTGGCGTTCTGGTCGCAATGAGCATCCTGGTCAGTGCATTCGGCTCGCGCTTCGGCATCCCCATTCTGGTGATCTTTCTCGCTGTCGGTATGCTCGCCGGCACCGACGGCCCTGGCGGTATTGTCTTCAACAACTACCCACTGGCCTATCTGGTCGGCAACCTGGCGTTAGCCATCATCCTGCTCGACGGCGGCATGCGTACGCGGGTCTCCAGCTTTCGCGTGGCCTTGTGGCCATCACTATCCCTGGCCACCGTCGGCGTCCTGATCACTGCCGGCCTGACTGGCGTAGCAGCGGCCTGGCTGTTCGACCTGAGCTGGATGGAAGGCCTGCTGATCGGCGCCATCGTCGGCTCCACCGATGCCGCTGCGGTATTCAGCCTGCTCGGCGGGCGCGGCCTCAATGAGCGGGTCAGCGCCACTTTGGAAATAGAATCCGGCAGCAACGATCCGATGGCGGTGTTCCTCACCGTCACCTTGATCGCCATGCTCGCCAGCGGTCAGGACGGCCTGAGCTGGGGCTTGCTGGTGCAGTTGCTGCAGCAGTTCGGCATCGGTGCACTGTTCGGCCTCGGTGGCGGCTGGCTGCTGCTCAACCTGATCAACCGTATGGAACTGGCCAACGGCCTTTATCCGCTGCTGGTGGTCAGCGGCGGTTTGATCATTTTCGCCATCACCACCGCCGTCGGTGGCAGCGGCATTCTGTCGATCTATCTGTGCGGCCTGCTGCTCGGCAACCGGCCGATTCGCTCGCGCCACGGCATCTTGCACATGCTCGACGGCCTCACCTGGCTGGCGCAGATCGGCATGTTCCTGGTTCTCGGTCTGCTGGTCACCCCGCACGAGCTGCTGCCGATTGCCTTGCCGGCTCTGGGCCTGGCGCTGTGGATGATTCTGTTCGCCCGCCCACTGTCGATCTTTATCGGCCTGCTGCCCTTCAAGGCCTTCCATGACCGCGAACGCGCCTTTATCGCCTGGGTCGGCCTGCGTGGCGCGGTGCCCATTATCCTGGCGGTGTTCCCGCTGATGGCCGGCCTGCCGAATGCCCAGCTGTTCTTCAACGTGGCGTTCTTTATCGTGCTGGTTTCGCTGTTGCTGCAGGGCACCAGCCTGCCGTTTGCCGCCAAGTTGCTGCGCGTGACCGTCCCACCAGAGCCCGCACCGGTATCGCGCGCTGGCCTGGACGTGCATCCGACCAGCCAGTGGGAGCTGTTTATCTACCGCCTCGGTGCGGAAAAATGGTGCATCGGCGCGCCTTTGCGCGAACTGAAGATGCCCGAAGGCACGCGTATCGCCGCGCTGTTCCGCGGCAAGGAACTGCTGCACCCCTCCGGCAGCACGACTCTGGATGCCGGCGACCTGCTCTGCGTGGTTGGCCACGAACATGACCTGCCCGCCCTCGGCAAACTGTTCAGCCAGGCGCCAACGCGCGGCCAGGACCTGCGCTTCTTCGGTGACTTCGTACTCGAAGGCGATGCCGAACTGGCCGCCATCGCCGCACTCTACGGCCTGCAACTGCAAGGCGCCGAAGGCCAGCTGCACCTGGGCCGCTTTATCGCGCACAAGATTGGCGGCTCGCCAGTTATCGGCGACCAGGTGGAATGGCAAGGCCTGACCTGGACCGTGGCCGCCATGGAAGGGAACAAGATCCGCAAGGTCGGCGTCAGATTCCCCGAAGGCAGTCGCCCAGGCCCTGGGCTCTTCCTTTAAGCGCGGGGTTACGCCCAGCGCTGTTGCGTTAAAAAGCGCAGCACAAGAGCGTAATCTAGCGCCCCAAAGCCGTTATATGCGGCACAGGCGCTTAACCTGGCGCCTGTTAAACTCAGCCTCTTTTCGAGCCAACGATCGTCACTATGCCCTCTCTTCGCACTTATCTTGCCGTCGCACTGCTCGGGCTGTGCCTGAGCGCCCCGCTGCTCCAGGCTGCCGAGCCACCCAGCCGAGCTGACGTACAAAGCAGCCTGGACAACCTGGCCGACCGCAAACTGCCGGAAGCCGAGCAGCTGGCCGTCAAGCAGACCCTGGAGAAAACCCTGGCGCTGCTGGATGAAAAAGCCGACAGCGAGCAGCGCCGTGCCGACCTTGAGAAACAGCTGCAGCAAGCTCCACGCCTGATTGGCGAGGCGCAGCGCGATTACGAGCGACTGAAAAACAGCACACCCACCCAGGTCAATCTGCGCTACGGCAAAAGCACACTGCCGCAGCTCGAACAATTGCTCGCCGATCGCAACGCACAACTCAACGAGTGGCAGAAGCAGATCATCGAGGCCAACAGCCTGGTGATCACCGCGCAGACTCGTCCGGAACGCGCCCAGGCAGAAATCAGCGGCAACCAGACCCGCAGCCAGGAAATCAACAGCATCCTGAAAAGCGGCCGCGATGCCAGCAAACCGCTGAGCAGCGAGCGGCGTAACCAGCTGAATGCCGAACTGGCCAAGCTCGATGCGCAAACCCAGCTGCGCCGCCAGGAACTGGCCGGCAACAGCCTGCTTCAGGACCTCGGTAACAGCCGTCGCAGCCTGCTGGAAGAGCGCATCAAACGCCTTGAACAGGAACTGCTCGACCTGCAGAACCTGATCAATGAAAAGCGCCGCGACCTCTCCGAACAAACCCTCGCCGAACAGTCACGCGAGGTCGAAAAGGCCGGCACCGACAGCCTGTTGGCACAGGAAAGCGCAATCAACCTGAAGCTCTCCGATTACCTGCTGCGCGCCACCGATCGGCTCAATGAACTGACCCGCCTGAATCTGCAGACCAAACAGCAGCTCGACAGCCTGAGCCAGAGCGACCAGGCCCTGGAAGAACAGATCAGCGTGCTGCAAGGCAGCCTGCTGCTCTCGCGCATCCTCTATAAGCAGCAGCAAGCCCTGCCGACACTGAAGATCGACAGCAACCTGCCCGATCAGATCGCCGACCTGCGCCTGTACCAGTTCGAGCTCAACCAACAGCGCGAAGCCATCAACAACCCCAGCGTGTATGTCGACAACTTACTCAGCGCACAGCCCAACGAGGCCGGCAACCAGGCCCTGCGCACCGACCTGCTGGCCATCGCCGATACCCGCCGCGAGCTGATCGACCGCCTTAACCGTGAGCTGAACGCCCTGCTCAATGAGTCGATCACCCTGCAGCTGAATCAGAAACAGCTGAAAACCACCGCCGAAACCCTGCGCGCCACCCTCGACGAGCAGATGTTCTGGATCCCCAGCAACAAGCCGCTGGATCTGGAATGGATCAAGTCCGTGCCGCGCCTGCTCGAACGGCAAATTGCCGAACTGCCCTGGGGCTCCAACCTGCGCCAGCTGGGCGCGGGTCTGACCGAACGGCCGCTGCTGTTCCTGCCCCTGCTGCTGCTGATTGCGCTGTTGCTGTGGCGCCGCGGCTACCTGTACCGCAAGCTCGCAGAACTGCATCAAGACATCGGCCACTTCAAACGCGACAGCCAGTTGCACACGCCGATGGCGATCATGCTCAACGTATTGCTGGCCCTGCCCGGCACGCTGTTCCTGGCGCTGTGCGGCTTTGCCCTGCAAATGGATGCCCGCGGACAGAACGCCAACCTGGGTGAGGCGCTGTTCCAGATGGCCCAGGCCTGGCTAGTGTTCTACACCCTGTACCGCATCCTCGCCGATGGCGGCGTGGCCGAGCTGCACTTCCGCTGGGGCCGCTCACAGGTGGCCTTCCTGCATCGCCAGGTACGCCGTCTGGGTCTGGTGGTCATGGCCATGGTCGCCGTGGTCACGGTGGCCAAGCACCAACCGGCCGGCCTGGGCGATGACGTGATAGGCCTGACCGTGGTGCTGACCTGCTACGCACTGATGGTCTGGCTGCTGCACAAACTGCTACTCACCGGCCCGGCCCGCGAGCATGCCTCAGCCTTTCGCATGCTGATCGGCATCGGCCTGAGCCTGCTGCCATTGGCACTGATCATCGCGGTCGGCCTCGGCTACTACTACACCGCACTGAAACTCAGCGACCGTCTGATCAACACCCTGTATCTGCTGGTGATCTGGCTGATCATCGAGGCCACCTTCGTGCGCGGCCTGGGCGTGGCAGCACGTCGCCTGGCCTACCAGCGCGCCACGGCCAAACGCCAGGCACAGAGCAAGGACAGCGGCGAAGGCACGGAGACCGTGGTCGAGGAGCCGACCCTGGATATCGAACAGGTCAACCAGCAGTCGCTGCGCCTGATTCGCCTGGCCCTGCTCGGCACCTTTATCGCGGGCTTGTACTGGGTCTGGGCGGACCTGATTTCGGTATTCGCCTACCTCGACAATATCGCCCTGTACGAATACAGCAGCGGCAGCGGCGATGCCGCCACCCTGGTGCCGATCAGCCTCAGCGATGTGCTCGGCGCACTGATCATCGTCGGCATCACCATCGCCCTGGGGCGCAACCTGCCCGGCTTGCTCGAAGTACTGGTGCTCTCCAGGCTGAACCTGGCTCAGGGCAGCGCCTACGCCACCACCACCCTGCTGTCCTACCTGATCGTAGCCATCGGTTTTGTTACCACCCTGTCGACCCTCGGCGTCAGCTGGGACAAGTTGCAATGGCTGGTCGCCGCCCTGTCGGTGGGCCTGGGCTTCGGCTTGCAGGAAATCTTCGCCAACTTTATTTCCGGCCTGATCATCCTGTTCGAACGCCCGGTGCGCATCGGCGACGTGGTGACCATCGGCAACCTGTCCGGCACCGTGAGCAAGATCCGCATTCGCGCCACTACCATCACCGATTTCGACCGCAAAGAAATCATCGTGCCGAACAAGACCTTCGTCACCGACCAGCTGATCAACTGGTCGCTCAACGACACGGTTACCCGGGTCATCGTGAAGATCGGCGTAGCCTACGAAACCGACCTGCCGCTGGCGCGTAAGCTGATGATGCAGGCCGCCGAGGAAAACCCGCGGGTACTGCGCGACCCAGCACCGCTGCTGTTCTTCCTGACCATCAGCGCCAGCACCTTCGACTACGAACTGCGCTTCCATGTGCGCGAGCTGGGCGACCGCAACGCCGCCACCGATGAAATCCTCACGCGCATTGCCCTGAGCTTCCGTGAGCACAACGTGGAAATGGCCTTCAACCAGGTCGAGGTGATGATCAAGAACCTGCACGGCCAGGAACTCAACCTGACCACCGGACAAATGGTGGCCGCCACAGCGGCAGCCGATGCACAGCAGGGACAATTACCACCACCGACACCTGCAATCGACCCGCAGTAGCTTGCCGCCAGGCCCGCCAGCGCGGGCTGCCACCTCATCACTGCCGGGCCGTATGTACCCGGCTGGAGCCTGACCGTGAAGCCGCTTATCGAGCTGCAGTTCAACAATCGTTTTGCCCGCCTCGGCGACGTATTTTCCACCCATGTGTTGCCCGAGCCGATTGCCGAGCCGCGCCTGGTCGTTGCCAGCCCGGCCGCCATGGCCTTGCTGGATCTGGACCCGAGTGAAGCCGAGAGCGAGGTGTTTGCGCAGATTTTCGCCGGGCACAAGCTATGGAGCACCGCCGAGCCCCGCGCCATGGTCTACTCCGGGCATCAATTCGGCGGCTACAACCCGCGCCTGGGCGATGGCCGTGGCCTGCTGCTGGGTGAGGTCATCAACGACGCCGGCGAGTACTGGGACCTGCACCTCAAAGGCGCCGGACAAACGCCCTACTCGCGCATGGGCGACGGCCGCGCGGTGCTGCGTTCATCGATCCGCGAGTTTCTCGCCAGTGAACACCTGCACGCCCTCGGCATCCCCAGCTCGCGTGCGCTGTGTGTCACCGGCTCCAGCACCCCGGTGTGGCGCGAGAAGCAGGAACGCGCGGCGATGGTGCTGCGCCTGGCACCCAGCCATATCCGCTTCGGTCACTTCGAGTACTTCTATTACACCCAGCAACATGAGCAACTCAAACAGCTGGTCGAACATGTGCTGCACTGCCACTACGCCGACTGTTTGCAGCAGGAGCAGCCGTATCTGGCAATGTTCCGCGAAGTCATCGAACGCAACGCCACGATGATCGCCTACTGGCAGGCCTACGGTTTCTGTCATGGCGTAATGAACACCGACAATATGTCGATCCTCGGCATCACCTTCGATTACGGTCCCTACGCCTTTCTCGATGATTTCGATGCCCAGCACATCTGCAACCATTCCGATGACAGCGGCCGTTACTCGTTCAGCAATCAGGTGCCGATCGCCCAGTGGAACCTCGCAGCCCTCGGCCAGGCCCTGGTGCCGCTGGTGGATATCGAAGCGCTACGGGAAACCCTCGGCCTGTTCCTGCCCCTGTACCAGGCGCACTACCTCGACCTGATGCGCAAGCGCCTGGGCCTGCTCAGTGCCGATGAAGGCGATGAAGCCCTGGTGCAGCGCCTGCTGCAACTGATGCAGAGCAGCGCGGTGGATTACACCCTGTTCTTCCGCGAACTCGGCGACAGCCCGGCCGCGCAAGCCGTAGCGCGTTTGCGCGACGATTTCACCGACCTGGCAGGTTTCGACGCCTGGGCCGCTGACTACCTCGCGCGCAGTGCACGCGATGGCGACGACACGGAGCAACGCCGTATGCGCATGCACGCGGTCAACCCCAAGTTCATCTTGCGCAACTACCTGGCGCAGCAAGTGATCGAAGCCGCCGAGCAAGGCGACTACGCCCCGGTGCGCGAACTGCATCAGGTGCTATCGCGGCCCTTCGACGAGCAGCCCGGCCTTGAACGCTACGCCCAGCGCCCGCCTGAATGGGGCAAGCACCTGGAAATCAGCTGTTCGTCTTGAGCAGCGCTCAAGCCCCCAGCATCCACTCCAGCCCCATGGCCACATGCAGCTCGGTGCTGTCGAGCAGCGGCAGCGGGGCGTCAAAGCCATCGAGCAGCAAACCGATCTCGGTGCAGCCGAGGATGGCCACCTCGGCGCCCTGGGTTTGTAGCGTGCGCAAGCAGTCCAGATAGAACGCCCGCGCCTGCGGCAGAAACTGGCCCTGGCACAGCTCGGCAAAGATCACCCGGTCGATTTCCGTCATCTGCGCCGCGTCCGGCGTAATCACCTCAATCGCAAAGCGCTCGGCCAGGCGCTGGCGGTAGAAATCCTCCTGCATGGTGAAACGCGTGCCGAGCAAGGCCGCGCGGCGCACACCCTGGCGTTGTAGGGCCTGACCAACCGCATCGCCGATATGCAGCAGCGGTATCTGCACCGCCGCCTCGATGGCCGGCGCCACCTTGTGCATGGTGTTGGTGGCCAGCAGCAGGGCCGTTGCTCCCGCCCGTTCAAGCCCCTCAGCCGCCTGTGCCAACACGTGCCCAGCCGCCTGCCAGTCGCCACACCGCTGCAGCTCGGCGATCTCGGCAAAATCCACGGAATGCAACAGCAGCGGTGCCGAGTGCAAACCGCCGAGTCGCTCGCGCACGCCCTGGTTGAGCAAGCGGTAATAGCTGGCCGTCGACTCCCAACTCATGCCACCGAGAATACCTAGTTGGCGCATATGCCCTCCTGCTCACGAAAGCCTTGAGCCTAATCCGCCACCGGCCCAACGCACAGGCACAGTGCGCGGTAGAGCGGCCGGTACAGCCTTATCTATTAAATCGAAAAGGCATATAAACCTTCCCAAACATTCTTAGACTCTCTAAGCAGCAACCCTTATCTTCTCCGCCTTGCGTGGCCGCCACGTCTGCATCGCGCACCCGATACCTCACACGAGACTCGTCCGCTTACGCTAAGGATGTTCATGTTCTGGGACTCTCTTCCTCTGCCCCTGCTGTTTGTCGGCGCCCTGCTGATCTGGGTGCTGTACGCCTTTGTGCGTGAGAAGTGGAGCCCGGACATCGTCGCTGCCATCGCCGTGGCGGCGCTGCTGATCACTCAGCTGCTGACGCCTGCGGAAGTGCTCAGCGTGCTGAGCAACTCGGCGCCGGTGACCATCGCCTGCATGTTCGTGCTCTCCGCTGCGCTGGAGCGCACCGGCTGCATCGACGCCCTGGGCAACTGGCTGGGCGACCTGGTCGGTACCAGCCCGATTCGCGTACTCACCGGGCTGACCGTCACCGCCCTGGTGATTTCCGCCTGCCTGAACAACACCCCGGTGGTGGCCATTCTGACTCCGGTGGCGATTTCCCTGGCCCGCCGCGCCGGCACCTTGCCGTCGAAACTGCTGATTCCGCTGTCCTACGCCACCATCCTCGGCGGTACCCTGACCATGATCGGCACCTCGACCAATATTCTGGTCGACGGCGTGGCGCGCAAGGCGGGCCTGGAGCCCTTCGGCATCTTCGAGATTACCGGCGCAGGCCTGATCATGGCCGCCTTCGGCATGGCCTACCTGCTGACCATCGGCCATCGCCTATTGCCTGAGCGCGAAACCCTGTCCAAGCAGCTGCGCCCGAACCTCGACCGCACCTTTATGACCGAGCTGCTGGTGCCGCAGAATTCTCCGGTGATCGGCAAAACCCTGCACGAAGCCAACCTCAATGGCGGCAGCGGCTTGCAGGTGCTGAAGATTTTCCGCGACGAGCAGGAACTCACCGAGCCGGCCCACGACACCCTGCTGGTGGCGGGCGATCAACTGGTGCTGCACGGCCAGGTCAAGGATGTGGTGGAGCTGCGCGAAAGCGGCCACCTGATTTTCAACCGCAGCGATGCCTTCGAAACCATCAGCAGCCATGATGTGATCCTCGCCGAGGCCATCGTCGGGCGTAACTCGCGCTACAGCCACCGGCCGATGCGCGACCTCGACCTCACCGCACGCTATGGCATCGCCGTGCTCGCCGTGCACCGTCAGGATGAGAACATCCAGGGCAACCTGGATGACTTCGAACTGCAGTTCGGTGACGTGATGCTGGTGGAAGGTACGCCGACGCAGATCAAGCGTTTCGCCGACAACGGCGAGTTGATCAGCCTCAACGCCGTGCAGGAGCGCGCGTTCCGCCGCGACAAGGCACCGATCGCGATCATCGCCACCCTGGCGGTGATGATCCTCGCCGCGTTCGGCGTGATGCCCATCGAAGGCCTGGCGATCATCGGCGCGGTGACCGTACTGGCGACCCGCTGCCTGGACGTGGAAGACGCCTACAAGGCAGTAGACTGGAAAATTCTCAGCCTGATTTTCGGCATGCTGGCCATCAGCATCGCCATGGACAAGGTCGGTCTGGTCAGCATGATGGTCAGCAATGTCATGGGCCTGATGCCCTGGGCCGGCCCACTGCTGATGCTGTCGTTTATCTACCTGTTCACCTCGATCCTCACCGAGGTGCTGTCAAACAACGCGGTGGCGGTACTGGTCACGCCAATTGCCATCGGCATGGCCCAGCACCTCGGCGTCGACCCGCGCGCCTTTGTGGTCGCCGTGATGTTCGCCGCCAGCGCCAGCTTCGCCACGCCCATCGGCTATCAGACCAACACCTTCGTCTACAACGCCGGCGGTTATCGCTTTACCGACTTTATGAAGGTCGGCATTCCGCTCAACCTGCTGCTGTGGGTGGTGGCCAGCTTTGTCATTCCCTGGTTCTTCCCGCTGACGCCGGTTTGACGGCATAAGCGGCGAATATATCGATCTAACCCAAGGCCCGTTTCATTGCGCCAGCGCATTGACCGGGCCTTGCTGCTTTCTCCATGCTGCGTATCTTTCAATCTGCCCTGAAGGAACGCGCGCATGAAATTGGAAACCCTGGCCATCCACGCCGGCTACAGCCCCGACCCGACCACCAAGGCCGTGGCGGTGCCGATCTACCAGACCAGCTCCTTTGCCTTCGACGACACCCAGCACGGTGCCGATCTGTTCGACCTGAAGGTCGCCGGCAACATCTATTCGCGGATCATGAACCCGACCAACGCCGTGCTCGAAGAGCGCGTGGCTGCGCTGGAAGGTGGCGTCGGCGCGCTGGCCGTGGCTTCGGGCATGGCCGCGATCACCTACGCGATCCAGACCGTCGCCGAAGCCGGTGACAACATCGTCTCGGTGGCCAAGCTCTACGGCGGTACCTACAACCTGCTGGCCCACACCCTGCCGCGCTTCGGCATCGAGACCCGCTTCGCCGCCCATGACGACATCGCCGCCCTCGAAGCGCTGATCGACGACAAGACCAAAGCCGTGTTCTGCGAATCCATCGGCAACCCGGCCGGCAATATCGTCGATCTGGCCGCACTGGCCGCCGCTGCGCACCGCCATGGCGTGCCGCTGATCGTCGACAACACCGTGGCCACGCCGATTCTCTGCCGCCCCTTCGAGCACGGTGCCGACATCGTCGTGCATTCGCTGACCAAGTACATCGGCGGGCACGGCACCAGCATCGGCGGCATCGTCGTCGACTCCGGCAAATTCCCCTGGGCCGACAACAAGGCGCGCTTCCCGCTGCTCAATACGCCCGACCCGTCCTACCACGGCGTGACCTACACCGAGGCCTTCGGCCCGGCGGCCTTTATCGGTCGCTGCCGCGTGGTGCCGCTGCGCAACACCGGCGCGGCGCTGTCGCCGTTCAATGCCTTCCTGATTCTGCAAGGCCTGGAAACCCTGGCCCTGCGCATGGAGCGTCACTGTGAGAACGCGCTGAAGGTCGCCCATTACCTGCAGAACCACCCGCAGGTGGCCTGGGTGAAATACGCTGGCCTGCCCGATCACCCCGAGCACGCCCTGGCGCAGCGCTTCTGCGGCGGCAAGCCGGCGTCGATCCTGTCCTTCGGCATTGTTGGCGGCCAGGCTGCCGGCGCGCGCTTTATCGATGCGCTGCAGCTGGTGGTGCGTTTGGTGAATATCGGCGATGCCAAATCGCTGGCCTGCCACCCCGCCTCGACCACTCACCGCCAACTCAATGATGAAGAGCTGGAGCGCGCCGGCGTACCGCGCGACATGGTGCGCCTGTCGATCGGTATCGAGCACAGCGACGACATCCTCGCCGACCTGGCCCAGGCTCTGGACGCTGCGGCGGGCTGATCGCCCTTGATATCCGCACAAGCGACTCCAGATAAGGGATAACCGCCTCTGGAGTCGCCCATGTCCAACCCTCTGCTGATCCCCTGCCCACAGTGCAACGGCCTTAACCGCATTCCCGCCGAGCGCTTGGGCGATGCGCCGCGCTGCGGCCGTTGCAAATCGGAGGTGCTGCCCAGCACACCCTTCGAACTGACCCAGGCCAACTTCGATGCGCAGAACAAGGGCGACCTGCCGCTGCTGATTGATGTGTGGGCCAGCTGGTGCGGCCCGTGCCGTAGCTTTGCCCCCATCTATGAGCAGGCCGCCGCGCAGCTGCAAGGTCACTGCCGCCTGAGCAAACTGGACAGTGAAGCCAACCCGCAGCTGTCGGCAGAAATGGGTATTCGCTCGATCCCGACGCTGATCCTGCTCAAGGGCGGTGTCGAAGTCGCCCGGCAGAGTGGCGCACTGCCCCTGCCACAACTGCTCGGTTGGTTGCGCCAGCAGGGCATTTGAGCGGATCGGTCAATCACGCCACGGCATTGCGGTCATTACCCCGGTAATGACCAACCTTTAGGCTGGCTGCACAACAATAGGTGTGGAGCCAAGCATGACGATGCCAATCGAACTGATCCGCCAGCTCACCGAAGAACAGATCGCCTTTGTCCAGCGCAGCGGGCTCAAGGCCGAAGTGCTGGAAGCTGGCCACGTGCGCCTGCGTATGCCGCTGGCGGGTAACCAGAACCATATCGGCAGCATGTATGCCGGTGCACTGTTCACCCTGGCGGAAATTCCCGGCGGTGCGCTGTTTCTCACCAGCTTTGATGCGCAGCGCTTCTATCCCATCGTCAAGGAAATGAACCTGCGCTTTCGTCGGCCCGCCAGCGGCGACATCTGGGTCGAGGCGCACCTTACAGCGGAAGAAATCCAGCAGCTGCAAAAGCAGGCAACAGAACTGGGCAAAGCCGAGTATGTTTTACAGTTGCAGCTGACCGATGAGAGTGGTGAAGTAGTGGTCGAGAGTCGCGGCCTGTATCAATTACGCGCACGCTGACACCTGACCTTGCCCTAGGTCAAAAGTCCAGCTATGACTCGAGGTCACAATAAATGTGCCGACATGCATCGGCAGGAGAACGCCGACCATGCCCAGTCACATCCTTATTGCCCACGACCTGCGCGACACTGCCGACATGGCGCTGTGCCGCGCCACCCAGCTGGCCAAGCAATTCAACGCCAAACTGACCATCCTGCATGTGCTTGACCCGAGCAAAAGCAGTCAGGAGCATGAGCAGGCCAAGCAGGCACTGGACCGCAGCCTGACCCAATACGCCCCACCCGGCAGCCAACTGCTGATCCGCACCGGCATCAAGCCCTCGGAAGTGGTGCTGCAACAGCTTAATGAGCTGGGGTGCGACTTGCTGGTACTCGGCGGCCATCACCAGCGCCACGACTTCTTCTCCGGCACCAGCCTCGACCGCATTGCCCGCAACTGTCCGGTGCCACTGCTGCTGGTAGCGCGTAACGATTTCAAGCCATACCAGCGCGCACTGGCGGCCATCGATTTTTCACTCTGCGCCTGCAGCGCCCTAGGCCAGGCCTACCGCCTGCTGCCGGAAACGGCCGAACTGCACGCCCTGCACGTCTTCGAGCCAGACAAGGGCACGCCCAAGCAGGTTGAAGCGCAACTGACCACGCAAAAAGCCCTGATCAACCAGCTGCTGGAAGATGAAGCGCAGAACCTGCCAGAGAAAGGCCCGACCTTGACTCACTCGGTGGAGCAAGGCGGCATCTTGCGCTGCCTGCAAGCACGCCTGAAGAGCACCAACACCGAACTGCTGGTACTCGGCAGCCACGGCCGCAGCGCACTGTCGCAAGCATTGCTCGGCAGCCTGGCGCAGCACTTCCTGCACAAGGCGCCCTGCGACATCTACGTCGTCAGGTAGGTTATCTACGCCCAACAAAAAAG
The DNA here is from genome assembly GCF_031764535.1 of Pseudomonas sp. SG20056. Classification (NCBI taxonomy): domain Bacteria; kingdom Pseudomonadati; phylum Pseudomonadota; class Gammaproteobacteria; order Pseudomonadales; family Pseudomonadaceae; genus Pseudomonas; species Pseudomonas sp. SG20056. The sequence goes on from NZ_CP134499.1 coordinate 3,948,208, forward strand.
CTGCCTAGGCAGCTTTTTTGTTATCCAGACTCGACTCAATCAGCACTGTTGAGCAGGTCATGCAGCTCGACAAACTGCTGAGTCAACTTGTGGTTGCGGTCCAGGTAGATCAGCGGCGTGCAGGCCTGGTGCGATTCGCGCATCTTCACCGAACTCATCAGGTTGACCGGCAGCACCGGCAGACCCTCGGCAACCAGCTCATCGAGTAGCTGCTGCGGCAGGCTGGCGCGCGGCTGGAACTGATTGACCACAATGCCTTCGACTTCCAGGCCCTCGTTGTGGTCTTCCTTGAGCTCTTCGATCTCACGCAGCAGGCCATACAGCGCCTGGCGCGAGAAGCTGTCGCAATCAAACGGAATCAGCACGCGGTCGGCGGCGATCAACGCGGATACGGTGTAGAAATTCAGCGCCGGTGGGGTATCGAGGTAGATGCGCTCGTAGTCTTCGCTGAGCTCTTCGAGCAGTTTGCGCAGCTTGTTGATCTTGTGCTTCTGCTCCAACTTAGGTTGCAGATCGGCCAGTTCGGCGGTGGCGGTGACCACATGCAGGTTGTCGAACGGCGTCTCGTAGATATCCACGCTGCCTTTCTTGCCGAACGGTGCCGATGACAACGTGCCCTTGAAGAACTCGGCAATGCCCATGGGAATATCTTCACCGGTCAGGCCAGTGAGGTAATGGGTCGAATTGGCTTGGGCGTCCAGGTCGATCAGCAGCGTGCGATAGCCTTGGGAAGCGCTGACCGCGGCCAGGTTGCAGGCAATACTGGACTTACCCACACCGCCCTTCTGATTGAAGATCACGCGCCGCATGAAATACCCCCTGAATCCCGCATAAACCCCGAAATGGTCTCGGATTCTATGCAAACTACGTGACAAGGGCGAGATTTTCGGCAAAACCGCGCCGCCTCCGGTCAGAACAACAGGCCATAGATTTGCGCACGGCCCGTACGGTCTGGATAATGCCAGCACTTCGCCACACCTGCTGCCAAGCCATCCGCTGGTTGCGGCTGGCCGTAGCCGACATGGACGCCCACCGCGTGACACATTTCAGGATCGAACAATGGCGTGCCTGGGCCCCTGGCCTGGACAGCACGGCTGACTGGTGCGCCTGGCATCAGGCACCGTTGCGCCTGGTCGATACTGGCCAACAGCCGGATGTCAGCGCGCTGCCGGCCATGCAGCGCCGGCGCCTGAGCCGCCTGGCGCGGATGGCCTTTCACGTCGCCTGGCCACTGGCCGAAGCGCACCCGCAATTGCCCATGGTGTTCGCCAGCCGGCATGGCGAAACCCCACGCACCCTGACTATTCTCACCGACCTGGCGCATGGTGAGCCGCTGTCGCCGACCCAGTTCAGCCTCTCGGTGCATAACGCGATCATCGGTCTGTGGTCGATCCAGCGCGGCGATCACAGCGAAATGACGGCCATTGCCGGCGCCGGCGATGGCCTGGAAAACGCCATACTGGAAGCCTGCGGCATGCTCCACGACGGCGCACCGGCAGTGTTGCTGGTAATTGCCGAAGAAACCCCGCCCGAGCTTTACGCGCCTTTTATCGACGACGTGCCGTTCCCCTATGCCGTTGGCTTGCTGCTGACGCCGGGTGATGACTGGCAGCTGCACCTGAGCCGAGCCAACGGCGCCGTCAGCGAATGGCCCCACGCCCTCAACCTGGTCCGCGCACTGTGCAGCGACCAGCCGACCCTGCAGCACCACTGGAAGAGCCGACAATGGACCTGGTCACGCAACAAGGCCTAAGCCGTTACAGCGCGCCCTATGTCTGGCGGCTGATTGCCACGGCCCTGAGTTTCAGCCTGTTTGGTATCGGCGGCGTCCTGCTGCGCGTGCTGATTTTCCCGCTGCTGGCCCTGCTTCCGGGTGATGCCTTGAGTCGGCGTACCCGCGCCCGCGCGGTAGTGAGCAAGACCTTCTACCTGTTCGTGCGCTTTATGTACCGCAGCGGCGTGCTGACCTACGAAGTCGAGGGCATCGAACGCCTCGGCCAGCCTGGGCAGATGGTGATTGCCAATCACCCGTCACTGATCGACGTGGTGGTACTGATCGCCTTCATTCGTGACGCCAACTGCGTGGTCAAACAGAGCCTGTGGGATAACCCGAGCATGCGCGGGCCGATCCGCGCCGCCGGCTATATCAGTAACAGCGGCAGCATGGACATGCTCGACGAAGCGGCCGGTGCCCTGCAAAGCGGCCAGACCCTGGTGATTTTCCCGGAAGGCACGCGCACCACACCGGGGCACAACCCGGAGTTTCACCGCGGCGCAGCAGCCATTGCCCTGCGTGGCGCACGCATCGTCACCCCGGTGGTAATCAGCGTCAGCCCCACCACCCTGACCAAGGCCGAGCCGTGGTACAGCATTCCGTCGCGCCGTTTTCACATTCGCCTGCGCGTAGGCGAGGATATTGACCCAAACCAGTTCAATGCCATGGGGCCAGCGCCGATAGCCTCACGCAAACTCAATGATTTTCTGCACCAACACTTTATGAAGGAGCTCGCCAAAGATGAGCGATTTACAGCTGGAAATTAAAAACCTGATCATCGACGCCCTGGGCCTGGAAGACATGGCGGCCGAAGACATCGCCGCCGACCTGACCCTGTTCGGTGAAGGCCTGGGCCTGGACTCGGTAGACGCCCTGGAACTTGGCCTGGCGATCCAGAAACGTTTCGGCATCAAGATCGACGCCGAAGCCAAAGACACCCGCAAGCACTTTGCCAACGTAGCCAGCCTGGCGGCATTCGTGTCATCGCAACAGACCGCCTGAGGAAGCCGCCGATGCAAACCCGTGAAGAGATTTTCGACACCCTGCGCGACGCGCTGGTCGAGCTGTTCGAGTTGGACGCCGAACGTATTACGCCGGAAGCCAACCTCTATCAGGACCTTGAGATCGATAGCATTGACGCCGTGGACCTGATCGACCACATCAAACGCCAGACCGGTAAAAAGCTCGCAGCCGAGGAATTCAAGGCTGTGCGCACCGTCGGTGACGTGGTCGAGGCGGTGCTGCAGCTGGTCAACGCCCCAGCCAGCGAATAATGAGTCGCCTATTTGGCCTGCTCCTGCTGCTGGCCGGGCTGCTCTACCCCTTTGCCGTGTACTACGGCATGGAGCATCTGTCGCCGCGCCTGTTTGCTGCCGTGCTTGGCGGCCTGTGGCTAGTACGTGCGCTGAGCCAATGGGGCAAGCCGGGCAATCGCTGGATGACCACCGTAGCCTTGGGCTTCTGCCTGTTGCTAGGTCTGGCAGGTGAGCCTGAACTGCTGCGCTGGTATCCGGTGCTGCTTAACGGCCTGCTGCTGGCACTGTTTGGCCTCAGCCTGAAATTCGGCCCACCGCTGATCGAGCGCCTGGCTCGTCTGACCGAGCCGCAGCTGCCGGAAGTCGCGATACGCTACACGCGCCGGGTCACCGCCGTCTGGGCCTGGTTCTTCCTGGCCAATGGCCTGGTGGTGGTGGCGTTGAATTTCTGGGCGCCGCTGAGCTGGTGGACGCTGTATACCGGGCTAATCGCCTACGGCCTGATGGGCCTGCTGTTTGCCGGTGAGTGGCTGGTACGCCAGCACGTAAGGAGACATGAATGAACTGGCTGCCCCTCGAGCATCTGCTGCTCGACGCCCACCCAGGCCGCGCAGTAACCGCAGACCTGGATCAGCCCCAGCTGCGCCAGCACGCGCTGCAACTGGCAGCGCAACTGCAAAGCCGTGGCGTGAAACGCCTGGCACTGTACCTCGACGATGCTGCTGAGCTGGCCATCGCCCTGCTGGCCGCCTGGCACGCCGGGATTGCCGTACTGCTGCCGGCTGATGCCCAGCCGCAAACCCGCCAGCGCATGGCCAGTCAGTGCGACCTGTGGCTGGATAGCCTCGACGGCCTGCTTACCCAGGACGGTGCGACCCTGCCGGCCGCACCACTCGATCTCGACCAATGTCAGCTGACCCTGTGCACTTCCGGCTCCAGCGGCGAAGCCAAGCTGATCGACAAGTCCTTACGTCAGCTGGCCAATGAAGTCACCGCCCTGGAGCAGCTGTGGGGCGCGCAACTGGGCAACGCGACCATCCTCGGCAGCGTCGCCACCCAGCATATCTACGGCTTGCTGTTTCGCGTGCTCTGGCCGCTGTGCGCCGGCCGTCCGTTTCTACGCCGCGCCCAGCCGTTCCCCGAAGATTTGCAGCGCGAAAGCCTGGCCAACGGTAGCGATTTCGCCTGGGTCGCCAGCCCGGCTTTGCTCAAGCGCATGGGCGACAACCTCAACTGGCCGGCGCTGCGTGCGGTGCGCCAGGTGTTTTCCTCCGGCGGCGCGCTACCAGGCGAAACCGCCACCGAGTTGCACACGCTGCTTGGCCAATGGCCCACGGAAATCTACGGCAGCTCGGAGACCGGCGGCATCGCCTGGCGTCAGGGCGGGGAACTGTGGACGCCGTTTGCCGGCATCGAATTGGGACAAAACGCCGAAGGTGCCCTGCACCTGACCTCGCCGTATCTACCGGCCGGCCACCGCGAGCAGACCGCCGATGCGGTGGAACTGCAGGCCGATGGCCGCTTCGCCCTGCGCGGCCGCCTGGACCGCATCATCAAACTGGAAGAAAAACGCATTTCCCTGCCCATGCTCGAACAGGCACTGAGCAGCCACGAATGGCTCAGCGATGCGCGCCTTGGCGTGGTGCAGGAAGGCCGCGCCTACCTCGGCGCGCTGGTGGCGTTAAGCCCGGCCGGCTTGCACGCCCTGCGCAACCAGGGCCGCAAGACCGTCACCGAAACCCTGCGCCGCCATCTGGCCGGCCATTGCGAAGCGATTGCCCTGCCCCGGCGCTGGCGTCTGCTGGCGCAACTGCCCTACAACAGCCAGGGCAAACTGGCGCAGGCCACAGTGGAAGCGCTGTTGGCCGAACCTCGGCCCACCCAGGTGGCGCCACTCACGGCGGTCGAGCAGGACGGCGAATGGCAGCTGGAGCTGGTGGTGCCACTGGACCTGGCGCACTTCACCGGCCACTTTCCGCAGACCCCGGTACTGCCGGGCGTGGTGCAGGTCGACTGGGCGCAGCAACTAGCACGCAGCCTGATTAAAGATCTGCCGCTGCGGTTCAGCGGCATGGAAGTGTTGAAGTTCCAGCAACTGGTGCGCCCCGGCGATCAGCTGCAACTGACCCTGCGTTTCGACGCCACGCGCGGCAAGCTGTACTTCGCTTTCAGCAATGGCGAGGCCGCCTGCTCCTCCGGGCGTATTCTGCTGGGAGCTGCCCGTGCATAAGCCCTGCGCGGTGATCCCGGTGTATAACCACGAGCACGCGCTGCCCGTGGTGGTCGCCGCGCTGCATGCGGCCGGCCTGCCCTGCGTACTGGTGGACGATGCCTCCAGCCCGGCCTGCGCGGCGGTCATCGATCAGCTTGCAGCGCAACCCGACACTCATCTGGTGCGGCTGGCGGTGAACCAGGGCAAGGGCGGCGCGGTGATGGCCGGCCTGCGTGAAGCGGCGCAGCTGGGTTTCACTCATGCGCTGCAGGTAGATGCTGACGGTCAGCACGACCTCAGTGACCTGCCGCACTTCATCAACGCCTCGCAAGCCGCCCCCGAGGCGCTGATCTGCGGTTACCCGCAGTACGACGAGAGCGTGCCGAAAGGCCGCCTCTACGCGCGCTACCTGACCCACGTGTGGGTGTGGATCAACACCCTGTCGCTGAGCATCCGCGACTCCATGTGCGGCTTTCGCGTTTATCCGCTGCCGGCCACCCTGGCGTTGATCGACACGGTACACATCGGCAAACGTATGGATTTCGACACCGAGATTCTGGTGCGCCTGGCCTGGCGCAATCAGCAGATGCACTGGCTACCGACCAAGGTGCATTACCCGCTGGACGGCCTCTCGCACTTTCGCCTGTGGCTCGACAACGCGCTGATTTCCAAGATGCACGCCAAGCTGTTCTTCGGCATGTTGCTGCGCGCCCCGCAGATCCTCTGGCGCAGGTGGCGCGCATGAGCAACCAGCAGCACTGGGCCGGGCAGCGTGAGCGCGGCAGTTTTGTCCTGATGAAATTCACCGCCTGGCTGGCGCGCCTGCTCGGCCGCCGCCTGATCAGCCCGCTGCTGTACCTGATCGTGCTGTATTTCTACCTGTTCGGCGCCAAGGCGCGGCGCAGCATCGGCCAGTACCAGCGCAACCTGGCCAACTGGAGCGGCCGCGCCGAGCTGCAACCGACCCGGTACAGTGTGTTCCGCCACTTTATAAGCTTCGCCGACACCCTGCTGGACAAGCTCGATGTATGGAACGGCAAGCTCGGCCTGGAACAGGTGACCCTGGTCGACCCAGGCAATGCCTGCACCCAGCTGCACCAGCAAGGCCGTGGGCAGATGCTGGTGGCCGCACACCTGGGCAATCTGGAAGTCTGCCGCGCCCTCGCCGAACTCGGCGAGCAGGTGACGATGAACGTACTGGTGCACACCAAACACGCCGAACAGTTCAACCGCCTGCTCGGCGAAGCCGGGGCCACGCACTTGCGCCTGATTCAAGTCAGCGAGCTGGATGCGGCGATCATGCTGCAATTGTCCGAGCGCCTGGAGCGCGGCGAATGGTTGGCGATTGCCGGCGACCGCGTGCCGCTCAAGGGCAGTCGCAAGGTCAGCGTGAACTTCCTCGGCAAACCCGCGGCCTTCCCGCAAGGCCCGTGGTTGCTGGCCGGGCTGCTGCAATGCCCGGTCAATCTGATTCACTGCCTGAAAATCGACAAACGCTATCAGGTGATCATCGAACCCTTCGCCGAGCGCCTGCACTGGAAGCGCAGCGAACGGGATGAGGTGATCCGCCACTGGACCCAGCGCTACGCCGACCAGCTCGCGCAGCGCTGCCTGGATGCGCCCCTGCAATGGTTCAATTTCTACCCGTTCTGGAATGAAGATGACGACAAATCAGCCTGATCCCATCGTGTTTGGCGAACAGCCCCTGCGCATCGAGCAGGTTGTCGCCCTGGCCAACCGCAGCGCCCCGGCGCAGCTGCAGAGCGATGCCGCCTACCGCGAAAAAATCGCCAAGGGCGCACGTTTTCTCGACAGTTTGCTGGACAAGGAAGGCGTGATCTACGGCGTCACCACCGGCTACGGCGACTCCTGCGTGGTGGCCGTGCCGCTGCATCAGGTCGAGGCACTACCGCGCCATCTGTACACCTTCCACGGCTGCGGCCTGGGCAAGCTGCTGGATGAAGCCAGCACCCGCGCGGTACTGGCTGCGCGTTTGCAGTCGCTGTGTCAGGGCGTTTCCGGCGTGCGCGTGGAACTGCTCGAGCGCCTGCAGGCGTTTCTCGAATTTGATGTGCTGCCGCTGATTCCGGAAGAAGGCTCGGTGGGCGCCAGCGGCGACCTCACGCCGCTGTCCTATGTCGCCGCCACTCTCAGCGGTGAGCGCGAAGTGATGTTTAAAGGTGAGCGCCGCAGCGCCGCCGATGTGCATAAGGAACTCGGCTGGACGCCGCTGACCCTGCGCCCGAAAGAAGCCCTGGCGCTGATGAACGGCACCGCCGTGATGACCGCCCTGGCCTGCCAGGCCTATTCGCGCGCCGATTACCTGCTCAAGCTGGCCACCCGCATCACCGCGCTCAATGTGGTGGCGCTGGAGGGCAATCCGGAACACTTCGACGAGCGCCTGTTCGCCGCCAAACCGCATCCGGGGCAGATGCAGGTCGCCGCCTGGCTGCGCCAGGACCTGGCCATCGACGCGCCGACCGCGCCACTGCACCGCCTGCAGGATCGCTACTCGCTGCGCTGTGCGCCGCACGTACTGGGTGTGCTGGCCGACAGCCTGGGTCTGCTGCGCCAGTTCATTGAAACCGAACTGAACAGCGCCAACGACAACCCACTGATCGACGCCGAAGCCGAGCGTGTGCTGCACGGCGGGCACTTCTACGGCGGGCATATCGCCTTCGCTATGGACAGCCTGAAAAACCTGGTGGGCAACGTCGCCGACCTGCTCGACCGGCAGCTCGCGCTGCTGGTCGACACCCGCTACAACCATGGCCTGCCTAGCAATCTGTCCGGCGCACCGAGCGTCAGCGCGATGATCAACCACGGCTTCAAGGCCGTGCAGATCGGCACCAGCGCCTGGACCGCCGAAGCCCTGAAAAACACCATGCCGGCCAGCGTGTTCTCGCGCTCCACCGAATGCCACAACCAGGACAAGGTGAGCATGGGCACCATCGCCGCCCGCGACGCCCTGCGCAGCCTGGAGCTGACCGAGCAGGTCGCTGCCGCCACCCTGCTGGCCGCCAACCAGGGCGTGTGGCTGCGCCAGCGCGACGGCAAGAACGACATCCCCGCGCCGATCACCGCCATGCGTGAACAGCTGGCCGTGGACTTCCATCCGGTGATCGAAGACCGCGCCCTGGAAGCCGAGCTGCGCCTGTGCCTGGTGCGCATCCGCGCGCAGCATTGGAGGCTCTATGCGTAGCAAAGGCGTATTGCAGGCGGAAATCGAACTGCAGGTGCCGTTCTTCGACGTCGACATGATGGAAGTGGTCTGGCATGGCCACTACGTCAAATACTTCGAAGAAGCGCGCTGCGCCCTGCTCGACAAGCTCGGCCACAACTACATACAGATGCGCGCCGCCGGCTACGCCTGGCCGGTGATCGACCTGCAGCTGCGCTATATCCGTGGCGCGCAGTTTGGTCAGAAGATCATCGTGCGCGCCGATCTGGTGGAGTGGGAAAATCGCCTGAAGATCAACTACCTGATCACCGATGCCGCCAGCGGCGAGCGCATGACCCGCGGCAGCAGCGTGCAGGTGGCGGTGGAAATCGCCACCCGCGAGATGCAGTTTGCTTCGCCCAAGGTGCTGATCGACGCCGTTGCCAAGGTGCTGGCGTGAAACGCCTGCTGGCAGGCCTCGGCTTCTGGCTGCTGAGCCAGAATGCACTGGCCTTTGACCTCGACCAGCTCAGCGCCCAGCTGGCCAAACCGGCCGTGGTGCGCGGCCCACTGATTCAGGAAAAGCACCTGCGCGCCCTGCCGCAGCCGCTGACCAGCCGTGGCCAGTTTATCCTGAGCCGCGATCTCGGCCTGCTCTGGCAGCTGCAAAGCCCGCTTAAGCAGGATTACCGCATCGACAGCCTGGGCATCGCCAAACGCACGCCAAGCGGCTGGCAACAGCAGCCGGGGCAGGATGTCGCCGCCCAGCAGAGCCGCCTGTTTCTCGCTGTGCTCAAGGGCGACCACAGTGGCCTGGCACGGGATTTCGAGCTGCAATTGAGCGGCACGGCCGAGGCCTGGCAACTGCGCCTGGTGCCGAACTCGGTGCTGCTCAAGCAGATTTTCAGCCGCATCCAGATCGACGGCGGTGCCCTGGTACAGCGCATTGAGCTGCATGAAACCCAGGGCGATCGTAGCGTGCTGCGTTTGCCGAACAGCCAGGCCGGCGATGCCTTGACGGAACAGGAGCGGCGCGACTTTGCGCAGTGAACGCTGGCTGCCGCGCGGCTTTTTGCTGCTGCTCGCCGCCCTGCTGGCGCTCGCCGCGTGGCAATGGCGCAACGGCCCGCCCGTGGCGGCGGATATGCTCGCGCTGTTGCCGGCCGGCAGTGGCGACGCCCTGGTGCAGCAGGCCGAGCAGCGTATGCAGGAGCCGCTCAATCGCGACCTGTTGCTGCTAATCGGTCACCCGCAGCGCGACCAGGCGATTGCCCTGGCGCAGCAGGTTGGCGAGCAGTGGCGCGGCAGCGGGCGTTTCGCTCAGGTGCAGTGGAGCGTCGACAGCGACCTCGCTGTGCTGCGCGATTACCTACGTAGCAACCGCCTGAGTCTGCTGCCGGCGGCAGATCGTCAACTGCTGCTGGAGCAGCCGCAGCAGTTGATCGAACAACGCGCCGCCAAGCTGTTCGACACCTTCGCCGGTTTCAGCCTGCTGCCCACCGAGCAGGACTGGCTGGGTCTGGGCGCACGCGCGCAGCAGGCGCTGAATCCCGGCAGCCGCATCCAGGCCGACCTGAGCAGCGGCGCCCTGCTGCTGGAAGAGCCGGGGATGACCTGGGCCCTGCTGCGTGCCAGCGCCAAAGGCAGCGCCTTCGATATGCAGGAGCCGCCGCTGATAGCCGCCCAGGTTGCCGCGACCCGCGCGCAAGTCGAAACCGCCGGCGGCCAACTGCTAGCAGCGGGCGGCGTGTTGTATGCGGCAGCCGGGCAAGCCAAGGCCACCCGCGAGATCAGCCTGATTGGCGGCGGCGCCACCCTCGGTACGCTGCTGCTCTTACTGCTAGCCTTCCGCCGGGTGCGGGTGCTGGTCAGCCTGTTGCCGATCGGCATGGCGCTGCTGGCCGGCTGTACCGCCTGCGTGCTGGTGTTCGGCCAGATCAACGCCCTGACTCTGGTGCTGGGCGCCAGCCTGGTCGGGGTCGCTGCGGACTATCCGCAACATTACTTAAGCAAGAGTTGGAGCAACGCCGAGGGCACAGATGGCTGGACCAGTTGGGGCGCCCTGCGCGCCACCCTACCGGGCCTGAGCCTGAGCCTGGGCACCAACCTGATCGGCTACCTGGCGCTGGCCTTTACCCCGTTTCCGGCGCTGACCCAGGTCGCACTGTTCTCCGCTGCAGGGCTGATCGCCGCCTACCTGTGCTCGGTATGCCTGCTACCGGCCTGGCTACGCGGCCTGCGGCTAAGCCCATCACCGCAGCTGCTGAGCTTTAGCCAACGCCTGCTGGCCGGTCGTGCACGTCTGCTGTCCAAGATCGGCAGTGCGCCGCTGCTGGCGTTGCTACTGCTGTTCTGCGCCGGCGGGCTGTGGCAACTGCATACACAAAATGATCTGCGCCAGTGGCTCGGCCAGGAGCCGCACCTGTTGGCCGAAGCCCAGCGCATCGCCGAGCTGACCGGCCAGCAGCCCACCAGTCAGTTCTTTCTGGTGCGCGCCGCTAACCAGCAGCAGCTGCTGGAACGCCAAGCGGCACTGAGCCAACGCCTGGATCAGGCGGTACAGAACGGTCAGTTGCGTGACTACCGCGCCCTCAGCCAACTGGTCGCCCCTGACAGTCAGTTGCAGGAATTGCGCGCTGCGCTGGGCGCACTGCCGCAGCACTGGCAACCGCTGCTCGACCTGGGCATCCCGCCGGCCGCGCTGCATAACGAATTACTGGAGCTGCAACAGAACAACCAGGCCAGCCTTGAACAAGCCCTGGCCAGCCCCCTGGGCGAGGCCTGGCGCCCGCTATGGCTCGGAGCTAATGCCGAGGGTGTGGCCGGACTGGTCAGCCTGCAAGGGCTGAGCAACAGTGCCGAGCTCAAACCGCTGATCGAGGACATGCCAGGGGTGCAACTGGTGGACCGGATCAGCGAACTCAACGCACTGTTCAGCGCCACCCAACTTAGCGCCGCCGAATTAAAGCTCATCTCCAGCGTGGCGATCCTCTTGCTGTTGTGCCTGCCCTTCGGCCTCGGCGGCGCGTTGCGGGTGGTCTGCCTGCCGCTGCTGGCGGCACTGGCGGCATTGGCCTGTCTCGGCTGGTTGGGCCAGCCGCTAACGCTGTTCAGCCTGTTCGGCCTGCTGTTGATCACCGCCATCGGCGTCGATTACGCCATTCTGATGCGCGAGAACATCGGCGGCCCGGCGGTCAGTCTGCTCGGCACCCTGCTCTCGGCGCTGACCAGCTGGCTGTCGTTCGGCCTGCTGCTGATCAGCGACACTCCGGCGATTGCCAACTTCGGTTTGACAATCAGTCTCGGTCTGCTGTTCTGCTTTCTGCTCGCGCCCTGGGCGGGCACCCGGCCAGCCACCGATAAGCAGGCGCAGACGCTATGAGCATCGCCCTGGCCTGGCTGGCATTGCTCGCGCTATTTGCCCTGGTGACCTGGCTGGGCAAACGCCTGCGCTTGATCCCGATTGTCAGCCAGTTGCTGCTGGCCACTCTGGGCCTGCCGCTGCTGATGCTGTGGACCACGCCGCAGGGCTTCGGCGCCAGCGAGCTGCTTGCCCCGGTGTGGCTGGAGCCCTTGTATGGCGTAGCCTTCTGTCTGTTGCTCGGGCATATACTCAGTGATGTGGTTGATCTGCAACTGGAACCGGGCAGCCTGCAGATTGCCCTGCCGAGTTTCTTTGTGCCGTTCTTCTGCGGCCTGGCCTGCGCGGTTTGGCTGCTGCCGGAGCAAGGCTTGCTGGCCGATATTGCCGTGGGCCTGCTGTTTGCACTGACCGCCATTCCGGTACTGTTTCTCTATCTGCAGCACCTCGGTTATCCAGTGGGTAAGATCCGCCAGCTGCTGCAGGCGGCGATCATCATGGATTTACTGTGCTGGCTGATCTTCGGCCTGGCCCAGGGCAGCAGCGACCCTGCCACCCTGCTCTGGCCGCTGCTGGCCGCCAGCCTGCCGCTACTGTTAAAGCTGCTGCCGTTGCGCTCCGCGCTCCTCAATGGCAGCTGCTTTCTCACCCTGTTGCTGGTGATGCAGCAACTGCACCTGAATGCCCTGGTGTTCGGCATTGCCTACCTGCTGCTGCTCACCGCCCTGCGCATGCCCTTACGCCTGCCACTGCCCGCCGGAGTGCAGCGCTGGCTGCAAACCTGGCTGGCGGTGCCGCTGATTCTGGCCTTCGGCTTGCTGCAGATCGACTGGCAGGAGGCCTGGCTGGGGTATTCTGCCTGGCAGTTTACGGCGCTGTTGCTGCTGCCGATCATCAGCAAACTGGCCGGTAACTGGCTGGGCCTGAGCTGGGCCGCTGGGCAGCGGCGCGCCTATGCGGGGCAGTGGCGCGAAAGCCTGCTGTTGAATACCCGCGGCCTGACTGAAATCATCTTTCTCAATCTGCTGCTGCAACAGCAGATAATCAGCCCGGCACTGTATTTCGCCCTGATGCTGATGGGCCTGATCTCGACCCTGTTACCGGCCTTGGCCGGTGCTTACCCACACGCCGCCACGCATGAGGCCAGAAGCCGCTATGAAGTCTCTTGAAGTCGAACAACGCCAAGTCGTAGTGATAGGTGCCGGCCCGTCCGGAGCGATTGCCGGGGCGCTGCTCAAGCGCAACGGCCATGACGTGTTAGTGCTGGAGCGCCAGCGCTTCCCACGCTTCTCGATTGGCGAAAGCCTGCTGTCGCATTGTCTGGACTTCGTCGAGGAAGCCGGGATGCTCGATGCGGTGCGTGCGGCGGGGTTTCAGACCAAGCATGGCGCGGCCTTTGGCTGGGGTGAGCGTTACACCGAGTTCGATTTCCGCGACACCTTCACCAAGGGTCAGGGCTCGACCTATCAGGTGCTGCGTGCCGACTTCGACAAGCTACTGGCCGATCAGGCCGAGCTACAGGGTGTGGAAATCCGTTATGAAGAGGAAATCTTCGCCGTCGATTTCAGCGGCGACTGCCCGCGCCTCTCGGTACGTCGCCTCGCCGATGGCCACGAATACCAGGTGGAATGCGCATTCGTCCTCGACGGCAGCGGCTACGGCCGCGTGCTGCCGCGCCTGCTCGACCTCGACACGCCGTCGAACTTCCCGGTGCGCCAGGCGGTATTTACCCACGTCGAGGACCGCAGCGAAGGTACCGGTTTCGACCGCGAGAAGATCCTGATCACCACCCACCCGACCCTGCGCGATGTGTGGTTCTGGACCATCCCGTTTAGCAACGGCCGCTGCTCGGTGGGCGTGGTCGCCGATGCCACCCGCTATCAGGGCCGCCCGGAAGATCTGGACGCCTGCCTCAAGCAATTTATCGAAGAGACCCCCAGCCTGCACAAGGTGCTGAAGAATGCCGTGTGGGACACCCCGGCGCGCACCATCGGCGGCTACTCGGCCAACGTGAAAACCCTGCACGGCCCAGGCTTTGCCCTGCTCGGCAACGCGGCGGAGTTCCTCGACCCGGTGTTCAGCTCCGGTGTGACCATCGCCATGCGTTCGGCGAGCATGGCCGCTGGCCTGTTGCACCGTCAGCTCAGCGGCGAGACGGTGGACTGGGAGCAGGACTTTGCCATCCCGCTCAAGCGCGGCGTCGACACCTTCCGCGTGTATGTCGAAGGCTGGTACGACGGCAGCTTCCAGGACGTGATCTATTTCGAGAAGGCGCAGCCGGAAATCCGCCGGATGATCAGCTCGATCCTCGCAGGCTACGCCTGGGACGCGAAAAACCCCTATGTCGCTGAACCGCGCCGCCGCCTGCGGGTACTCGCCGAACTCTGCGCCACAAGTTAATAAGGATATTTATGAGCAACCCGGCCGCCACCTACGTCGAGGAAACCCGCTTCGGCTTCTGGTTCTTGCAGAGCCACGTCTGGCAGCACCATGTGCTGCGCGTGGCGATCAATGACCTGCGCGGCCTGTTCGCCGGCCCGCTGCCAGAAGCGCCGGTGCTGCTGGATGCCGGCTGCGGCCAGGGCAAATCCTTCGGCCTGCTCGCGGAGGCGTTTGCGCCTGCACGGATAATCGGTCTGGATGCCGACCCGCACAGCCTCGACTGCTCGCGCGCCGAGGCCGAGCGCCTGGGCCTGGATGTGCAATTGATCGCCAGCGACTGCGCGGCCATCGACCTGCCGGATGCCAGCGTCGACCTGCTGTTTTGCCACCAGACCTTCCATCACCTGGTCGAGCAGGAACAGGCACTCGCCGAGTTCTGGCGCGTGCTCAAGCCGGGCGGGCGCTTGCTGTTCGCCGAGTCGACCCAGTACTACATCGATACCTGGGTGATCCGCTGGCTGTTCCGCCACCCCATGCATGTGCAGAAAAGCGCCGAAGGCTATCTGGCCATGCTGCGCGATCAAGGCTTCGAGTTTGCCGCCAAGAATATCTCCTACCCCTATCTGTGGTGGAGCCGCTCGAAGGACTTCGGCTTGCTGGAACGCTGGGGCCTGATGAAGCCCAAGCCGGTCGGCCAACGCAATGAAACCCTGGTCAACGTGGTGGCGCGCAAGCCGCTGGAGGCAACTGAGGTATGAAACGCCTCGTCCTGCTTGGCCTTGGCCTGCTGCTCAGCGCCTGTGCCGCCCACACACCGCTGCCGCTAAGCGCACCGACCTTTGGTGCGCCATTGCCCGCAGCGCTGCGCGTCGAACGCCAGCAAGGCGCGGATCAGCAGACCTGGTGGCTGGTGGTGCAGGCCGAACAATCGGCATTGCGCTGGTCGCTGTTCGATCCCCTTGGCGTGCCCCTCGCACGGCAGCTGCTGGAGAATGGCCAGTGGCGCGCCGATGGCCTGCTGCCGCCCAATAACGAAGCGCAGGAACTGTTCGCCGCCCTGTTGTTCGCCCTCACCCCGATCGACAAGCTGCCCGCCAGCTATGCGCCGGACACCTGGCAGCAACTGGCCGACGGCCAGCGCCGGCTTAATCCGTACTGGCTGATCGACTACCACGCGCCGCTGGATTTCACCCTGAGCCAGGGCCCGGAACTGAGTTACCGGGTCTATGCCCTCGCCGACGAAGAGATTCCCTGATGCCGGTCTACCTCAACGCACTGGGCCTTAACTGCGCCCTCGGCCAAGGCAAGCAGGCGGTGGCGACAGCACTGTTTGCCGGCGATAGCAGCGGCATGCAGGCGCAAACCGGCTGGGTGGCCGAGCGCGCGCTGACTGTCGGTGCAGTGCCGGGTAGCCTGCCTGATTTACCCGATCTGCCGGACCATCCGCCGAGCCGCAATAACCAGCTGCTGCTGGCCGCCGCGCTGGAAATCGAGCCAGAACTGCGCGCCGCCATCCGCCGTTTCGGCGCCGAGCGTATCGCCGTGGTACTCGGCACTAGCACCTCGGGCATTGAGGAAGCCAGCCAGAGCATCGCCACCTATCTCAACGAGGGCGAGTTGCCGGCGCATTATCACTATGCCCAGCAGGAGCTGGCTGAACCGGCGAACTTTCTCAGTGACTGGCTGGGCCTGAGCGGGCCGTGCTTCAGCATTTCCACCGCCTGCACCTCGGGCGCGCGGGCGCTGCTGAGTGCGCAGCGCCTACTGAACCTCGGGGTGTGCGATGCGGTGATCTGCGGCGGCGTGGACAGCCTGTGTCGCCTAACGCTGAATGGTTTTACCGCCCTGGAAGCGGTCTCAGCCGAGCGCTGCAATCCGTTTTCTGCCAATCGCCACGGCATTAATATCGGCGAAGCGTCTGCGCTGTTCTTAATGACCAGAGAGCCGCTAAGCGGCGCAGCCCAGAGTGCCGTACCAATCGCCCTGCTCGGCGGCGGAGCCTGCTCGGATGCTCACCATATTTCCGCACCGCAGCCCGACGGCCTTGGTGCCCAGGCGGCCATGCGCAAGGCCCTGGCTGCGGCGGGGATCAGCGCTGAACAGGTCGACTATCTGAACCTGCATGGCACCGCCACCACGCACAACGACGCCATGGAAAGCCAGGCGGTGCAGGCCATCTTTCCCCATGGCGTGCCCTGTTCATCGAGCAAGTCCATGGTCGGCCACACCCTCGGCGCGGCTGGGGCACTGGAAGCCGCCTTCTGCTGGCTGACCCTGAGCGAATACAACCCGGATCAGCTACTCCCCCCGCACCTGTGGGACGGCCAGGCTGACCCGGCCCTACCAACACTGAATCTGGTTCAGCCCGGTACGCAACTGCGCAGCAGTCGCCCACGCCGACTGATGAGCAACTCCTTCGCCTTTGGCGGCAACAATATCAGCCTGCTCTTGGGTGAAGAGCCCAGTGAAAAGCAGGTTCAAGAGCACGGCGAAACGCCAGGAGAACATCCATGAGCCAATGGCCAATCGCCGAGCTGATTCCCCACGCCGCGGACATGATCCTGATCGATCAGGTGCTGCGCTTTGGCGATGAGGACATCGAAACCCAGCTGACCATCCGCAACGGCGGCCTGTTTAACCTGGAGGACGGCAGCCTGCCGGCCTGGGTTGGCATCGAGCTGATGGCGCAGAGCGTCGCCGCCTACGCTGGCTGCCAGGCGCGCCTGCGCGGCGAGCCGGTGGAGCTGGGCTTTCTGCTTGGCACGCGCAAGTACGAATGCAATGTCGAGCGCTTCCCGGCCGGAGCCGAGCTGCATATCCATGCGAGCCGCTCGCTGCAGGATGAAAACGGCATGGGCGTGTTCGAATGCCAGCTGCGCGGTCCCGGCATCGAGGCCTTGGCGCGGCTTAACGTTTTCCGGCCACCCCAGGTGGCCAGCTATCTTCAGGAAGAATTCGAGGGGTCCCAGTCATGAGCGAAACCATTCTGGTCACCGGTTCCAGCCGTGGCATCGGCCGGGCGATTGCCCTGCGGCTGGCCAAGGGCGGCTATGACATCGTGCTGCACTGCCGCGCCCGCCGCGAGGAAGCCGAAGCGGTGCAGGCGCAGATCATCGAGATGGGCCAGCAGGCGCGCATCCTGCAATTCGACGTGTCCGACCGCGCCGCCTGCCGCACGGCGCTGGAGGCTGATGTCGAACAGCATGGTGCGTATTACGGCGTGGTGTGCAACGCCGGCCTGACCCGCGACGGCGCGTTCCCGGCGCTGAGCGAGGACGACTGGGACATCGTGATGCGCACCAACCTGGACGGTTTCTATAACGTGCTGCACCCACTGACCATGCCCATGGTGCGGCGGCGCAAGGCCGGGCGCATCGTCTGCATCACCTCGGTGTCCGGGCTGATCGGCAACCGCGGCCAGGTCAACTACAGCGCCTCCAAGGCCGGTATTATCGGCGCAGCCAAGGCCTTGGCGATCGAGCTGGGCAAGCGCAAGATCACGGTCAACTGCGTGGCACCGGGGCTGATTGATACTGAGATTCTCGATGCCGATGTGCCCATCGAGGAAATCCTCAAGATGGTCCCCGCACAGCGCATGGGCACCCCGGAAGAAGTGGCCGGGGCGGTGAATTTTCTGATGTCCGAGGAGGCGGCGTACATTACCCGCCAGGTCCTCGCGGTGAACGGTGGGTTGTGCTGATGAACGGATGCAAACGGGTTGTAGTCACCGGCATGGCCGGCGTGACCTCGCTGGGCAGCGACTGGCCGACGATTGAGGCTAACTTCAAGGCCGGCAAGAGCGGTATCCGCTATATGCACGAGTGGGACAGATTCAGCGAGCTGAACACCCGCCTCGGCGGCCCGGTGGATGACTTTGTGCAACCCAAGCACTGGAACCGCAAGCAGACCCGCAGCATGGGCCGCGTCTCCAAACTGGTGGTGTACGCTGCCGAACGCGCGCTGGAGCATGCTGGCCTGCTCGGTGACGAGTCGATCAAGGACGGGCGGATGGGCGTGGCCTGCGGCTCGTCCACCGGTAGCACCGACGAGATCAAAGCCTTCGGCAATATGCTGCTCAACTCGGTGGCCGACGGCCTGAATGCCAACTCCTATATCCGCATGATGCCGCACACCACGGCGGCCAATATCAGCATTTTCTTCGGCCTCAAGGGCCGCCTGATACCCACCTCCAGCGCCTGCACCAGCGGCAGCCAGGGCATCGGCTACGCCTATGAAGCGATCAAGTTCGGCCGCCTGCCGATGATGCTCGCCGGCGGTGCCGAAGAACTCTGCCCGACCGAGGCCATGGTCTTCGATGCGCTGTACGCCACCAGCCTGAAAAACGATGCCCCACACACCTCGCCACGCCCTTACGACAGCGGCCGTGACGGCCTGGTAATCGGTGAAGGCGCCGGCATTCTGGTCCTCGAAGAACTGGAACATGCACTGGCGCGGGGTGCGACCATCCATGCTGAAATCGTCGGTTTTGGTTGTAACTCAGACGGCCAGCACGCCACCAAACCGGTGCAGGCAACCATGCGCGGGGCGATGGAGCTGGCGCTGCAGGATGCAGGTCTAGCCCCCTCAGCCATCGGTTACGTCAATGGCCACGGCACCGCCACCGACCAGGGTGATGTCGCGGAAACCCTGGCGACCCAGGAGCTGTTCGGCAGCCAGATGCCGATCAGCTCGCAGAAGAGCTACTTCGGCCACACCCTGGGCGCCTGTGGCGCGCTGGAGTCCTGGTTCAGTATCGAAATGATGAACGCAGACAGCTATGTGCCGACCCTGAATCTGGATGCGGTCGATCCGGCCTGCGGCGAACTGGACTACCTGCGCGGTGAATTCCGCCAGATGAGCCACCAGTACGTGATGAACAACAACTTCGCCTTTGGCGGGGTCAACACCTCGCTGATCTTTAAACGCTGGACCTAAACCACAGGACAAGGAGTCCGCCATGTACCGCTTGAGCAAACTGCTACTGGTCAGCCTCGCTATCGTTTCTTTGCTGGCCTGCAGCCGGGTGCAACCGATCCGCGAAATTCATCAACCCGTGCCGCTCGCCAACTACAACGGCGACTTTCATCAAATCCTGCTGCAAGCACTGGCGCACGGGAACTGGGTGGTAGAACAGGATCGACCGCAACAGATCCTGGCGCGCATCGACTTTCGCGGGCACAGCGCCTCTATTACCCTTAATTACAGTGCGACTCGCTATGACATTCTGTACCGCGACAGCGAAAAGCTACGCTATGCAGATGGCAAGATTCACAAGCGCTATAACGCCTTGGTGAAACGCTTGCACGGCTTGACCCAGCACTATATGAAACTGTCGATCAATCCTGAGCCAAGCAGCTCATAAGCATAAGAACCACGGAGGTCACTATGAAATTGCGCCACCTAATCGTTGCTGCTGCGTGCCTCGCGGCACTGCCAAGCCTCAGCCAGGCCCGCGATACCGCCCACTTCCTGCCCTTCGAGGCCGCCGTACAGGAAGCCCTGAATGCCGGGCGTCTCGACGGCAGCGTCAAGTTCTACCTGGCCGGCAACAAACCGGCCGGATCGGTCAGCCTGATCAAATCCGGCGTGACCACCAGCCAGAAGACCAACGCTTTCAACAAGAGCGATGAAGCCGCCTGCAGCTGGGCCCTGCAGTCCGCGCTGATCCGCTTCCAGAACGCTGCCAAGGCCGCCGGTGCCAATGCCGTGGTTGACCTGGCCAGCAACTACAAGAACATCGAGTATAAGGACAGCCAGAAGTACGAATGCCACGCCGGCGCGATCATGGCGGGCGTCGCACTCAAGGGAAACCTGGCCAATGTCAAATAAGCCAACGCTGCTCAGCCTGCTCGGCGCACTGCTTCTGCTCGGCAGCCTGCCGGCGCTTGCCGAAGTGGATGGCCAGCAGCTGTACCGTCAGCACTGCGCCAAATGCCACGCCGAAGATGGCCACGCCAACACCCTGCGCGGCTGGCTGTACTTTGCACAGAACCTGAGCAAGGCCAAGTGGCAGGACAACAACAGCGACAGCGATATTCTCGAAGCCATTCAGGAAGGCCCAGGCGCCATGCCCGGCTACGCCGAGAAGCTCAGCGAAACCGAACAGCTGGTGGTGGTAAGGGCCGTGCGCGATTTGCGTAAGCCTTAAGCAACACGCAGATAAAACAAAGGCCGCATTAGCGGCCTTTGTTTTGTGCAGAGTTTATTGATGGTATTGCGCCGACAACTCATGCACCGCTTCGAAGAACGCCCCCGCGTGGGCTGGATTAACTTCAGGGGTGATGCCGTGGCCGAGGTTGAACACCTGACCGCTGCCATGACCGTAAGCCGCAAGAATACGCCCGACTTCGGCGCGAATCGCCGCCGGGTTGGCGTACAGCACGCTCGGGTCCATATTGCCCTGCAGCGCCACCTTATTGCCGACGCGGGTGCGAGCGCTGCCGATATCGCAGGTCCAGTCCAGGCCCAGGGCTTCGGCACCGCTGTCAGCCATCGACTCCAGCCATAGACCGCCCCCTTTGGTGAACAGAATCACCGGTACGCGGCGACCATCGTGCTCGCGGATCAGGCCGTCGATGATCTTCTGCATATAGGCCAGGGAGAACTCCTGATACGCCGCTGCCGACAGCGAACCACCCCAGGAATCGAAAATCTGCACGGCCTGCGCACCGGCCTTGATCTGCCCGTTGAGGTAGGCGGTTACCGACTGCGCCAGCTTGCCGAGCAGCGCGTGCATGGCCTGCGGGTTGTCGTAGAGCATGGCTTTGGACTTGCGGAAGTCCTTCGACGAGCCGCCTTCGACCATATAGGTGGCCAGCGTCCAGGGGCTGCCGGTAAAGCCGATCAATGGCACGCGGCCATTCAACTCACGGCGAATGGTACGCACGGCGTCCATCACATAACCCAGGTCCTGCTCCGGATCGGGAATCGGCAGCGCCTCGATATCTGCCATCGAACTGATGACCTTCTTGAAGCGCGGGCCTTCACCGGTTTCAAAATACAGGCCCTGGCCCATGGCATCGGGGATGGTCAGGATGTCCGAGAACAGAATCGCAGCGTCCAGTTGCGGGTAGCGATCCAGCGGCTGAATGGTGACCTCACAGGCCAGCTCCGGGTTCTTCATCAAGTTGACGAAGTTACCGGCCTTGGCACGAGTGGCGCGGTATTCCGGCAGATAACGACCGGCCTGACGCATCATCCACACGGGGGTGACGTCGACAGGTTGCTTGAGCAGAGCACGAAGGAAGCGGTCGTTCTTCAGGGCGGTCATAGCAGTTCCCGAGAAAAGTAGTCGGCAAAAAAGTGCGGGCATTTTCGCAGAGCGCATAACAAAAGGCACGGCGAGTGCCGTGCCTTTTGTCTATTGCGACGATTTGCCTCGCCCCAACTCTTAACTCTAAGCGTTACGAGCAAAGGTCAGGCAAGGCGCAACGACCAACGGGAGTAACAGCCGAAGGCTGGCCCGAAGGGTGAGCGCCAGCGAATCAAGCAGGCGAGGAACGGTCGGAGTCGCGGGCGACTGTACGAGCTGTACATGAGCATTCCGAGCCTGCTTTCAACGCAGCATGGCCGAGCGCAGTAGCTTAGACGCCGAGGTAGTCGAGGATGCCTTCGGCGGCGTTCCTGCCTTCGAAGATTGCCGTCACCACCAGATCGGAACCGCGAACCATATCGCCACCGGCGAAGATCTTCGGGTTGCTGGTCTGGTGCTTGAACTGGCTCTGTTCCGGCGCTACCACGCGGCCCTGGCTGTCGGTCTCGATCTTGAAATCGCTGAACCAGGCAGCCGGGCTTGGACGGAAACCGAAGGCGATCAGCACGGCTTCCGCCGGGATGATTTCCTCGGAACCGGGAATCGGCTCAGGGCTGCGACGGCCACGGGCATCCGGTTCGCCGAGACGGGTCTCGACTACTTTCACGCCCTCAACTTTGTCTTCACCAACGATGGCGATGGGCTGACGGTTGAAGAGGAATTTCACCCCTTCTTCCTTGGCGTTTTTCACTTCCTTGCGCGAGCCCGGCATGTTTTCTTCGTCGCGGCGATAGGCGCAGGTTACCGACTTGGCGCCTTGGCGAATCGAGGTACGGTTGCAGTCCATCGCGGTGTCGCCGCCGCCGAGGACGACGATGCGCTTGCCTTTCATGTCGATAAAGTCTTCCGCGTTCTTCTCGAAACCGAGGTTGCGGTTGACGTTGGCGATCAGGAAGTCCAGCGCGTCGGTAACACCCGGCAGGTCTTCACCGGGGAAGCCGCCCTTCATATAGGTGTAGGTGCCCATGCCCATAAACACGGCATCGTACTCATCCAGCAACTGCTGCATGGTGATGTCTGTGCCGATCTCGGTGTTCAGGCGGAACTCGACGCCCATGCCGGTGAAGACTTCGCGGCGATTGCTCAGCACGCTCTTCTCCAGCTTGAACTCGGGGATACCAAAGGTCAGCAGGCCACCGATTTCCGGGTTCTTGTCGAACACCACCGGGGTCACGCCGTTACGCACCAGTACGTCGGCGCAGCCCAGGCCAGCCGGGCCGGCACCGATGACCGCGACGCGCTTGCCAGTCGGCACCACGCGCGACATGTCTGGACGCCAGCCCATGGCGAACGCCGTATCGGTGATGTACTTCTCCACCGAGCCGATGGTCACCGCGCCGAAGCCGTCGTTCAGGGTGCAAGCACCCTCGCACAGACGGTCCTGCGGACACACGCGGCCGCAGACTTCCGGCAGTGTGTTGGTCTGGTGCGACAGTTCGGCGGCGGCGAGGATGTTGCCCTCGGACACCAGCTTGAGCCAGTTGGGAATGAAGTTGTGCACCGGGCACTTCCATTCGCAATAGGGGTTGCCGCAGCCCAGGCAACGATGTGCCTGGTCGGCCGCTTGCGCAGGCTTGAAGTTGTCGTAGATCTCGACGAACTCTTTCTTACGCTGACGCAACAGTTTCTTCTTCGGGTCTTTGCGCCCGACTTCGATGAACTGGAAGTCGTTATTCAGACGTTCAGTCATTGCAATACCTCATCAAACCACTTCAGGCGCATTCTTATTGCGGGTTGGCACGGGTGCTGGAGAGCAACGACTTCAGGCTTGCCGCCTTCGGTTTGACCAGCCAGAACTTGCGCAGGTAGTCGTCCAGGTTTTCCAGCAGGGTCGCGCCCCACTCACTCGATGTTTCCTGGACGTACTCGGCGAGTACGCGCTCCAGGTGGCTACGGTAAGCCTCCATCGACTCATTGTTGATCCGCTGAATTTCCACCAGCTCGTGGTTAACGCGGTCGTAGAAGCTGTTATCCAGATCAAGCACGTAGGCGAAACCGCCGGTCATGCCGGAACCGAAGTTGTAGCCGGTTTTGCCCAGCACGCAGACAAAGCCGCCGGTCATGTATTCGCAGCAATGGTCGCCCGTGCCTTCCACCACAGTGTGCGCACCGGAGTTACGCACGGCGAAACGCTCGCCCGCAGTACCGGCTGCAAACAGCTTGCCGCCAGTGGCGCCGTACAGACAGGTGTTGCCGATGATGGCGCTGTCCTGGGTCTTGAACGGGCTGCCTTTCGGCGGGGTGATCACCAGCTTGCCGCCGGTCATGCCCTTGCCGACGTAGTCGTTGGCGTCGCCTTCAAGGTATAGGTTCAGACCACCGGCGTTCCACACACCGAAGCTCTGGCCCGCAGTGCCCTTGAAGCGGAAGGTGATCGGCGCCTTGGCCATGCCCTGGTTACCGTGTTTGCGGGCGATTTCGCCGGAGACACGGGCACCGATGGAACGGTCACAGTTGCAGATTTCCAGATCAATCTCAGCACCGCTGGCTGCCTCAATCGACGGCTTGACCAGCTCGACCATCTTCTCGGCCAGCAGGCCTTCGTCGAACGGCGGGTTGCGATCAACCAGGCAGAACTGCGGTTTGTCAGCCGGAATGTGGTCGCTGCCGAGCAACGGCGTCAGGTCAAGATGACCCTGCTTGGCGGTTTCGCCTGGCAGCATTTCCAGCAGGTCGGTACGCCCGATCAGCTCTTCCAGGCTGCGGACACCCAGCTTGGCCAGCCACTCGCGGGTTTCTTCGGCGACATAGGTGAAGAAGTTCATCACCATTTCGACGGTGCCGATGAAGTGATCCTTGCGCAGCTTGTCGTTCTGCGTGGCCACGCCGGTGGCGCAGTTGTTCAGGTGGCAGATACGCAGGTATTTGCAACCCAGGGCGATCATCGGCGCAGTACCGAAGCCGAAGCTTTCGGCGCCGAGGATAGCCGCCTTGATCACGTCGAGGCCGGTTTTCAGGCCACCGTCGGTCTGTACCCGTACCTTGCCGCGCAGGTCGTTACCGCGCAGGGTCTGGTGGGTTTCGGCCAGGCCGAGTTCCCACGGCGCACCGGCGTACTTGATTGAGGTCAGCGGCGATGCGCCGGTACCACCGTCGTAACCGGAGATGGTAATCAGGTCGGCATAGGCCTTGGCCACACCGGCGGCGATGGTGCCGACGCCGGCTTCCGCCACCAGCTTGACCGACACCAGTGCCGCCGGGTTGACCTGCTTGAGGTCATAGATCAGCTGCGCCAGGTCTTCGATGGAATAGATGTCGTGGTGCGGCGGCGGCGAAATCAGGGTCACGCCGGGCACGGCGTAACGCAGACGCGCAATCAGGCCGTTGACCTTGCCGCCTGGCAGCTGGCCACCTTCGCCGGGCTTGGCGCCCTGGGCGACCTTGATCTGCAGCACTTCGGCGTTGACCAGGTATTCCGGGGTCACACCAAAGCGGCCGGTGGCCACCTGCTTGATCTTCGAGCTGCGCACGGTGCCGTAGCGGGCCGGGTCTTCACCGCCCTCACCGGAGTTGGAGCGCGCGCCCAGGCGGTTCATCGCTTCGGCAATCGCTTCATGTGCTTCAGGCGACAGCGCGCCGAGGGAAATCCCGGCAGAGTCAAAGCGCTTGAGAATCTCGCTCATCGGCTCAACCTGATCCAGCGCCAGCGGCTGATCAGCCAGCTTGAGCTTGAGCAGGTCGCGCAGCATCGACACCGGGCGGGTATCAACCAGCGTGGTGTATTCCTTGAACTTCTCGTAGCTGCCCTGCTGTACAGCGGCCTGCAGGGTGTTGACCACATCCGGGTTGTAGGCGTGGTATTCACCGCCGTAGACGAACTTGAGCAAACCGCCCTGCTGGATCGCTTTGCGGTTGTTCCAGGCTTCGCCCGCCAGCAGCTTCTGCTCGGCTTCGATATCGACGAAACGCGCACCCTTGATGCGGCTGGCCACACCCCGGAAGCACAGCTCGGTGACTTCATCGGACAAACCAACAGCTTCGAACAGCTGCGCACCGCGGTAGGACGCCACGGTGGAGATACCCATCTTCGACAGGATCTTCAGCAGGCCTTTGGAGATGCCTTTGCGGTAGTGCTTGAACACTTCATACAGATCGCCCAGCACTTCGCCGGTACGGATCAGGTCGCCCAGCACTTCGTACGCGAGGAACGGATACACCGCCGAGGCGCCGAAGCCCAGCAGCACCGCGTAATGATGCGGATCACGAGCAGTCGCGGTCTCAACCAGAATGTTGCAGTCGCAACGCAGGCCTTTTTCAGTCAGGCGGTGGTGTATCGCACCAGTCACCAGCGAGGCGTGAGCCGGCAGCTTGCCCGGAGCGATATGACGGTCAGACAGAACCAGCAGCACCTTACCGGCGCGCACCGCTTCTTCAGCCTGATCGGCCATGTTGCGCACGGCGGCTTCCAGACCAATCGATTCGTCGTAGTTCATGTCGATCAGGTGACGCTCGAAGCCTGGGCGATCCAGGTTCATCAAAGCGCGCCACTTGGCCGGCGAGATCACCGGGCTGCTAAGAATCACCCGTGCAGCGTGCTCAGGCGACTCCTCGAAGATGTTGCGCTCGGCACCGAGACAGATCTCCAGCGACATGACGATGGCTTCACGCAGCGGGTCGATCGGCGGGTTGGTGACCTGCGCGAACTGCTGACGGAAGTAGTCGTACGGCGAGCGCACGCGCTGGCTGAGCACGGCCATCGGCGTGTCATCGCCCATGGAGCCGACCGCTTCCTGGCCTTGTTCGCCCAGCGGACGCAGTACCTGGTCACGCTCCTCGAAGGTGACCTGGTACATCTTCATGTACTGCTTGAGCTGGTCGACGTCGTAGAACGCCGAACCGTGGTCACGGTCTTCCAGGGTCGCCTGAATGCGCTGGGCACTCTTGCGCATCCACTGCTTGTAGGGATGACGCGACTTCAGGCGGTTATCAATGTCGTCGCTGCCGAGGATCTGCCCGGTTTCGGTGTCCACCGCAAGAATCTGCCCTGGGCCTACGCGGCCCTTGGCTAACACGTCCTCAGGTGCGTAATTCCACACGCCGATTTCCGAGGCCAGGGTGATGTAACCATTCTTGGTGGTGACCCAACGCGCCGGACGCAGACCGTTACGGTCGAGCAGGCACACGGCATGGCGGCCATCGGTAAGTACCACACCGGCCGGACCATCCCAGGGCTCCATGTGCATGGAGTTGTATTCGTAGAACGCGCGCAGGTCGGCGTCCATGGTTTCGACGTTCTGCCAGGCTGGCGGAATGATCATGCGCACGCCACGGAACAGGTCGATACCGCCGGTGACCATCAACTCAAGCATGTTGTCCATGCTCGAGGAGTCGGAACCCACGCGGTTAACCAGCGGGCCAAGCTCTTCGAGATCAAATATCTGGTCGTTGGCGAACTTCAGGCGACGCGCCTGAGCCCAGTTGCGGTTACCGGTGATGGTGTTGATTTCACCGTTGTGCGCCAGGAAGCGGAACGGCTGCGCCAGCGGCCATTTCGGCAGGGTGTTGGTGGAGAAGCGCTGGTGGAATACGCAAATGGCGGTCTGCAGGCGCTCGTCACCCAGGTCCGGGTAGAACTGCTGCAGGTCGGCCGGCATCATCAGGCCTTTGTAGATGATGGTCTTGTGCGAAAAGCTGCAGATGTAGTGATCGCTGTCAGCCGCGTTGGCCACCGAGGAACGACGACGGGCGCTGAACAGCTTGATCGCGAATTCCTGATCGGACAGGCCTTCACCGCCGATAAACACCTGCTCGATCTGCGGTAGACGCTCAAGCGCCAGACGGCCGAGCACGCTGGTGTCGATTGGCACTTTGCGCCAGCCGACCAGGCTCAGGCCAGCCGCGAGAATCTCACGATTCATATTTTCGCGGGCTGCTTCGGCTTTCACCGGATCCTGGTTGAAGAACACCATGCCGACGGCGTACTGCTTGGGCAATTCGACGGCAAAGTGCTGTTGGGCCATGGCCCGCAGGAAAGCATCAGGCTTCTGAATCAGCAGACCGCAACCGTCACCGGTTTTACCGTCGGCGTTGATCCCGCCGCGGTGGGTCATGCATGTCAGGGCTTCAATCGCGGTCTGCAGCAGGTGATGGCTAGCCTCACCCTGCATATGGGCGATAAGGCCGAAGCCGCAGTTATCCTTGAACTCATCAGGACGGTACAAACCTGCTTTCATAGGGACTCTCACCAGACGGCCTATCACAAGGCAATTACTTTCTAATTCAACCACTTACCATGCGCGCAGGACTAAGCCCCAGCTTTGCGCAGGCGAAAGGGCAGTCATTGTACATACCCACCTAGGCCGTCACAAATCTTAGTGACGAAGCCTTGAAAAAATATGTCGCTAAAACGAAGGATAAGACCGGAAGGTCGTGGTAGCGACCGACCGGTCAGCGCAAGCGCTGAAGTGTATCAGCTAGCGCGCCTGGGCAATCTCTTGCTGAATGCCAGCAAAGTTACGCGGCCACGGCTTACCAGCCTGCACTTTCGCAGGCAGGGTGCGCAAGGCTGCCTGCGCCGCATCACGCGTAGCAAAACTGCCGTAGGTGACGACGTACAGCGGCTTACCCTGATGCTGCTTTTTGAAGTAGTGATAATCCGCACCATTGGCTTTTACAAAAGCCTGCGCACCACTTTCCAGCCGAGCACCGAGAATCTGCAGTGTATAGCGCGAGCCCGCCTGCGCGGCATACCAATCACCGCCAGCCGCCGGCTTGGCCGCAGGGGGCGGAGCTTTCGGCTTTTCTGGCGACGGTGCCGTTGTGACCACCGGCGCAACCGGCTTGACCGCAGGCGCAGCAGGCGGTGCAACCACAGGCGCTACCTTGACTGGTTCAGACACCACAGGCGGCACCGGAACACTCACTGATACAGCCGGCTCAGGCGCGATATCCGCAGCACCTGACGCACCCACAGCGTCAGCTTCTTCCGCACCACTCAAACCAGCCGCCTGCGCCAAAGGTTCACGAATCACCGGCTGCGCTTCGCCTACCAAAGGTAGCGGCAGTGGTTGATTGGCACCCTCAAATTGAATCGCCGGCGCAACCGCCGGAGCAGCTGTCGCGCCTGACTCCACAACCACTGCAGGCGGAGGAGTTTCACCGAGTGGCAACTGCGCAATCACCGGCGCATCAACATCCTCAACCACTCGTCCTTGCATAAACCAGGCAGCCAACACACCGATAGCCACCACACAGAGAGCCAGCAAATGCTTGCGCGGCAAGCTGAAAGAAAAACCACCACGGTTCGCCGCACCGCGCTGCGCCAACATCGCCTCAACCAGCGACTCGCGCGCAACCTGATTGATTACGCCCGGCCAGCCGGCAGATTGCTCATGAATATCGGCGACCTGGTCATCGCTCAACACCTCAATTCCCTGCCCCGCACCCTCAAGACGCTGAGCCAGATACTCGCGCGTCTCATCCTCACTGTAAGGCTGCAACTCGATGACATGAAAGCACTCATCACCCGCCGCCACATGCTCGAGACGCGGCAGCAGCTGCGAATCAGCAAACAGAAAAACATGCGGACGCCCTTCGGCATTGCCGACCGCCAGACTCAGCAAGCTGGTCAACGCCGCATCACTGAGATCCTCAGCATCGTCAACCAGCACATAGACTTCCTGCCCGGTCAGCGCTAATTGCCCAACCTGCGCCAGAATGGCCGGCAACTCTGGCCGTTGCACCTGCAGTCCCTGCGCGACCTGACGCAGAATACTCGCCGGATCCGAAGCACCCTTGGCGGACACCACAACACTCTGCACTGCCTGTTTATTGGTACTGGCTACCAACGCCTGGCGCAGCAAAGTTTTACCGCTACCGTCCGGCCCACTGACCACCAGCAACAACTGGCTATAGCGCGCCAAATGGTGCAACTGACCAAGTACCGGCTTGCGCTGCGCTGGAAAAAATTTAAACCCCGGAACCCGCGCAGCAAAGGGGTCATGGGTGAAGTGGTAATGATCGAGAAACGCTTCGTCAGCATGCAGACTTGTCATGGGACACTCGTTAATTTTTAAGCTGAGCCAGCTGCGCTGCATAGTCTGCGCTCAGCGTGGCATTCAAAACTTCCCGGGGAAAATCACCGGTTACAACCGCTTCACCCAAGCCGCGTAGCAACACGAGGCGCAGCTTGCCATCAAGCACCTTCTTGTCGACCGCCATATGCTCCATAAAATCCTCAGGCGTCATTTCCTCAGGCGGAGCAACCGGCAAGCCTGCAGCAACAAACAACCGAACGGCTCGCTCACGCTCGGCTGCGCTGATCCAGCCCAACCGTTCAGACATATCAAGTGCCATAACAGTACCCGCCGCCACAGCCTCACCATGCAGCCAAGCGCCATAACCCTGATGCGTCTCGATCGCATGACCAAAGGTATGCCCAAGATTCAACGTAGCGCGCACACCGGACTCACGCTCATCAGCCACAACAACGCGAGCCTTGGCCGCACAGGAATGAGCGATTGCTGCAGTCAGCGCCTCCTGATCAAGGGCGCGCAATGCGGACATATGCTCCTCAAGCCAGGACAGGAATGGCTCATCACATATCAAGCCGTACTTGATTACCTCGGCCAGACCCGCAGACAACTCACGCGCAGGCAAGGTAGCCAGCGTACCGGTATCGATCAACACGGCTTGCGGCTGGTAGAAAGCACCGACCATGTTCTTTCCCAACGGATGATTGATACCGGTTTTACCGCCAACCGATGAATCAACCTGCGACAGCAGCGTGGTTGGTACCTGGATAAAGCTCACACCACGCTGATAACACGACGCTGCAAACCCGGCCATATCACCAATTACACCACCACCCAGAGCGATCACCGTCGTGCGCCGATCATGCCGCGCACCCAACAACCCATCAAAAACCAGCTGCAGGGTTTCCCAGGTTTTGTAACTCTCACCGTCAGGCAGAACAACAGAGGTAACCGCATAGCCTGCGAGCGAACACTCAAGTGCAGCTAGATAAAGGGGAGCAACTGTCTCATTGGTCACTATCGCGACTTGCCGACCGACAATATGAGCTGCCAACAAATCAGCACGAGTCAACAGCCCAGCACCGATATAGATCGGGTAGCTGCGTTCACCAAGATCGACATGAAGAGTTTGCATAAAGCCCCCAGGTTACAAAGGGGCCTAGGATAGCGCAGTTCAGCCTGCGCTTTAACGGGGAGAAAGCGCCTCTAGACGTTCAAGAATCTCCTGCACCACCAGACGAGGCGGACGCTCGTCGGTTTCAACCACAACGTCGGCGATTTCACGGTAAAGCGGATCGCGAAGAGCCAATAACTCAGCCAGAACCTTACCCGGATCCGCCGAACGCAACAGTGGGCGATTGCGATCACGCGAAGTGCGTTCCACCTGCTGCTCAACAGAAGCATGCAAGTAAACAACATGACCGCCACGCCTAAGAGCAACACGATTTTCGGCGCGCATGACCGCGCCACCACCGGTTGCCAAGACCATACCGTCAACATCGCAAAGCTCTGCGATTACCGCCTGCTCACGCTCACGAAAACCCTGCTCACCTTCAACATCAAAGATCCAGGGAATATCCGCGCCCGTGCGCTGCTCAATCTCTTTATCAGAGTCCTTGAACGGCAACCGCAATTCTTTAGCAAGCAAACGCCCGATGGTGCTTTTACCAGCACCCATCGGGCCAACGAGAATCAAATTCCGCACTGAATCAACGACTCACCGCAACGGCTTGGTTGTTCATGATGCGTGGAGTCAGGAAAACAAGCAGTTCGGATTTTTGCTCTTGAACACTATCACGCCTGAATAGCCGACCTACGTAAGGGAGCTCACCTAGGAAAGGGACTTTATCAACAGACCTTGTTTGAGTATTGGAAAACACACCACCAATTACAATGGTCTCGCCATCACTTACTAAAACTTTCGCATTCACCTCATTCTTATCGATAGGAGGAATACCATTGAGCGCGCGTTCAAAGTTCGGCGCATCTTTTGTTACCTTTACCTCCATGATTATACGATTATCCGGCGTAATTTGAGGTGTAACCTCTAAAGAGAGAGCCGCTTCTTTAAACGACGTTGTGCTAGCACCACTAGAACTCGCTTCCTGATAAGGAATCTCTGACCCCTTAAGAATCTTGGCCGTTTCCTTATCAGAAGTTACTACTTTAGGCTGGGATACAATTTCACCATTACCTGTTTTCTCCATAGCAGAGAGCTCAAGATCTAAAATAGTATTGTCTGTTATAAAGCCGATGCCAATCCCCGATGTAGCCCCATCAACGCCAAGATCCACAAAATTACCAAGCGATGGAGTAGGATTTTGAACACCCGGGTTCTGGCCATAACCAGGAGCCCCGACACGATTACCACCGCTACCACCAACGACAAAATTGCTATTACCGACACGCGCACCACGCCAATTGACTCCAAGCGCTTTATCGTAGTCAACGTTGGCCTCAACAATTCTCGCCTCAATCATAACCTGACGCACAGCAACATCAAGCTGGGAAACTATACGACGAAGTTCATCTAAACGAGCTTGTGTTTGGTAGGCAATAATACTGTTAGTTCTATCATCGACCGTTATAGATCCGCGATCATCCGCTGTACCATCTGCACTTGTCACTGACTGAAAAAGCTTTGCCATATCGGACGCCTTGGCATAATTCACCTGAATCAGCTCACGACGCAAAGGCGCCAGCTCAGCAATCTGCTTTTGTGACTCAAGCTCCTGTCTTTCACGCGCAGCTATTTCATCTGCAGGGGCCACAAGAAGCACATTACCAATCTTGCGCTTATCTAGACCCTTCGTTTTCAGAACTAGGTCTAGTGCCTGATCCCACGGAACATTCTGCAACCGAAGTGTAATATTTCCAGTAACAGTGTCACTAGCGACCAAGTTCAAGTCCGTGAAATCCGCGATCAATTGCAAAACCGATCGAACATCGATATCTTGAAAGTTAAGAGAAAGCTTCTCGCCGGCATAGGCAAAGCTGTCGGCTTTACGCTTATCTGCCTCAGACTGAGTCAACGGCTTAACGCTTAAAGTCAATTTATTATCAGCCTGGTATGCCAAGTAGTCATAAACACCAGACGACTCAATGACAACGCTAACCTTATCAGATGCACTAGTAGTACTTACATATTGCACCGGAGTAGCAAAGTCTTTCACATCGAGCTTTACACGAAGAGACTCTGGCAACTGTGTCTTGGCAAAATCTAAGCGAATTCTACCACCTTGATCTTGTATATCAGGGCTTACAGACGCATCAGACAAGGTTATAACCACATTACCCTCACCCTGCTCGCCACGCTGAAAGTCTATATTGCTAATCCCCCTCACTGGTGGAGAGTATTTCTTCGCTGGAGCAACGAACTTAGCAACAGCAGAACCGACCGCAGCAGTCGGAATTTTAGAGCTCTCACCAACCACAACAAAGAGACTGCTCCCCTCTGCGCGAGTGTGATATGGGGAAAGACTCGATAGGTTAATTACAAGCCGAGTACGATCTTTCGCCTCGACCACGGTAACACTACGAGCGTTACCAACGCCGAGCTCTCTATTCTTCACACCCAACTTGTTCGAAACCCCGGGCAAGTCAAGCGCAATTCGTGCAGGCTGCTCGATTGTATAACCACGAGGAGCGAGCACAGGCTCGTCAAAAGTCAGCTTCAATTCAACGCGATCCCCCGGCAAAGCTGCAACGTCAAGCGCCATTAAATCAGCAGCCATCAACGACGGAGAAAGAAGCGCAGCAAGAAGAGGGAGGCCAATAAAAGAGGGGGATATGTTCATAATCATATTCCACTGAGCAGATCGGTTATTTTTTTTCATATTCATTCCGCCCTAGTTAAGAGCGCTCCTTTAGGGACAGGCTACGCGGCCGTTCCAACCAACCACCCTCACCATCCGGAACGATTTCAATTACATCAATTTTGGATTCGTCTATAGCAAGTATTCGCCCATGGTTTCGGCCGAGATAATCACCCACCCGAACCCGGTGAACACCCCCTGCACCATTCACCAGTGCAAAAGAGCCAGCATCATTAGCCAAGGTTCCGACCATTACAAAGGCTTCTATATTGAACCCTTCAAGAAATTGCTTAGTACGTGTTTCATCGGGCTTTATGTCTTTAGAGCCTTTCTGCCGATCCACCATCTCCAATTTGACTGGAGGTTGAAATGGGCTTCTCAATGCAGCAGCGCTGTATGCAAAGCTTTCATAAGGTTGAAATTTGGGCAACGGTTCAATTTCACCTTTAGGACGCGCACGCACCTCATCCATATACGCTTGCAGGTCAGAAAAGTCACCACCGTCACCGCAACCGGAAATAATAAAAATCGATAGCAGCAAGAATACGCATCTGAAAAATATCACTGCGCGCCCCCCTTATCATTATAGCGATAAGTTTTGGCCAAGATACTCATACGCAACTTCGACGAGCCATCAGTACTCGCCGGCACCAAATTAAAATCATGCAAGGTAACAATTCGGGGAAGACTTGCAACACCACTAACAAACGTTGCCAGATCGTGATAAGCGCCCACCACAGTGATCTGGATAGGCAGTTCTATATAAAACTGCTGAGCAGCCTCAGGTAAAAGTTTAATCTCCTCAAATTCTAAACCACTCCCCAATCCAGTCCTGGTTATATCCTCCAGCAACCCAGGAACTTCCGTATCACTTGGAAGCTGCTTTAAAAGCGCACCAAATGAAATCTCCATTTCCTGCATCTGCTCTTTGTAAGCATCGAGATTTGCAGCTTGAAAAGCCTTACTTGAGAACTGCTCTTTCAGCGAGACCTCCTCAGCCTGCTTCCCCTCTAGCTGAGCCTGTAAGTCTTTAAGATGAAAATTGTAACCCAGTGCAACAACACCCATTAACAACAAAGCACCTGCGATAGATTTTACAGCTGCGGGCCAAGAACCAATGTTGTTGAGATCAAGATCATTTAAATCAATCTGCCGCAGACTTTCTAAGGAATCATTAAGACTCATTGCTTAGCCTCCTCTGTCGCAAGCGCAGGCTGGGTCTGCTGCACGCTCAATTGAAAGACATTAGCCTGGTCAACTGCGCCTGCTGTCACAGACTTCACTTCAGTAAGGTTTGGCGCAGTTAGCCATTCAGATGCATCCAAATTACGCATAAGGTTTGATACGCGATTGTTAGACTCGGCAGCACCAACAATAGCAATATTCTTCGCGGTCATTTTCACACCAGTGAAATGAACACCATCCGGCAATGTTCGAACCAGCTGATCGAAGACACGGCCAATAATAGGCCGATTACCCTGCAAATCCTGGATAATCTTCATTCGCTCAAGAAGCTGCTGACGACGAGTTTTCAACTCACTGATTTCTTTAATCCGAGCATCCAGAACAGCAATTTCCTTACGGACAAACTCATTACGAGCATCCTGCTGCTCAATTGCACCATTGAGATACTGATCCCCGAGAAAGACAGCGCCTGCCGCAACAACAAACACACCCGCAAGCGTCACCAAAAAGCGCTGTTTGCGCTCTTCGCGTAGCTGCTCGCGCCAAGGGAGTAGGTTAATCCGCGCCATTAGTCGAAACTCCTCATCGCCAGGCCACAGGCAATCATCAAGGCAGGCGCATCACTGGCAAGCGCACCTGCGTTGACCTTGCCACTCAGCGCCATTTCAGCGAACGGATTGGCGACCAATGTCTGGGTGCCTATTTTTTGCTGAATCAAACGATCGAGATCGGGAATCGACGCGGTACCACCAGCCAGCAAGATGTAGTCGACATCATTGAACTGACCGGCAGCAAAGAAGAACTGCAATGAACGAGCAACCTGCTGAACCACAGCCTCTTTGAATGGCTGCAGTACTTCACTGTCATAGTCATCCGGCAAGCCGCCTTGCTTCTTAGCAAGGCCAGCTTCTTCAACGGAGAGACCATAACGACGCTGAA
Source organism: Pseudomonas sp. SG20056 (assembly GCF_031764535.1). Taxonomy (NCBI): domain Bacteria; kingdom Pseudomonadati; phylum Pseudomonadota; class Gammaproteobacteria; order Pseudomonadales; family Pseudomonadaceae; genus Pseudomonas; species Pseudomonas sp. SG20056. The sequence continues at coordinate 3,983,577 of NZ_CP134499.1, forward strand.
TTTCTTCGGTAAGTTGCTTGCCGCCAAACAGCTGCTCGCGGGTGTAGATAGTGCGACCGTTGTGCAAAACGCTGAGCGTGGTCATGGTTGCGCCAATATCGACAACCGCAACCGTCAGCTCATCACGACCGCCACCGAGCTGATCAATCAACAAGCCGTAAGCCCGCTCAAGCGCATAGGCCTCGACATCAACCACTTTGGCAGTAAGACCGGCGAGCGCTAGAGCTGCCTCGCGGACCTCAACGTTCTCCTTACGACAAGCGGCAAGCAGAACTTCGACACGATCGGCATTACGCGCAGAGGTCCCCTGGACTTCGAAGTCGATCGCGACTTCTTCCAGCGGATAGGGAATGTACTGATCAGCTTCGATTTTCAGCTGATTCTCAAGCTCATCGTCGGAAAGCCCAGCTTCCATTTCGATGGTTTTGGTAATCACTGCCGACCCAGCCACCGCCACTGCAACGGTTTTCACGCCGCTCTTGGCTTTGGCGAGTACTCGCGAAAGGGCCTGCCCCACCCCTTCCAGCTCGGCAATGTTCTTTTCGACCACCGCGTTTGGCGGGAGCGGCTCGACTGCGTAAGCCTCTACCTTGTAGCGGCTTCCGGAGCGGCTCAATTCGAGGAGCTTGACGGAGGTCGAACTGATATCGATCCCGAGTAGCGTATTCGCTTTCTTATTGAAGAGCCCTAGCACGACCGATTTCCTATTGGCATCCGCGACTTACGGACTATTTATGTTTTTTCACATTAAATAACAGTCTTGACAGAAGCGCAAATGGCTACCCAGCAAAAAAACCGCTTATAATGTGATCAGTTTTTCTCTTTTAACCTTGTGTTCCGCTTAACTCGTTCTTTTATCTGGAAATCCAAAAATCTTGATGCGTCTTTTGCGTTTTTTCTGCTGGTCTTGCCTCGCCGCTTTTTGTGGCCTGGTACTCAGTTTCAGCGGGGCCTTCCTCTATCTTAGCCCCAGCCTCCCATCCGTCGAATCTTTGCGCAGTATTCAACTGCAGATTCCTCTGCGCGTTTACAGCAGCGACGCCAAGCTGATTGCCGAGTTCGGTGAAATGCGTCGCTCGCCAATCGCCTTTGCGGATATCCCCCAGGACTTCATCAGCGCCTTGCTGGCAGCCGAAGACGACAACTTTGCCAATCATTATGGCGTTGACCTTACCAGCCTGATGCGCGCTGCAACGCAAATCTTGAAAAGCGGGCAGATTCAAACCGGTGGTAGCACCATTACCATGCAGGTGGCGAAGAACTTCTTCCTGACTAGCGAAAGAAGTTTCTCGCGCAAGATCAACGAGATACTTCTGGCCCTGCAAATTGAACGGGAGCTCAGTAAGAACGAAATTCTTGAACTTTATGTGAACAAGATTTACTTGGGTAATCGTGCTTACGGCATCGAAGCGGCCGCACAGGTGTATTACGGCAAGTCCATTCGCGACGTCAGCCTTTCGCAAATGGCGATGATTGCCGGCCTGCCGAAAGCACCTTCGCGCTTCAACCCGCTGGTCAACCCGACGCGCGCCCTGGAACGTCGCGACTGGATTCTCGGGCGCATGCACAGCCTTGGACGTATCGACCAGCAGCGTTATGAAGAAGCATTAGCCGAGCCGATCAACGTCAGTTACCACGTTCCAACGCCTGAACTGGTAGCACCCTATATTGCCGAGATGGCGCGCGCCGAGATGGTTGGGCGCTATGGCAGTGAGGCGTACACCGAAGGCTTTAACGTCACCACCACAGTGCCCAGCGATCTGCAGCTGGCGGCCAATACGGCCGTACGCGAAGGCCTGATTACCTACGATCAGCGCCACGGCTATCGCGGCCCGGAAAGCCGCCTACCGGGTATGACCAAGGAAAATTGGCAAGCCGAACTGAGCAAGCAAACCTCCCTCGGCGGCCTTGAGCCAGCCATTGTCACAGCCGTTGAGAAAAGCGGGATCATGGTCCTGCTGCGCAACGGTGAAGAACATGCAGTGGCCTGGGACAGCATGAAATGGGCACGGCCGTTTCTGAATACCAACAGCCTCGGCCCACGACCACAGCAACCCGCTGACGTCAGCCAGATTGGCGACCTGATCCGCGTGCAACGTCAGGAAGACGGCAGCCTGCGCTTTGTGCAACTGCCCGCCGCGCAAAGCGCTCTGGTATCGCTGGATCCGAACAACGGTGCCATTCGCGCTCTGGTCGGTGGTTTCTCATTTGAGCAGAGCAATTACAACCGCGCCGCACAAGCTAAACGTCAGCCGGGTTCAAGCTTTAAACCCTTCGTCTACAGCGCTGCACTGGATAAAGGTTATACCGCCGCCACGCTGGTCAATGACGCACCGATCGTGTTTGCCGACGACGCGCTATCGCAGGTATGGCGACCGAAGAATGACAACAACACCTTCCTCGGCCCGATCCGCCTCCGCGAAGCCTTGTACCGCTCGCGCAACCTGGTGTCGATTCGCCTGTTGCAAGACCTTGGCATCGCCAGCACGCTGAGCTACATCGAACGCTTCGGTTTTGAGAGTAAGGATCTGCCGCCCAATCTGTCTTTGGCACTGGGCACCGCGAGCCTCACCCCAATGGAGATTGCGGAGGGCTGGAGTGTTTTTGCCAGCGGCGGCTACAAGACTGAGCCCTACCTGATAGAACGGATTGAAGACCGTACTGGCAAGCAGCTGTTCAACGCCAACCCCGCTCAAACCCCGACCGGCATTGCTCAACGCGCAGAGCAGAGCAGCGCCGTGCAACTCAGCGTTGGCGATCAACCACTGCCGCCTGAGCCGGTACTTGCCGAACAGATCATCGATGAGCGCACCGCCTACATCATGACCAGCATGCTGCAGGATGTGATCAAGCGCGGTACTGGCCGCCGCGCCATGGCCCTGGGGCGCGATGACCTGGCGGGTAAAACCGGCACCACCAACGAGTCGAAAGACAGCTGGTTCTCCGGTTACAACGCAGACTACATCACCACCGTCTGGGCCGGTTTCGATCAGCCAGAAAGCCTTGGCCGCAACGAGTATGGCGGCACCGTGGCCCTGCCGATCTGGATGAGCTACATGGGCGCAGCCTTGAAGGACAAGCCTAGCCACCTGCTGCCAGAACCCGAAGGCCTGCTGACCCTGCGCATCGACCCACACAGCGGCCGCGCGGCTACACCCGATACGCCAGATGCCTACTTCGAGCTGTTCAAGAGTGAAGACTCGCCGCCCCCCATGGGCGAATTTGAGCCTGGCATGTATATCCCTGGCAGCCCATTGCCCGCTGATGAGTCCGCGCCGATCGATCTGTTCTAAACGACTCGCCCCCAATCGCGGCAGCCTGAAACAGACAAATTAACGCCAATAAAAAACCCGCCGAAGCGGGTTTTTTATTGCTCTTGAGCTAAGCGATTAGCCGTTGAATACGTCGTTTACCGACTGCAGCGGGTAATGCTTTGGATACGGCAGAGTTGCCACACCGCTTTCAATTGCGGCCTTGGCCACGGCATCGCAAACCACAGTAATCAGGCGTGGGTCCATCGGCTTCGGAATGATGTACTCGCGACCGAACGACAGAGCGATGCCACCATAAGCGTCGCAGACTTCCTGCGGCACCGGCAGTTTGGCCAGGTCACGCAGAGCCAGGGCTGCAGCGATCTTCATTTCTTCGTTGATGCGGGTCGCGCGAACGTCCAGCGCACCACGGAAGATGAACGGGAAGCCCAGCACGTTGTTGACCTGGTTCGGGTAGTCGGAACGACCGGTGGCCATGATCACGTCGTTACGTACTTCATGAGCCAGTTCTGGCTTGATTTCCGGATCCGGGTTGGAGCAAGCGAAGACGATCGGATTAGGCGCCATGCGCTTGAGGTCTTCAGGGGCCAACAGGTTGGCACCCGACAGACCGACGAATACGTCAGCACCATCCAGAGCATCAGACAGGGTGCGCTTGCTGGTTTCGCTGGCAAACACGGCCTTGTACTGGTTCAGGTCGTCGCGGCCAGCGTGGATCACGCCTTTGCGGTCGATCATAAAGATGTTCTCGACCTTGGCGCCCATGCTCACCAGCAGCTTCATGCAGGAGATTGCGGCAGCGCCAGCACCCAGGCAGACGATCTTGGCATCTGCCAGAGTCTTGCCGGCGATTTCCAGTGCATTGAGCATGCCGGCAGCAGTCACGATAGCGGTGCCGTGCTGGTCATCGTGGAACACTGGAATGTCGCACTGTTCGATCAGCGTGCGTTCAATTTCAAAGCACTCAGGGGCCTTGATATCTTCCAGGTTGATGCCACCGAAGGTGATCGAGATACGGCGTACGGTGTCGATAAAGGCCTGCGGACTCTCGGACTCAACTTCGATGTCGAATACGTCGATACCGGCAAAGCGCTTGAACAGCACGCCCTTACCTTCCATCACTGGCTTGGAAGCCAGCGGGCCGAGGTCGCCAAGACCGAGAATAGCGGTACCGTCGGAAATGACTGCCACCAGGTTGCCTTTGCCGGTGTAGCGATACGCCAGCTCCGGATCACGCGCGATTTCGCGCACAGGCTCAGCAACGCCTGGGCTGTAGGCCAGGGACAGATCGCGTGCTGTTGCGGTGGGCTTGGTTAGCTCGACACTCAGCTTACCCGGACGGGGATTGGCGTGATATTCGAGAGCGGCTGTTTTCAAATCAGACATGTTGGCATTTCCGCTTTGGGCTGTTGAACAGGCAGGCGGCCGAGGATACGCAAGTTGTATACAGCTGCACAAGACTGGCAAGTCCGTATGCGCACGCAGGCCCTAGCGCACGACCTTCAGCCAGTCGCCAGCACGCGGCTGACCTGACGGATAAAGGTTATTCAGCAGGCGCAGAGTCTTTAGCGCATCGCCCGGCAACTTGCTGCCCTTGGCCAGCGCCTCGATGGTCTGCCCAGGCTTGACCTTGACCATATGCAGGCGCAGCGGCTGCGCTTGTTGGTACTCGGCGCTGGTCATCGGCCGGAAGCTTCTGATCACGCTGAGAAACTGCTCATCCTGAGTTTCCAGCGAGGCGCGACCACGCACCGCACCGACAAACAGGTAAACCCGTGGACCATGTTGGATAACCGCCACGCGCTTGGCGGCATTGCCGGGAATCACCGCGCTATAGCCTTTGAGACCAGCCTGCTGCAACTCGACGCCGGCCACCAGACGCTGACTACCGACGCGCTGGCGCAAGAGTTCAGCCGGCGTCAGTTGCTGCGGGTTATCTTCCAGGGTCATGGCGATAAACGCCTGTTGATCGGTGGTGTGACCGATCAGCGCATCCGGGCGATTGAGCAGGCTCCAGCCCTGGGGAAACGCCAGGGTAAAGTTCAGATCAGCATGGTAGAAACGCTGGCCGCGTCGCACGCCGGTTTCGGCCGAATCACCAAAGGGCAAGCCTTCCAGGCGCTTGAGAAAGGCCTCGCGATTGACCTCCTGCTGGCCGGTGGCCAAGGCCCGCGCCGGGCCCAACACCTGCTGCAGACGCCGATCATTGTCTGGATGAGTATCAAACAGCCCGTGGTAACCGCCCGCAGGCTGCGCCTCACCGCGCGCTGCGGCCTGGTCGCGGGCGAAGTCTTCCTGATTCTTCAGCACCTTGACCACTTCGATCATCGCCTGCGGGTCATAGCCGCTACGTGCCAGGTACTGCGCGCCCAGGCCATCGGCTTCCAACTCCATGTCACGGCCATAGCCGCGCACAACGGCACCACCCAGTACGCTGGTGACATCGGCAGCGGCACCCACGCCGGTGCCAATTGCCACCGCCTGGCCGAGCAAGCCCCAGGCAGTGGACTGGCTCTGCTGCTGCACGCTGTGCCGCGCAGTAACGTGGCCTACTTCGTGACCGAGCACGGCGGCCAGTTCGGCTTCCGAGCTTAGATAGGCCAGCAGCCCGCGATGGATATAGATGTAGCCGCCCGGCAAGGCAAAGGCGTTGATGTCCGGGCTATCGACCACAGTGAACTGATAGGCCAACTGGCTGCGGTGACTGTTCTTCGCCACCCGCTCACCGACCTGCTGCACATACCTCTGCAGCTTCTCGTCGGCGTAACGCGGATTTTCCTTGAGGATCTGCTGGTTGTAACGACGGCCGAGGTCGAGCTCCTGCTGCTCGCTCATCATTACGAAGTCGCTGCGGCCGGTGGCCGGATTGACCGCACAGCCGGCCAGCTGCATCAGCAGGACGAAAAACGTCAGTACACGCAGGATCATGGCAACACCTCCAACATGGCCTTATCGGTCAATGGCAGCATCCAGCGCGCCTGCCCATCGCGCAAGCCGCCACGCCTGGAGCGGTCGATCACCCAGCCACGAGCCTCGATCTGGCGGCCTTCAAGGTCTTCGACGGCACGCAGATCAAAATTGCCCAGCGCCCGGGGCGCGATATGCAGCACCAGCGCATCGCCCATTTCCAGCCACAGACCACCGCCATTGCGCTCGACACGCTCAACCCGGCCCTGCAACAGAGCAAAGCCGCCGCTTTTCAACTGCGCAGCGGTTTGCACCGGAGAACGCTGCCAGAGCCCGGTACGCGCCTGCCTAGCACTGCGCTCGGCAGCTTGCTGGCACTGCACCAGTGCCAGATTAGGTGCAACAGCCACTTGATAACCCAAACCCTCGGCGAGCAACTGCGCCTCCAGATTGCGCCCGCCGCTGTCATAGGCGTGCGCCAGGGTGCGCCCGTAGTGATCCTTCGCCTGCTGGCCGTACTGCAACGAGACTCGGCCAGCGCTGGCCGCTATCAGGGCCTGCAAACGTTTGCGGGCTGCCTCGGCGAAAGGCTCGGCAGAGCGACCCTGGCGGCCCATTTCCGGGCTGTTCAGACCGATCAAGCGCACATTGCGGCCATCGACCAGGCGCAAGGTGTCGCCATCGACCACACGCTGCACCTTGGCGCTGGGCAGGTTGCCCGGCGCCGGGCAGAACGCCAGCGCGCCGCCTGCATAAACGCCGAAAACGAAAAAGGCGCCCACAAGGGACGCCTTTTTCAGTAGCGAGGTGCAAACCATGTGGGTCTGCGTCGCTGCGCGCAAGCTTACTGCTTGGCGCCGAACATGCCGAAACGCTGCTTGAAGCGATCAACACGGCCGCCGGTATCCAGCATTTTCTGCTTGCCGGTGTAGAACGGGTGGCACTCGTTGCACACGTCCAGGCTCAGTGGCTTGGCCAGGGTGGAGCGAGTTTCGATCACGTTGCCACAGCTGCAGGTGGCGGTGACGGCTACATAGTTCGGGTGGATATCGGCTTTCATGATGATTCCTCAGGGCTGTCGTGCCGCCACCAGACACTATTGTCAGGTACCGCACGGAAATAGGCCGGCGATAATACCAGAGCACCGCCGCGACGCAAGGCCGGCCGTCGCTTGCCTGCGTGCTAAGATCGCGGCCTTGCCACTGGAGCCTCTGCGTGCCCGACGTGATTCTGCGCCTCGCCTTGCCCTCGCCGCTGCGCCGCCTGTTCGACTACCGCGCCCCGCCCGGTGTGCCGCGCAGCGCCTTGCAGCCTGGTGCGCGGCTGCGCGTGCCGTTTGGTCGACGCGAGATGATCGGCATTCTGATCGAAGTGACCGAACACAGCGACGTGCCGGCCGACAAGCTCAAACCCGCCCTGCAATTACTGGATGCCCAGTCGCCACTGCCGCCCGCACTGTTCAAGCTGTGCCTGTGGACCGCGCAGTATTACCAGCACAGCCTGGGCGACACGCTGAGCTGGGCGCTGCCGGTACTGCTGCGCCAGGGCGAGCCGGCGGAAGTACGCCAGCAGCGCTTCTGGTCGGTCACCGCCGGCGCGCAGTTGGACGACCCACGCCTGAGCCGCGCACCGCGTCAGCGCGATGCCCTGAAAACCCTGGCCCAGCACCCTCACGGCGTTGCCCATGCACTGCTGAGCAAACTACAGCTGAACAAGGACAGCCTCGACCTGCTGCTGGAAAAGGGCCTGGTACAAATTGACGTGCGCCGTCATGCGCCGAGCGAGCGCCACGCCAACTGGTTGGCGCAGCCGGAACTGCCGCTGAATGCTGAGCAGCGCGCGGCCAGCGAGGCGATTCGCTCAGGTTTCGCCAGCTTCAACGCCTTTCTTCTCGCCGGAGTCACCGGCAGCGGCAAGACCGAGGTCTACCTGCAACTGATCCGCGAAACCCTGGAGGCCGGCAAGCAGGCCCTGGTGCTGATCCCCGAGATCAACCTAGGCCCACAGACCCTGGCGCGTTTCGAGCAGCGCTTCAACGCGCGCATTGCCCTGCTGCACTCGGCGGTGAATGACCGCGAGCGCCTGGACGCCTGGCTGGCGGCGCGCGATGGCGAGGCGGACATCATCATCGGTACCCGTTCGGCGTTGTTCACCCCCATGCAGCGACCGGGGCTGATCATCATCGACGAGGAGCACGACGCCTCCTATAAACAGCAGGAAGGTCTGCGTTACCACGCCCGCGACCTGGCGGTGGTACGTGCGCATCAGGAGAACATCCCGATTGTGCTGGGCTCGGCCACGCCCTCGCTGGAAAGCCTGCACAACGCCCACAACGGCCGCTATGCGCTGCTGCACCTGCGTGAACGCGCCGGCGGGGCCAAGCAGCCGCGTTTTCTGCGCCTGGATGTGAAAAGCCGACCGCTGGATTCCGGCATCTCCGGGCCCATGCAGCAGGCCATCGCCCAGACTTTGCAGGCCGGCCAGCAGGTGCTGGTGTTCCTCAACCGCCGCGGCTTCGCCCCTACCCTGCTCTGTCACGACTGCGGTTGGCTGTCGGAATGCCCGCGCTGCGACGCACGCATGACCGTGCACCAGCGCTCACGCGAGCTGCGTTGCCACCATTGCGGACACGTCGAGCGCCAGCCGAGCAACTGCCCGAAGTGCAACAACGTCGACCTGCGCCCGGTCGGTGCCGGCACCGAACGCGCCGAAGAACGCCTGGAGATTCTCTTCCCCGGTGTGCCGGTGTTGCGCGTCGACCGCGACAGCACCTCGCGCAAGGAGGCCATGACCACCTTGTTCAACACCGTGCAGCGCGGTGAGCCGTGCATCCTGGTCGGCACGCAGATGCTCGCCAAGGGTCACCACTTCCCGCGCGTGACCCTGGTGGCGATTCTCGATGCCGATGGCGGGCTGTTCTCGGCGGATTTTCGCGCCAGCGAGCGCATGGCCCAGCTGATCGTGCAGGTCGCCGGCCGCGCCGGGCGGGCTGAAGAGCCGGGCAAGGTGATTATCCAGAGCCACCTGGCCGACCACCCTTTATTGGTGCAGCTGACCGAGCAGGGCTATTTCGCCTTCGCCGAACAGGCCCTCAGCGAACGGCGCAGCGCTGGCCTACCGCCGTTCTGCCACCTCGCGCTGCTGCGCGCCGAAGCGCACAAACCCGGCCAGGCCGAAGGCTTTCTCGACGATGCCTGCACTGAAGCTGAGCTGTTGTTGAATGAACTGAAGCTCAGCGGCATCGAACTGCTTGGCCCGGTACCCGCGCCGATGGAGCGCCGCGCCGGCCGCTACCGCGCGCAGTTGCTGGTGCAGGCCAACGCCCGCGCGCCGCTGCACCGCCTGCTCAATATCTGGATGCACGCCCTGGAACAGATGCCCAGCGGCCGCGCGGTGCGCTGGTCGTTAGACGTCGACCCCATCGATCTGTTCTAAGCCAGGCCACCGTGCGCAGCCTGTTACACTGCACGCCATTTCGTTTAGCAGGCCTGCACCGTGACTCAAACCGCTTTCTCTTCTCTGCCGCTTTCCGCCGCCATGCTGGCCAACCTCGAGTCGCTCGGTTACGCCGAGATGACGCCGATTCAGGCGCAGAGCCTGCCTGTCATGCTCAAGGGCATGGACCTGATCGCCCAGGCCAAGACCGGCAGCGGCAAGACCGCCGCCTTCGGCATCGGCCTGCTCAACCCGCTCAATCCGCGCTACTTTGGCTGCCAGGCGCTGGTACTGTGCCCGACCCGCGAGTTGGCCGATCAGGTAGCCAAGGAACTGCGCCGCCTGGCCCGTTCCGCCGATAACATCAAGATTCTCACCCTGTGCGGTGGCGTGCCGTTCGGCCCGCAGATCGGCTCGCTGGAACACGGTGCGCAGATCATCGTCGGCACCCCGGGGCGCATCCAGCAGCACCTGAGCAAGGGCACCCTGAAGCTCGACGGCCTGAATACCCTGGTACTCGACGAAGCCGACCGCATGCTCGACATGGGATTCTACGACAGCATCGCCGATATCATCGGGCAGACCCCTAGCCGTCGGCAGACCCTGCTGTTCTCCGCCACCTACCCGGCCGGGATCAAGCAATTGTCTGCGGCGTTTATGCGCGACCCACAGCAAGTCAAAGCCGACGCCCTGCACGACGATACGCAGATCGAGCAGCGCTTCTACGAGATCGCCCCGGAAGAGCGCATGGACGCGGTGGTCAAGCTGCTCAACAGCTTCCGTCCGCAGTCCTGCGTGGCCTTCTGCTTTACCAAGCAGCAGTGCCAGGACGTGGTCGACCACCTGACCGCCAAAGGCATCTCGGCCGCCGCACTGCATGGTGACCTGGAACAACGCGACCGTGATCAGGTGCTGGCAATGTTTGCCAACCGCAGCCTGTCGGTATTGGTAGCCACCGATGTGGCCGCACGCGGCCTGGATATCGATGCGCTGGACATGGTGATCAACGTCGAACTGGCGCGTGACTCGGAAATTCATATTCACCGCGTCGGCCGTACCGGTCGCGCCGGCGAAAAGGGCCTGGCCATGAGCCTGGTCGCGCCAGCCGAAGGCCATCGTGCCCAGGCCATCGAAACCCTGCAAAGGGCGCCGCTCAACTGGCATCCGCTGAGCAGCCTGAAACACCAGGGCGGCGCGCCGCTGCAACCGCCGATGATTACTCTGTGCATCGGTGCTGGACGCAAAGATAAACTGCGCCCCGGCGATATTCTCGGCGCCCTGACGGGTGCCGCAGGCATCCCTGGCGCGCAGGTCGGCAAGATCGCGATCTTCGACTTCCAGGCTTACGTGGCAGTCGAGCGCAGTGTGGCCATGCAGGCACTCAAGTGCCTTAGTGAAGGCAAAATCAAGGGCCGCTCGCTGCGTATTCGTACCCTATAGTTGCCGCATAAGCTAAATAGACGGCTGCAGTGAAGCGGCCAGCGACAGAGGAGTAGCCCCCCTTGCGCAATATTCTGGTGATCGAAGACAGCCCACTGGTGCTGAAAATTCTCGAACATCTGTTTCGCAAGGAGGCCGGCTTTCAGCCGATCTTCTGCGCTTCCATGGGCGAAGCCCAGGTGATGCTGGAAACCTCGGCCGAGCTGTTCTTCGCCGCCATCGTCGACCTCAACCTGCCGGACGCCCCGGACGGTGAGATTGTCGACGTGGTGATGAGCTATCACCTGCCCTGCATCGTGCTCAGCGGCACCTACAACGAGCAGCGCCGCGATCAGATGCTGCTCAAGGGCGTGGTCGATTACGTGCTCAAGGAAAGCCAGCACTCCTACGAGTACGCCTTCCGCCTGCTGCACCGCCTGGAAAGCAACAGCGAGGTGAAGATCCTCATCGCCGAGGACTCCGAAGCCACCCGCCATTACATCCGCCATGTACTGACGCCGCATCGCTACCAGATTCTCGAAGCCTGCGACGGCGACGAAGCCCTGCGCATCCTCAAGGAACAGCCGGATATCGACCTGCTGGTGGTCGACCACAGCATGCCGGGGTTGAGCGGTTTCGACCTGGTCAAACTGCTGCGGCAGAAAATGAAACGCCACGAGCTGATCATTCTCGGTCTGTCCGCCGACACCAAGGGCTCGCTCAGCGCCAAATTTATCAAGCACGGCGCCGACGACTTTCTGCGCAAACCCTTCTGCCCGGAAGAGCTCAACTGCCGAGTGATGTCGACCCTGGAACGCCGCGACCTGCTGCGCGCCCTCAAGCAGGCCGCACAGTTTGATGCCCTGACCGGTTTGAACAATCGCCGCGCCTTCTATGAGCACGGCCAGCAGCTGTTCCAGCAAGCCCGCTCCGGCGGACGCGACCTCAGCGTGGCGATGCTCGATCTGGACTTCTTCAAACGGATCAACGACGAACACGGCCACGCCAGTGGCGATGCAGCACTAATCGCCTTCTCCCGCGCGTTTTCTGCGGTATTCCCCGATGCACTGCTCGGGCGTCTGGGCGGTGAAGAATTCGCCATGGTCAGCCAGCAGGATGCTGCGACCCTCAGCGACACCCTCGACCAGCTACGCAGCCATTGCGCCACCTTGAAGTACGCCATCGGTGCACCGCCGCTGTCGTTCAGCGCCGGTATCTACTATGGCGCCCCCGATGACCTGGAAAGCCTGCTGCACCAGGCCGACCTGCGCTTGTATCAGGCCAAGAATCAGGGCCGCGGGCGTAATTGCTGGCAGTAGTTCATGCGGTCTGCTGGCGGTGCAGCATTAGGTCCTAGAGCCCGTGACGCTGAAAGATCTGCGCATAGCTGCCATCAGCGCGCATTTCCTCAATCGCCTTGTTGAAAGCATCGGCAATCTGCTGATGCTGCGGATGTTTGCGGCTGACCAGAATATGCAGGCCGTTCTCGCTCAAGGGTTGCGGCAAAAACTCCAACTGGTCGCGAATCCCGGCCAGGCTGCGACTCAGGTGAAAACGCGCCACTAGTTCATCCTCCAGAGTCAGCTGCACCCGCCGCGCCTGCAGCATGCGCGCGCCCACTTCAAAGCCGACCACACCGACCTTGGTCAGCCGGTTGTCCTGGTCAAACTCACTGGAATAGGCATAACCACGCACCACGGCAATGCTGTAGGGGTACAAATCCGGCAGCTGGCGGAAATTGATCTGACTACCCTTGCGCTGCAGAAAACGGATGCGGTTGATCAGGTAAGGCTGCGAGTAATGGCCAAAGACCGCCCGTTCATCGGTGTACCAGGCGTTGATCAGCACATCGTAGATTTCCTGCTGCAACCCCCGCACCGCGCGCTCCCACGGCACTTGAGCGTAACTGGTGGTGTAGCCGGCGCGAGTCAGTGCGGTGGTCACCAGATCAGAGGCCACCCCGTTGTTTAGCAGCGTCTGGTCATTGAATGGCGGCCAAGGGTCCGCCACCAACCGCAAGGTCTCTGCAGCATGGCCACACAGAGGCGCCAACAGCACCCACGACAGCAGGCAGGCACGCAGTCCATTCATCACCGGCGATTCCAGAGAAAGCAGAGCCCTAATCCTAGCTGCCACAGCATTTTTTAACAGCGCCCTAATAGTCGCAAACACGCCGAAAGCTATTCTGTGCAGACAACAACCCAGCACGGCAAACAGGAGTTCCGCCGCATGGCGTCACAACACCCCCTGCGCATTCTCGATGCCACGCATGCTGATCTAGAGACCTTGCAGCGCATTGGCTGCGATACCTACCGCGAACATTTCAGTGAAATCTGGACACACGCGGGAATGCGGCACTTTCTTTCCGACGACTTCTCACGCGAGAGCCTGACCCGCTCGCTCGCGGCGCCAGACCAGCATCTATGGCTGCTGGCCAAGGACATGGCCGGCAACACTCAGGGCTTTGCCAAACTCAACTGGAACAGCCGCATGCCGCTGCATAACGCAGCGGGCGCAGAACTGCAGAAGATTTACCTGCTCAAGTCCGCGACTGGCAAAGGTTATGGCATGCAGTTACTGAGCGTTATCTGTGAGCGTGCATCAACACAGCAACAACAGATGCTGTGGCTGGATGTCCTAAAGAGCAATCACGCGGCACAAGCCTTCTACTCACGCTTCGGTTTCCATGCCTGTGGCGAAATCCCATTCAGCACTGACCTGTTCGAAATCGGCATGCAGGTCATGACCTACGACCTCACGTCCCGCTCGCAAGCGCAGCCGACAACTTGCAGTTAAGATGCGCGCTGTTTTGCGCCAGCCTTGGCGCGTGTCGCAGGTTGAGGAAATGGCTGTGCTTACACCCCAGGTCGTGATTATCGGAGCCGGTGCCGCCGGGCTTATGTGTGCATTGACGGCCGCTGCGCGCGGACGCCAAGTGCTGCTGCTGGATCACGCCAACAAAGCCGGCAAGAAGATCCTGATGTCCGGTGGCGGGCGCTGCAATTTCACCAATATGTACTGTGAACCGAGCAACTTTCTCTCGGAAAACCCGCACTTCTGCAAATCCGCCCTGGCCCGCTACACCCAGTGGGACTTTATCGGCCTGGTGGCCAAGCACGGCGTGCCCTACCACGAGAAGAAACTCGGCCAGCTATTCTGCGACAACAAGGCCAGCGACATCCTCGGCCTGTTGCTGAGCGAGTGCGATGAGGCCGGCGTCGAGCTGCGCCTGGACACCTCGGTCAGTGAGATCAGCAAGCTGGACAGCGGCTACCAGCTGCAGACCAGTGCCGGCCTGGTGCGCTGCGAGTCACTGGTGATCGCCACCGGCGGCCTGTCGATTCCGACTCTCGGCGCCAGCGGCTTTGGCTATCAGGTGGCCAAGCAGTTCGGCCACACCCTGCTGCCGACCCGCGCCGGCCTGGTGCCATTTACCATCACCGACCCGCAACTCAAGGCGCTGTGCAGCGAGCTGTCGGGCACGTCGGTGGAAGACTGTGTGGTGAGCTGCAACGGCCAAAGCTTCAAGGAAAATATCCTGTTCACCCACCGTGGCCTCAGTGGCCCGGCGATTCTGCAGATTTCCTCGTTCTGGCAACCGGGTGCGGCTATCAGCATCAACCTGCTGCCACATATCGACCTGCCCGAGTGGCTGGAGCAGCAGCAACGCGAACGCCCGAACAGCGAGCTGAAAACCCTGCTCGCCGAGCTGTTTACCAAGAAGATGGCCGGCCTGCTGGCGGACAACTGGTTCGCCTCCAAACCGATGAAGCAGTACACCCACGCCGAACTCAGGGCGATTGCCGCGCAGCTTGGTGACTGGCAACTGGTGCCGGCTGGCACCGAGGGCTACCGCACCGCCGAGGTCACGTTGGGCGGCGTGGATACCCGCGAAGTGTCATCGAAAACCATGGAGTCGCTGAAATCGCCTGGGCTGTATTTTGTCGGCGAGGTGCTGGATGTGACGGGGCATCTGGGCGGCTTCAACTTCCAGTGGGCCTGGGCGTCCGGCTACGCGGCAGCGCAATACGCCTGAAACGTCAGAGCTCAGGCCCCGGCACCAGCGGTGGCAAGGGCTCGCCCGGTAGCCATTTCTGGTGGATCGCAGCAAAACTGCCATCGTTTTTCATGCCATCCAGCTCGCGCTGCCAGCGGGCAATCAAGGCGTCGTCGGTATCGTGCGAGAAGGCAATATAGCTGTCGCTATACACAAACTCGAAGAGCAGCTGTACCTCATTCATCTGGATATCACCCTGCGCCAGTAGCGTGCTGATCGTAAGGTTGTCCAGCACCATCAGCTTGACCCGCCCGAGCTTGAGCATGCGCACCACCTGCGCAGGCCCGGTGACTGGCGTCAGGTTAGTAAAGCCCAGCGCCTGCAAACGCTGATGGCTATACCAATCACGTGGCACGGCAATCTCTCCGTACTCACGCGCCTCATCCAGACTCTTGATCGAGAGAAACGAACTGCGCAGGGCATAGAAGCTGGCGACGCTGCGGGTAATCGGGCCGACCCACTTGAACAACGCCTCGCGCTCACGGGTACGCATGGTCACGAACAATCCGGTATTGGGACGTGTCAGGGCCTGCTGATAGCCCCGCGCCCAGGGCACCACGCTGATCGGCGCGCTCTGTCCGGTGCGCTGCATGATCACTTGCACCACTTCGGTGGCCAGCCCCGCCGGTTTGCCGTCTTCGCTGAAGTTGATCGGTGGATATTCTTCGGTGTACAGGCGCAGCGGCTCGGCCTGCAGGCTCACACACGACAGG
Organism: Pseudomonas sp. SG20056; assembly: GCF_031764535.1. Lineage (NCBI taxonomy): Bacteria > Pseudomonadati > Pseudomonadota > Gammaproteobacteria > Pseudomonadales > Pseudomonadaceae > Pseudomonas > Pseudomonas sp. SG20056. The sequence continues at coordinate 3,999,380 of NZ_CP134499.1, forward strand.
CTGGCCAGCAGCAACGCGAGCAATCCACGCACACAGGTGTACAACACGGCAGATGCCTCGCGAATGAGTGGATAGTTTCAGCGTAGCCCGGCCGCAGTGATTCACATCAACCAGCCGATCAGCGCCACATTTTAATCAGCCGAAGCACCGCTGCCGCTGCCAAGTCGGCACAGACTCCGTTAGGCTGCTACCCGTTACGGTTGATCAAGGTCGGGCCATGCCGTCCACTGCGCTGCGCCACTCGTTTCGTCGCCTCTGGGCCCAGGACAAATTCAGCTACAGCCTGCGGGTGTTTATCGCCCTCAGCGGGGCGCTGCTGCTGTGCTGGTCGCAGGGCTGGATGCATGCGCTGATTCCGTTGTTTCTCGGCGTCATCGCCAGCGCCCTGGCGGAAACCGACGACAGCTGGCAGGGCCGCCTAGTGGCACTGCTGGTCACCCTTGGCTGTTTCAGCGTGGCGGCCTATGCGGTGGAATTCCTCTTTCCTTACCCCTGGCTGTTCGTCTGCGCCCTGGCGCTGTCGAGCTTTGCCCTGACCATGCTCGGCGCACTGGGCGAACGCTATGCCACCCTCGGCGCAGCCACGCTGATTCTCGCGGTGTACAGCATGATCGGCGTGGAGCAGCGCGGCGGCGCAGCGGGCCTCTGGCAGGAGCCGCTGCTGCTGGTGGCGGGCGCAGCCTGGTACGGCCTGCTGTCGGTGCTGTGGAATGCCCTGTTTGCCAACCAGCCGGTGCAGCACAGCCTGGCGCGGCTGTTTCGCGAGCTGGGCCAGTACCTCAAGCTCAAGGCCGCACTGTTCGAACCGCTGCGTCAGCTGGATGTGGAAGAACGCCGCCTGGCCCTGGCCAAACAGAACGGTCGCGTAGTGGCCGCGCTGAATGCGGCCAAGGAAATCATCCTGCACCGGGTAGGCAATGGCCGGCCGGGACCGAAAGTCAGCCGCTACCTGAAACTGTACTTTCTCGCCCAGGACATCCACGAACGCGCCAGTTCCTCGCATTACCCGTACAACGAACTGGCCGAAGCGTTCTTTCACAGCGATGTGCTGTTTCGCTGCCAGCGCCTGCTGCGCCTGCATGGCGAAGCCTGTCAGCGCCTGGCCCAGGCCATCGAGCTGCGCCAGCCGTTCGAGTACCGCGAGCTATGCCGCCAGGCGCTGGACGACCTGCACGACTCCCTCGAACACCTGCGCGTGCAGAGCAACCCGGCCTGGCGTCATCTATTGCGCTCGCTCGGTGCCCTGGCTGGCAACCTGCGCAGCCTGGATGCGCTGCTGGGCAACGCCAGCAACCCCGACGCCATGGCGGAGCAGCAGGACAGCAGCCTGCTCGACCGCGAGCCGCAGTCACTCAAGGATGTCTGGGAACGCCTGCGCCTGCAGCTGACGCCGACTTCGCTACTGTTTCGCCATGCCCTGCGCCTGTCACTGGCACTGGCGGCCGGCTACGGCGTGCTGCACTGGATTCACCCGACCCAGGGCTACTGGATTCTGCTGACCACGCTGTTTGTCTGCCAGCCGAACTACGGCGCGACCCGGCTCAAGCTGGTGCAGCGGATCAGCGGCACGGTGCTCGGCCTGCTGCTCGGCTGGGCGCTGTTCGACCTGTTCCCCAATCCACTGGTGCAAGCGCTGTTCGCGGTGGTCGCCGGGGTGGTGTTCTTTGCCCTGCGCAGCAGCCGCTACACCTTGGCCACCGCCGCCATCACCCTGCTGGTGCTGTTCTGCTTCAACCAGGTCGGCGATGGCTACGGGCTGTTTATTCCACGCCTGGTCGATACCTTGCTCGGCAGCCTGATCGCCGGCCTGGCCGTATTGCTGATCCTGCCGGACTGGCAGGGCCGTCGCCTGAATCGCCTGCTCGCCAGCACCCTGAGCTGCAACAGCCGCTACTTGCAGCAGATCATCGCCCAATACGCCAGCGGCAAACGTGACGACCTGGCCTACCGCCTGGCCCGGCGCAATGCACATAACGCCGACGCCACACTGTCGACCACTCTGGGCAATATGCTGATGGAACCGGGGCATTTTCGTAAGGAAGCAGATATCGGCTTCCGCTTTCTGGTGCTCTCGCACACCCTCTTGAGTTACCTCTCGGGCCTTGGCGCGCACCGCGGTGAAACCAGCCTGAGCGGCAGCGACAACCCGCTGCTGGCCAGTGCCAGCCAGTTGGCCGCCAGCCTGGACGAGATTGCCAGCTGCCTCGACGACGAACGCCCGGTGGCCATCCACAGTGACGCCGAAGAGCAGCTGGCTGCGGCACTGGAACAGCTCAGCGACTACCTGGATGACCCGCAACGTCTGGTGCAAACCCAACTGGCGCTGATCTGCCGCCAGCTCGGACCACTGCGCACCCTGGCCTCACACCTGCAAAAACGCCAACCTGAGGCTTAACCCCAGGCTATACGGCGCAGCCAGCCACTATTGGCTAGCGCATAGAGCAGGCTTTCTGCCAGTATGCCAGCGCACGCATACCACTCTGGTCGCTCTATGCTCACCGCCAGGAACACCGCTAATCGATCGCTACCTATCAGCCTAAGCAGCCTGGTTCTAGCGCTCTGCCTGCTGCTGGTAATGCCCCTGAGCCAGGCTGAAATACGCCTCGACGACCACACACCCGCGCAGAACCTCAATGATCTGGCCGATTACCTGGCGGACCCCGGCGGCACACTGACCCTGAAAGATATACGGCAGGTCGACGCCGACTTTCGTCATCGCAAGGATCTCAGCTTCGGCTACACCCGCGGGCCGGTCTGGCTGCGCCTGCAGCTGCGTTCACACACCCTGCAAGCGCGTACCTGGCGCGTAGAGCTGGACTACCCCTCGCTGGATGAAGTGCGCCTGTACGATGTCGGATCAGACGGTATACGCACGTCACGCGCTGGCGATACCGTTCCCTACTCACAGCGCAGCGTCGGCCACCGTACGCCGGTGTTCGACATACCCCTACAGCCTGGCGAACACCGAACCCTGTACCTGCGCGTCGAATCGGCTGGCAGCATGACGCTGAGCGGCAGGCTGATGTCGCTCAGCGACTTCGAGCAGCACAGCCAACGCGGCTACATGGTGCATGCCACCTACTGCGGCGTACTGATTGCCCTGGGCCTTTACAACCTTCTGCTATTTCTCGCGCTACGCGAGCGTCCCTTTCTCAACTATGTGCTGTTTATGTGCGCCTTTGCCCTCAGCGTACTGTCGCTCAACGGTCTCGGCGCGCAATACCTTTGGCCGCAGGCAGCGCCTTGGAGCAACCGCATGCTGCCCGTCAGCCTGACATTGGCAGCCCTCTTCTCGGCGATATTTGCCCGCAGCTTCCTCGACACACGTCAGTGGCTACCACGCTGGGATCGTGTACTGGTCGTGCTCTGCTTCGCGACTGCCCTGGCCGTTCTGGCCACCTTGCTGTTGCCAGTACAGCGCGCCTTACAGACCATGTCGCTGACCGGGCTGACGGTCACGGTCATGCTCCTGCTCACCAGCTTCGTCTGCGTCGGCTACCGTGTGCCAGGTGCCCGTTTATTTGCCCTAGCCTGGATGATGTTGCTGACCGGCGCAGTGCTGCTGGCACTGCGTAACTTCGCCATCATCCCATCGAATTTTCTGACGCTCTATTCCATGCAAATTGGCTCAAGCCTGGAAATGATCCTGCTGTCTTTCGCCCTTGCAGCGCGTTTCAATGAGCTGAAGCGGCAGCGAGAGGCTGCGCTGCAAAACAGCGAACGGGTACTCGAACAGCGGGTGGCCGAGCGTACCCAGGCACTTGAGGAGGCCAACCAGCGCCTTAGCGAGCAAGCCATGCGCGACCCACTAACGGGCCTTGCCAACCGTACGGCACTGCAGCAGCACCTGACCCATGCACTAAGCCGCAACCAGCGCCGCCAAGAGCTACTGGCCGTGATGCTGATTGATCTGGACGGTTTCAAACCCATCAACGACCTATATGGTCACGGCTTTGGTGACCTGGTACTGGCGGAAGTCGCCCAGCGCCTCAACCTGCAAATGCGCGAGAGTGATTTGGCGGCACGTTTGGGTGGCGATGAATTCGTGATGGTCTGCGAAAGTGTGCAGTCAGCCGAGGCCGTCCAGCAGCTTGCCGAACGCTTGCTCGACCGCCTGAATCAGCCGATGACCCTCGAAGGACACACCGTGCATGTCGCGGCCAGTATCGGCATTGCCATGAGCCATGACGGAGACGACACCACAACCCTGATTCGCCGGGCCGACGCGGCGATGTATCAAGCCAAAGCGGCAGGCCGTAACCGCACCCAGTTTGGCTGAGGCCACGCTAAAGGCATTCAGCGCCAGCATGTCAGCTACCTAATGCAGCACCCGCACGACCTTGAAGGAGCTCACCTGTAGCTGCCCGCCCCAATGCTTTTCCGCTACCCTGCACGCCTGCTCTGAAAGTGCCCGCCATGAACAAGACCGAACTGCTGAAACAGGTAATCACCCGCCTCGAAGATGACCTGCTGCAGGCCCAGCAGGCGGCGCTAACCGCCTATGAAGCGGCGACCCATGAAGAAAATATCGCCGAAAACAAATACGACACCCTCGGCCTGGAGGCGTCCTATCTGGCCACCGGGCAGACCCGTCGCGCCGCAGCCATTCGTCAGACCCTGGCCAACTGGAAGCAGCTGGTGTTACGCGCTTTTGACCCACTACTGGGCATCCAGCTCGGCGCACTGATTGAGTTGAGCGACGATGAAGATCGCCGCCAATGCCTATTCCTAGGCCCGGACGGCGCGGCGATGAAACTGCTGCAGGATGGCCAGGCCGTGCAGGTGATTGGCCCGCAAGCGCCCCTCGGACAGATACTGCTGGGCAAGACCGTTGGCGACGAAGTGACCCTGCACGTGGCCAGTGGTATGCAACTGTTGGAGATTCTGTCGGTCGACTGAAGGGCTATCAGCCGATAGCGTTAAAGGGAGACCGCTATGCAAGCCAACGTCCAAGAGCTCGAAACCCTGTTTCAACAACTGGGTCTTGAACATGATCCGATCAGCATCGACCTCTTTATCAAGCGCCACTCACCCTTGCCGAAAGACTGCCGCCTGGCCGATGCGCCGTTCTGGGACCCAGCCCAGGCCGACTTTCTGCGCCAACAGTTTTTAGCCGACGCTGAATGGGCCGAGGTGGTGGATCAGCTCAACCTGCTGCTACGGGGCTGACAATACGCCTGCTGTTCCTGGCAGTTCCCGCCAGGTCAGGTATACCCGCAAATCGAACTCCAGCTGGTGATAGCCGGGCAGCATGTATTCGCAGAGCTTGTAGAAGGCCTTGTTGTGCTCAGCCTCTTTCAGGTGCGCCAGCTCATGCACCACGATCATCTGCAAAAACTCCGGCGCGGCCTCGCGGAACAATGAGGCCACGCGAATTTCCTTCTTCGCCTTGAGCTTGCCGCCCTGCACCCGCGAAATTGCCGTGTGCAAACCGAGAGCACGGTGGGTCAGATCGAGGCGATTGTCGTAGAGCACCTTGTCGATGGCCGGGGCATTGCGCAAATGCTCCTGCTTGAGCCCCTGGATATAGGCGTATAACGCCTTGTCACTCTGAATCGTGTGCTTGCCGCTATAAGACCGCGCCAGGTAATCGCCCAGGCGCTGTTCGGCAATCAGCTGGCGAATCTTGTCTTGCAGCTGAACCGGGTAGCCTTGCAGGTATTTGAGCGGGGTCATGGTCGAATGGCGTGGGCACGATAAGGCAGTGGATTATGCCGCAAGCCGCACACAACGGGGTGCGGCTTTCATAGCGCCATTCGGCGGCGCGGTTACTGACTCGGCAGCACCCGCAGCAGCCGACCATCAGCACTATCGGTAAGCAGGTACAGCGCGCCATCCGGGCCGGCGCGCACGTCGCGAATACGCTCCTCGAGTTCCTCGAACAGTATTTCTTCACCGGCCAACTTGCCATCCTGCAGACGAATGCGGCGCACGCTGCGTTCAGCAAGGGTCGATGCAAACAGATCACCCTGCCACTCGGGGAACAGTGCGCCGCGGTACTGGGTCAGGCTCGACGGCGCTACCGATGGCGTCCATTGCAACAAGGGTTGCTGCAGGCCGGGCAGCTCGGTGTAGGGTGAAATCTGCGCACCGGTGTAATCCACACCGAAGGTGATTAGCGGCCAGCCATAGTTGTTGCCGGGCTCGATCAGGTTCAGCTCATCGCCACCGCGTGGGCCGTGCTCGTGGCTGTACAGGCGCTGCAACTGGTTGTCATAAACGATGCCCTGCACGTTGCGATGGCCCAGGCTATAGATCTCCGCCGCCGCGCCGGCCTGGCCCACCAGCGGGTTGTCCTTGGGAATACTGCCATCACGGTTGAGGCGCACGATCTTGCCGAGGTGGTTGCTCGGGTCCTGGGCTTGCTCGCGCCAATCAAAACCGTCCCCCAGGGTCAGCACCAGGCTGTTGTCCGGTAGCCAGGCCATGCGCCCACCGTAATGCGCGGCACCGGACTTGGCCGGCTGCGCAGTAAACAGCACCTGCACATCCTGCAATTGGCCATCGACCAGCCGTGCCTTGCTCAGGCGGGTGTTGTTGGCCTGGGTGGTGCCGTATGCATAGCTCAGATACAGCTGCTGATTACTGGCGAACTCCGGGTCAAGCAGCACCTCCATCAGCCCGGCCTGGGCGGCGACAAACCCCTCGGGCAGGCCGCCAACCGGTTGCGGATTAAGGCTGCCGTCCGCCTCGATGATGCGCAGGCGCCCGACGCGCTCGGTCACCAGCATGCGACCATCCGGCAGGAAGGCCAGCGACCAGGGATGCTCCAGGCCTTCGGTCACGGTTTCGATGCGGTAATCCATGGCGTGCGCCAAGCTGCTGCCAAGCAGACCAGACAACAACAGAGCGCGGGACGTATTCAGCATGATTCGGGCCTTTTGCTTGCAGAGGGATAAATCAGGATTGCGCTGACGATGAGCGCCGCACCAGCACGGCAAATAACAGCGCGCCCAAGCTGCCGCAGGCCATCAGCCCAACGGTGCCGGCAAGCGTGCGGTTGGCGCCAATCAGCGTTGGCATCGGCAGCAATGCATTAGCCAGCGCCATCGCCGCCAGCACCGCCAACGCACCGGCCAGGGTAAACAGCAACCAGCGGCCCATTGGCCAGAGGCGCGCCAGCCAGCTTGCTACCGGCAGGGCAAAGATAAAACCGAGAAGAACCAGCACCGCGAAGGTCGGGCTAAAGCCCAGCAGGTCCAGGCAGGTGGTCTGCACCCGCACACCAAGCGGCATGGGCGCGCCAAGCGCCTGCAGGTTGGCCAGATTGAACTGGGTCTGCAGCACAGTGCCCATCACACTCGCCAGCAGCACAGCCAGAAAGAAGTACAACAGAGTGCGCAATTTGCTTGGCATGCAGACAGATATCCAGAGACGACGGTGGCCCGAGTATGGACCAGCGTGCCGCGCTGCACGTGGCCGGTGTTTTACATGGTTTTACCAAGCCCACAAATGGGCGATAGGCGCAGCTACAGCTGCTGTAGCAGAATGCCAGCAGCCATCCTGCCAACAACAACCCACACAAGAACCGCACGATGAAAAAACCCCTACCCCTCTGTGCGCTGATTCTCGCGCTGCTTGCCGTGGCGTTCAGCCTCGGTCCCGTGCCACCCGTCGACACCCAACTGACAGCGATCCAGCTGCCTGCCGACCTCGACCGCTACCTGACCGAGACAGAAGCACCTTACCCGGACATCACGCCCGGCGCGGAAAAGACTATCGTCTGGGCACATCCAGACCAGCGCCAGACCGACCTGGCGATCATCTACCTGCATGGTTATTCGGCCACTCGCCAGGAAACCGCGCCGCTAAGCGATCAACTGGCCCGGCAACTGGGCGCCAACCTGTTCTACACCCGCCTGAGCGGTCATGGCCGCAGCGGCGCCGCGATGGCCGAGGCCAGCGTGCACGACTGGCTGCAGGACAGCCAGGAGGCCCTGCAGATCGGTCAACGTTTGGGTAAACAGGTGCTGGTGATCGGCACCTCGACCGGCGCCACCCTGGCCACTTGGCTGGCGCTGCAGGGCGATAACCCGCAGGTGCTGGCCTATATCATGGTGTCACCGAACTTTGCCCCCAAAGACCCGGCCGCGACCGTGCTCACCTGGCCCTGGGCGACGCACTTTGTGCCCTTGCTGCTGGGCCCGGAACATCAATGGCAACCGCGCAACGCCGAACAGGCGCGCTACTGGAGCCACCGCTACCCGGTACAGGCGCTGCTGCCGATGATGGCGCTGGTGAAATACGTGCGTGAGCAGCCGCTGGAGCAGATCAGCGCACCGATTCTCACACTCTATTCGCAGGACGATCAGGTGGTCAGCGCCCCGGCCATCGAAGCGGCTTTTGCTCGCTTTGGCTCAGCGCACAAGCAGCTGATCGCCCTCAAGTACACCCAGGACCCGTCACACCATGTGCTGGCCGGCGACATCCTCTCGCCGCAGGACACGCCTCGGGTGCAGGCGGCGATTCTGGCGTTTCTCTCCAACCTGCCGCCGCGCTAGTTGATACGGCACACCGCCGCAGAGAAGGCACAAGGTTTGTCCGCCAGGTAACTGCGGTAGATCTGCAGTAGCTGCGGGGCAGTCAGGCGACAGGTCTGCACCCGGCACTGCGCATTGAAGGCAAAGGCGCTCTGCTCGGCTTCGGCCAGACGGATATAAAGCGCCGGCCAATCAGTGACGGGCACATCGGCCGGGGTAAACAGCAAGCGCCCATCGCGCTGCACCAGCGGCGCACCGGCCGCTGCATAGTCGAAGACAAACAGCAGGGTACGCGAGACCTTGGTGGTGCACTCGGCGCGGCTATCACAGCGCTGCGGATCGCTTGCCACAAACACTGGAGCAATCGGCTCACTCACATGCGACTGAGCCGCACAGCCGGCCAACAGAACCAATGCCAGCAACAGCCCGATCGATCTGTACATCTATGCCCTCCAGATAACAAAAAGCCCCGCTTCGGCGGGGCTCTCAGTACAGCAACAGGCTTAGTTGACCTTGGCGGCCAGCTCACCTTTGGCATAACGCTGGAACATGCCTTCCAGGGAGATCGGTTTGATCTTCGAGGCGTTGCCGGCGGTGCCGAAGGCTTCGTAACGGGCGATGCAGATGTCACGCATGGCGGTGACGGTGGCGCCGAAGAACTTACGCGGGTCGAACTCGCTTGGGTTCTCGGCCATCAGGCGGCGCATGGCACCGGTAGACGCCAGACGAAGGTCGGTGTCGATGTTGACCTTGCGCACGCCGTACTTGATGCCTTCGACGATTTCCTCGACCGGCACGCCGTAGGTTTCTTTAATGTCGCCGCCGTACTGGTTGATGATCGCCAGCCACTCTTGCGGCACCGAACTGGAGCCGTGCATCACCAGGTGGGTATTGGGGATGCGCTTGTGGATTTCCTTGATGCGGTCGATGGCGAGGATGTCACCGGTCGGCGGCTTGGTGAACTTGTAGGCGCCATGGCTGGTGCCGATGGCGATGGCTAGGGCATCGACCTGGGTGCGCTTGACGAAGTCAGCGGCTTCTTCCGGATCAGTCAGCATCTGGCTGTGGTCGAGTACGCCTTCGGCGCCAACACCGTCTTCTTCGCCGGCCATGCCGGTTTCCAGGCTACCCAGGCAACCCAGCTCACCTTCCACGGAAACGCCGCAGGCGTGGGCAAACGCCACGGTCTGCTGGGTCACGCGGACGTTGTAGTCGTAGTCGGCCGGGGTCTTGCCGTCTTCTTTCAGCGAGCCGTCCATCATCACCGAGCTGAAGCCCAGCTGGATCGAACGCTGGCAGACGTCAGGGCTGGTGCCGTGGTCCTGGTGCATGCACACCGGGATGTGCGGGAATTCTTCGATAGCAGCCAGGATCAGGTGACGCAGGAACGGCGCGCCAGCGTATTTGCGAGCACCGGCCGATGCCTGAACAATCACCGGGGAATCGGTCTTGTCGGCCGCTTCCATGATCGCGCGCATCTGCTCGAGGTTATTGACGTTAAAAGCCGGCACGCCGTAACCGAATTCGGCGGCGTGGTCGAGCATCTGGCGCATGCTGATAAGTGCCATGGTGTTCTTTCTCCCGGTGGGGCTCGTTAATCGTGCAAGCCTGCCGCAGGGGCAGGCGCTATTCAAGTCATTCAGACCGGGAGCAAACCCGGCCTGTATTCAAATCGTTTCAGGGTGCCTTACAGCCACGCCCGATCAGGTCGTCGTTGGCCGTCCAGTAGACCAGCCCTTCTTCGCCCTTGGTGTGGAAAGACAACATCCCGTCACTGTACAGCGCACCCGAGCCGGCGGGCTCCTGCTGCAAGCGATAAACGATATCACCGCCGCCGAGGCGCACATCGACGGACTCTGCGCTGCTGTCGGCAAAACGCCAGAGCACTTCGGTCTGGCTGTCGCACACCCAGCGCGTCCAGGTATCCGACGGCGCAGGCTGACTGGCGCAGGCGCCAAGCAGGCTGAGCAATGCCAGCAGGGTAATCCGTTTCATTATCGGGACTCGCTCCATGATCAGGCTGTTTATGCGTTAGCGCGTTGTTCCAGCACTTCAACCGCCGGCAATACCTTGCCCTCGACAAACTCGAGGAACGCGCCGCCACCGGTGGAGATATAGCTGATCTGCGCGCCAACGCCGTATTTGTCGATGGCCGCCAGGGTGTCGCCGCCACCGGCAATGGAGAACGCCGGGCTTTCGGCGATGGCCTGAGCCAGCACCTTGGTGCCGTTGCCGAACTGGTCGAACTCAAACACCCCGACCGGGCCGTTCCACAGGATGGTTTTCGAGGATTTCAGCAACTCGGCAAACTGCGCGGCAGTTTGCGGGCCGATATCCAGAATCATGTCGTCTGCAGCCACATCGGCCACCAGTTTGACGGTGGCTTCAGCGTCTTCGGCGAAGGCTTTGGCGACGACCACATCAACCGGCAATGGCACGCTGACCTTGGCCGCGATAGCCTTGGCAGTCTCAACCAGATCGGCCTCGTACAGCGACTTGCCCACTGGGAAACCGGCAGCAGCGAGGAAGGTGTTGGCGATGCCGCCGCCGACGATCAGTTGGTCGCAGATCTGGCTCAGGCTGTTGAGCACGTCCAGCTTGGTCGACACCTTGGAGCCGGCAACGATCGCGGCCATTGGCTTGGCCGGGTTACCCAGCGCTTTGCCCAGGGCTTCCAGCTCGGCCGCCAGCAGCGGGCCTGCGCAGGCGACCTTGGCGAACTTGGCCACGCCATGGGTCGAACCTTCGGCGCGGTGAGCAGTGCCGAAGGCATCCATGACGAACACGTCGCACAGCGCGGCGTATTGCTGGGCCAGTTCATCGGCGTTCTTTTTCTCGCCCTTGTTGAAGCGCACGTTCTCGAACAGCACGATCTCGCCGGCTTTCACCTCGACGCCGCCCAGGTAGTCCTTGACCAGCGGCACGTCGCGACCCAGCGCCTTGCTCAGGTAGGCCGCGACCGGCGCCAGGCTGTTCTCTTCGCTGAATTCGCCCTCGGTCGGACGCCCCAGGTGCGAGCAGACCATGACCGCTGCGCCCTTCTCCAACGCCAGTTTGATGGTCGGCAGGGAGGCGAGGATGCGCGCGTCGCTCTTCACCGCGCCGTCTTTTACCGGCACGTTGAGGTCTTCGCGGATCAGCACGCGCTTACCGGCGAGGTCGAGGTCGGTCATCTTCAGAACGGTCATATATCAGTCCTTCACGGGGGCTGGAGTAGTCAGGGAGAGAAAGTGTTCAGCAACATCGAGCATGCGGTTGGCAAACCCCCACTCGTTGTCGAACCAGGCCAGCAGATTAACCAGACGCGGCCCGGAGACGCGTGTCTGGCTGCCATCGACGATGGCCGAATGCGGGTCATGGTTGAAGTCGCAACTGGCGTGCGGCAGTTCGGTATAAGCCAGCAAGCCCTTGAGCGGGCCGCTTTCCGCGGCCTGGCGCAACACGCGGTTGATCTCCTCGGTGGAGGTGTCACGCGCGGTCTGCAGGGTGATGTCCAGACACGACACGTTCACCGTCGGCACACGAATGGCTTTGGCCTGGATACGCCCGCTGAGTTCTGGCAGCAGGCGCTCGATACCACGGGCCAACCCGGTAGAGACCGGAATCACCGACTGGAAGGCCGAACGCGTGCGGCGCAGGTCTTCGTGGTGGTAGGCGTCAATCACCGGTTGGTCGTTCATCGCCGAGTGGATGGTGGTGATCGACACATAGTCGATGCCCACCGTCTCATTCAGCAGCTTGAGCAGCGGTACGCCGCAGTTGGTGGTGCAGGAGGCGTTGGACACCAGCTGCTCGGCGCCGCTCAGGCAATCCTGATTGACCCCGTAGACCACTGTGGCGTCGATATCCGCTTCACTGGCCATCGGCTGTGACAGCAGCACGCGCGGCGCGCCAGCCTCAATAAAGCGCTGCGCCTCGTTGCGACTGGTGTACTGACCGGAGCATTCGAGCAGCAGGTCGATATCCAGCGCCGCCCAGTCGATGGCTTCCGGGCTGGCCTGACGCAGTACTTTTACGCAGTCGCCGTTGATATGCAGGCAATCGCCGTCGACCTTCACCTCACCGGGGAAGCGCCCGTGAGTGGAGTCGAAACGGGTCAGGTATTCGATGCTGGCCTGATCGGCAAGATCATTCAGCGCGACAATTTCCAACTGCGCTCCCGCACCGCGCTCATGCAACGCACGCAGCACGCAGCGGCCGATACGGCCGTAACCGTTGAGGGCAATTCGATAGGGGCGCTTGGACATGGTGGTCTCGATAGGGAGCCGTAGGATGGGTGAGCCGCAATGCGGCATCACCCATCATTCGCCGGATCAGGCGTCGAGCAGCTCGGCGGCGGTTTCCAGGATGTTTTCGACGGTAAAGCCGAATTCCTCGAACAGCGCCGGAGCCGGGGCCGACTCACCGAAGGTGGTCATGCCGATGATGCGACCTTCCAGGCCCACGTACTTGTACCAGTAGTCGGCATGCGAGGCTTCGATGGCGATACGCGCGCTGACCTGCAGCGGCAGCACCGCCTGCTTGTAGCCGGCGTCCTGCTGGTCGAACACGCTGGTCGATGGCATCGACACGACGCGCACCTTGCGGCCCTGCTCTTCCAGCTTGGCAGCCGCCTGCATGGCCAGACCGATTTCCGAACCGGTGGCGATGAGGATCAGCTCCGGCTCGCCAGCGCAGTCTTTCAGCACATAGCCACCGCGGGCGACATCAGCCAGTTGCTGGGCATCACGGCTCTGGTGCGGCAGGTTTTGGCGGCTGAAGATCAGCGCACTCGGGCCGTCGTTGCGCTCGATGGCGTATTTCCAGGCCACGGCGGATTCCACGGCGTCGCATGGACGCCAGGTGTCGAGGTTCGGCGTGCCACGCAGGCTGGCTAGCTGCTCGATCGGCTGGTGAGTCGGGCCGTCTTCACCCAGACCAATGGAGTCGTGGGTGAATACATAGAGCACACGCTGTTTCATAAGCGCCGACATGCGCACCGCGTTGCGGGCGTATTCCATAAAGATCAGGAAGGTCGCGCCGTACGGCACGAAGCCGCCGTGCAGGGCCACGCCGTTCATGATCGCGCTCATGCCGAACTCGCGCACGCCGTAGAACATATAGTTGCCGGACGCGTCGTCAGCCGAGACGCCCTTGCAGCCTTTCCACAGGGTCAGGTTGGAACCGGCAAGGTCCGCCGAGCCACCGAGGAATTCCGGCAGCAATGGGCCAAAGGCATTCAGGGTGTTCTGGCTGGCCTTGCGGCTGGCGATGGTTTCGCCCTTCTCGGCGACGTCCTTGATATAGGCAGCGGCTTTCTCGGCGAAATCAGCCGGCAGCTCTCCGCTGATACGACGGGTAAATTCGCTGGCCAGCTCCGGGTAGGCGGCGGCGTAAGCAGCGAACTTGTCGTTCCAGGCCGCTTCGGCAGCGGCACCGGCTTGTTTGGCATCCCACTCGGCGTAGATGTCCGCCGGGATTTCGAACGGGCCATGGTTCCAGCCCAGGGTGGCGCGGGTCAGGGCGATTTCGTCATTGCCCAGCGGCGCGCCGTGGCACTCTTCCTTGCCCTGCTTGTTCGGCGAACCGAAGCCGATGGTGGTCTTGCAGCAGATCAGGGTCGGACGGTCGCTGGTCTTGCGCGCGGTCTCGATGGCCATCTTGATTTCGTCGGCGTCGTGGCCGTCGACATTGCGGATCACCTGCCAGCCGTAGGCTTCGAAGCGCGCCGGGGTATCGTCGGTGAACCAGCCTTCGACTTCGCCGTCGATGGAGATGCCGTTGTCGTCATAGAACGCCACCAGCTTGCCCAAGCCCAGAGTGCCGGCCAAGGAGCAGACTTCATGGCTGATGCCTTCCATCATGCAGCCGTCGCCGAGGAAGGCGTAGGTGAAGTGGTCAACGATCTGGTGGCCGTCACGGTTGAACTGCGCGCCCAGTACCTTCTCGGCAATGGCGAAACCGACGGCGTTGGCAATGCCCTGACCCAGCGGGCCAGTGGTGGTTTCCACGCCTGGGGTGTAGCCGTATTCCGGGTGGCCCGGGGTGCGGCTGTGCAGCTGGCGGAAGTTTTTCAGGTCTTCGATGCCCAGGTCATAGCCGGTCAGGTGCAGCAGCGAATAGATCAGCATCGAACCATGGCCGTTGGACAGCACGAAGCGGTCACGGTCGGCGAAGTTCGGGTTGCTCGGGTTGTGCTTCAGAAAGTCGCGCCACAGCACTTCGGCGATATCCGCCATGCCCATCGGGGCACCGGGGTGGCCGCTGTTGGCTTTCTGCACAGCATCCATGCTGAGGGCACGAATGGCATTGGCTCGCTCACGACGGCTGGGCATCACTGAATCTCCTGCGGGGGCTGCTTGGGCAACTGAGGGTCGAAAAAGGCGGCCATTTTCGCCCAGCGGCGCCATGGGGGCAATCACAGATGGTCGTTAACCCCAGACAATCAGCGATTAGCCCCCGGCCAGCCGCCTTAAATCGATGCTTGCGTGGCCAGACAGGGAGCGCGAAACAGCTCACCGTGCCACAAGCCGTGCAGCGTACGGCGCATCACCAGCACCCAGACCAGCACCAGCTTGGCTGCCAGCAGCAGGCCCACCCAGGTGAAGAAGGCCAGACCGATCATCTGCTGCAAGGCAAAAGTGGCCAGGGTGAACACCCCCAGCGGGAAGGTGAAGCCCCACCAGCCCAGGTTGAACGGCAATTCACGGCGCATGTAGTGCTGGGTAAACAGACTGGCTGCGACCAACCACCACAGCCCCGCCCCCCAGAGCGCCAACCCACCGACCAGGCCCAGCTGCTGCGCCATCTCGGCCGCGCCCTGCAACGCGGTGCCCTGCCAGGCCTGCGGAGCCGCCTGCCCCAGGCTGATCAGTCCCAGGCAACCGGTGGCCAGCGGCCCCAGTGGCAGCCAGCTGCTAGCGGCAAAATCCATATCCGGCAATTTGTGCAGGGCCAGGCGCAGTAGCACCAGGGCGATCAGGGCAAACGCCAGGCTCAGCGACAAACCCCACAGCACATAGCCCAGACTCAGCAGCAATTGCGCCGATTCCGCAGCCAGGTGCGGTGCCAAGGCGGCCGCGCCGCTGGCCACCACTTCGGGTGCGACAATCGGCAGCAGCCAGACCCCGGTCAGGGTTTCCAGCACATGTTTTTGCCGGGTAAACATCAAATACGGCACACCGAGCGCAGCACCCAGGGCCAAGACCAGCGCCAGCCACCACAAGCCATGGGCCAGCGTCACCAGGGCGGCGCCATGCAGCGGCACGGCAAACAGCAGCAGGCCGTTGATCACCTGCACCAGCCCCATGGGGATCGCGCCGAGAAACATCGACTGCACCGGGTGATCGAGCATCGGCCACAGCGTGTCGCGAAACAGCAGCAGGCGCGCGGCAAACAACAGACTGAACAGGCCAAACAGCAGCGCGGTCAGCCACCACAGGCCTTCGGCCAGCAGCATCTGCCCCGGGAAAGACAGCGGCAACTTGGCCACCACCTGAGCCAGCACGCCGGTGCCCATGGTCATGGCAAACCAGTTGGGGGTGAATTGACGAACAAAAGCCAGCGGCTCATGCAAACGGGTAAAGGGGCGCAACATCACGGTATTCCTCACAGACAATCGCCACTGGCGATCCATGACTGGGAGGTTAGGCAGAGCCGTGCTATAGGTAAAATACATATAAAAGATACGAGGCATACCTTCTATTTATGAATCTGCACCACCTCAAGGTTTTTCTCGCCATCGCCCAGACCGGCAGCATCAGCGCGGGAGCCGCCCGCCTGTTTATCAGTCAGCCGGCGGTGACCCGTGAGATCCGCGAGCTGGAAGCCCGCCTGCGCTTGCCGCTGTTTGACCGACAAAGCCGTGGCGTCACCCTGACCGCCGCCGGGCAACGCCTGCTGCCCTATGCCGAGCGCATCTTTGCCCTTGA
The DNA here is from genome assembly GCF_031764535.1 of Pseudomonas sp. SG20056. Lineage (NCBI taxonomy): Bacteria > Pseudomonadati > Pseudomonadota > Gammaproteobacteria > Pseudomonadales > Pseudomonadaceae > Pseudomonas > Pseudomonas sp. SG20056. The sequence goes on from NZ_CP134499.1 coordinate 4,015,770, forward strand.
GCAGGCCGCCGAGCGAGACCTGCAGGCCTTCGCCAACCTCGGCTGCGGCGAGCTGCACCTGGGTGCCAGCGCCACCCTGGGCAGCTACCTGCTGCCAGCGCTGATCGCGGCCTTTCATCAGCAGTACCCTGATCTGCAGTTGAGCCTGCAGATCGACAACACCGCAACCTGCCTGCAACAGCTGGAAGACAACACCATCACCCTGGCCTTTATTGAAGGGCCATTCACCGCGGAACAGTTCAATCACCGCCACCTGGGCACGGATGCATTGCTGCCCGTCGCCAGCCCCAAGCATCCGCTGGCCAAGCAGGCGGCCGTCAGCCCAGAGGAACTGGCCGACGCCGCCCTGCTGATCCGCGAGCCGGGCTCCGGCACCCGCGCCAGTCTGGAGCAGGCCTATCAGACGCTCGGCCTGCAACCGCGTATCGCCATGGCCCTGGGCAATAGCGAGGCACTGAAACGCAGCCTGCTGGCCGGCCAGGCCGTGGCGTGGATTTCCGAGCTGGCGGTGCAGGAGGAGCTGCGCAGCGGACAGCTGCGCCACCTGCCCGTCCGCGACCTGCAGATCAGTCGCGACCTGCATGCCGTCTGGCGCCGCGAACACAGCCTAAGTCCGGCCGCTAATGCACTGCTGGAGCAGGTGGAACATGCGCTAAGCACCAGCAAGGGCAATATCAAAACTTTTTGATATTGCCCTTGCTGGATAAAAAATGACCGACTAGACTGCCCGACCTATGAATATGCGCGCCGCCCATCTGGCCTTCGAACCTGTCGATGCCCTCGCTGCCTTGTGCAAGGCCAGCGGCGATGCGCTGCGCCTGAATATTCTGCGCGCCCTGGCCAACGACTCGTTCGGCGTACTGGAGCTGGCGCAGATCTTCGCCACCGGTCAATCCGGCATCAGCCACCACCTCAAGGTGCTGGCCCAGGCCGGGTTGGTGGCAACCCGCCGTGAAGGCAATGCAATTTTCTACCGCCGCGCCCTGGCGCAGAGCGAACAGCTGGGCAGTCGCCTGCACAATGCCCTGCTCGAAGAAATTGACAGCCTGCAATTGCCGGCCGAGGTGCAAGGGCGGATTGCCGAAGTGCATGGCCAACGTGCCGCCGCCAGCCAGGAATTCTTCGCCCGTACGGCAGCGAGCTTCCAGGCTCAGCAGGACCTGATCGCCGGCCTGCCACAGTACCGCGACAGCGTACTGGCGCTGCTCGACTCCCTGGAGTTTGCCGACGCAGCCTGCGCCGTGGAAATCGGCCCCGGCGACGGCGGTTTTCTCCCGGACCTGGCACAACGCTTCCGGCAGGTGCTGGCCCTGGACAACAGCGCAGCGATGCTCGAACTGGCGCGCCTGCGCTGCGAGCAAGAAGGCCTGGGCAATGTTCAGCTGCAACTGGCCGACGCCCTGCAGGACGACTACCCGGCCGCCGACTGCCTGGTGCTGAACATGGTGCTGCACCATTTCGCCGCCCCGGCCGAGGCGCTCAAGCAGTTGGCGCAACGTGTGAAACCCGGCGGCAGCCTGCTGATCACCGAACTGTGCAGCCACAACCAGAGCTGGGCCCGCGAAGCCTGCGGCGACCTGTGGCTGGGCTTCGAACAGGACGACCTGGCCCGCTGGGCCAGCGCAGCCGGCCTCAACACCTGCGAAAGCCTCTATGTGGGCTTGCGCAACGGCTTCCAGATTCAGGTGCGGCACTTCGCCAAACCCTCAATAACTCATGGCCTCCGGGCTGCAATTACCGGTCACCAACAGGAACCCGCACGATGAGCGAATACTCCCTCTTTACCTCCGAGTCCGTATCCGAAGGCCATCCGGACAAGATCGCCGACCAGATCTCCGATGCGGTGCTGGACGCCATCATCACCCAGGACAAACACGCCCGCGTGGCCGTGGAGACCCTGGTCAAGACCGGCGTGGCCATCGTCGCCGGCGAAGTCACCACCAGCGCCTGGGTTGACCTGGAACAAATCGTCCGCGACGTGATCTGCGACATCGGCTACACCAGCTCCGACGTCGGCTTCGACGGCGCCACCTGCGGCGTGATGAACATCATTGGCAAGCAGTCCCCGGACATCAACCAGGGTGTCGACCGCGCCAAGCCGGAAGACCAGGGCGCCGGCGACCAGGGCCTGATGTTCGGCTACGCCAGCAACGAAACCGACGTGCTGATGCCGGCACCAATCTGCTTCAGCCACCGCCTGGTGCAGCGCCAGGCCGAAGCGCGCAAGTCCGGCCTGCTGCCATGGCTGCGCCCGGACGCCAAGAGCCAGGTCACCTGCCAGTACGAAAACGGCAAAGTGGTCGGCATCGACGCCGTGGTGCTGTCCACCCAGCACAATCCGGAAGTGTCGCTGAGCGATCTGCGTGAAGGCGTGATGGAGTTGATCATCAAGCACGCCCTGCCGGCCGAACTGCTGCACAAGGACACCCAGTTCCACATCAACCCGACCGGCAACTTCGTGATCGGCGGCCCAGTGGGCGACTGCGGCCTGACCGGTCGCAAGATCATTGTCGACAGCTACGGCGGCATGGCTCGTCATGGTGGCGGCGCGTTCTCCGGCAAGGACCCGTCCAAGGTTGACCGCTCCGCCGCTTACGCCGGTCGTTATGTGGCAAAAAACATTGTTGCCGCCGGCCTGGCTGACCGCTGCGAGATCCAGGTGTCCTACGCCATCGGCGTGGCCCTGCCGACCTCCATCTCGATCAACACCTTCGGCACCCACAAGATCGCCGAAGACAAGATCATCCAACTGGTGCGTGAAGTGTTCGACCTGCGTCCGTACGCCATCACCAAGATGCTCGACCTGCTGCACCCGATGTACCAGGAAACCGCAGCCTACGGCCACTTCGGCCGCACCCCGCAGCAGAAGACCGTCGGTGACGACACCTTCAGCACCTTTACCTGGGAAAAGACCGACAAGGTCGCCGACCTGCGCGCCGCTGCCGGCCTGTAAACCCAACCTGGACTGCAGAAAAAACCCGCTACGGCGGGTTTTTTATGCGTTCAACTGCCGGCTCTCTGCACTAGGGCATCGGCGTAAACCAATAGGCGGCATTATCGAAAGGATGGTTGGAAGAGAGGTGGGGATTGGCAATTCTCAATGTGCGCCGACTATCCAGGCCAAGCTGCTGGATGGTGGTCGCATATTCCTCGGTAAACAGCCGATCCAGAGTGCCATCGGCAATCAGCGCAAGCATGCCTTCTTCGACACGCTGCGCGCGCAGCCGTCCCTCATCGGTGCGAGCAAACCAGAAGTACACCGGCAACGGGTAATACAGCAGCAACTCGCTCTCGATGGCCATCTGCGGGTATTGCTTGCGCCAATGCGCCAGCTCACCGCCAACCTCACTGACACCACGCCCAAAGGCATCGAAACGCCGCAACATCAACATATGGAACAGGCCTTCATAGCTGCTGCCAGTGACCACCGGTAAACCAGCCGCCTGGTACACCGCCACATCAGACCATTCACGCTGCTGGCCAAAGCGTAGCTGGCGAAGCTGTTCAAGAGACCGCACGTCGGCAAACCGCGGCTGATCCTCGGCCTGAATCAGAAAGACCCGATAACCGAGCAACCCCTTATCGACCGGGATTTTTACCGGCTGCAGGGCTTGTTCCAAAGTCTGCGTGGCATCCAGCACCAGGGTATTGAGCCCACCATGCGCGCGCTGCATCTCAACCACCTGCAGCTTCTCGCTCATCGGCGGGCCGGGCTCAAGTCGATAATCGCCGTACTTGCTGCGCGTCACCTCCAGCGCCGCACGCAATACGCGCCAGTGATAGGCATAGCGCTGGTCACCCTCCGTCTCCGGCGCGTTGTGCACAAACCGCCACGGAGACGCCACATCGTCGGTCGCGTACACCACGCCAAACGGCGCAAAACCTGCGACAAGCAGGCACAGCGAAATACGGCCAAACCACTGCAAAGCCACTGACATAGCGACAAGCGCCCCCAAACACACGCTAAAGCTGACCCATCAAGCATAGCTGCTACGCTGGATAAACCGCTTCCGAGCAAGGATGCTCAGCATGAAAGCCGCCCTCGCGCTGTTATTGATCGCCCTGACCCCGGACACTTTTGCCGCCCCCTGCCCAGACTGGCCGGGGCAACGCGCCGAACTGGAAATCGCGGCACTGAGCCAGCAACTGGCGATCTGGGACGACGCCTACCATCGTCAGGGCCAATCACTGGTGGCGGACGAACTCTATGATCAGGCCAGCGCCAACCTGCAGCGCTGGCGTGCCTGCTTCCCTGAAAGCACAGTGGCCACGACCGATCCACTCAGCACCAGCAACGGTCGTCATCACCATCCCACCGCCCATACCGGGCTGCGCAAGTTGGCCGATAGCCACGCCGCAGGCGCCTGGATCGCCAATCGTGAGGATTTGTGGATTCAGCCCAAAGTCGATGGGGTTGCCGTCAGTCTGGTCTATCGCGACGGCCAACTGCAGCAGCTGATCAGTCGCGGCGATGGTCGCAGCGGCCAGGACTGGAGTGCCCACGCGCGCCACCTGCCGGCGCTTCCCGCACGACTACCCGAGCCGCTTAGCCTGGTGCTGCAGGGCGAGCTGTACTGGCGCCTGCCAGGTCATATCCAACACACCTCCGGCGGCCTCGGCGCGCGCAGCAAGGTGGCCGGCCTGATGAACCGGCAAACGCTGACCACCGAGGAAGCCGCCGGTATCGGCCTGTTTGTCTGGGATTGGCCCGATGGCCCAGCACTGATGCCCCAGCGCCTGCAGCAACTGGCGGAGCTGGGCTTTGCCGACAGCCAGCAGTTCAGCCAACCGATTCGCAGCCTGGAGCAGGCCGCGCACTGGCGCGAACACTGGTACAACAGCGCCCTGCCCTTCGCCACCGATGGTGTGGTGCTGCGCCAAGGGCAACGCCCGGCGGCGGCACGCTGGCAAACCGAACCACCGCACTGGGCGGTGGCCTGGAAGTACCCGGTGAGTCAGGCCCTGGCCGTGGTACAGGCGGTGGACTTTCGCATCGGCCGCAGCGGGCGCATCACCCCGGTGCTGCGCGTACAACCGCTAAAGCTGGATGATCGGCGCATCGAATATGTCAGCGCAGGCTCGCTGCAACGCTGGCAGGCGCTGGACATCCGCCCCGGCGATCAAGTGGTGATCCGCCTCTCCGGCCTGACCATTCCAGCACTGGACAGCGTGCTCTGGCGCACCCAACAACGCGCCGCCCTGCCGGTGCCTGACCCGGCGGCCTACCACCCACTGAGCTGCTGGCGCGCCACACCAGCTTGCGCCAGCCAGTTCCGCGCACGCCTGGCATGGCTCAGCGGCAAACAGGGCCTGGCGTTGCCGGGCGTGGGTCCCGGCACCTGGGAAAAACTGCTGCGCGCGCAACAACTCGACAGTCTGCTCGACTGGCTGCACCTCTCAAACGAGCAGCTCAGCAGCGTTCCCGGCCTCGGCCCACGCAGCTCCGCCGCACTGCAACAGAGTTTTCGCCTGGCCCGCGAGCGCCCTATGCAGGACTGGCTACGCGCACTCGGCCTGCCCGGCAATGGCAATCTGGCGCTGGACGCCGACTGGGAGACCCTGGCGCAACGCAGCGTAGCCGACTGGCAACGCCAACCTGGGATCGGCCCGCAGCGCGCGGAGCAATTGCGAGCCTTCTTTCAACATCCGGAAGTCAATGCTCTGCGCGCTCAACTGCGGGCGGCGCAGGTAGCGGGGTTCTAAACACTGGTCAGAACGCGCGAAACTCTTCATGACAGGCCTTGCAGCTGTCTTCAACACGCTGCATCGGTGCGGTAAGCGCCTCAGGCTTTAACGGTTGCGCGACCGTGGCGGCCACCAGCGCCGCAGTGCTGGCCTCCATGGCCTTGGCCAGTTCCTGAAAACGCGCCTGGCGCTGCCAGACGTCATCCTTGGCGCGGTTTTCTTCACCCTCTTCGCGCACCTGCGGAAAGTGCTGCCAGGGCGTGCGGGTCAGTTGATCGAGCTTGGCGGCGCCCTCAACAAACGCCTGCTCCTTGAAAGCCAAGCGCCCGCGCAGCATGCCGCCAAGGTCTTCGCTGACCTTGAGCATCTGCTTGAAAATGCTCTGACGCTGGCCTTGCGGCGAATTGGGATCGACACCGCCGCAGCCGCTTACAGCCAGCGTCAGTACAACCAGGAACAGGGTTTTAAGCTTCATAACACCTTCAAATGCCTACAACCGGGTGGATAACGGGCGACAGTATCGCCACCCACCCGCCACCGGCCAAGCGTGGTGTTTTGCCGCAGATATCAGCACCGGCGCAGATTCTCGCGAGTAGACCTCAGGCGGAGACCACAAACAGACTGACAATCAGCGCCATACCGGCGAACCACACCAGCGAACGGATTGGCCCCCAATCGGCCAGGTAGCAGAGGAAATACAACACCCGGCTGAGCACGAATGCCATCGCCAGCTGATCCAGCAGCCCCTGCTCGGCACCGCCGGCCTGGTGGGCGATGATTACCGCTGCGGCGAATGCCGGCGTCACCTCAAAGCCGTTGAGCTGGGCATTGTTGGCACGTTTGCGCCAGCCTTCCAGACCAGAGAGAAACGCCCGCGGGTCGCTGTTGGCGCGCGGCCCATAACCGGCGCCGAGGAATTTGGCGCTGGCGGTGGCCAGGTAAGGCAGGACAATGGCAATCAGCACGCACCAGTAGGCGAGGGTCATACAGGCTCCAGAGGCTAGGACAGAGAAGCTTGCAGCCTGTCTCAGGCGCAACGCAAAGACCATGGCTGAACTGGCCAGAACACACGGCGCAACAGCCAATTAGCCCGACAGAAAGCCTTGGGCTTATGCCGCAGGCTGGCTATACTTCGCCAGCTTCATGTGGTCGGCACAGCTCCGGTCGCACCCGCCACCTGTCCGAGGGGCGCTGCAGCATGCGGTAAGTTCGCTTTGAATCCCCAAGCCTCGCATTCCAGCAATGCAATCAGGCGGATTCAAATCAAACTTCCGCCTGTCAGGCTCGGATGGGGCGTTAACCATACGCATCAACGGCGCCCATTCGCAGACAACGAATGGAGAGCTTTTTATGAGCGCCGCTTTTAACGATTTCAAAGTCGCCGACATTTCCCTGGCTGCCTGGGGCCGTCGCGAAACCATCATCGCCGAATCGGAAATGCCAGCCCTGATGGGCCTGCGCCGCAAATACGCCGGCGAGCAGCCGCTCAAGGGCGCGAAGATCATCGGCTGCATCCACATGACCATCCAGACTGCCGTGCTGATCGAAACCCTGACTGCACTGGGCGCCGAAGTCCGCTGGTCGTCGTGCAACATCTTCTCCACCCAGGATCAGGCCGCTGCCGCCATCGCTGCCGCCGGTATCCCGGTATTCGCCTGGAAGGGCGAAACCGAAGAAGAGTACGAGTGGTGCATTGAGCAGACCATCCTCAAGGACGGTAAGCCGTGGGACGCCAACATGATCCTCGACGATGGCGGCGACCTGACCGAGATCCTCCACAAGAAATACCCGCAGATGCTTGAGCGCATCCACGGCGTGACCGAAGAAACCACCACCGGCGTGCACCGCCTGCTGGACATGCTGGCCAAGGGCGAGCTGAAGATCCCGGCGATCAACGTCAACGACTCGGTAACCAAGAGCAAGAACGACAACAAGTACGGCTGCCGTCACAGCCTGAGCGACGCCATCAAGCGCGGCACCGACCACCTGCTGTCCGGCAAGCAAGCGCTGGTGATCGGCTACGGCGACGTGGGCAAGGGCTCGGCGCAGTCGCTGCGTCAGGAAGGCATGATCGTACGCGTAACCGAAGTGGACCCGATCTGCGCCATGCAGGCCTGCATGGACGGCTACGAAGTGGTTTCGCCGTTCAAGGACGGCATTAACGATGGCACCGCCGCCAGCATCGACACCCAGCTGCTGGGCAAGATCGACCTGATCGTCACCACCACCGGTAACGTCAACGTCTGCGACGCCAACATGCTCAAAGCCCTGAAAAAGCGCGCCGTGGTGTGCAACATCGGTCACTTCGACAACGAAATCGACACCGCTTTCATGCGCAAGAACTGGGCGTGGGAAGAAGTGAAGCCACAGGTGCACAAAATCCACCGCACCGGCGCCGGCAGCTTCGACCCGCACAACGATGACTACCTGATCCTGCTGGCCGAAGGCCGCCTGGTGAACCTGGGCAACGCCACTGGCCACCCAAGCCGGATCATGGATGGCTCGTTCGCCAACCAGGTGCTGGCGCAGATCTTTCTGTTCGAGCAGAAGTTTGCTGACTTGTCCGCAGACAAGAAAGCCGAGCGTCTGACCGTGGAAGTGCTGCCTAAGAAGCTCGACGAAGAAGTGGCCCTGGAAATGGTCAAAGGCTTCGGCGGCGTGGTGACCCAACTGACCAGCAAGCAAGCCGAATACATCGGTGTGCCGCAGGAAGGCCCGTTCAAGCCGCACGCTTACCGCTATTGATGCGTAGGACGGGCTGACCGCACTGCGGCCAGCCCGTCGAGAACCCCGGTGGGTTATGCCTGCGGCTGACCCACCCTACGGAATTTTCTTATGTCTCAAGAACGCCGTTACAGCTTCGAGTTCTTCCCCACCAAGACCGAAGCCGGGCACGAAAAACTGATGAACGTGGCGCGCCAACTGGCGACCTACAACCCCGATTTCTTCTCCTGCACCTACGGTGCCGGTGGCTCCACCCGCGACCGTACGCTCAATACCGTGCTGCAGCTGAATAACGATGTCGGTGTCAGCACAGCCCCGCACCTGTCCTGCGTGGGCGACAGCAAGGCCGAGCTGCGCGAGCTGCTGACCCTGTACAAGAATGCTGGGATCACGCGCATCGTCGCTCTGCGCGGTGACCTGCCGTCCGGTATGGGCATGGCCAGCGGCGAATTGCGTTACGCCAACGAGCTGGTCAGCTTTATCCGCGAAGAAACAGGTGATCACTTCCATATCGAAGTGGCCGCCTATCCGGAAATGCACCCGCAGGCACGCAATTTCGAGGACGACATCGCCAACTTCGTGCGCAAGGCCAAAGCCGGCGCGGACAGCGCGATTACCCAGTACTTCTTCAACGCCGACTGCTACTTCTACTTTGTCGACCGTGTGCGCAAGCTGGGTGTAGATATTCCAGTGGTACCGGGCATCATGCCGATCACCAACTACAGCAAGCTGGCGCGTTTCTCCGACGCCTGCGGTGCGGAAATCCCGCGCTGGGTGCGCAAACAACTGGAAGCCTACGGTGACGACACCGACAGCATCCAGGCGTATGGCGAGCAGGTCATCACTGAAATGTGCGAGCGCCTGCTGCAAGGCGGCGCCCCAGGCCTGCACTTCTACAGCATGAACCAGGCTGAGCCGAGCCTGGCGATCTGGAACAACCTCAAGCTGCCACGCTGAGGCGCACAACCCCGTCCATGGCACCGCCGGTGCCATGGACGCCCAGCGGCACATCGCCTCCCCGCGTCTGTGACCTCAACAGAGCGTCCTGCCTCAGACATATCCTGCAGCGACTCGACACCGACGCCGACCTTGACCTCAAGGTCAACCCTGCATAGCTTGAAGCTCAAGACCTCCATGGAGTTGCTCAATGGTCAGCAGAAAAACCATCAATGCCTCAGTCACCCCCAAAGGCAGCCTGGAAACCCTCTCGCAGCGTGAAGTGCAACAACTGCGCGAAACCGGTTCCGGCAGCGTCTATGCGCTGTTCCGCCAATGCGCCTTGGCCATCCTCAACACCGGATCGCACAGCGATAACGCCAAGACCATTCTGGAAGCCTACCCAGACTTCGAGATCAATATCCTGCAGCAAGACCGCGGCATTCGCCTGGAGCTGTTCAACGCCCCGGCTGATGCCTTTGTCGATGGCGAGATGATCGCCAGCACCCGCGAAATGCTGTTCAGCGCCCTGCGCGACATCGTCTACACGCAGAGCGAACTGGAAAATCAGCGCATCGATTTTGGCAGTTCTCAAGGCATCACCGACTACGTCTTCCACCTGCTGCGCAACGCCCACACCCTACGCGCCGGCGCCGAGCCGAAGATTGTGGTGTGCTGGGGCGGCCATTCGATCAGCACCGAAGAATACAAATACACCAAGAAAGTTGGCCACGAACTGGGCCTGCGCGGCCTGGACATTTGCACCGGTTGCGGCCCTGGCGTGATGAAGGGACCGATGAAAGGCGCGACCATCTCCCACGCCAAACAACGTAACGTGCATGGCCGTTATCTGGGCCTGACCGAACCCGGGATCATCGCCGCCGAAGCGCCCAACCCGATCGTCAATGAGCTGGTGATCCTGCCGGACATCGAGAAGCGCCTGGAGGCCTTCGTCCGCGTCGGCCACGGCATCATCATCTTCCCCGGCGGCGCAGGCACAGCCGAGGAGCTGCTGTATTTTCTCGGCATCCTCATGCACCCAGATAACCAGAACATCCCCTTCCCGCTGATCATGACCGGGCCACGCAGCGCCGCCGCCTACCTCGAGCAGCTGCATGAGTTTATCGGCGCGACCCTGGGTGAAGCGGCGCAGCAGCGCTATCGCATCATCATCGACAACCCCGAGCAGGTCGCCCGAGAAATGGCTGAAGGGATCAAGGCCGTCAAACAGTTCCGCCGCGAACACAACGACGCCTTCCACTTCAACTGGCTGCTGAAGATCGATGAGAGCTTCCAGCACCCGTTTGAACCAACTCACGCCAACATGGCCAGCCTCAAGCTGACTCGCGAGCAACCGGTGCATGAACTGGCCGCCAACCTGCGCCGGGCGTTTTCCGGGATTGTTTCGGGCAACGTCAAGGACAAGGGCATCCGCCTGATCGAGCAGCACGGCCCTTACGAGATCACTGGGGAGCGCGACATCATGCGCCAGCTCGACCAGTTGCTGCAGGCCTTCGTCGATCAGCATCGGATGAAACTACCCGGCAACAGCGCCTATGTACCCTGCTACAAATTGACCAGCTGAACCGTTGAAACCCGCGCCATTGCAGGCCTAGCAACGGCGCGCGACCACCGAGCAGGCAGACGCTCGCACAGACCGGCCGCTCTGTTATACTCGGGCCTTCCCGCCAGGCTTGCGCCCGGATGCTAGCCCCCAGAGGCCAGTAGTACCGGACGGGATTACGCCCCCCAAGCGTGATTCAAGCCAGGCAATACACCCCATAGGGCTGCGCCCTCACTAGACAGGATTACACATGTCCTTTGCCTCCCTCGGTCTCTCCGAGGCTTTAGTCCGTGCGGTCGAATCCGCCGGCTACACCCAACCCACTCCGGTGCAACAGCGGGCCATCCCCGCCGCGTTGCAAGGCCGCGACCTGATGGTTGCAGCCCAGACGGGTACAGGTAAGACAGGCGGTTTTGCCCTGCCGATCCTTGAGCGACTGTTCCCCAACGGTCACCCGGATCGCGAACAGCGTCACGGCCCGAAACAACCGCGCGTCCTGGTATTGACCCCGACCCGCGAACTGGCCGCCCAGGTGCATGACAGCTTCAAGCTGTATGCCCGCGATTTGAAATTCGTCAGCGCCTGCATCTTTGGTGGCGTTGGTATGAACCCGCAGGTCCAGGCCCTGGCCAAAGGCGTCGACGTGCTGGTGGCGTGCCCCGGCCGCCTACTCGACCTGGCCAACCAGCGCGCCATCGACCTTTCGCACGTGGAAATCCTCGTCCTCGACGAAGCCGACCGCATGCTCGACATGGGCTTTATCCATGATGTGAAGAAGGTCCTCGCCAAGCTGCCGGCCAAGCGCCAGAACCTGCTGTTCTCGGCGACCTTCTCGAAAGACATCACTGATCTGGCCGGCAAGCTGCTGCACAACCCGGAGCGCATCGAGGTCACGCCGCCGAACACCACGGTCGAGCGCATCGAACAGCGTGTATTCCGCGTTCAGGCCAGCCACAAGCGCGCCCTGCTCGCTCACCTGATCACCGCTGGCGCCTGGGAACAGGTACTGGTGTTTACACGTACCAAACATGGCGCCAACCGCCTGGCTGAGTACCTGGATAAACACGGTCTGCCGGCTGTCGCGATCCACGGCAACAAGAGCCAGAACGCCCGCACCAAAGCCCTGGCTGACTTCAAGGCCGGCAAAGTACGCATTCTGGTAGCCACCGATATCGCCGCCCGCGGCCTGGATATCGATCAACTGCCGCACGTGGTCAACTTCGAGCTGCCAAATATCGAAGAAGATTACGTACACCGCATCGGCCGTACCGGCCGTGCCGGTCGTAGCGGTGAGGCGATCTCCCTCGTAGCACCGGATGAAGAGAAGCTGCTCAAGGGCATCGAGCGCATGACCAAGCAGAAGATCGGTGACGGTGATCTGCTCGGTTTTGATGCCAGCACCGTTGAAGCTGAGCGTCCGGAAGTACGCGAGCCGCAGAAGCCACGTCAACCACGCGGCGCCAAGCCGGAAGGCGAACGCCATGGCGGTGGCCGCAAGGACAAAGGCAAGGACAGCGGTCGCGACAACAACCGCAGCAAGCCACAAGGCGGTCGTAACCAACAGCCACGCAACTCGTCCTCAGGCCGCGCCGCCGCACCGGCCGTGCCCGCACTCCCTCCGGACCGCGCGCCGGACGAGTTCCGCGACGATGAAATCGATAATTTCGGCAACCGTGCCGATTATGTAAGCCCGAACCAGAACAAGCAGCAGAACCGTGGCCGTCGGCCAGGTGCGCCTGCTTCAGGCCCGAGCGCGAGCAATGGTGTAGGCCAGGGCGCTCGCCCTGCCAAACCGCCGCGTAGCAATGGCGGTGGTGCCAATGCTGGCGGTCAAGGCCGTCGTCAGGGCTCAGGTCAGGGCGGTCAAGGTCGCAATGGCTCCGGCCGTGCGCGCCCACCGCGCGACACCCGCACCACATCGCTGAACCGCGATGAGTTGCCACGCCAGGAAGCAGCGGTGAAAAGCCCGCGCGATAAGCAACCGGTGATTGTGCACAAGGGCTCGCGCCTGGACCGCTTCCCGACGCCGGAGCAGCTCGACGAATTGGCGAGCGCACGTCCGCGTGGCGAAAAGCCGGCCCTGCTGACACGCAACCGCGAAGAGTCATAGTCAGCTAGCCGCACACAAAAACGCCGCCCATTGGGCGGCGTTTTTGTTGGCAGGTCTAAACAGACGGGTTATGCCCCGCCTGGCAGGCTTACTTGCGTACGCCTTCAACCGAGATGATCAGCTCAACGTCCTGAGAAGCCGGGCCGAGGTCTTTCTGGATATCGAAGTCTTTCAGCTTCAGCTTGGTGCTGCCTTCGAAGCCGGCACGGTAGCCGCCCCATGGGTCCTTGCCTTCGCCGATAAACTTGGCGGCAATCACCACCGGCTTGGTCACGCCGTTGAGGGTCAGGTCGCCAGTAATGTCGGCAGTGCCTTCACCGGTGGATTTGACCGAGGTGGAGGCGAAAGTCGCCGTTGGGTGCTTGCTGACGTTGAGGAAGTCACCGCTGCGGATGTGCTTGTCACGCTCAGCGTGGTTGGTGTCGACACTGGTGGTGTTCAGGGTGACATTGACCTTGCTGTCCTGCGGTTTGGCGGCGTCGAAGCTGAAGCTGCCGTCGAAGTCCTTGAACGTACCGTACAACCAGCTGTAGCCCAGGTGGCTGATCTTGAAATTGACGAAGGCGTGCTGGCCTTGCTTGTCGATGGCGTAATCAGCCGCCATCGCCTGACCAGCGCCGATCAATGCGCCACCAAGTGCCAGGGCTACGAGGGTTTTCTTCAACATGGGCATGCTCCTTGTGAGTGTGGGATGGGGCTAGTTCAGCCCCGGAAACAGCAAGCGAAACTAGCGACCGAACATCCGCGTAAGCGTACGGTCGCGATCAATAAAGTGGTGTTTCAACGCAGCCAGAGCATGAACGCCAGCAAAGATCACCAGCGCCCACGCCAGGTATTCATGCACCAGCCCGGCGACATCTTCCTGATCCGGAATGCTGGTCAGGCTGGCCGGCACTTCAAACAAGCCGAATACCGGGATACCGCGACCATCAGCTGTAGAAATCAGGTAGCCAGAAATCATCAGCACAAACAGCCCCAGGTAGAGAAAGCTGTGGCCCAGTTTGCTGGCCAGACGAGTCATGCGTCCATGATTAGGCAGGCTCGCCGGCGGCGGACTGAACCAGCGCCACAGCACCCGCCCGAGCATCACCGCAAACAGCACCAGGCCGATGCTCTTGTGCAGATCCGGTGCGGTCTGGCGCCAGCTGCTGTAGTAATCCAGACCGACCATCCAGTAACCCAGGCCAAACAGGCCAAACACGGCCACCGCCACCAACCAGTGCATCAGGATGCTGACCAGGCCGTAGTGAGAAGAACTATTACGCCATTGCATTGAAAACTTTCCGAAGGAAGAACCAGGACCGCGAGTGGAGCAAGACTAGCAACAAACTTATCGACTAAAAGCGGAATTTTTCGCTTTGAAATATCGAGAAATACGATGCGTCGCTCACTCACTCAACTCAGCGGAAATTAGTCTAGCGGCACCCGACAAAGTTCAGCCATCAGGCTACAAACGGCACGATAGAGCGGATCGGCGGAGGGCTGGGGTAATCACGCGTGGTTGTGCCGTCCATCCGCTGCAATGCTTCTGATAGGCTTGGTGCAGATGATTGCGAGCCGAGGAAGAAGTAGAGCGATGAGCCTGAATGACCAGTGGATGCAGCGTGACCTGAACGTGCTCTGGCACCCCTGCACGCAAATGAAGGACCACGAACAGCTGCCGCTTGTACCGATCAAGCGCGGCGAAGGCGTCTGGCTCGAGGACTTCGACGGCAAACGCTACCTCGATGCAGTCAGCTCCTGGTGGGTGAATGTCTTCGGCCACGCCAACCCGCGGATCAATCAACGCATCAAGGATCAGGTTGATCAGCTGGAGCACGTTATTCTCGCCGGCTTCAGCCATCAACCGGTGATTGAGCTGTCCGAGCGCCTGGTCAAGATGACCCCTGCGGGTCTGGACCGAGTGTTCTATGCCGACAATGGCTCGTCCTGCATCGAAGTCGCGTTGAAGATGAGCTTTCACTACTGGCTCAACGTCGGCAAACCCGCGAAGAAGCGCTTCGTCACCCTCTCCAACAGCTACCACGGCGAAACCATTGCGGCGATGTCAGTAGGCGATGTGGCGCTGTTTACCGACACCTACAAGGCACTGCTGCTCGACACCATCAAGGTGCCCAGCCCGGATTGCTACCACCGCCCCGAGGGTATGAGCTGGGAAGAACATTCGCGCAATATGTTCGCCGCTATGGAGCAGACCCTGGCCGAGCATGGCCATGAGGTCGCGGCGGTAATCGTCGAGCCGCTGATCCAGGGTGCGGGTGGCATGCGCATGTACCACCCGATCTACCTCAAGCTGCTACGCGAAGCCTGCGACCGCTACGGCGTACACCTGATCCATGACGAAATTGCCGTCGGTTTCGGCCGCACCGGGACGATGTTCGCCTGCGAACAGGCCGGCATTCGCCCGGACTTCCTCTGCTTATCGAAAGCGCTGACTGGCGGCTATCTGCCGCTGGCCGCCTGCCTGACCACCAACGAGGTGTACCAGGCGTTCTATGACGACTACTCGACCCTGCGCGCTTTCCTCCACTCGCACAGCTACACCGGCAACCCGCTGGCCTGCGCGGCGGCCCTGGCGACCCTGGACATCTTCGAACAGGACAATGTGATCGAGGCCAACAAGGCCCTGGCCGCGCGTATGGCCAGCGCCACCGCACACTTGGCCGACCACCCGCATGTCGCCGAAGTGCGCCAAACCGGCATGGCTCTGGCCATCGAGATGGTGCAGGACAAAGCCAGCAAGACCGCCTACCCCTGGCAGGAGCGGCGCGGCCTCAAGGTGTTCCAGCATGCTCTGGAGCGCGGTGCACTGCTGCGGCCACTGGGCAGCGTGGTGTATTTCCTGCCGCCTTACGTGATCACTCCTGAGCAGATCGACTTTCTCGCCGAGGTGGCCAGTGAAGGTATCGACATCGCCACCCGCACCTCGGTCAGCGTGGCGCAAGGCAATGCCAACTACCCTGGCTTTCGCGATCCGGGCTAAGTGTTCCTACCTAGCCGGCTGTATGCGGCACGCCTGAGGCGTTAAGCTTGCCGCCTCAACTGTGCCGCTGCAGCGATCAACCCATGCGCCTTTCTCGTTTCTTTATCGATGCCCACCTCTCACTCGGCCAGCACGAGCTGCCCGAAGCCCAGGCCCACTATATCGGCCGCGTGCTACGCCATGCCGTGGGCGATGCCGTGCAATTGTTCGATGGCAGCGGCCAGGAATACCGGGGCGAACTGATCGAAGTGGGCAAGAAAAGCGTACGCGTCGAATTGCGCGAAGCCTTTGCCGGCCAGGCCGAATCACCGTTGCATATTCATCTGGGCCAGGGCCTGTCGCGCGGCGAACGAATGGATTGGGCGATTCAGAAAGCCACCGAGTTGGGCGCCAATGAAATCAGCCTGATCGTCAGCGAGCGCTGCGAAGTGCGCCTCAAGGATGAGCGCGCCGACAAGCGCATAGCGCATTGGAGGCAGGTGGCGATCAGCGCCTGCGAGCAATGCGGCCGCTCGGTGCTGCCGATCATTCATCCGCCCATCAGCCTGAACGACTGGCTGGGGCAGGTAACCGCCGAGTTGAAGCTGGTGCTGCACCCCGTCGCCGAGCCTTGGGCCAGCCATCCGCAGCCTCAGTCGCTGGCCTTTCTGATCGGCCCGGAAGGCGGCCTGAGTGACAACGAAGTGAGTCAGGCAAAAACCCAGGGCTTTCATGCTGCCCGCCTCGGCCCACGGGTGCTGCGCACAGAGACCGCGCCGGTGGTGGCGTTAAGCGTGGCGCAGCAGTTGTGGGGCGATTTCTAAGCGCTACTTCAACACCATAAAAAAGCCCGCTGATGCGGGCTTTTGTTTTTCCTTCGGTCAGATCAATCCGGCATCCGCCAGCTTTTGCTCCAGACCGATCAAATCCGGGATCTTCAGTACGGCGTCGCCAAACTGCACCGCATCCAGCTCCAGCGGCGACAAGGTGACATCTGCGCGCACCAGCTCAGCGCCGACCTTGATCGAACGCGGGATGCCCTGCACCAGCACAGCAATAAACTTGACGTTCGGCCGGCCACCGAGGGCGTTGATCACTGCTACCCGCGAGCCAGGGCTGACACTGACCTGGCCATCCGATGCCGCTTCGAACGACAGCAGCGGCAGGCGCAGATCACGCCAGGCAATCTGCCCGAGGAACCAGCTGGGCATGCCTTCACTGACCTGCGGCGCGCGATAAGGGATCAGCTCGGCAACCGCCACGTTGGGCAGCAGCAGAGTACGGTCAGTCAACGGCATCAACAGACCGGTAAGGCTGTTGGCGCTGTTCTGCGTGGCGACGGCTTGGCTCATGGAAATTTCCTGTACAGGGCACAGCCCCGGATTATCGGCACTGCTCGGCCAGGTGATTGACCAGGGCTTCGGCCAGCTCACGCGGATCACCGCTGAAGCTGCTGTAGCCGCCTTCACGCAGGCTGTCCGGCATACTCGGGCTGGCGCAGCTGTCCGCACGCTGCGTCCAGATCACGCTGCCCTGGCGACGCACATAGGCGGCTGCGGCACTGCCGTCGCTGCCCATGCCACTGAAGGCGATTACACCGCTCAGCGCACCAAAATGCTGGGCCAGATTAAGCATCATCTGATCGATCGAAGGACTGTAGGGTTCAGGCCAGCCCCGCTCGGAAATCTGCATCTGACCGTCATCACTGAAACCCAGCTCATGGCTGATCGGCACCACAACCACTTCACCGCAACGCACCGCATCGCCATGCCGCGCCGGATTCACATGCCACTGGCTGTGGCGCCCCACCGCTTGCGGCAGCGCACTCTCGAAACTCGCATCGATATGCTGGGCATACACGAACCCCACCGGCAGACCACCCGGCAAAGCATCGAGAAAGGCTTTTACAGCAGCCGGGCCGCCCAGGGAGGCCGCCAGCAACCACACCTGCCGCGCCGGCTCGCCGGCTACCAGCGGGGTATCCGCCAGCGCGGCAGGCAGATCCAGTCGCGACGGACGCTGCGCTTCAGCCAGCAAAGCTTCCAAACTTGGGCCGACGGCTTGCGACGGGTCGCCCACCAACTTCTTCAATTTGCCGAACAGCCGACGCTCCCAGCGCGGGTAGTTCTCCGAATGACGTTCGGGCGCGTGACCTTCACCAAACAGCACCGGAGCCGAGGCGCTTTCCATCAGGCTGTCGACCAGCGGCAAGTCTTCCGACTGGGCGAGGTCAACCAACCACAGGTCAGTTTCGCAGGCGTTCAGGGTTTCCTGATCAAGACGCGCCGGGTCACTGTTCATCACCACCTGATAGCCGCTGCCGGTCAAAGCCTGCTGCAGCACATGGCGCTGCAGCGAGGTATCGGCAATCACCGCGATGCGGGCTGCAGTTTTCTCACTCATTGCGGTTTACCGGGTGGCGGCCCACCAGTTGCTGAATGGTTTCAAGCAACAAGGACTCCTGGTAAGGCTTACCAAGGTACTCGTTGACGCCAATGCTCATGGCCCGCTCACGGTGTTTTTCACCGGTACGCGAGGTGATCATGATGATCGGCAGGTCTTTCAGGCCTTCATCGTGGCGCACCAGGGTTGCCACTTCGAAGCCGTCCATGCGTGGCATTTCAATGTCCAGCAGCATGATGTCGGGCTTGCGCTCCTGCAGCTGCGAGATGGCATCGACACCGTCTTTGGCGGTCAGTACGTTCATGCCGTTTCGCTCGAGCAGACGGCTGGTGACCTTGCGCACGGTGACCGAATCGTCGACCACCATGACCAGCGTCGGCCGATCTGCTTCGATTTCTGCCGCCGTTGCCGACTGTTTGAGCAGACGCGGCGTCAGCTGGGTAAGCAAATGCGCATGCAGCACGCGGATAGTCGCCAGCAGGTCGAGAATCACCACGACGCGACCGTCACCTAGGATGGTTGCACCGGAAATCCCGTGAACGCCAGCGAACTGCGGGCCGAGGCTCTTCACCACGATCTCCCGCGAACCGGCCAGAGAGTCGACCTGCACGGCCACGGCGTGCTCTTTGGAGCGCACCAGAATCACCGGCAGCGGCAGGCTCTGGCCGACCAGCTTGGGCTGCTGACCATTGTTCAGCAGGTCGCCCAGGTAGCGCAGTTCATAACTCTGCCCGGCGTATTCGAAACGCGGCGCATCGGGGGCGTAATAGGCTTCCAGCTCGTAAGGCGACACCCGCACGATACCTTCGATGGTGTTCAGCGGAATGGCGTAGAGGTCTTCACCCGACAGCACCATCAGCGCGCGGTTGACCGACACGGTAAACGGCAGGCGAATGGTGAAGGTGGTGCCGGTGCCCGGAATCGACTCGATGCTCATCGAGCCACCGAGCTGCTTGACCTCGGAGTGGACCACGTCCATACCCACGCCACGCCCCGATATCTGCGTGACCTTCTCGGCGGTAGAGAACCCGGCCTCGAGGATAAACTGCAGCACTTCGTAGTCGGTCAGATCCGAGTCGGCGTCCATCAGACCGCGCTCGATAGCTTTCCGCTTGACCGCTTCCAGACGAATGCCACCGCCGTCATCGGCCAGGGTCAGGACGATGTCGCCACCCTCACGGCCCAGCGCCAGGCGAATGGTGCCCTGCTCCGGCTTGCCCGCAGCCCGACGCACGTCGGCGGCTTCGATGCCGTGGTCGACGGCGTTACGCAGCATGTGCTCCAGCGGCGCGACGATACGTTCGAGTACGGTACGGTCCATCTCGCCATCGGCGTTGCCAACAACAAACTCGACCTGCTTGCCCAACTCACCGGAAATCTGCCGCACGATACGGCGCAGACGCGGCACCAGACGGTCGAACGGCACCATGCGCGTGCGCATCAGGCCTTCCTGCAACTCGGAGTTGACCCGCGCCTGTTGCAGCAGCAGGGTTTCCGCATCGCGGTTACGCGCGGCGAGGGTTTCTTTCAGGTCGAGCAAGTCGGAAGCGGACTCGAACAGCGCGCGGGACAGCTGCTGCAGCTGCGAGTGACGGTCCATTTCCAGCGGGTCGAAATCTTCATAGCCGACACGCTCGGCTTCAGCCTGAATACGGCTGAGGATCTGCGCCTGGGTTTCGGTATCGAGGCGACGCAACTGATCGCGTACGCGGTCGATGGTGGCTTCCATCTCGCTCAGGGTGAAACCGAAGTCACTCACCTGCTGCTCAACCCGCCCGCGGAAAATCGAAGTTTCACCAGCCAGGTTGACCAGGCCTTCGAGCAACTCGGCAGGCACCTTGACCAGCTCCTGCGGCGCACGCCGCGAAGCAGCTTCCTGCGCAGCTTCTTCAGCACGACGGACGAACGGCAGCACTTTGGCCACCAACTCCTGCGCCGGCATGGCACTGGCTGCAACAATCGGGGTGCTCAGCTCCGGCAGGCGCGGAGTTTGCTCAGCCACTGGTGCAGGCGCTTGCTGGCTTGCCGTATCGGCCACTAGGCTGTCATTCAGACGCTGACGCAGCGCGTCCAGCTCCTGCTGTAAGCCTTCAAAGCCGGACTGCACATCGACAAACAGACTCTGCGGCCACGGCGCACCCTGAGCTTGCGCTTCGGTCAGGTGCTGTTCGAGACTGTGGGTCAGGTCGCCCAGGCGTTTCTGCCCAGCCAGACGCGCACCACCTTTGAGGGTATGCAGGATGCGCAGCATATCGTCGATGGCGGCGCCGTCTTCACGGTCAGCCTCCCAACGACCGATAGCGACTTCCATGGCTTCCAGCAGGTCATCACCTTCCTCAAGGAAGATGTCGAGGATGTCCGATTCGGCATCGTCGCCCTGCTGATCTTCGGCAGCCTTGAGGGCAACCGCAGACGGCATGCTCAGTTGCTCATCCGGGTTGGCACGGAAGCGCTTGATGGTTTCGATCAGCGCCTCGCCACTCGGTACGCCGCGCTTGCCGCGTACCGCTTCAAGCATCTCAGCCAGGCTGTCGTGACAGGCCTGAAGCAGGGTGAAGAGGTCCTCGCTGGCACGCAAACGCCCTTGGCCAAGACCTTCGTAGAGGAATTCCAGTTCGTGGGCCAGGTCACCGATTTCACGGATCTCAGCCATGCGTGCACCACCCTTGAGGGTGTGCAGATCACGCTGCAGCGACTCCAGCTCCAGGCTGTTGTTGACGTCACCCATCCAGCGTTGCAAAGCAGCACCGGCGCTGTCGATGATGTCGAAACCTTCTTCAAGGAAGATTTCCACCAGCTCAGGATCGCGCTCGTCATCAAATACAGCAGGCGCAGCAGCAACCGCTACCGGTTCGGGCTCGGGCTCGGGCTCGGGCTCGGGCTCGGGCTCGGGGGCAGCGTCGGGAAGTTCGGCAGACTCGACTTCGCTTTCAGCAGTAGCGTCGACCAATGGCAGCTCATCGAGCTCTACAGCAGGCAACTCGAACGCGTCGATCTCCGGCGTTTCGCTTACCAACGGTTCGCTATCCACCGGTTCCTGCGGTGCATCGGCCAGGATGCCAAAATCGATCTCTTCTTCAATCCCAGGCAGCTCAGCAGGCTCAGGCTCTGCCAGATCAAACGACTCGATCATCGGCAAGGCTTCGGCTTCGGCTTCGGCTTCGGCTTCGGCTTCGGCTTCGGCTTCGGCTTCGGCTTCGGCTTCGGCTTCGGCTTCGGCTTCGGCTTCGGCAACAGGCTCGGAGATGACCGGGCTCACTGGCAAGCTTTGCCCACCACTCTGGCGGAAGCTGCGAATGGCTTCGATCAGTTCCAGCGGCGAATGCATTGCCGCGCGCACCTGTAGCTGTTCCAGCAGTTGCGCCAGAGAGTCATGGCTCTGCTGCAGCAGATTCGCCAGTGGCTGCGAAAAGCTGTAGCGGCGGTCAACCAGACCTTCGTACAAGGATTCGAGTTCATGGGCGAGATCGCCAATCGGGCGAATCTCGGCCATGCGTGCACCACCCTTGAGGGTATGCAGATCACGTTGCAGCGAGGACAACGCGGCTTTGTTATCCGTGTCGGCCAACCAGCGTTCCAACGCCTGGCCGGCGCTCTCCAGAATATCGACCGCTTCTTCGAGGAAGATCGATACCATTTCTTCATCAAGCGATTCGTAAAGCGAAGCAGCCGGCGGTTCGGTCTGAGCTTCACTCACGGTCTCAGTAGGCGTAGGCAGTTCTTCAGCGTCAGGCGCGTCGAGCTCAAGCGGTTCGATCAGCTCATCTGGTTCAGCCAGGCCGAGCTCTTCCAGCGCAGCAGTGGCATCAGCCAGCTCAACAATGTCGATACCGCCGTCACCGTTGTTGGATAGCAACGCCAGGGTGTCTGGGTCCAGCGCTTCCATCAGCAAGTTGCGCAGGGCGGTCACGCGCTCAGGAGCGGCACTGACCTGCAGCCCAGCGGCAACCTGATCCATCATGCCAATCAGGGCTTCGTGGGCTTGTTCGGCTTCGCTGAAGAAGCGCTCGCTGACCGCCAAACGGCCTTCTTCAACCGCGCCATAGAGGTCGAGCAAGGCTTCGCAGAGTTCATCAATCTGCGGTAGCTCGGCCATCTCGGCGCCACGGCCAAGGGTGGTCAGCTCGTCCAGCAGGGAACTCAGTTCCTGACGCTCGGACGGGTGTTCGCGCCATTTGCGCAGCAGGTCCTCGGCATCCAGCAGGATATCCATGCCTTCGGCGAGGAAGATGCTGATCATCTGCGGATCGCGCTTCTCACCTTGATCACTCTGGCGGCTGTTTTCCGCATGTTCGAGACGATCACTGTGCAGCTTTTGTACGCGTTCAAGGAACTCGGCAGCACCCGGTAGAGCGGCCAGCGGCTGACTTTCCAGCTGTTCCAGCCCCAGCCGGAAGAGTTTTTCGGCGCTACTCAGCAGTTCGGCTTCGGCCAGATCCATCGGGATCAGGTTGGTTTTGAATTCCTTGACCAGTTTTTCCAGCGGCGAAGCGATCTCGGCTACTGGCTGAATACCGGCCATCGAGGCACTGCCCTTGAGGGTGTGCAAGGCACGCTGCAGGTCATCAGTGACCGGCTGCGGCAACTCCTGAGCACAATCAGCCAGGAAGCCAACCAAGGTGTCGAGGTGCATTTCAGCTTCGTTGCGGAAAATCTCCAGCAACTGCGGATCTAGCCCGTCTTCAACCTCTACAACTTCGCCGGTAGCAACTGGACTGCCCTCGGGCTCCGCTACCAGCTCAACCGGGGCTTGAGGTTTTGGGAGGCTTCGGCCTTTGGCCAAGGCGTGCGCCGTCGCGGCCAGGTGATCAACATCGTCACGCTGACGTTGCGCTTTATTGGCAAATTCATCGACCAGGGCCGGCATCAGCGCGACCACATCAGTGATCACCTGCTGAACCTCGGCACTGGGTTGAATACTGCGGTCGAGCACACGATTGAGCAGATTCTCAATCGACCAGCCCAGCTCACCAATCACCAAAGCGCGGACCATGCGCCCACTGCCCTTGAGGGTGTGGAAAGCCCGGCGGATTTCAGTCAGCGCATCCTTGTTGTCAGTGTCGGCGCACCACTGCGGGAAGTACTCGCCAATGGTTTCCAGTACCTCGCCCACTTCTTCGATAAAGACTTCCAGCAACTCTTCATCGATAGGCTCTTCATCAGCAGGGGGCGGCAGCAGGCTTGGCGGCACATCGTGGGCCGGCGGGTTAATCGCCTGCACCGGAGCGGCCATCACATCAGCCATCGACAAGGCTTTTTCGGCAACCGCCTGCTCGGGCTCTTCGTTCAGCGGGGCACTGGGCAGGTCGACCTCTGGTAACTCAAGGGCTGCCAGTTCGGCTTCATTCCAGTTGGCCGGGCTGTCACTTTCGTCGAGTTCAAAGCTGCCGAGCTGCAGCTCTTCGCCAGCAAACGGCTGTTCCTGCTGAGCTTCAGCGAGCGGCAGAGGCTCGGCGTCAGGCAGGTCGATACTAAAGTCAATCAGTTCAAGATCAGCCGACGGCGCTTCGCTAGCCCACGCAGCCTCACTGGATGGTGCTTCAATCGCTGTCGAGTCCAGATCGGCAAACTCGGCACTGAAATCGTCAGCCAGATCTAGCGGCAAAGGCTCTTCGACAAGCGACTCCAGGCTCGGCTCAATGTCGGCCGTTGCTTCCGGCTCGGCGCTGAGCACTTCCATATCGTCCAGTGGATCAGCCAGTGGCGCGAAGGACTCTGCTGGCGGCTCGACACGGTCGAGAATCGACGGTTTTTCTTTTAGCGGATAACCCAGGCTTTCCAGGCTTTCCTCTGCCACATCGAGAATCAGGTCGCCTTGGGTCGCATGGTCTTCAGCCAAGCGCTCAAGGTAGTACTCGACGCTGGTGATGGCGTCCGCCAGGGTGTCAAGGTTCTGCCAATTAGGCACGGCCTTGCGCGCCAGCAGCTGTTCCTGAATATAGCGATTGCAGGCATTGAGCAGGTCAGCAGCACGCTGCAGTGGGATCATTGCCAGACCGCCACGCACCTGAGTCAACAACTCGGGAACACGGGCCAGGTGCTCGTGGTTCCACTGCGAGGCAATAAATTCGATGATCGCGTCTTTGGCCTGTTCCAGACCGTTACGCGCCTCCTTGATCACCAACTGGTGAATCTGCGCCACGTCGGTGGTCGGCAGATGGCTTTCTTCGCGGCCACCATCCTGAGCGGGGCCGACCATGCCAGCCAGGGTGGCTTCGACGTACAGCAGAGCGCCGGCGACATCCATCAGCACCGCATCGCTCGGCTCGCCCTGGCCCTTGGCCAGACCGTTGACCACATCCAGCTGGTCGACAATAACTTTACGCGGCTGGCCAAAGCCGAGCACAGCAAGAGTGTCGGCAATCTGCTTGAGCGGCGCGGCCAGCGCATCCAGATCGGCGACCTGAGTACGGTCACTGCGCACGAACAGATCGAGGCTGTCCTTAACCCGCACCAGCTCTTCACACAGCGCGGCAACCACCGAACGCATGGCGTCGCGGTCCGGGCCCGCCAGGCGAGCCCGCTCTTCGTCGACAACATCGTTGTCCGGCAGTGCATCGTCGAGGCGATATTGCTCTTTGAGGTTGCGCACGCGCGGCGACTGCGCCGACGACTTGGCTACATAGAACAGCAGGTTCTTGCTCAGTTCGTCGGGAGCGGCCTGGTTAAGGCCATCAGCGCCTTGTTCGAGCAGGCGCTTGAGCTCCTTGTCGACCTGACGCAACAGAGTACGAATCGAGGTGCCATTGGCCACGCTGCCATTGGCCAAACCCTCGACCACGCCCGAGGCGATCTGCCACAGCGGGCCGAGCGGTGAATCCTTGCAGAGGTTTTCCAGACGCGCGAACACCCGCGCCATATAGCCCAGATTGGTTGGCAGGTCCTGATTACGGATTACCCCGACCAGGGCCATTTGCAGCATTTGCCGCAATTTACGCAACAACACCGGCAGTTCGGCGGTGCGCAGCTGATCGATGGTTTCATTAGGCAGCGCTGGCGTGCGACCGGACATATCCGGGGCAAACAGACTGGTTTCCGAGAGCAGTTTTTCCCCACGCGCAGCGCGCAGGTCGTTGAGCAGAGGCAGCACGACCATTGGCAGGTCGCGGCGAGCAGTCTGGATACGGTCGAGGTAAACCGGCAGTTGCAGAATCGACTGCATCAGCACTTCCAGGGCTTCACCCTGGTTGGTCACGCGGCCGTCGATCAGGGCACCAGCCAACTGCTCCATTTCCTCAGCCAGCAGCGCCGCGCCGAAAAACTCGACCATCTGCAAGGTGCCAAGCACCTGATGCACATAGGTCTGGCAGAAACGCATGCGCGTAGCGTCCTGGGGGTTCTCGACGAACGCCTCCAGCGCCTGACGCGCCTGCTTCAGGGTTTCCGCGATCTCGCCCTTAACCCATTCCAGGGCGACATAATCGTGCCGATCACCCATAGCCACTCCACTCATATACTTGGCTCTTCTGCCTTATCAAGCTGCTGAAAAACTACCTGCGTTGCCATTGCTGCGTTAAAAGCAGGCTCGAACTGCTCATTTACAACTCGTAAACTCCGCGTTCTCGCCGGCTTTTGCCTTGCACTGGCTGCCTCGCTTACGTTTTTCAACAGCCTGTTATCCCTTGCGGGTAAACGCCAGCACTCGCTCGTCGGCTACCGGGATCAACTCCGGATGCTGCCAACCTGCTACTTCGCCCACTCCCACCACCAGCAGCCCTCCAGGCACCAGGCGCTCGGCCAGGCGATTGAGGATCTCGCGGCGACGCCAGCGACGAAAATAGATCAACAAGTTCTGACAAAAAATAACGTCCATACCGGACATCGGCGCCTTGGCCAGCTCCAGCACATTGAGCCGGGCGCAACATACGCGCGCGGCCAGATTCGGCACCACCTTGAAACGTCCATCGTCCTGGGCCAGGAAGTAACGCTGGCACAGATCGTCATCCAACTGCTCCAGACGGCGCGCGCCGTACTGGCCATCACGCGCCTTGCTCAAGGCGTTCAGGCTGATGTCGGTGCCTGTTACCCCGAAATGATCCGGGTGTTCACTTTCACGCAACACTTCAGCCGCACTGATGGCCAGCGAATAAGGCTCTTCACCACTGGCACATCCCACGCTCCACAGCTCCCATGGCTGCGTCATGCCCTGCTGCAAACGCTCACGCAAGTAGCTTTCGAGCACTTCAAAGGACGGGCGATGACGAAAGAAACGGGTTTCCTGCACAGTCAGCCGATCCAGCAGGGTCGACCACTCCACCGCACCGCGGGGACCATCGGTTACCTGCCGGTAGTACGTGGCGTAATCCATCACGCCCAGCTCGCGCATGCGCGCACTCAGATTGGTTTGCAGAAACGCCCGTCGCCGTTCATTGAGAACGACCCCGGTGCGCTCCTCGAGCAGCGTCTGCCAGTCACGAAACTCCGTGGCTGTCATATCTGCCAGAGGCTGCAAGGCCCAGACGCCTGACTGCATGTCGTGCCCCTCGCTCACGGCCATAGCCCTTGTGCGACAGGCTTTTCAGCCTGCCGCGAAGCACCTGATTAAGCCTGTTCCCCACCCGGCAAGGTAAAGCCGGATACCGACTTACGCATCTCACTGGCCATCTTGGCCAGGTTACCAATGCTCTTGGCGGTGGCAGTGGTACCGGAGGAAGTTTGCGAGGTGATTTCCTGGATCACGTTCATCGTGTTGGAAATATGGCCCGCCGACGATGCCTGCTGGCGAGCAGCGTTGGAGATGTTCTGAATCAAAGCCGCGAGGGTCTTGGATACCTTCTCGATCTCTTCCAGTGCAACCCCGGCGTCCTGTGCCAGACGAGCACCGCGCACCACTTCGGAAGTCGTTTGTTCCATCGAGATAACGGCTTCGTTGGTGTCGGTCTGAATCGTCTTAACCAGCGCTTCGATCTGCTTGGTTGCAGCAGAGGAACGTTCTGCGAGGCGTTGTACTTCGTCCGCTACCACGGCGAAGCCTCGACCCGCGTCACCCGCCATAGAGGCCTGGATCGCGGCGTTCAGTGCGAGGATGTTGGTCTGGTCAGCAATGTCGTTAATCAGGCTAACGATGTCGCCGATCTCCTGGGACGATTCACCGAGGCGTTTAATACGCTTCGAGGTGTCCTGGATCTGCTCACGGATGTTATCCATGCCGGTGATGGTGTTGTGCACCACTTCGTTACCTTTGTTGGCGATGGCTACGGAACGTTCCGCTACCGCGGAGGACTCCGAGGCGTTCGCCGATACCTGGTCAATCGACACGGCCATTTCGTTGATCGCCGCAGAAGCACCGGCAATTTCCTGGGCCTGGTGCTCGGAAGCTTCAGCCAGGTGCATCGCTGTGGCCTGGGTTTCCTGGGCGGCACCGGCTACCTGAACGGCGGTCAGGTTGATCGTTGCTACCAGGTCACGCAGCTGGTCGATGGAGTAGTTGATGGAGTCAGCGATGGCACCGGTGAAGTCTTCGGTTACCGTCGCGGCTACGGTCAAGTCACCGTCTGCGAGGTCGGCGATTTCGTCGAGCAGTCGCAGAATAGCTGCCTGGTTACGTTCGTTCTTCTCAGCGGTGGATGCCAGACGACGGTTGGTTTCACGCACCATCACCAGACCGATCAGGATGATTGAACCCAGCGCCAGAGCACCAAGCACATAACCGATCAGGGTGTTGATGGCACGGCCAGTGGCCAGGTCATCAAAGCCGACGGCCAGGTCGGATGCCTTGTCCAACAGGGTCTGCGAGACAGTGAAGATCACGTTGGCCGACTCGCGCACCTGGAACAGTTCAGGCGAGGTTTCGAGAATCTCGTCCACCGAACCGGATACGAATTCGAACAGTTCAGAAATTTCCGCCAGACGCTCGAGGGCTTCCTCGTCGCTTACCTGAGTGATTTCCATAGCGGCGTTGCCTTCAAGCATCGCACTCAGTACACGACCGAAGAGGCTGGCATCGCGACCGAACATGTCAGCGGCCTGCACCGAGTCCTGGTCACCGGCCAGTACCTTGTTTACCGAACCCAGAATACGTTCTGCCAGCAAAGATTGACGCTGAGCTACCGAAACCTGAGCCGCCGGCGCACCACTTTCCAGCAGGATGTCGACTACTTCTTCGTACTCGACCTGCAACTGCGGAATGGTTTCTGCCAGGGTGGCAGCTACCTGGTGCAGCGACAATACGGTCTGTTCGTTGGCCAGGATGGCGTCGGTGTTCTGCCGCAGCGTATCCCAGTCCTGCTGTACTACAGCAATCTGTGGCTGCAAGGACTCCGGCGCTGCGGGCAGCCCGGTCTCCTCGTTACCGTCGGTCAGATAACCCCAGCGAGTCTGGAAGTCGTTACGCGCATCGCGCAGCAAGGCGAACGCTTCCGCCGTACCGGCCGCCGCTTCCGTAGAGTTTTTCGCGATACGCTGGGACAGTACGCGCAGCTCACCGGCGTGACCGATGTACTCCGTGTCGTAGTTGGATTGGGTGTTGATGTAGGCGAAGTTGGCGAACAACAGCACGATCGAGACGATCAGGACAATAAACAGCCCTGCGATCAATGTGCTACTGCGCGCACCTGCTAACAAATTACCTGCATTTAGTTTTTTCATTTACTGGCCCCCGCCTGGACCGACCGCACTACGGTTCCCATGTAACGCCAAAAGGCCGACAAAGCCGACCCCACCGATAAACTGTTAATACGCCACGTCGAGAAAACCCGGGTTCTGGGCCAGCGCGTGTGGGCTGAACACCAACCAGGGCTGTTCACGTTGAAATACTCCGTGGATAAAAGGTGCTATGGACGCCTCGAGCGGCGGCAGCTGCTCGGAGAAGGTATCCACAGGAAAGTGCTGCATGCCGAATACTTCATCGACCGTGAGGCCGGCAAAGACTTCCTGGTGGTCAACCACCAGCACTCGGCGTTTTTTGCGCAGTGGCGACAGCTCATTGCCGAAGAACCCACACAGGTCCATCACTGGCAGTAGGCGACCACGCACGTTGGCCACGCCCTTGACCCAGTTTTTCACGCCAGGCAACAGGGTATGGCGCGGCTCATGCAGCACCTCGCCAACTTCACCCATGGGCGCGACAAAAAAACGCTCGCCCATGCGAAAACCGATGCCGCTCCAGGTCTGCACCACCGCTTGCTGCGAAGGCAAGCCAGCAGCCAGCGAACGACAAAGCCTGTCGATATCCTGAAGGGTTTGAAAAGGTGTTTGCGCGTCCGACATGCCAGCTGCGGCCTTATTCTTTTTTAATTGCGGACTGACCCGGTCTTAGCCGGCCAATACCGCATTCAAGGTTTTAACCAGGGTTTCTTCATCAACCGGCTTGGTCAGGTAATCCTTCGCACCCTGGCGCTTGCCCCAGACCTTGTCGGTTTCCTGATCCTTGGTGGTGACGATAATCACCGGGATGTGACTGGTGTCCGCATCCTTGGTCAACTGGCGGGTCGCCTGGAAGCCATTGAGGCCCGGCATGACGATATCCATCAGCACGGCGTCGGGTTTTTCCTGGCGCGCCAGAGCAACGCCGTCGGCACCATTTTCCGCCTTGAGTACCTGATGGCCGTGCTTTTCCAGCATGGCGGTCAGTTTGTACATTTCAGTCGGCGAGTCATCAACAATCAGAATTCGAGCCATGGTGTTTCCCAATACTTTAAAAAGGCGCCCAGCTGTTCAGCCAGGCGTCAGGACGCTTGTTCCACCGGTACAAAGTCAGGCACATGGGCTTTAATCGCACCGAGCAGCTCTTCTTTACTGAAGGGTTTGGTCAGGTATTGATCGGAACCGACAATGCGACCCTTAGCTTTATCGAACAGACCGTCTTTGGAAGACAGCATGATCACCGGAGTGGATTTGAAAGCGCTGTTGTTCTTGATCAAGGCACAGGTCTGATAGCCATCGAGCCGCGGCATCATAATGTCGACAAAGATGATGTTCGGATGGGTATCGGCGATCTTTGCCAAAGCATCGAAGCCGTCAACTGCAGTAATTACCTCGCAGCCCACCTTTTTCAGCAGGGTTTCCGCGGTACGACGAATCGTTTTCGAATCGTCGATCACCATCACCCTCAAACCCTCGGAATGCTGTTCCATGTTTGCCCTACCATCGCCTCGGTGAGTCGTTATTTTTGCGTTATATCAGTGCGCCTGAGGCCCTGTCACCGACGGGCTACAACCCAATCGTCGGGCCTTTTTAGCACACTCTCCAGATGCAATCTATAAGCCGCGCGGGGCCAAGTTTTTTCCTTGACCACCCGACTTGTCAGCGCCACCCTGACGCCACATCACGTCTTAGCACACTTTAATCGCTGCCATTTTACGGAGAACACCGCCATGAGCGTCCGCCTCGGCATTGTCATGGACCCCATCGCCCAGATTGCCTTCAAGAAGGACAGCTCGCTGGCCATGTTGCTGGCCGCCCAAGCGCGCGGCTGGACCCTCTTCTATATGGAGCAGAAAGATCTTTACCAGGCCAAGGGCGAAGCACGCGCTCGACTGTCAGAGCTTAGCGTATACAACGACCCACAGCGCTGGTTCGAACTGGGTAACGAGCACGATATCGCGCTAAGCGAGCTGGACGTGATCCTGATGCGCAAGGATCCGCCCTTCGATAACGAGTTTGTCTACTCCACCTACCTGCTGGAACAAGCCGAGCAAGCGGGCGTTCTGGTGGTCAACCGCCCGCAAAGTCTGCGCGACTGCAATGAAAAGTACTTTGCCACCCAGTTCAGCCAATACACTCCGCCGACCGTGGTCAGCCGTAGGGCCGACATTCTGCGCGAGTTTGCCAAAGAGCAGCGTGACATCATTCTCAAACCCCTCGATGGAATGGGCGGTTCGATGATATTTCGCCACCGCGAAGGCGACCCCAACCTTTCCGTGATTCTCGAGACCCTGACCAACCACGGCCAGCAGCAGATCATGGCCCAAGGTTACCTGCCAGCAATCAAGGATGGTGACAAGCGCATCCTGATGATCGACGGCGAACCAGTGCCTTATTGCCTGGCGCGCATTCCCGCGGCCGGCGAAACCCGCGGCAACCTTGCCGCCGGTGGACGCGGCGAAGCCAGACCGCTGACCGAGCGCGACCGTGAAATCGCCGCCGCCGTCGGCCCGACCCTGCGCGAGAAAGG
The DNA here is from genome assembly GCF_031764535.1 of Pseudomonas sp. SG20056. Classification (NCBI taxonomy): domain Bacteria; kingdom Pseudomonadati; phylum Pseudomonadota; class Gammaproteobacteria; order Pseudomonadales; family Pseudomonadaceae; genus Pseudomonas; species Pseudomonas sp. SG20056. Next base: position 4,047,268 of record NZ_CP134499.1, read on the forward strand.
CCTGCTGTTTGTCGGTCTGGACGTGATCGGCGAGCACCTGACCGAGATCAACGTGACCAGCCCGACCTGCATCCGCGAGATCGACGCCGCCTTCGATACGCGTATCGGTGAGCAGTTGATGGACAAGATTGCCGAGAAGCTCAATGCGCGCAGTGCTTCATAGACTTTTCCATGCGCCCTCGGCAGACTGCGCGGCAACCTGAGCAGACCCGAAACGCGATGAACGCAGCAGCCCAACTCCCTGAACTTTCCAGCGCCGGCGTACAGCCGGCGGACCGCCTGGGCTTTACTCTGTTCCTCGCTGCCGTACTGCATGCCGCGCTGATCCTCGGCCTGGGCTTTACCTTGGCCGAGCCGAGCCAGATCAGCAAAACCCTGGAAATCACCCTATCCACCTTCAAGAGTGAAGAAAAGCCCAAAGAGGCCGATTTTCTCGCCCAGGACAACCAGCAAGGCAGCGGCACCCTGGAACACAAGGCCGCACCGAAAACCACCGAGCAGGCACTGTTTCAGGACAGCGAAGTCAAGCGCATCACCCCACCGGCCTCGCCGCAACAGCCAGCAGTACGCCAACAAGCACCAAAAGCGGCCGTCGCCACCCGCGCGCCTCAACAACAGAAAACCCCAGTCAAACGCGAAGAAGCCAAGCCCACGCCGCAAACCCGACCAGCACCGGTGTTCGACAGCGCCCAGTTGTCGTCGGAGATCGCCAGCCTGGAAGCCGAACTGGCTCAGGAAGTTCAGCAATACGCCAAGCGGCCGAAAATCCACCGCCTCAACGCCGCCTCGACCATGCGCGACAAAGGAGCCTGGTACAAGGATGAATGGCGCAAGAAGGTTGAGCGGGTCGGTAATCTAAATTACCCCGATGAAGCACGCCGCCAGGGCATTTATGGCAGCCTGCGTCTGCTGGTGTCGATCAACCGCGACGGCACCCTGTACGAAGTGCAGGTGCTGGAATCCTCCGGCCAGCGCCTGCTCGACCAGGCCGCCCTGCGCATCGTGCGCCTGGCCGCGCCGTTCGCCCCATTTACCGGCGACCTGGCCGATGTCGACCGCCTGGAAATCATCCGCACCTGGCGTTTCGAGCGCGGCGACCGCCTGTCGAGCAACTGAATCTGCGCGCACTGCTTGAGGCTTGTCGCTCGAAGCTCCAAACTAACGCCCATGAAAGACGCCAGCCCCAGCTACCTCAAGCATCACTTCCTGATCGCCATGCCACACATGGCCGATCCGCATTTCGCACAAACCGTTACCTACCTGATTGATCACAACGAACACGGCGCCATGGGCCTGGTAATCAACAAGCCCAACGGTCTCAACCTGGCTGATGTGCTGGAACAACTGCGCCCGGATGACGAACCGCCCGTGCTCTGCCAAAGCCTGCCAATCTTTACCGGCGGCCCGGTGCAGACCGATCGCGGCTTTGTCCTGCACCCCAGCGGCCCACAGTTTCAGGCCACCCTGGAGCTGGGCGAACTGGGTCTGTCGACCTCACAGGACGTGCTATTCGCCATCGCCGACGGCACAGGCCCAGAGAAATACCTGATCACCCTCGGCTATGCCGGTTGGGAAGCCGGGCAGCTGGAAGCCGAGCTGGCCGACAACGCCTGGCTGACCTGCCCGGCTGACCACGCGATCCTCTTCGACCTGCCGTTCGACCAGCGCCTGAACGCTGCAGCTGCACGCCTGGGCGTCAATCTCAGCCTGCTCACTTCGCAAGCCGGGCACGCCTGATGGCCGAGGCAAAACCACTACGCCTGCTGCTGGGCTTCGATTACGGCAGCAAACAGATCGGCGTCGCGGTCGGCCAGGTGATCACCGGCCAGGCCCGCGAGCTGTGCATCCTCAAGGCGCAGAACGGCGTGCCGGACTGGCAGAAAGTTGAAGCGCTGATCAAAGAATGGCAGCCGGATGCCATCGTCGTTGGTCTGCCACTGAACATGGATGGCACAAAAAGCGAGATGAGCGAGCGCGCGGAAAAATTCGCCCGCCGCCTTAACGGCCGCTTCAACCTGCCGGTACACACCCACGACGAACGCCTGACCACTTTTGAGGCCAAGGGCCAGCGTCTGCGCGAAGGACAAAGTGGCGGCTACCGCGAGCGCCCGGTCGATGCCATTGCTGCGGCGCTGCTGCTGCAAGGCTGGCTCGAAGAAAATTGCCTGGGCTAAGCCCGCACCAAGGAGTTTTGCCATGCATTTGCCCACACCCGCCGACCTGCTGCCGCAAATGGCCGCTGCGCTCAACCAGCACCTGAACAGCCGACAGATCAGCGAGCCGCGCTTTATCGGCATCCGCACCGGCGGTGTCTGGGTCGCCCAGGCGCTGCTGGAAGCCTTGGGCCGCGACGACGCACTGGGCATTCTCGATGTGTCCTTCTACCGTGACGACTTCACCCAGAACGGTCTGCACCCGCAGGTGCAACCGTCCGAGCTGCCATTCGAAATCGAAGGCCAGCACCTGGTGCTGATCGATGACGTACTGATGAGCGGCCGTACCATCCGCGCCGCGCTCAATGAACTGTTCGATTACGGCCGCCCGGCCAGCGTGACTCTGGTCAGCCTGCTCGACCTGAACGCCCGCGAGCTGCCGATCCGCCCGGACGTGGTCGGTGCCACCCTGTCGCTAGCCGCGGATCAGCGGGTAAAATTGTCCGGTCCCACGCCGCTGACCCTCGAACTCCAGACGCTTGCCCACTGAGACTCGCCAGATGACGACCATAGCCGCCAAGCGCCCGCTGCAGCTGAATGACCAAGGCCAACTGCGCCACTTCCTGTCCCTCGACGGCCTGCCGCGCGAGCTGCTGACGGAAATCCTCGACACCGCCGACTCCTTCCTCGAAGTCGGCGCCCGTGCGGTGAAGAAAGTCCCGCTGCTGCGCGGCAAGACTGTGTGCAACGTGTTCTTCGAGAACTCCACACGCACCCGCACCACCTTCGAACTGGCCGCCCAGCGCCTGTCCGCGGACGTGATCAGCCTGAACGTGTCGACCAGCTCGACCAGCAAGGGCGAAACGCTGTTCGACACCCTGCGCAACCTCGAAGCCATGGCCGCCGACATCTTCGTAGTGCGCCATGCTGATTCCGGCGCTGCACACTTTATCGCCGAGCACGTGTGCCCCAACCTGGCGATCATCAACGGCGGCGACGGCCGTCACGCCCACCCGACTCAGGGCATGCTCGACATGCTGACCATCCGCCGGCACAAGGGCAGCTTCGAGAACCTCTCGGTAGCCATCGTCGGCGACATCCTGCATTCGCGGGTAGCCCGCTCGAATATGCTTGCGCTGAAAACCCTGGGCTGCCCGGACATTCGCGTAATCGCGCCGAAAACCCTGCTGCCGGTCGGCATCGAGCAATACGGCGTGACCGTCTACAGCGACATGACCGCCGGCCTCAAGGACGTCGACGTGGTGATCATGCTGCGCCTGCAGCGCGAGCGCATGACCGGCGGCCTGCTGCCCAGCGAAGGCGAGTTCTATCGCCTGTTCGGCCTCACCGAAGAACGCCTCAAACTGGCCAAGCCGGATGCCCTGGTGATGCACCCAGGCCCGATCAACCGCGGCGTGGAGATTGAGTCGGCAGTGGCCGACGGCCCGCAGTCGGTGATTCTCAACCAGGTCACCTACGGTATCGCCATCCGCATGGCGGTGCTGTCCATGGCCATGAGCGGGCAGACCGCGCAGCGCCAACTCAATCAAGATGCCGAGGAGCAGAACTGATGCGTATCCGTATCCTCGGAGCCCGCGTGATCGACCCCAGCAGCGGCTTCGATCAGCAGACTGATCTGTACATCGAAGGCGGCAAAGTTGTCGCCATCGGCCAGGCACCCGCCAGCTTCGTCGCCGAGCAGAGCATCGAGGCCCAGGGCCTGGTTGCCGCGCCTGGCCTGGTCGACCTTAACGTCGCCCTGCGCGAACCGGGCTATAGCCGCAAAGGCAGCATCGCCACGGAAACCCTGGCCGCAGCCGCAGGTGGCGTGACCAGCCTCTGCTGCCCGCCGTTTACCAAACCGGTGCTGGATACTCCGGCCGTGGCCGAGCTGATCCTCGATCGCGCCCGCGAAGCCGGGCATACCAAGGTGTTCCCGATTGGTGCGTTGAGCAAAGGCCTGGAAGGCGAGCAGCTGGCCGAACTGGTTGCCCTGCGTGACGCCGGTTGCGTGGCCTTCGGCAATGGCCTGGACAGCTTCCGCAATAACCGCACCCTGCGCCGCGCCCTGGAATATGCAGCGACCTTCGACCTGACGGTGATCTTCCATTCCCAAGATCACGACCTCGCCGAAGGCGGCCTGGCGCACGAAGGCGCCACCGCCAGCTTCCTCGGCCTGCCGGGCATTCCGGAAAGCGCCGAGACGGTGGCTTTGGCTCGCGACCTGCTGCTGGTCGAGCAGACCGGCGTGCGCGCGCACTTCAGCCAGCTGACCAGCGCGCGCGGTGCCCAGCTGATCGCCGACGCCCAGGCCCGTGGCCTGCCGGTCACCGCCGACGTAGCGTTGTATCAACTGATCCTCACCGATGAGGCACTTGGCGACTTCTCCAGCCTGTACCACGTGCAACCGCCGCTGCGCACCGCTGCCGACCGTGACGGTCTGCGCGCGGCGGTAAAGAGCGGGGTAATCTCGGCGATTGCCAGCCACCATCAGCCGCACGAGCGTGACGCCAAACTGGCCCCCTTCGGAGCCACAGAGCCCGGTATCAGCAGCGTACAACTGTTACTGCCTCTGGCCATGAGCCTGGTGCAGGATGGCCTGCTAGACCTGCCCACCCTGCTCGCTCGCCTAAGCAGTGGTCCGGCGCAAGCGCTGCGCCTGCCGGCTGGCAACCTGAGCGTGGGTGCAGCCGCCGACTTGCTGCTGTTTGATCCTCAAGCATCGACCCTGGCTGGCGAGACCTGGTATTCGAAAGGTGCCAACTGTCCCTTTATCGGCCACTGCCTGCCGGGCGCCGTGCGTTACACCTTGGTAGACGGGCATATCAGCTACAAAGCCTGATTCATCGCCGCATAAAAATCGCCGGGAACGATGTTTGACGTCGCGCAGCGAGGGCCCGCAGGGTGATCGCCATGGATGGCAGAGCATAAAAAAGCCCGCCAATAGGCGGGCTTTTTTATGCCTGAACCTTAACCGCGCTCAGCGTTCTTGATCGACACCTGGGTATTCAGTGTCCAGAAGTCATACAGCACCCCGAGCAAGAACAGACCACCGGTAAACAGGTAGATGATCCCGGTGATCCACTTGCCCTGGTACATGCGGTGCACACCGAAAATGCCGAGGAAGGTCAGCAGAATCCAGGCAACGTTGTAGTCGGTGTCACCAGCGGTAAAACGCAGATCGGCCTCGCGATCCATCGCTGGGATCAGAAACAGGTCGACGATCCAGCCAATAAACAGCAGACCGAAGGTGAAAAACCAGATGGTGCCGGTCACCGGCTTGCCGTAATAGAAACGGTGCGCGCCGAGAAAACCGAAAATCCACAGCAGATAACCGATAAGTTTGCTGTGCGTGTCCTGTCGCTGCATGGGTGTGCCTCCTGATGGCTGGTAACGCTTTGACGCCACACTCTACGCAAGGTTCGCCGCTGGGGAAATCCGCCATGCTCCCGTCATATCAACGCTTGATGCCAGCCGTCGATTGCTAAATACTGTATGCATAAACAGTTAAGCAGGCAGCATCATGCAGCTGATCGAAAAACTCACCGTCCTCGCCGACGCCGCCAAGTACGACGCCTCCTGCGCCAGCAGCGGCGCGCCAAACCGCAGCTCCAAGGGCAAGAGCGGCATCGGCTCGACCAACGGCATGGGCATTTGCCACAGCTTTACCCCGGACGGTCGCTGCGTAGCCTTGCTGAAAATCCTGCTGACCAATTTCTGCCTGTATGACTGCCAGTACTGCGTCAACCGCCGCTCCAGCGATGTACCGCGCGCGCGTTTCACCCCCGAAGAAGTGGTCACCCTGACCCTGGATTTTTACAAGCGCAATTGCATCAGCGGGCTGTTTCTTAGCTCGGGAATCATTCGCTCAGCCGACTACACCATGGAGCAGCTGGTCCGTGTCGCCAAGCTGCTACGTGAAGAGCATGAATTCCGTGGCTATATCCACCTCAAGACCATTCCCGACGCCGACCCGCTACTGATCGCCGAAGCCGGCCGTTATGCCGATCGCCTCAGTGTGAATATCGAACTGCCCACCGAAAGCAGCCTGATCCGCCTGGCCCCGGAAAAGCAGGTGCGCACCATCAAGCAGGCCATGCACTCGATCCATCAGGGTGAGAGCGAGGCCCGCGCAGAAATACGTGCGCCGCGCTTCGCTCCTGCCGGCCAGAGCACGCAGATGATCATTGGCGCCGATGCCACCGACGACAGCACCATTTTGCACACCGCCGCCTCGCTCTACGGCAACTACCGCCTGCGTCGGGTGTATTACTCGGCGTTCAGCCCGATCCCGCAAAGCCCGAATACCGTGCCCTTTGAAGCGCCACCCTTGCTACGCGAGCACCGCCTGTATCAAGCCGACTTCCTGCTGCGCGGCTACGGATTCGAGGTGGGTGAGTTGCTCAGCGGCCCTGGCAACCTGGCGCTGGATATCGACCCGAAACTGGCCTGGGCGCTGAACAACCGTGAGCACTTCCCCGTCGACCTCAATCGCGCCGAACCGGCAATGATCGCCCGCGTGCCGGGTATCGGCGTGCTCAGTGCCAAGCGCCTGGTCGCCCTGCGCCGACAGAAACGCATTCGTTTCGACGACCTGACACGCCTGCGCTGCGCGCTGGAAAAGGCCAAGCCTTTTATCGTCACCCAGGACTATCGCCCACTGCAGGCCAGCCGCGAATCCCTGCTGCTGCGCCAGCAACTCAGCGAAACGCCGGCACAGATGGCGCTGTGGTAATGCACAGCGCGCCATTCGACGGCAGCTTTGCCGGCTGGCGAGAAGTCGCCAGAAGCCTGATACAACAGGGCGTGCCACCGCATCAGATTACCTGGCTGACGGACGACGACAGTGGTGGGCTGTTCGACCACGCACCAGCACCCAACAACGCACCACCCGTGACACCGCCACTGCGTATCCCCAAACAGCTGCTAGAACTGCTGCAAAGCGCTGCACGCTTTCGCGTCGAGGATCGCTGGAGCCTGCTCTATCGGATTCTCTGGCGAGTCGCTCAAGGCGACCGCGCCGCCATGCTGCCGGGAGACATCGATGGCAGCCAGCTGCATAAACGGCTAAAAGCGGTGCGCCGCGAAGCCCACCACCTGCATGCCTTTCTGCGTTTTCACCCGCGCCCCGAAGACGCCGAAGGCCCACAGCTGGTGGCCTGGCACGAACCGGCCCATGACATCCTCGCCAGTGCCAGCGGGCATTTTGCCGAACGCCTGGGGCGAACCACCTGGTTGATTGCCACACCGGATGACGGCGTGTATTGGGATGGCCAGCGCCTGCATTACCAGCGCCCCTGCCCGAGTGAGTGGCAACGCATGGCGCAAACGCCCGAGGATACGGGGGAAGCCTTGTGGCTGGCGTATTACGGCAGCACGTTCAACCCTGCGCGGCTCAACCGCAGCGCACTGGAAACCAGCATGCCGGTGCGCTTCTGGAGAAACCTCCCGGAAGGCCCGCTGATCCCGCAACTGATGAGCCAGGCCCGCGCCGGCGCGCAACGCGATGGCCAAGCGGAAGCGGTGTCGCGCCAGGGCGGCAAACGCATTCGCCGCACCAGCGCGCCACAGCCAGCAGTCAGCGGAAGCGCCGACCCGGATCTTCTTCGCTGACTTCCAGCGACAAGCCCTGGGCCATGCTGCTCAGGTGATCGCCATCGGTTTCCGAGCCGAGCTTGATCATCAGGCGCAGATCGTTGGCCGAATCGGCGTACAGCAGCGCATCTTCGTAGGTGATCTCACCCTGGCTGTAGAGGTTGTACAGCGCCTGATCGAAGGTCTGCATGCCCTGCTCGGTGGAGCGTTTCATCAGCGCCTTGAGTTCGTGCACCTCACCCTTGCGGATCAGATCGGCGGCCAGCGGGGTGTTGATCAATACCTCAATCACCGCACGGCGGCCTTTGCCATCCGGGGTCGGGATCAGTTGCTGGGCGACGATGGCCTTGAGGTTGAGCGACAGGTCCATCCACACCTGGTTCTGCCGGTCAGAGGGGAAGAAGTTGATGATGCGATCCAGCGCCTGGTTGGCGTTGTTGGCGTGCAGTGTGGCCAGGCACAGGTGACCGGTTTCGGCGAAGGCCACGGCATGATCCATGGTCTCGCGGGTACGCACCTCACCAATCAGAATCACGTCCGGCGCCTGGCGCAGGGTGTTCTTCAGCGCCACCTCGAAAGACTCGGTATCGATGCCCACTTCACGCTGGGTAACGATACAGCTCTGGTGCTGGTGGATGTATTCGATCGGGTCTTCGATGGAAATGATGTGGCCGCTGCTGTTCTTGTTGCGGTAGCCGATCATCGCCGCCAGGGAAGTCGACTTACCGGTACCAGTCGCACCGACAAACAACACCAGACCGCGCTTGGTCAGCGCCAGTTTCTTGAGAATTTCCGGCAGTTTCAGCTCGTCCAGCGTCGGAATATTGGTCTCGATACGACGCAGCACCATACCGGCCAGGTTGCGCTGGTAGAAGGCACTGACGCGGAAACGGCCAACACCACGGGCGCTGATGGCGAAGTTGCATTCGTGGTTCTCGGCAAAGTCGCGGCGCTGCTGCTCGTTCATCACCGAATGCACGGTTTCACGGGTCTGCTCAGGCGACATGGGCGTTTTGGTGATCGGCATGATCTTGCCGTTGACCTTCATCGACGGCGGTACGCCAGCGGTAATAAACAGGTCGGAGCCGCCCTTTTCCACCATCAGGCGCAGCAGTTTTTCGAATTCCATCGTTGTTCGCCCATGTGCATCACGCGGTTATGCAAGGCCAGCGGCAGGCGCGTGGATTGCCGCTGGGCTGAACCCGACAGGCAATTGCCCGCCGGGTACTGTCGATTTAGAAGTTTTCTGGTGTTTTGGCTTTCTCGCGCGCCGCTTCGCGGCTGACGATGCCCTTGGTCACCAGAGTTTTCAGGCAGGAATCCAGGGTCTGCATGCCCAGCGAGCCACCGGTCTGGATCGCCGAATACATCTGCGCCACCTTGTCCTCACGAATCAGGTTACGGATGGCCGGGGTGCCGATCATGATTTCGTGGGCCGCCACACGACCGCCGCCGATCTTCTTCAGCAGAGTCTGCGAGATAACCGATTGCAGCGATTCGGAGAGCATGGAGCGCACCATGGATTTCTCTTCGGCCGGGAATACGTCGACCACGCGGTCGATGGTCTTGGCCGCCGAGGTGGTGTGCAGGGTGCCAAACACCAGGTGGCCGGTTTCTGCTGCGGTCAGGGCCAGGCGGATGGTTTCCAGGTCGCGCATCTCGCCGACCAGGATGATGTCCGGGTCTTCCCGCAGTGCCGAGCGCAGGGCTTCGGAGAAGCCGAGGGTGTCGCGGTGCACCTCACGCTGGTTGATCAGGCACTTCTTCGATTCGTGAACAAATTCGATCGGGTCTTCGACCGTCAGGATGTGGTGGTACTTGTTGCTGTTTATATAGTCAAGCATCGCCGCCAGGGTGGTCGACTTACCCGAACCGGTTGGCCCGGTCACCAGCACCAGGCCGCGCGGCACATCGGAAATCTTGCGGAAGATTTCGCCCATGCCAAGGTCTTCCATGCTCAGCACTTTCGACGGAATGGTCCGGAATACCGCGCCAGAACCGCGGTTCTGGTTGAAGGCGTTAACCCGGAAACGCGCCACGCCCGGCACTTCGAAGGAGAAATCGGTCTCGAGGAACTCCTCGAAATCCTTGCGCTGCTTGTCGTTCATGATGTCGTAGATCAGCGCATGCACCTGTTTATGGTCCAGCGCAGGCAAATTGATCCGGCGAACATCACCGTCGACCCGAATCATCGGAGGCAGGCCAGCGGAGAGATGCAGGTCCGATGCACCTTGCTTGGCGCTGAAGGCCAGCAATTCAGTGATATCCATGGGACTCCCTAATGACAGACAAGCAGGTAGAATGCCGCGAAACCCAGGCGGCGGGCGCAAGTAATGTCCACGATAGCAGAGAATATTGCAAAGGTCGGAGTGCGCATCCGTGAGGCGGCGCAAGCCTCGCAGCGAGATTGTGCAGCGGTTGGCCTGCTCGCGGTGAGCAAAACCAAACCGGCCGAAGCGATTCGCCAGGCCTTTGCAGCCGGCACCTGCGATTTCGGTGAGAACTACCTGCAGGAAGCCCTGGAAAAGCAGGCCGAATTGAGCGACCTGCCGCTGACCTGGCACTTTATCGGTCCGATCCAATCGAACAAAACCAAGCCCATCGCCGAGCACTTTGCCTGGGTGCATTCGGTGGATCGCCTGAAAATCGCCCAGCGCCTGTCTGATCAGCGTCCGGCGCATCTGCCACCGTTGAATATCTGCCTACAGGTGAATGTCAGCGGCGAGGCCAGCAAATCTGGCTGCAATCCGGATGAGCTGCCGGAGCTGGCATACGCCGTTACACAACTGCCCAACCTGCGCCTACGCGGATTGATGACAATCCCCGAGCCCACCGATGACCCCAGCGAGCAACGCGCCGCCTTCGCCCGCCTGCGCGAGCTGATGCAAGGCCTGAACCTGGACCTCGACACCTTGTCCATGGGCATGAGCCATGATCTGGAAGCGGCGATTGCCGAAGGCGCGACCTGGGTACGCATCGGTACTGCACTGTTCGGCGCCCGTGATTACAGCACCAGCTGATTGAGTTTGCCTTCAGCCTTATTAAGGAAGCCCGTTATGACCACTCCCCGCATTGCCTTTATCGGTGCCGGCAATATGGCCGCCAGCCTGATCGGCGGCCTGCGTGCCCAGGGCATCGACGCCAGCGCCATTCGCGCCAGCGACCGCGGCGCCGAACAGCGCAGCAAGATCAGCGCCGAGTATGGCATCGCCACCTTCGAAGCCAATGCCGAAGCTATCCAGGGCGCAGATGTGATCGTATTGTCGGTCAAACCGCAGGTGATGAAGGAAGTTTGTCTGGATCTCGCCGCACATATCGGCGAGCAACAGCTAGTGGTGTCGATTGCCGCCGGCATCAGCTGCGCCAGCCTGGAAAGCTGGCTCGGCCCGCGCGCAATTGTGCGCTGCATGCCCAACACGCCGGCACTGCTGCGTCAGGGCGTCAGCGGCCTGTATGCCAATGCTCAGGTTTCGCCAACCCAGCGCCAGCAGGCCGAACAACTGCTCAGCGCCGTCGGCCTGGCGCTGTGGCTGGATCAGGAAGCGCAGATTGATGCCGTAACTGCCGTATCCGGCAGCGGCCCGGCGTACTTCTTCCTGCTGATCGAAGCCATGACCGCCGCTGGCGAGAAACTCGGCCTGCCGCGTGAGACCGCAGCCCAGCTGACCCTACACACCGCTCTTGGCGCCGCACGCATGGCCGTGGCCAGCGATGTTGATGCCAGCGAGCTGCGCCGCCGGGTAACCTCACCGGCCGGCACCACCGAAGCGGCAATCAAGACCTTCCAGGCCAACGGCTTTGAAGCCCTGGTCGAGAAAGCCCTGAATGCCGCCGCCCACCGCTCTGCCGAGCTGGCCGAACAACTCGGTCAATAAGGAACGAAGATGATCGGACTCAATACTGCTGCTGTTTATATCCTGCAAACCATTGGCAGCCTGTACCTGCTGATCGTGCTGCTGCGCTTTATCCTGCAACTGGTGCGGGCGGACTTCTACAACCCGGTGAGCCAGTTCATCGTGCGCGCCACTCATCCACTGCTGAAACCGCTGCGCAAGATCATCCCGAGCCTGGCCGGGCTCGATTTGGCCTCGCTGGTGCTGGCAATCGTGGTGCAACTGGTGCTGATGGCGCTAACCCTGATGCTGCTCGGCTATGGCCTGGACAATCCGCTGCAGCTACTGGTGTGGTCGATCATTGGCGTCACCGCGCTGTTCCTCAAGGTGTTCTTCTTCGCCCTGATCATCAGCGTGATCCTCTCCTGGGTCGCCCAGGGCAGCCATAACCCCACCGCCATGCTGATCAACCAGATCTGCGAGCCACTGCTGTCGCCGATCCGCCGCATCCTGCCGAGCATGGGCGGACTGGATCTGTCGCCGATCGTGGCCTTTCTGATCCTCAACCTGATCGACATGCTGGTGATCCGCAACCTGGCGATCATGACCGGCATGTACAAAGGCCTGAGCCTGGCAATCTGACCGCGAGCGCTGATGAGCCACTTTCGCTGGGACGGCGCCGACCTGATCCTCGAATGCCACCTGCAGCCCAAAGCGAGCAAAGATGAGTTCGCCGGGCTGCACGGTGAGCGGGTGAAGATCCGCCTCACGGCCCCACCCGTAGACGGCAAGGCCAACGCACAGCTGCTGGCCTTTCTGGCCAGCGTATTCGCCGTCAGCAAGAGCCAGGTCAGCCTGGAAAGCGGCCAGCAAAGCCGGCACAAACGTGTGCGTATCAAACAGCCGCAACGGCTTCCGTCGGAACTGACGCTGACCACTCAGTCACTCTGACCGACCATAAGGCGGGCGCGCGACGACATGCAATTGACGCCATAGCTGCGACCCGCATAATGCCAAGCAGGTCAATCCACGAACGTCGTGGATCTGGCGTAATTCCACAGGCTTTAAAGCGTTATCTGCCGCGCCCTCGCTGCGCGGCATCGTTCAATGTGTGCCCGACTTAACCTGGGTGCCGTATAGCCCCAGTCGCCCCACAATGGATGCGCCAACCGGAGGAAAGCCCAGGATGAGCATGGAACGTCTCAGTCAGCAGGTCGATGCTTACGTCACCTGGAAGCGCGAGCTGATGCGCGAAATCACCCGCTATCGCAGCTGGCTGGTGACCAATCGGCTGAACTCCGAGGCCGTGGAAGCCAAGCTTGAGCGCGCGCTGAAACTGCTGCGCACGGACCACATCACCCTAGCCTTTGTCGGCGAGTTCTCCCGCGGCAAGACCGAGCTGATCAACAGCCTGTTCTTCTCCTCCTACGGCCAGCGCATGCTGCCGTCCCAGGCTGGGCGCACCACCATGTGCCCGACCGAGCTGTTCTTCGACCCGCGCTCGGAACGCTCCTATATCCGCCTGCTGCCGATCGAGACCCGCGTATCCGAAGCCAGCGTGGCGCAGTTCAAACGTATTCCGCGGCACTGGGTGAATATCCCGCTGGACCTCAGCGACCCAGACAATATGGTCCAGGCCTTTATCCAGGTCGCCCGCACCAAACCCATGCCGGTCGAACAGGCGATTGCCCTGGGCTTCCACCCGGACATGCTGGAAAGCACCAACAAACCCGGCGAAGTACTGGTACCGGCCTGGCGTCACGCCATGGTCAACTTCGATCATCCGCTGCTGCGTCAGGGCCTGCGTATTCTCGACACTCCCGGCCTGAACGCCCTCGGCAGCGAGCCGGAGCTGACCCTGTCGATGCTGCCCAGCGCCCAGGCGATCATCTTCCTGCTGTCCGCCGATACAGGTGTGACTGCCAGCGACATGGCCGTGTGGCAGCAGCATATCCGCCAACTCGACGAAGACACCCAGACCAGTCTGTTCGCCGTATTGAACAAGATCGACGTGCTCTGGGATGACCTGGCCGGCGAAGCCTTTGTGCAGAACGCCATCCGCCAGATTCAGACCAGCACCGCGCGCCAGCTCGGCATCCGCGTCGAGGACGTGCTGCCGCTGTCGGCCAAGCAGGCGATGCTGGCCAAGGTGCGCAAGGACCCGGAACTGCTGGCCCGCAGCCAGATGAGCAACCTGGAAAACCTGCTCTGCGAACGCATCATCGCGCAGAAGGAACGCCTGCTCGAAGACCGCGTGGTCAATCAGGTGCTGAGGCTGCTGCAGAACAGCCAGCACGTGCTCAACCTGCGCCTGGAAAAGGTCAACGAACAGCAAGCGCTGCTGAGCAACCATCAGCACGACAACGGCCAAATGCTGTTCGAGCTGACCGCCAAGACCAAGGAAGATCACAGCCAGCACCACAAACGCCTGCTCGGCCTGAAAACCAACCAGCGTTTACTCAAACGTCAGGGCGACCTCCTGCGCCACGCCTCGCGCAGCGAGCGCCTAGACGAACACCTGAACAAGGTGCGCAAAAATCTCACCGGCAGCTGGACCACCCTGGGCATCAACCAGGCCATTCTGTATTTCTTCCGCAGCGTGGAGCAGGACCTGCACAACCTGGCCCAGGAAGCCGACATGGCCAACAAGATGGTCGCGGCCATCTACCGCCGGCACAACGAAGAAAACCCGCTGCACGGCGTCGATGCGCCGCAGTTCAACGTCAACCGCTACCTGCGTGAACTCAAGCAGCAGCAGGCCAAGGCCGACCAGTTCCGCCTGCAGCTGAAAACCCTGCTGACCGAACAGCGCAGCCTGACCAAACGCTTCTTCGCCACCCTGGTGCAGGAAGTGATCGGCCTGCACCAGCGCATGCGCCAGGAAGCCGAACAGTGGGCCAGCGATGCGCTGATGCCACTGATGCAACACACCCTGGAGCACAAGCAGCTGCTGGAAACCCACATGCTGCGGCTCAAGGCCCTGGCTCAGGAAACCCAACAGGCGCGCCAGCGCGGCCAGCAACTGGCACGTTACAGCGGCGAACTGGAGCAGCAACTGGCGCAGGCCAACGACATGCTGCGCATCCTGCGCCGCCCTGCTCCCGTGCAGCGTCAGGGTAAGGTGGTCAATCTGCCAGGGGCTGCGCGCCCGCATAGCATCGGCGAATAGACCGCAGCCTCAGCAGCACCATATCCGCCGTACCCCAGCCGCCCCATGCGCTTGCCGCCTGGGGCGGCGCATTTAGGGGCTGTTCCCGTTTCGCGCGCGGCCGCGCCGGAGCCTGTTTTAGCGCGAGGCAAGGCACGAGACACGAGGTTTGGTCGTTCCAAATGAGTGTCGAGAAACACAGCTTCGCGCTAAAACAGGCCCGTCCCTTCGGGTTGCGCGAAAAATCTCGCCATGCGGTGTTGAAGGACTTGGCAAGGGAACACCATTACCAGCGTCCTTCGCCTAGCCTGGCGAGATTTTGCGCAGCAACGCGGCTTGCGACGAAACGGGAACAGACCCTAGACTGCGGCCTTTCTTTATTGCGAGCAGGGTCGATGTCGACTGCCTTTCCCCAAGACTCTGTTGGCCTGGTAACCCCGCAGGTTCTGCACTTCGCAGAACCTCTGGCGCTGGCCTGCGGGCGCAGCCTGGCCGACTACCAACTGATCTTCGAAACCTATGGCGAACTGAATGCCACGGCAAGCAACGCCGTGCTGATCTGCCACGCCCTCTCCGGCCACCACCATGCCGCCGGTTATCACAGCGCCGATGACCGTAAACCGGGCTGGTGGGACAGCTGCATCGGCCCCGGCAAACCCATCGACACCAACAAGTTCTTTGTCGTCAGCCTGAACAACCTCGGCGGCTGCAACGGCTCTACCGGCCCCAGCAGCATCAACCCGGCGACCGGCAAACCCTTCGGCGCCGACTTCCCGGTCATGACCGTGGAAGACTGGGTACACAGCCAGGCGCGGCTGGCCGACAACCTCGGCATCCAGCAGTGGGCCGCGGTGATCGGCGGTAGCCTCGGCGGCATGCAGGCCATGCAATGGACCATCAGCTACCCCGAACGCGTGCGCCACTGCCTGGCCATCGCCTCGGCACCCAAACTGTCGGCGCAGAACATCGCCTTCAACGAAGTGGCACGCCAGGCGATCCTCACTGACCCGCAATTTCACGGCGGACACTTTCAGGAACAGGGCGTAATCCCCAAGCGCGGACTGATGCTGGCGCGCATGGTCGGCCACATCACCTACCTGTCGGATGACGCCATGGGCGAGAAATTCGGCCGGGGCCTGAAAAGCGAAAAGCTCAACTACGACTTCCACAGTGTCGAGTTCCAGGTGGAAAGCTACCTGCGCTATCAGGGTGAAGAGTTCTCCGGGCGCTTCGACGCCAACACCTACCTGCTGATGACCAAGGCGCTGGACTACTTCGATCCGGCGGCAGCCTTTGATGGCGATCTGGCCAAGACATTGGCCCACGTCAGCGCTGATTTCTGCGTGATGTCCTTCACCACCGACTGGCGCTTCTCGCCAGCACGTTCGCGGGAAATCGTGGATGCCCTGACCGCCGCGCGCAAGAACGTCTGCTACCTGGAAATCGATGCGCCCCAGGGTCACGATGCCTTCCTGATGCCGATCCCGCGTTACCTGCAGGCATTCGACAGCTATATGAAACGGATCAAGGTGTAGTCATGCGCGCGGACCTCGAAATCATCCAAGAGTGGATTCCCGCAGGCAGCCGTGTGCTCGACCTGGGCTGCGGCAATGGCGAGTTGCTCGCCTGGCTGGCCGAACACAAGCAGGTCTCCGGTTACGGCCTGGAAATCGATGCGGACAACATCGCCCAGTGCGTGAGCAAGGGCGTCAACGTCATCGAGCAGAACCTCGACCAGGGCCTGGGCAACTTTGCCAGCAACAGCTTCGACGTGGTGGTCATGACCCAGTCGCTGCAAGCCCTGCATTACCCGGACAAGGTGCTGGCGGAGATGCTGCGCGTCGGCAAGACCTGCATCATCACCTTCCCCAACTTCGGCCACTGGCACTGCCGCTGGTACCTCACCACCAAAGGCCGCATGCCGGTGTCGGATTTTCTCCCGTACACCTGGTTCAACACGCCGAACATCCACTTCTGCACCTTCGAAGACTTCGAAAAGCTGTGCCACGACCAAGGCGCGAAAGTCATGGATCGCCTGGCCGTAGACCGCGACCACCGGCACGGCTGGGCCAGCCGCATCTGGCCTAATCTGTTAGGTGAAATCGGCATTTACCGGATCAGCGGGCCTACCGCCCAGGATGCCCAATAAGCGGCCTATTCACAGGCCACTGTCTATCTGGAGAAACCATCATGCGTCGCATCGCATTTCTATTGATCGCCCTGTGCCTGAGCCTGCCAGCGCTGGCTGAACGCAAACAAACGTTCGGCGACCTCGACGTGCACTACATCGCCTTCAATTCCAGCTTTCTGCAGCCGGACATCGCCGCCGCCAACAGCCTGGTACGCAGCAAGACCCAGGGCGTGGTGAATATTTCCGTGCTCAAGGCCGGCAAGGCCAGCAGCGCCAGCGTCAGTGGCGAAGTGAAGGACCTGGTCGGGCGCAGTCAGCCGCTGACCTTCAAACAGGTCAACGAAGGTGAGGCTATTTATTACCTGGCGCAATTCACCTTCAGCCAGCGTGAAATGCTGCGTTTCACCATCAACGTGCGCGCGGCCGATGGCGTGGCGCACAGCTTCGACTTCAACCAGGAATTCTTCCCAGACGAATGATGCACTTCAACGAACTGGTGCTGGCCAGCCATAACGCCGGCAAACTCAAAGAGCTGCAAGCCATGCTCGGCAGCAGCGTACGCGTGCGTTCGGTCGGCGAGTTCTCGATGGTCGAGCCGGAAGAAACCGGCCTGTCGTTTATCGAGAACGCCATTCTCAAAGCGCGCAACGCTGCACGCCTGTCCGGCCTGCCGGCGCTGGCCGATGACTCCGGCCTGGCGGTGGATTTTCTCGGTGGCGCACCGGGCATCTACTCGGCGCGCTACGCCGATGGTCAGGGTGACGCGGCGAATAATGCCAAGCTGCTCGACGCCCTGAAAGATGTACCGGATGCCGAGCGCGGCGCGCAGTTCGTCTGCTGCCTGGCGCTGGTGCGGCATGCCGATGATCCGCTGCCGATCATCTGCGAAGGTCTCTGGCACGGACGCATCCTGCACGCTGCACAAGGCGTCGAAGGCTTCGGCTATGACCCGCTGTTCTGGGTGCCCGAGCGCGAGTGCTCCAGCGCCGAGCTGCCGGCTGCCGAGAAAAACCAGATCAGCCACCGCGCCCGCGCCATGGCCCTGCTGAAACAGCGGCTGGGTCTGGCATGACCATGGCGTCCGGCGGTGGCTTCGCGCTGCCGCCCCTTGCACTCTATGTGCACATTCCCTGGTGCGTGAAGAAGTGCCCGTATTGCGACTTCAACTCCCACACCGCCGGGCCCAACCTGCCGGAAGAAGAGTACGTCGACGCCCTGCTAGCCGATCTCGATGCTGATCTGGCGCAGGCGCATAACCGGCCGCTGAGTTCGATTTTCTTTGGCGGCGGCACTCCCAGCTTGTTCTCGGCCAAGGCCCTCGGTCGCCTGCTTGAAGGTGTGGAGCGGCGCGTGCCGTTTGCCGCCGATATCGAAATCACCCTGGAAGCCAACCCCGGCACCTTCGAACAGGCCAAGTTCAAGGACTATCGCCGCCTGGGCATCAATCGCCTGTCGATTGGCGTGCAGAGTTTCCAGGCGCCCAAGCTGATCGCTTTGGGCCGAATCCACAACGGCGACGAAGCGGTGCATGCAGCCGATATGGCCCGTGCCGCCGGCTTCGACAATTTCAACCTCGACCTGATGCACGGCCTGCCAAATCAGTCCATCGAGGATGCACTCAGCGATCTGCGCACCGCCATTGCTCAAGGGCCGACGCACCTGTCCTGGTATCAGCTGACCGTGGAGCCGAACACGGTGTTCTGGAACCAGCCACCCGAAGTGCCGGAAGACGATATTCTCTGGGACATTCAGGAAGCCGGACAGGCCCTGCTGGCTGCTGAAGGTTACGCGCAGTACGAAGTGTCGGCCTACGCCCAGGCTGGCAAAGCGGCGCGGCACAACCTCAATTACTGGACCTTCGGTGACTTTCTCGGCATCGGTGCCGGCGCTCACGCCAAACTCAGCCAGCCGGACGGGCGCATCAGCCGCAGCTGGAAAACCCGCCTACCCAAGGACTACCTCGACACCAGCAAACGCTTCAGCGCCGGCGAGCGCGTCCTTAGCGCAGATGAACTGCCCTTCGAATTTCTGATGAATGTGCTGCGCCTCACGGACGGCGTCGCCAGCGAACTGTTCACTCAGCGCACCGGCCTGCCGCTCAGCCAACTCGCCGCAGCGCGCATTGCAGCGCAAAAGCGCGGCCTGCTGCACAGCGATCCGACACGCCTGTGCGCCACCCGCGAAGGCCAGCTGTTTCTCAACGACCTGCTGCAGTATTTTCTACCCTGACGTACACGCCGCTACGGCTAAGGACACCGGATGGACCTGCTACTCGACCTGATCGTCACCCTGTCGCGCTGGAGCCGCAGCCACCTCTACGATATTTCCCTGGCGATCATGGCCACCCTGCTGGTGCTATTCGGCCCTGGCATCAACGCCTGGGTACAACGCAATACCGCCAGCATGAACTTCATCTTCCGCACACTGATCTTCGTGCTGCTCTGCGCGGTGGGCTACGGCCTGTTGATCGTCTTCGCCACGCCGTATCTGGCCAAGGGCCTGGGCTTTTTCAACAATTTCACCCTGGCCCCTGTGCTGATCCTGGTGTTCTTTATCATCGGCATCCTCGCCGACCGCAGCTAGGCTCTGGCGGACTGACGGGGGCCTGAGCATAGGCTCCCGGTTGCCGTTGCAACCATCAACTGACACCCATCACGCCCTGGCAACAAATTGCCGACCGACTGTGACGATCATCGCAGATCGCCATCACGCCTCAACAAGCGCTGTTTTTTTTCATTAGCCTTGCGCCCCCAACACTGCCCGCAGTGCTGGTTGCAGCCGTTTTCTCCCGTTCAAACAGCGCCTCCAGCCTTTCCTTGCCCGACTTTGCGTCGGCTGCGGCAGTGCATTACGGCCACACCTACTGATGCCCTAGCCATGATCACGCCAGCCCTGCGCCCGCTTCTCCGCCTGCTACTGTTGCACACCGCCCTGTTGCTGAGCATCGCCAGCCAGGCCAATGCGTCGACCGAAGCATCTGCACAGAGCGAGGACAGCTGGACCATCAATATGCAGAGTGCGGAGATTCGTGACTTTATCGAGCAGATCTCCAGCATCAGCGGGCAGACCTTTATCATCGACCCACGGGTAAAAGGTCAGGTCACCGTAATTGCTCAGCAGCCGATGAACATTGCTGAGGTCTACAAGCTGTTTCTCTCAGTGATGAGCACCCATGGTTTCGCCGTGATGCCCCAGGGCAATCAGCTGAGCATCATCCCCAGCAGCGAGGCCAAGACCACCGCCGGCAGCCGTGGCAACCTGGAAACCCGCGTGCTGCAGGTGCAGCATGGCGCCGCCAACGATTTGTTGCCGCTGATCCGCCCGCTGGTCGCCAACCATGGTCACCTGGCCGCCGTGCCTTCATCCAACAGCCTGATCATCAGCGACACTCCGGCCAATATCGCCCGCATCGACGAAATCATCCGCCAGCTGGACAGCCAGAATCAGGAAGACTTCAGCGTCTATGACCTGCGCCACGCCTGGGTCCATGAGCTGGCAGCGGTGATCAACAGTTCGCTGAAGAATGTCCAGGCCAGCGGTGCCCAGGTAATCGCCGATACCCGCGCCAACCGCCTGCTGCTGCTCGGCCCCAGCGACGCCCGCGCGCGCCTGTTGAAATTGGCACAGAGCCTCGACACGCCCAGCTCGCGTTCAACCAATACCCGGGTTATCCGCCTGCGCCATGGTGATGCCAAGGAGATGGCGAAAACTCTCGGCGACTTCGGCGACAACCTGAGCCAAAGCCAGGGCAGTGAAAACGCCACACCGCTGAAGCTGATGATCCGCGCCGATGAAAGCCTCAATGCCATCGTCATCATGGCCGAAGCCGATATCGTCAATATGTTCGAGGACCTGGTGCGCCAACTGGACATACCCCGCGCCCAAGTGCTGGTGGAGGCGGCCATCGTCGAGATGTCCGGCGATATCAATGACGCCCTTGGCGTGCAGTGGGCCATCGATGGCCGCAACGGCAGCGGTGGCCTGGGTGGCGTCAACTTCAGCAACACAGGGCTGTCGGTCGGTACCCTGCTCGGCGCCATCGCCAGCGAAAACCCCGCAGAGCTGGCCAAAGCGCTGCCCAACGGGGCGATTTTCGGGGTCGGCAACGACAATTTCGGCGCCCTGATCACCGCGCTGTCGTCGAACGGCAAAAGCAACCTGCTCTCCACCCCGACCCTGCTGACGCTGGATAACCAGGCCGCCGAGATTCTGGTCGGGCAGAACGTACCGTTCCAGACCGGTTCCTATACCACCGACGCCGCGGGCTCGAGCAACCCCTTCACCACCATCGAACGCAAGGATATCGGCGTCACCCTCAAGGTCACCCCACATATCAATGAAGGCGCCACCCTGCGCCTGGTGATCGAGCAGGAAATCTCCTCCATCGCCCCAAGCACTGGGCTGAATGCCCAGGCCGTGGATCTGGTGACCAACAAGCGCTCGATCAAGAGCACCGTGCTGGCCGATGACGGCCAGGTGATCGTGCTCGGCGGTCTGATTCAGGACGACATCACCAGCAGCGAGAGCAAGGTGCCATTGCTCGGTGATATTCCCGGAGTCGGCCGGCTATTCCGCTCGACCCGCGAAGCCCGGCAAAAGCGCAACCTGATGGTATTCCTGCGCCCGACAGTGGCGCGCGACGGGGTCGGGCTGGCCAACCTGAGCCTGGGCAAATACCGTGACCTGCGCCTACTCGGTCAGGCCAACGGTTACGACCATCTGCCGCAGCAGGCCCATGCTCTGTTCGATCAGGGCATTGAGGCACCCGCGACCGATCTGCGCCAGCCGGCCAAAGCCATCCCGGCAAAACCGAGCAAGACCTTGATCGAAACGCCAAAACCTGTCGACCACAGAACCCTGGGCGATGGCCGTGGCGGCGAAAGCAAACCCAAGGTTGCAGCGCGCCGCCATACCATCCAGCTGGTTGAAGGCAGCAGCCGCGAATTTATGCAGGCCCTGCTCGAACGCCATCCCAAACAGCCGCTGCGTCTGGCCGAACGTAATGAAGCCGGGGAAACCCGCTATGCCGTGCTTTATGGCAGTTACCCGAGCCGTGAAATGGCGCTCAAAGCCCTCGCCGCCCTGCCCGAACAGCTGCCCAAACGCAGCGCCAGCGCCCAGCCCGAGTAAGCGTAACGCCGTTGCTGCAGCGCGCAGCAACGGCATGACCGAGCTGCCTGGAACTGTGCCCCATTTCCAGCGAGACGTGGCACACCCTGCATATGAGACCAGCGTTCAAATTAAACAAGCTGGCCCTGCCCATACCCTCTGCCTGTGAACTGCATAGCGAATAACCGCACAGGCTCTACCTAGACTGCGCGACTTCAATTTCCCAGACTAATGGAGCAGTCGCATGTCAAAACGCTGGATCACAGCCGCAGTCGCCACCGCTATTGTCGGCGGCGTCTTGGGGGTCGTGCTCTCGGCTGACCTTGAGCAGCCAAAGCCAACCCAAGCAGCATCAAATGACAGCCAGAGCGGCAAACCACCCACCCCCAGCCAGAGCACTGCCGCGCCCGCAAGCCAGGCAGCCAGCCAAGGCGCCAGCGGCGTCTCCACCCTGCAGACCAAACCACCCGTGGCCACCAACAGCGCCGCGCAGACCACGCTCTGGGATGCCCAGTCGCTGCAAGAAACCGAGAGCAACGGCATCACCCAGCACCTGACCCAGGTTGATCCACAGCAACTCAACAACCTGGCGGTCGGTCAGGTGCTTTCTCTGGCACTGCCGGGGCGTAGCAGCCCAACCCGCGCCACCCTCGGCGAAACCCGCAACACCGCCGGCAGCGCCGTATGGCAAGGCAGCCTGATGGATGGCGACGAGGTGGAAAGCATGACCCTGGTCAAGGGTGCGCTGGAGACCCATATCACCGTCGCCACGCTCGACGGCAGCCTGTCGATCATCATCGATAACGCCACCGGCAAGACGGTGATCACCGATGAGAACCAGCTGGTAATGCGGGCCGATCCCAATGACCACCTGCACTACGACCATAAAGAACTGGCCCCACTGCCACCGCCCGCTCAGGGCTGATCACCGTCTTACTCAAATCGCACAAGGAACGCTGATATGAAGAAAGTGCAATGGCTCTCTGCCCTCGCACTGGCCCTGACCGCCCATAGCGCCCAGGCCAACCCGCAAACCGTCGACATCATGGTGCTCTATACCAAAGACGCGCAGAGCCTGCCCAACGGCCGCGATATCGACGCACGCATCGCCAGCTACATCGAATACACCAACACGGCCTACGCCAAAAGCGGCGTGAATATCCGCCTGCGCCTGGTACACAAGCAGCTGCTTGACTGGGCCAACTACTACGATGTGTCCGGCGCCAACCTCAACAAGTTCACCGACGACGCCCAGGTAAAGCGCCTGCGTGAACAATACGGCGCCGACGTGGTACAGCTGATCAACCGTACCACCCAGGGTCAGGGTTATGGCGTCTGCGGCATCGCCTGGATGGGCACTGGCACGAAGAACAGCGACCGCTTCAACAGCGGCGCCAAGGAAATGGCCTACGGCCTGACCGGTGTCGACTGCAGCCTCAGTACCTTCGCCCATGAAGCTGGCCACAATATGGGCCTGCGCCACTCCTACGAGCAGGACCAGCAGGAAGGCTACTACAACGCCAACGGCCATAACGGCACCCACGAATGGAGCCGTGGCTACGGTGTCCAGGGCCAGTTCAGCACCATCATGGCCTACCCCCAGGTCTTCGGCGCGCGCCGTCAGGCTCCGGTATTTTCCAACCCACGGCTGAATGACGCTGACTGCGCCAACCAGCCTTGCGGCATGCCCGATCGTTCGGATGCCGTACGCTCGCTAAATACCATGGCCGCGCAGATCGCCGCCTTCCGCGCCACCCAGGTGCCGGTCACCACTAACCCTGGTACCGGCAACCCAACCACGCCACCGGCCGAACTGCCCTGGTGCAGCAAGCCAGCGCTCAAGGGCCTGGTCAGCAACGGCGAATTCAACAGCAACGAGGGCTGGCGCGCGCTGTTCGGTCAGGCGCAGCTGAGCCTGGTCAATGTGGCCCTGAACTGCCGCGACAACGCGCTGCAGATGGATGCTCAGGCCTTCGACGTACTGGCCACACCGGTCACCGGCCTGACTACCGGCGCGAAATATCGCCTGAAAGCCAAAGCCATGCTCAAGGCCCGCGACAGCCGTGAGAACGTACGCGTGGCGATCCTGCAGGAAAGCATCGACGGCCGCTTTACCTACAGCGCCGAACAGACGGCAAACCTGTCGGTGACCGGCAACGAGTTCAGCCGCCTGGAAAAATCCTTCACCTACACAACGCCAAGCAACGTGCGCAATCTGTATGTAGCGATCTGGAGCGACAGCGGCAGCAGCCTGCTGGTCGATGAAGTCGAGCTGCAGGAAGTCCAGGCCGCTGCGCCGCCGACGCCGCCAGCACCGCCCCAGTTCGGCTGGAACTTCGAGAACGGCATTGGTGGCTGGTCAGGCTTCCATGGCAGCGCCCGCGCCAGCACGTTCGCCAACGGCAGCCGCCAGGCGCTGGAAGCCTATCAACGTCAGTACGAAGGCTCTGGCGCAAGCGTCAGCCTGCTCGGTAATGTTCAGGCTGGTAATCGTTATCGCGTCTCGGCCGACCTGAGTATTGGTCGCAGCAGTGCGGTCAGCGCCATCGCTTATGCCTACCTGTATGTCGAAGACAGCAATGGCCGTGGCCAGTACCTGCCGCTTGGTCAGCGCACCACCCGGGGTGGCAGCTGGAGCAAGTTGCAACATGAAGTACAGCTACCAGCCGGCACCCTGCGCCGCGCCGATCTGCTAATTCTTGGCACACAACGCGGGCAGTCGTTGTTTATCGACAACGTCAGCATCGGCAAGCTGTAAAACTCCGGCCCCACCAAAACCCATGGCTGCGTCAGCAGCCATGGGTTTTTTCATTGAGGAATAGCCATGTTGCAACCCAGCAAACCAGCCCTGCCAGTCGTCTCGGAGCACTTGATCACAGGCCTGTGCCTGCTGCTTCTGCTGGCTGGCAGTATCAGCCTGGCCTCTCAGGGCGCAGCGTTCTGGCGATTGCTGCAGAGCCCGGTCACTCTGGCCCCCGTGCAACAAGCTCCGCTACAGCCAGTGATAGACCAGCAGCAGCTGGCCGCGCTGTTCGGCGCACCTCTAGTCAACAGTAGCGACACGGCTCCGGCCACGTCCCTGCAACTGACCTTGATGGCCGCCTTCAATCACCCACAAAGCAGTCGCTCCAGCGCAATCATTGGCCGGGCTGGCCAAATCCCTGAGCGCTTTATGGTGGGCGCAACCATCGCTCCCGGCGTCACTCTCGACAGCGTGCAACGCCAGCACGTTACCCTGCGCCGGCATGGCCGCCGCGAGAGTCTGCACTTTCCGGACAAGTCCACTCAGCCGCTTACAAGTGCAGCCACACCCGGCGCGACAGAACTGCTCAGCCAGGCATCCAGCCACGACTAAAGGCCCGTAGCGGGTATCTCGATCGGCACGATCTCGACGCGATCCTGCTGGGATATCAGCTGAAACGCCCGCAACTTGGTCTCACCATAGCCACGCGTATTGGTGAAACGGTCGTGCACCAGCACAATCAGATCCGGATAAGGAAACACCCCAGGGTTGAAATGCCCGACCGCCAGCAGCTCGCTGGTTTCCCGCGCGACCAATGGCGGCTTCAGTCGCACCAGTTGGCCGCGATGATAAACCCGGTAATGGCTGCTCTTGCCCAAGGCAAAGCTGCTTTCGTTGAACTGGCGAATCGACCAACTGCCAGCCACCTCCTGAATGCTGCGCTCGCCTTGAGTGCTACAGCCACTCAACAACACCGCCGCCAGTAGCAGGGCCTGCCTCAACTTGCTCATATACCCTCCCTGGCATGACCTGAATGACAAATAGAAATCGACGTAACGCAGGCAGTCTCAGCCATGTGCGCTCGCATCACTGTAGTTGCCCGCCCATAAAAAAACCGCCTGCAAGAGGCGGTTTTTTCAGTGTTACCGAGGCTCAGTTACCTTCGCGACGCAGCGCCTGCGGGGTGAAATCGCGCGGCGTCAGCTTGGCGTTAAAGTTGTACATCGGCTCGTTGTTATCCAGGCCGTCAACAAAGTAACGCTTGCCCTTGAAGTCGTAGATGGTCTCCAGGGTGCTGCCGAACATCGGTACGTCGTAGTAGCTGATCGGGTGGCTTTCCTGCACACCGCTCAACTCGCCGCTCTTGTCGTAGAGGTCGGCGGCGAGAATCTGCCAGCTGTCCTCGTCGATGTAGAAGCGACGCTTGGCATACGGGTGGCTGAAGCCCTTGCGCAGCTCAGCATCGACCACCCAGACACGGTGCAACTCGTAACGCAGCAAGTCTGGATTCACAGTGTTGCTGCGCAGGATGTTGTCGTAAGGGATGCCCTTCTGGTGCACGGCGTAGCTGTTGTACGGCACCAGCATTTCCTGCTTGCCGACCAGGGTCCAGTCGTAACGGTCCGGCGCACCGTTATAGGAGTCGACCACGTCGGCGGTGGCCATGCCGTTGGTGTCCGGCTGCAGAGTGTCATAGGCCAGCATCGGCAGACGGCGCACGCGGCGCTCGCCACGGTTGAAGCGCCAGGCCTTGCGGATCGCCAGCACCTGATCGAGGGTTTCCTGCACCACCAACGCCGAGCCGGCAAGCTTGGCCGGCGCAACCACCTTGTACTTGTAGTAGAACAGGGTGTTGTCCAGGTCTTGCGGGCTGACACCTTCACGGCCGTAGAGGAAGTAGATGTCACGTTCCAGCTTGAGCAGGTTATAGGCACCATTGCTCAGTACCGCCGCCTGGTTGGTGACGAAGCTGATCTGGTCGCCACGGTAACGCATGATGTGGTTCCAGATAACTTCCTGGCCGGTCTGCGGCAGCGGGAAGGGGATACCAGCGGCAGCACCGTCGACACCGTTACCGCCGGAAATCAGCTCGGCGGTCTGCGCGTTGAAGCGCGTGGCGTCATAGATGCGCTGCGGCGCGGCGGCACTGCGACGGGTCGGGAACACCCGCAGGGCGTAGTCCGGGTTCTTTTCCAGCAGCGCCTTGAGGCCGGCCGGCAGTTGCGCCTGGTACTGCGCCAGGTTCTGACTGTTGACCTGGTACAAGGGCACATCGGCGCTGTAAGGGTCCGGGTGGTGCATGCCAGGCTGGTAGTTGGCTGGCGGCTGCGCCAGGCCACCGTCCCAGGCGGGAATGGTGCCGGCGGCGTTACCCGCGCGCTCACCGCCCAGCGGCGTCAGGTCCTGACCCAGGCGCGCAGCCTGGGCACTGTCGACTTTGGCCTGTGCCTGTAGCGCGCACGTAGCCAGCAGCAGAATTGAAAGCGTTCTCAACACAGCGATCTCCTCGCAGCCTGGCCAGAGGCAGGGCTGCTGTTCTTATGACCCGACTGTGGTAGCCGGGTAAATATGCCGTCTTGGTGAGGAGCCGTCCTGGCGGGCGTCGGATTAGTCCGATCTAGTGCAGTCATCCCTGGGCTTATGGTCTTGCTGCGCCGTTACCTCAGCGCGTAGATCAATCAGTCGATACGCTGGAACTTCAGATCCCATACGCCATGCCCCAGACGCTCGCCGCGGCGCTCGAACTTGGTGGTCGGACGCTCTGTCGGACGCGGCACATACTGGCCGTCTTCGGCCAGGTTCTGGTAGCCGGGCGCGACATTCATCACTTCCAGCATGTATTCGGCGTAAGGCTGCCAATCGGTGGCCATGTGCAGCACGCCACCGACCTTGAGCTTCTGCCGCACCAACTCGGCAAACGCCGGCTGCACAATACGCCGTTTGTTGTGCTTGGCCTTATGCCAGGGGTCCGGGAAGAATAGCAGCAGCCGATCCAGGCTGGCGTCGGCCACACAGTTGCGCAATACGTCCATCGCGTCGCAGCTGTAGACGCGCATATTGCTGAGGTTCTGCGTCATCAGGCCGTTGAGCAGCGCGCCAACACCCGGACGGTGTACCTCCACGCCGATAAAGTCCTGCTCGGGCGAGGCGGCGGCCATTTCCAGGGTGGAATGGCCCATGCCGAAGCCGATCTCGAAGGTACGCGGCGCGCTGCGACCGAACACCTGGTCGAAGTCGCGCAAGCCATCCTCCAATTGCAGACCGAACTTCGGCCAGCCCTGATCGAGGCCGCGTTGCTGGCCTTCGGTCATACGCCCGGCGCGCATCACGAAACTCTTGATCGCGCGATGCTTGGAGGTGTCTTCAGCCGGCTCAGGCTGTTGTGGCAAATCAGTCATGCTGTGCTCTTACTTGATCAGGCCATCCAGCGGCGATGAAGCGCTGGCATAGAGTTTTTTCGGCATACGCCCGGCCAGGTAGGCCATGCGTCCGGCGATGATCGCGTGCTTCATCGCCTCGCCCATCAGGATCGGGTTCTGCGCATGGGCAATCGCACTGTTCATCAGCACGGCCTCGCAGCCCAGTTCCATGGCAATCGTGGCATCGGACGCGGTGCCGACACCGGCATCGACCAATACCGGAACGGTAGCCTCTTCGAGGATGATGCGCAGGTTGTACGGGTTGCAGATGCCCAGCCCGGTGCCAATCAGCCCGGCCAACGGCATCACCGCGATGCAGCCCATGGCCGCCAGCTCACGGGCGATGATCGGGTCATCGCTGGTGTACACCATCACGTCGAAGCCGTCCTTGACCAGCACTTCGGCGGCCTTGAGGGTTTCGATGACGTTGGGGAACAGGGTCTTCTGGTCCGCCAGCACTTCCAGCTTGACCAACTTGTGGCCATCGAGCAGCTCACGGGCCAGGCGGCAGGTACGCACCGCCTCGACGGCGTCATAGCAGCCGGCGGTGTTCGGCAGGATGGTGTACTTATCCGGCGAGATCACATCCAGCAGGTTCGGCTCCCCCGGGTTCTGTCCGATATTGGTTCGACGCACCGCCACGGTGACGATCTCGGCACCCGAGGCCTCGATAGCCAGGCGGGTTTCCTCGAGGTCCTTGTACTTGCCGGTACCGACCAGCAGGCGCGACTGATAGGTACGGCCGGCCAGGGTAAAGGGCTTGTCGCTGGGCGCATGGCTCATGGGTAATCCTCGTGAAGGTGGGCGGCTGTCTGAGCGCGATAAACCGATGAGCGGGGATCAACCACCGCCAATGGCGTGGACCACTTCAACCTGGTCACCCTCGCGCAAGGCGGTGGTGGCGTACTGGCTGCGCGGCACGATATCCAGATTGAGCTCAACCGCCACGCGCCGTCCGACCAGATCCAGACGCTCGATCAACCCGGCGACGGTTTCCCCGTCGGGCAATTCGAATGCTTCACCGTTTAACTGAATACGCATGACGGGTTGGTCACAACTGGGAAAAGGGCCGGCATTCTAGCCTGATCATGGGCGCTGACCAAGGCTAAAGGCTGCCGCTCGTCCTGCTTTCTGACTTATGGGTCAGGCGCTACTGCGCGCACCCAGCTTCCAGGCCGCCAGACCCAGACACAGCCAGCCGGCGAGAAACGCCAGACCACCGAAGGGGGTGACCATGCCCAACGTACTGATACCGCTCAAGGTCAGCGCATACAGGCTACCGGAGAACAGCGCGATACCCAGGGCAAACAGCGCGCCGGCGCAATTGACCAGCGGCGCGGGCCGCAGCAAGGCCAGCAGGCCAACGCCGAACAGCGCCAGGGCGTGAATCAGTTGGTAGTGAGCACCGGTCTGGAATACCGCGAGATAGGCCGGCGTCAGCTGACTCTTCAGGCCATGCGCGGCAAAGGCGCCCAACGCGACACCGCTAAAACCGGCACAGGCGGACAGCAATAACCACAGACGAGCCATGCATCACTCCAGCTATAGAAACAGGGCTGGCTATAATGGCCGGCAAATTCATCCCGGCCAAGCACGCATGTTTCGATCCCTCTTCCGTCGACTGCTCAAACTCCTGCTTTGGCTGATGCTCGCCTCGGTTCTACTGGTGTTGTTATTCCGTTGGGTGCCGCCACCCGGCACCGCGTTGATGGTCGAGCGCAAGATCGAGTCCTGGATCGATGATCAACCCATCGACCTGCAGCACAGCTGGCGCCCATGGGGCGAACTGCCGGATGACCTGAAGATGGCCGTGATCGCCGGCGAGGATCAGAAGTTCGCCGAACACTGGGGCTTCGATGTCGCGGCTATCCAGGCCGCTCTGGAACACAACCAGCAAGGCGGTTCTCTGCGCGGCGCCAGTACCCTCAGCCAGCAAGTGGCGAAGAACCTGTTTCTATGGTCTGGGCGCAGTTGGCTGCGCAAAGGTATGGAAGTATGGTTTACCGGCCTGATCGAACTGCTCTGGCCCAAGCAACGGATTCTTGAGGTGTACCTCAACAGCGTCGAGTGGGGCGATGGCGTGTTCGGTGCCGAAGCAGCCGCGCGGCATCATTTCAAGGTCGGCGCGCCCTACCTGTCACGCCAGCAGAGCAGCCTGCTGGCCGCCGTGCTGCCCAACCCACGCGAGTGGAGCGCCAGCCGCCCGAGTGCACACATCAGCCGCCGGGCCAACTGGATTCGCCAGCAGATGTGGCAACTGGGCGGCAGCCACTACCTCAACCGCCTGCAACCCAACCGCCCCGAGTGGTGGCCGAACTGGTTAAAGGGCGTTTAGCTCAGCGCTGTTTCAGCAGATGCCGCGGCACGGCATAGAGGAAGTACAACTCGTCGTCCTGCAGGTGCGCGGTCATGCCCAGCTCGGGATACACCCAGGCCTGCCCCTCGGCCAGCTCCAGGGTCAGACGCGGCTGACCGATGCTGGCAGCCAATCGCGCAACATCCAGCGGCTCCGGTGGTAACAGGGTCAAGGCAATAATCGGACGATTGGCCAATGGCACCAGCAACTGGCTGCCCAGCGGCTGCTCCTTGTCCGTTGGTTTTAACCCTGCAGCGGCCAGCAAGCTTTCGCGCTCGCTCTTATCCAGACCGACTTCCGCCTCCAGCGACCACTTTTCATCGCCGTCCGGCAACTCACCGCGATACAGCAGGCGTGCGCCATCCAGGTTCGGCTGCAGCCAAAGCTCACCTTCCAGCGCATCGTTCAGGTGAACCAGGCTCAGCCGATCATCGGCCAGCGGCGTGAGCACCTTGGTTTGCCATTGAGCCAACCAAGACACCGGTTGCGCTGCGGATTGCCGACTCATCAGCCACGCACCCCAGGCAAAAAACAGGGCCGCGACAACGGCAAAGATCAACCAGTGCTGCAGGCGTATGGGCGGTAATTTCACGGGCTTTTCCTTAGGCAGAAAAAAGCCGCACCTGGGTGCGGCTTCTGACGGTAGCGCGACTTACGCAGCGATCGAGCCCTTGAGCTTGTTCATCGCGTTCTTTTCCAGCTGACGGATGCGCTCGGCCGAGACGTTGTACTTGGCGGCAAGGTCATGCAGCGTGGCTTTCTCTTCAGCCAGCCAGCGCTGGTAGAGGATGTCACGGCTGCGTTCATCCAGGCCTTCCAGCGCTTCGTGCAGATTGGCGGTGGAGCTGTCGCTCCAGTCGGAATCTTCCAGCTGACGCGCCGGGTCGTAGCGGTGGTCTTCCAGGTAATGCGCCGGCGACTGGAAGGCGCTTTCGTCGTCCGCCTCGGCAGCCGGATCGAATGCCATGTCATGGCCAGTCAGACGGCTTTCCATCTCGCGCACTTCACGCGGCTCAACGCCAAGGCTTTCGGCCACGGCATGCACTTCGTCGTTGTTCAGCCAGGCCAGACGCTTCTTCTGGCTGCGCAGGTTGAAGAACAGCTTGCGCTGCGCCTTGGTGGTGGCGACTTTGACGATGCGCCAGTTTTTCAGGATGAACTCGTGGATCTCGGCGCGGATCCAGTGCACGGCGAACGACACCAGGCGCACACCCATTTCCGGGTTGAAACGCTTAACCGCCTTCATCAGGCCGACGTTGCCTTCCTGAATCAGGTCGGCCTGGGCCAGGCCATAACCGGAGTAGCTGCGGGCGATATGCACAACAAAACGCAGGTGAGCCAGCACCATTTGCCGGGCGGCTTCGAGGTCTTGTTTGTAGAAGAGACTTTCCGCCAGTTCACGCTCCTGCTCAGGGGTCAACAGCGGGATGCCGTTTACCGCATGCACGTATGCTTCTAGGTTGGCACCCGGAACCAGAGCATGAACAGGTTGCAAAGAAGTGGACATTTGAATCCTCCGACTTACGAATCGTGGAGCAGTCTAGCACTGCTCCTTGGGACTTTATACCGAGGTACAAGTTCCCTTACACATAGTCAATATCAAGCAAAACAATAACTTACTATCTAGGTGCCAGCTCGCTCAAGTGCCTTGCGACCGCCAGCCAGGCGCCAATATAGCCCAACAGCACCGCGCCGAGCAGTAGCGACAGACCATCGGCCATCGGCACGCCATCCAGGGCGAAGTCGCTGCCGTACAAACCGGCCAGACGCACCACGGCGTCGTTTAGCCAGTCCAGGCCAAAGGCCAGCAACAGCCAGGCGAACACGCCCGCGCCAATCCCGTACAGCGCGCCCATATAAAGGAAAGGACGACGCACATAGCTGTCGGTGCCGCCGACCAGCTTGATCACCTCAATCTCGGTACGGCGGTTCTCGATATGCAGACGAATGGTGTTGCCGATCACCAGTAGCAGCGCCATCACCAACAGCAGGGTCAGGCCGAAAACAAAGCGCTCACCCAACTTGAGCATGGCGCTCAGGCGCTCGACCCAAAGCAGGTCCAGTTGCGCCTGCTGCACCCGTGGCAACTCGGCCAGGCGCAGGCGCAGGGCTTCCAGGGCGATTTTGTCGACCTGCTGCGGCGTGACCACGATCACCCCAGGCAGCGGGTTATCCGGCAGTTCCTTGAGCGCTTCACCCAGCCCCGACTGCTGCTGAAACTCGGCCAGCGCCTGTTCGCGGCTGATCCACTCGGCCTCTTCAACATCGTCCATCGCGGCGATCTGCTCACGCAGCGCCTGGCCCTGGGCCTCGCTGGCGTCGATCTGCAGGTACAGGGAAATCTGCGCCGCACGCTGCCAGGAAACACCCAGGCGCTCGACGTTATCCAGTAACAAGGCCAGGCCCATGGGCAGGCTCAGGGCCACAGCCATAACCAGGCAGGTAAAGAAGCTGCCGATCGGCTGTTTGCCCAGACGGCGCAGACTGTCGACCAAGCTGGCGCGGTGGTTTTCCAGCCAGGCGTGCAGCTGGTGGGTAAAGCTTGGGCCGTCATCGCCCGGGGTTGGCGCCTCGGATTTCTTCGGCGCCGCACCGACGCGTTGCGCCGGCTGCGGAGGTGGCATGCGTGTAGCACTCATACCGAGGCCTCCCCATCACCAATCAGTCGGCCGCGTTGCAGGGTCAGCATGCGGTGACGCATGCGCGCGATCAGGGCCAGGTCGTGGCTGGCGATCAGCACGGTGGTGCCCAGGCGGTTGATGTCTTCGAAAACGCCCATGATCTCGGCGGCCAGACGCGGGTCGAGGTTACCGGTAGGTTCGTCCGCCAGCAGCAAGGCCGGGCGGTGCACTACGGCGCGGGCAATGCCGACGCGTTGCTGCTGACCGGTGGACAGGTCGCCGGGGAACTGCTCGGCCTTGTCGGCCAGCGACACGCGCTCCAGCGCAGTCCGCACGCGGGTGCCGATCTCGTCCTTGGACAGGCCGAGAATCTGCAGCGGCAGTGCCACGTTGTCGAACACGCTGCGGTCGAACAGCAGCTGATGGTTCTGGAACACCACGCCGATCTGCCGACGCAGGAACGGAATCTGTGCATTGGTGATATGCGACAGGTCCTGTCCGGCCAGCAGCAGCTTGCCGCTGCTCGGCCGCTCCATCGCCAGCAACAAGCGCAATAGCGTGCTCTTGCCCGCCCCGGAATGACCGGTAACGAAGAGAAACTCGCCACGCCGGACGTGGAAGCTCAGTTCGTGCAGCCCGACGTGGCCGTTGGGGTAGCGCTTACCGACCTGCTCGAATTTGATCATCCTATTTCTCCGCGAACAGGGCCTGAACGAAGGCATCGGCCTCAAAGGTGCGCAGGTCATCAATGCCCTCGCCCACCCCGATATAACGGATCGGCAAGGCAAACTGCTTGGCCAGGGCAAAGATCACCCCGCCCTTGGCGGTGCCATCCAGCTTGGTTAGCGCCAGACCGGTGAGGTTGACCGTCTGGTTGAACTGCTTGGCCTGGCTGATGGCGTTCTGCCCGGTGCCGGCGTCCAGCACCAGCAGCACTTCGTGGGGTGCAGTGTCGTCGAGCTTACCGATCACCCGGCGGACCTTCTTCAGTTCTTCCATCAGGTTGTCTTTGGTGTGCAGGCGCCCGGCGGTATCGGCGATCAGCACGTCCATGCCACGAGCTTTGGCGGCCTGCACGGCATCGAAAATCACCGAAGCGGAATCGGCACCGGTGTGCTGGGCGATCACCGCAATCTGGTTGCGCTCACCCCACACCTGCAACTGCTCGACGGCCGCAGCACGGAAGGTGTCGCCGGCGGCGAGCATGACCTTCTTGCCGTCCTGCTGGAGTTTTTTCGCCAGCTTGCCAATGGTAGTGGTCTTGCCCGCGCCGTTTACGCCGACCACCAGAATCACATAGGGCTGTTTGCTGTTGTCGATTTTCAGCGGCTGTTCGACCGGCTTTAGCAGCGCAACCAGCTCGTCCTGCAGGGCCTTGTACAGCGCGCCGCTGTCGGCCAGCTCCTTGCGTGCGACACGCTTGGTCAGGTTACCGATTATCGCCGTGGTGGCCTCGACGCCAACGTCAGCGGTCAGCAGGCGGGTTTCCAAGTCTTCGAGCAGGTCATCGTCGATGACTTTCTTGCCAAGAAACAGGCTAGCCATCCCCTCGCCAAGGCTGGCGCTGGTTTTCGACAGACCCTGCTTGAGCCGCTCAAGAAAGCCCGTACGGCTTTCCTCGGCGCTTTTGACCGGTGCAGCAGCAGGTTGCACGGCGACTGGCTCGGCCACAGGTGGCGCGCTAACCGGCTCAACAACTACGGGCACTTCAATATGCGCATGCAACACTTCGCTGCCAGCATTGATACGGAAACGCGACGGCCGTGGCTGCGGGTTGGCTTCGCTGGCTTCAACCGGAGCAACCGGAGCAACCGGAGCAACCGGAGCAGGCTGAGGCTCGGCAGCTACCTCGGCAACAACGACCGGCTCTACGGCGGGCGCAGCAACTTCACTTACTGGCGTAACGGGCGCAGCGGCGGGCTCGATGGCAACCGCTACAACCGGCTGCTCACCAACTGGCGCTGGTTGCGGCTCAGGGTTGGCCGGCGCTTGCGGCTTTTTGCGCAGCCAGCCGAACAGATCTTTCTTCTCGGCTGGCTTCTCGGTGGATGCCGGCGCAGAGGGGGAGGTGGGCTTCTTGTCGTCGTTGGAACCAAACATGGAGACGGCTATCTCAAAGGTGCGACGCGCCGGCCACAGGCTCTGAAGGCATTACTCACGCGGCATTAAAAGCTGAAGAGTGCACGCGGAAACAATCAGAAGCCTTAGCAGGCGTGGTCGCCAGTAAAACGGATGCGTATCCTAGCACCTCCGCGCCCGCCGACGCTAAGACCAAGCGGGCCCGTCCGACAGGTCGATAACCCATGCATATGATTGCCCAACGCACTGCAGCCCTGCTGCTCGGCGTACTCTGCACACCCCTGCTGGCCTTCGCCGCAGAAACCCAGCCGACCCACGAATTCAGCCTGGACAATGGCCTCAAGGTCATCGTCCGTGAAGACCACCGTGCCCCGGTGGTGGTCAGCCAGTTCTGGTACAAGGTCGGCTCCAGCTACGAGACGCCCGGCCAGACTGGCCTGTCCCACGCCCTCGAACACATGATGTTCAAGGGCAGCCGCAAGCTCGGCCCCGGCGAAGCCTCACGCATCCTGCGCGAACTGGGCGCCGAGGAAAACGCCTTTACCAGCGACGATTACACCGCCTACTACCAGGTGCTAGCCCGCGACCGCCTGGCCATCGCCCTGGAACTGGAAGCCGACCGCCTAGCCAGCCTCAAGCTGCCGGCTGATGAATTCGCCAAGGAAATCGAGGTGATCAAGGAAGAGCGCCGCCTGCGCACCGACGACAAACCGTCGAGCCTGGCCTACGAGCGCTTCAAGGCCATGGCCTACCCCGCCAGCGGTTACCACACGCCGACCATCGGCTGGATGGCCGACCTTGAGCGCATGACCGTCGAGGAGCTGCGCGCCTGGTACGAAGCCTGGTACGCGCCAAACAACGCCACCCTGGTGGTGGTCGGTGACGTCAGCGTCGCCGAGGTGAAGATCCTCGCCGAGCGCTACTTCGGTGCCATCCCCAAGCGCACGGTACCGACGGCAAAAGCGCCGCGTGAACTGGCCGCACCGGGCGAGCGACGCATCACCCTGCACCTGAAAACCCAGTTGCCGAGCCTGATGATGGGCTTTAACGTGCCAGGCCTGGCCACCGCTGAACAACCGCGCCAGGTGCATGCCCTGCGTCTGGCTGCCGCCCTGCTCGATGGCGGCTACAGCGCCCGCCTGCCGACCCGCCTGGAGCGCGGCGAGGAGCTGGTATCCGGCGCCTCGGCTTGGTACGACGGCTTCTCCCGTGGCGACAGCCTGTTCATCCTGTCCGCCACGCCTAACGTGCAGACCGGCAAGACCTTGGAGCAGGTCGAAGCCGGCCTGTGGCGTGAGCTGGAGGACTTGAAAAACACCCCGCCGAGCGCCGAAGAACTGGCCCGCGTGCGCGCCCAGGTCATCGCCGGCCTGGTCTACGAGCGTGATTCGATCACCAGCCAGGCCACCGCTATCGGTCAGCTGGAAACCGTCGGCCTGTCGTGGAAGCTGATCGACCAGGAACTGGCCGAACTGGAGGCCGTGACCCCGGCCGATATCCAGCAAGCCGCCAGCACCTTCTTTACCCGCGACCGCCTGAGCGTCGCCCATGTTCTGCCTGAGGAGAAGCGCAATGAGTGAGCGCAATGGCCTGCGCTACGGCCTGCTCGGCCTGGCGCTACTGATATTGCTGGCGCTGCTGGCCCTGGTGATCAACCGCCCGGATAGCAGCCCAACCGCGGCTCCGGCCGCCGAATCGACCCACATCGAATCCCTGGCCGCCCTTGGCGATCAGCCGCCCAGCCGCCGCGACCTGAATATCCAGACCTGGCAAACCGCCGAAGGCGCCAAGGTGCTGTTCGTCGAAGCCCGCGAGCTGCCGATGTTCGACCTGCAACTGACTTTTGCCGCTGGCAGCAGCCATGACGACGGCACCGCCGGCCTGGCCATGCTGACCAACGCCATGCTCAACGAAGGCGTACCTGACAAGGATGTCGGCGCAATTGCCGCCGGCTTTGAAAACCTCGGCGCCAACTTCGGCAACGGTGCCTACCGCGACATGGCCATCGCCAGCCTGCGCAGCCTCAGCGCGGCGGACAAACGCGAGCCGGCGATGCAGCTGTTTAATCAAGTGCTCGGCCAGCCGACCTTCCCGGAAGAAGCCCTGGCGCGGATCAAGAACCAGCTGCTGGCCGGCTTCGAATACCAGAAGCAGAACCCCGGCAAGCTGGCCAGCCTGGCGCTGTTCGAGCGCCTGTACGGCACGCATCCCTACGCGCACTCCAGCGAAGGCAATGCCGAGTCGATCCCGGCCATCAGCCGTGAACAGCTGCAGGCCTTCCACGCCAAGGCTTACACCGCCAGCAATGCGATCATCGCCCTGGTCGGCGACCTCGCGCGCAGCGATGCCGAAGCGCTGGCCAACCAGGTGTCCGCCGCCCTGCCAAAAGGCCCGGCGCTGCCGCGTATCGCCCAGCCGGAAGAGCCCAAGCCAGGGCTGCAACACATCGAGTTCCCGTCCAACCAGACTCACCTGATGATCGCCCAGCTCGGCATCGACCGCCGAGACCCGGACTACGCCGCGCTCTATCTGGGCAATCAGGTGTTCGGCGGCGGTGGCTTCGGCACCCGCCTGATGACCGAAGTGCGCGAGAAGCGCGGTCTGACCTATGGCGTCTACTCCGGTTTCAGCGCCATGCAGGCGCGTGGCCCCTTTATGATCAACCTGCAGACCCGCGCCGAACTCAGCGACGGCACCCTGCAACTGGTCAAAAGCCTACTCGCCGACTTTATCGCCCACGGCCCGACCACTGATGAGCTGAACAACGCCAAGCGCGAGCTGGCCGGCAGCTTCCCGCTGTCCACCGCAAGCAACGCGGCAATCGTCGGCCAGCTCGGCTCCATGGGCTTCTACGACCTGCCGCTGAGCTATCTGGAAGACTTTATGCGCGACGTACAGGCGCTGAGCGTGGAGCAGGTCAAGGCCGCCATGGCCAAACATCTGAACCCCGACGCGCTGGTTATCGTGACAGCCGGGCCGACAGTGGCGCAGAAAGAACTGCCGCCCCCCACCGACACCCCCGCCGAGCAACCTACTGGCGTCCCGGAGCACTGATGAGCAAGCGACCCAAACCGCCAAAAGCCGCACCCGCCCACGGTGGCGATGGCCAACTGCGGATCATTGCCGGGCAATGGCGCTCGCGCCAGTTCAATTTCCCCATGGCCGCCGGCCTGCGGCCGACGCCGAACCGCGTGCGTGAAACCCTGTTCAACTGGCTGGCGCCCTATGTCGAGGGCGCCAAGGTGCTCGACCTGTTCGCCGGCAGCGGCGCGCTGCTCCTCGAAGCCCTGTCGCGCGGTGCCGGCAGTGCTCTGGCCCTGGACCTCAATCCAGCGGCCATCGCCAGCCTGCGCGGCCACATGCAAACGCTGAAATGCGACAACGGCCAACTACAGCAAACCGACGCCCTGCTCTTTCTGCAAAACCCGGCCGCCACACCGTTCGATCTGGTGTTTCTCGACCCGCCGTTCAACCAGAACCTGCTGCTACCAGCCTGCACCCTGCTGGAGCAGCATGGCTGGCTGGCGGCCGATGCCTGGGTCTATACCGAAAGCGAAAATTCGCCGTCCAGCCTCGGCATGCCCGGCAACTGGCGCCTGCACCGCGAACAGAAAGCCGGGCAGGTGTATTACGCACTGTGGCAGCGTACAGCCGCGTAGGGCTTTTGCAGGGTGGGTGAGCCGGAGCAGATCAGCAGGGTTTAATCCCCAGCGGGATGTGGCACAACCCACCAGGAAGCAGAACAAGCCCACCCTAAGTCAGGTTCTGTTATTCGCCCCAGTCATAGCGCTTCCGTTTCACCGCCCAAGGCCCTAGCCTGGGCGCTTTCCCTAGCGATACCAGTCCATGACCACGCCCTTCAAACCCGCCTGGTGGCTACCCGGCCCGCATCTGCAAACCCTGTGGAACCCGATGTGTCGCCAACCGGCGAAACTTGAGCGCACGCGCGAACGGTTGTGGCTGGAGGATGGCGACTTTCTCGATATGGACTGGCACGGCCCACACCAGGCCGACGCACCGCTGGTGTTGGTGCTACATGGTCTGACCGGCTCATCCGACTCACTGTACGTACTGGGGCTGCAGCAGCAACTGGCAGCTCAGGGCTGGGCCAGCGTGGCGCTGAACTGGCGCGGCTGCTCCGGCGAGCCGAACCTGCTGGCCCGTGGTTACCACTCCGGCGCCAGCGAGGACCTGGCGGAAACCGTGCGCCACCTGCGCGCACAGCGGCCGATGGCGCCGCTGTATGCCGTGGGTTATTCGCTCGGCGGCAATGTGCTGCTCAAGTACCTCGGCGAAACGGGCGCAGACAGCCAGTTGCAAGGCGCGGTGGCGGTGTCAGTGCCGTTTCGTCTGGATCAGTGCGCCGACCGCATCGGCATGGGCTTTTCCAGGGTCTACCAGAGCCACTTTATGCGCGAGATGGTGGCCTACGTGAAGGATAAGCAGCGCCTGTTCGCCCACCGGGGCATGGCCGACCGGCTGTCTACCCTGGAGAAACTCGGTCCGCTGGACAACATGCGCACCTTCTGGGATTTCGACGGGCGCATCACCGCGCCGCTGCATGGCTATGCCGATGCCGAGGACTACTACCGCCGCGCCTCCAGCCGCTACTTCCTCGGCCAGATCGAGACACCCACGCTGATTATCCAGGCCGCCGACGACCCCTTCGTCTTCCCCCACAGCCTGCCCGAAGCCAGCGAGCTCTCACCCAGCATAGAATTCGAACTGCACGCCCACGGCGGCCATGTCGGCTTTGTCGAAGGCAGCCTGGCTAAACCAGGCTATTACCTGGAACGGCGCATTCCGCAGTGGTTGGAATGGCAATTCAGCCATATGCCCGGCGCAGAAGACTGAACAACTCACTCGCTCAGTAGTGCGTTCACTTCACGTATATCCGCGTCACCTAACGAACCAGCCGCAGCTTTCAGGCGCAATAAGGACAGCATAGTGTCGTAACGCGCTCGGGATAGTTGCTGCTGGGTATCACTGAGCTGACTCTGCACCTCTAGAACATCAATGCTGATGCGTACACCGACCTTGTAGCCAAGGCGATTAGAATCAACAGCAGACTGCGCCGAGCGCATGGCTGCCTCCAATGCCTGAATCTGCGCAATACCACCAGCAACACCCAACCAGGCTTCGCGAGCTGCAAAGGCCGCAGCTCGCCTGGCATCTTCTAACTCAGCTTCGGCCTGAATTTTTAACGACTGGGCTTCACGCACAGACGAACTGGTGCGACCGCCGCCGTATAAAGGCATGCTTAGACGCAATCCCACACTGGATGACTCACTCCGTTCGGTCCCCAGGCTGGGGCGCTCGTTCATATTCTGACTCGCCACCAAATCAAGCGTCGGTAGATGTTCGGCTTGGCGACTACGTACTTCATTACCGGCGATATACAGCGAAAGCTCCTGAGCTTGTACGCTGAAATTACGCTGTATAGCCGCCTCGACCCAATCCTCAACCCTATTCGGCTGCGGTACCTCAAGAACAATTCCGGGACGCAGCCTTAGCAAATGCTCAGGTTGTCGCCCCATCACACGGGCTAGGGCATGTCTAGCCAGCTCCAAGTCACTTTGGGCCTTGATGGTTTGCGCCTGCACTCTGTCAAAACTCGCCTGAGCCTCATGCACATCAGCGATGCTGACATTGCCAATCTCAAAGCTCTTACGCGCACTGGCAAGTTGTTCTGCATCGGCGGCACGCAACTGCATAACAGCGCCCAATACATCCTCAGCATTAAGTACGTTGAAGTAGGCCTCGGCCACCCGTAATACCAACTCCTGATAGGCGATGCTTTGGCGGCTAGCGGCCAGCGCTGTCAGCTGACGACCCTGCTGGTATTGCACCCAGTTTTGCCAGCGAAAAAGTGGCTGAGCGAGCTGGATGCTATACGTGCGATTCTGCTGCCGGTACTCAACATCCCCGCTCGCGACTTCATATTGGGTCTGGTTCCACGTGTTCTGCACATCCACCGACAGCTGCGGTAAAAGCCCCGCACGACGCTGTATATGCTGTTCAATACCGGCCTGGTACTGCGCCTGGGCCGCAGCAAATTGCGCATCATGCTGTAAGGCCTCGCGATAGGCCTGCACCAAATCGGTAGCCTGTAACCGCATACTAAAAGCACAACACAGCACAGCCACGCCCAACCATCGCAACCGCTTTTTGCTCGACATCAGGCACTGGCCTGCTTCTGATCAAGGCGCACGTCCTCGACTATCGAACCCTTGTCCAGGCAGATCAGGCGCTTGGCAAAGGCGATGGTTTCTCGTCGATGGGCAATAGTGATGCGGGTCATGGGAAGATGGTGCATGGCACCGACCACATGCTGCTCGCTGTGCAGATCAAGATTGCTGGTAGCCTCATCCAACGCCAGGATCTTCGGCTGCTTGTACAGCGCACGTGCCAGCAACACACGTTGCCTCTGGCCACCGGAAAGGCCACTGCCCATTTCCGCCACTAGGGTCTGATAGCCCATAGGCATACGCCCAATGGCCTTATGGATATGCGCTTTCCGTGCGGCATCCTCTACTCGCTCCTGACACGCCTGAGGGTCGAAACAGGCAATGTTTTCCGCAAGCGAGCCGGCCAATAGCTGATCTTCCTGCATTACCGCACCGACCAGGCCACGCAATGCCTCAGGCCCAAGCTGCCTGATGGGAATACCACCAACGCGGATCGCCCCTTCCGTGGGCTCCAACAGACCCAGCATCAACTTGAATAGAGTGGACTTGCCGCAACCCGAGCGCCCGACGATGGCCACCGCATCGCCCGGTTCAATGCTCAACGACAGGTTACGCAGCACCCAGGGCTCCCCCTCGGCATAGCGAAAAGACACATCCTTCAACTCGATACGCGGTTCAATACGCTCCAGATCAGTCTCCATGCCACTTTCCGGCTCGGTGGGCTCCAAAGCGATATCGGCCAGACGCTCAGCATGCAGCGAAAGCATCCTGATCTCGATGCCCAGGTCGATCAGTTTGCTTGCGCGGCCAGTGAACTGGCTCTTGTAGGCGATAAAGGCAAGCAGCATGCCAAGCGACAGAGCCCCTTCCAGCACCGCCATGCCACCGACATACAGCAGCAACATGCCCTCAAGACCGAAAATCAGAGTATTAAAGCTGGCGAAGACCAACAGCATCTTCTGCGTGGCCACGTCACGGTTTTGCACATCAGCCATCAGGTTCTGCCAGGTCGCCAAACGCAGGGGCGTCGCGTTGAACAACTTGAGCGGCAATACCGCACGGATGGTTTCCAAGAAATAGGAGTTTTCCTTGGCTGCCAGGACAATGCGCTCCTCCGAGGCATTGCGCAGCGGCTGGTAGAACGCCAAACGCAACAGGCCGTAAAGCGCCAAAGCAACCAGCACAATGCCGGTCAACGCCTTGCTGTAAAGAAGCATCATGCCCAGGGTGATCAGGGTCACCAGACCATCCAGCACCACGGTAATGGCACCGTTGGTCAATACATTTCGGATGGCCCCCAAGGACTGAAAACGCGCAGTGATATCGCCCAGATGGCGCTTTTCAAAATAGGGAAAGGGCAAGCGCAGCAGATGGCTGAACAGATTGCCTGACCACTGCAAGGCCAGCTGCTGGTTCAGCCGCAGGTTCATCCAACCACGGGCCATACGCAGCACGAAGTCGATCAACATCAGCAGGCAGCCACCAAGCACCGCCAGCAAAAGCAGGTGATGATCCGCCGACACCAACGCACCATCCACCACCCACTGGGTCACCTGGGGCGACAGCAGCGCCACCACCTCCAACGCCAAAGCCAGCACAAAAATATTGCCCAGCGCGCGCTTGAGCCCCAGCACCCTGCCGGTCAGATCACGCAGACGCAAACGAGGTTTTTCCTGCGCGGGGCGAAAGGCCGCATTGGGCGTCAGCTCCAATGCCACACCGGTGAAATGCCGAGACGCTTCATCCAGCGCGATCACTTTGCGCCCCGTGGCTGGGTCGAGAATCACCAGCCGGTCACCGCGTACCTTTTCCAGCACCACGAAGTGGTTGAGGTTCCAGTGCAGGATGCAGGGCGTGCGCAGCTTGCATAGCTCATCCAGTTCCAGCCGCAACGGCCGGCAGGAAAACTCCAGCACCTGCGCATAGCGCATCAACTGCGCCAGGTTGGTGCCTTTAATTGAAATGGAAAAGCGCCGGCGCAGAGTGGCCAAATCCAGATGCAAACCGTGGGCGGCAGCCACCATTACCAGGCAGGCCAAACCGCACTCCTGGCTTTCCGCTTGGAGCGTTACTCTCATTGAGGATTATTCGATTAGGTAAACGAGGGTTGGGTATTCAGTGACGGAGCGCTTCAAGAACGTCCTGCCGGCACAGCTCATGCACCAATACCCGCAGCTTGTCCGCATCGATATCGGCCAGCCTGCCGACCAACTCGCCCAGACTGATTGCGGGAGACTCCGCGATACAGCGGATCAACCGCACACCGGTTTCGTCCAGATTCAGTTTGGTGCCATTGGCGATCAGGTAATTATCGGCAAGACCATATGGCTTATTGGCGCTCAGGCGAATACGGGTACTGTCCGGAATAGTTCCCGTATTGGGATTGCCAAACAGTTCGACAGCCAAGGGCGACGCGACACGAGTTGCACCGATAAACTCATCCATAAAGCGCCGATAGTTGTCGGGATCATTGATAAATTCATCAATATACCGACCCACGGCTGCAATATTTTCCTTATCCGCTCCCCAAGCGCTGAGCGACTTTCTCGCCCCGATAAAACTCGGCAATTGACGAAATGCCCACTCCATATAATCGGTGGTATAGGCCGGAAAGGTCCCCACAGCCAGATGAAAAGTCTCCTCACCAATCGGCAACGGATTATGCCACCAGCCGCGCGGCAGATAGAAGACATCGCCCGCCTCCAGAATAAAGTCCATATAGGGCTCTTTCGGACAGGGGTATAATTGCTCGACATCCTTACTTTGCTGCATATACAGAGGCGACTCGAACGACGGCTCGTAAACGATCCAGCGTTTGCGACCTATCAACTGAATAACGAATACATCACGGGTATCCCAATG
The DNA here is from genome assembly GCF_031764535.1 of Pseudomonas sp. SG20056. Classification (NCBI taxonomy): domain Bacteria; kingdom Pseudomonadati; phylum Pseudomonadota; class Gammaproteobacteria; order Pseudomonadales; family Pseudomonadaceae; genus Pseudomonas; species Pseudomonas sp. SG20056. The sequence goes on from NZ_CP134499.1 coordinate 4,091,505, forward strand.
CGCGCGGAATGAATCACGCTCGCCAAAGGCAGCATAGGCACTGGTTACCGTCTGCCGCCCGGTAAACTCAGCGATTTGCCTGGCCAGCGCATCCACCTTTGGCTCGTTCGCAAGCTTATTGGCGATAAGCGTGGCACCATTTTTCAGGTAGTCGTAGACCACCGGCTTGATCAGACGGTGCCGCAGAGTGCCTATATCTAGATAGCTTTCGACATATTCTTTTTTGGGGCGGATACCGTCGCAGGACAACTTAAAATCATTGGAAAAAACATTAGCCCTTTCAAATATTTCATTGGCGTCACCCCAAGCAAAATCACCTACATCCACAGCCCCCTTTAGAAGAAACGGCTTAACCTCTTCGTATTGGCTAGAAAAAACATCGCCAGAAAAATCAAATCGAATCATCATTAACCCCCAAATACTATTTTTATATCTACCCCAACCAAACTAACACCAATAATCCTGACAACTAAAAATCACACAACCATCATAAAAATGCGCCCTACAGATGCAAGGCGCTTGATCAAGTCAAACTGAAGTCCTTAGATAATTTCTCTACTCAAAAAAGCACAAACACCTGCGACTATAGCGCCTGATACTGCAAGCCAAAACCCAAGACCAGCCGCTTCCTTTGACCTAGAGAAACAGCCAAGCTTAACTGCAAAAATAGAAAGCACAACAACACCAGCACCAACTATAAACAGCGACATCGACATCATATTTAAATCACCGTAAACAACCAGAGAAGCCCTTTAACTTGTCTCAAAACGAAATCTAATTGTAGTTAGTACCATCGCAGTTAGTACCATCGTAGTTAGTACCATCTTTGAATGCATCCCCTTCAATAAGCCCATCACCAATGGCTACCCCCCCTGTATATGCCAAAGCACCAGCTGCGCCCAACCCTACCAATCCGACTGGTGTTGAGACAATAGCAACAGAAAGGGCTACGCTAGCTAAACCCGCACCAACCTCACCCCAATCAGCCCCACCAGAAACAACCTCCAAATCAACAAGGCTCAGCTCTCTCATAACTATCTCCAATTAAAAAATAAATCCCAATACATTAACAGCACAGAAAACCAAGATCACACTTCACTGCAACCCAAGCTTTAACGATGCACAATAAAATTCTGCCACATTTATACTTAAACTCCACCCTATATCTGTAGGGGGGGGGGGGGGGGGGGGGGGGGGGATATGCCAATAAAAACGCCCTTAACACCAAGAGCCACTTAAAAATTAAAATTACTACCCTCTAAGACCCTGAGGTGAATTGCAAATCTATATACACAGAATGACCAACCTAAACATACAAAACAGCCAAACACATAATCCAACTACAGAAATTAACATACTAAAACACTTACCCTATCTCACCACACCCAACATCATCATGCGCGAATAGTTAGACGGCGCTACTCCCAAGCCCCTCTACATCAGCCAGCACTTCAACGAGGTTATCCAAACTAAAGTAACGCAGCATCACTGCATTAACTTGCTCGACAGCTACCGCCGCGAATGCATTATTACGCTCCACCCAAGACTGCATGGTGAGGCCTTCATATAGCCGGCGCGGCAACCATGAAAGAACACTCTGCTCCTGGGCAACGGTCAGCTGCCGCTCATGCAGAATGGTCTGCTTGGCGCAGTCCAGTTCTTGCTCGGTAATACCGCCCTCAATTAACCTTTGCAGCTCTTCCTTGATCATGCCAGCAACTCTGGGACCATCGCCCAGAGGGTAGCTGGCTTGAATCATCAGCCAACTGGCGTCATCGAAGGTGGCAATTTTCATAGAGGACTTGATGCCATAAGTAAGACCCTCCTGCTCGCGCACACATCTGCTCAAGCGAGAGACCATCTGATTACGCCCCAGCAAGTGCTCGGCTATATATACAGGGCGGCGCTATCGACCTTCTTGCTGTTGACCTGATAGTGCAACTGACCAATGTAGACGCCGGTCTGCTCGGCATTAGCCTTGCCATGGATAGGCGCCGCTCGCCTGCCCTGGCACAACCAGCGCTTGGTACAGCCGACCGCGGGGTTCGCCAGCCAACATGTCAGGCAATGCTGCCAGCGCAATATTGGCCGGACTCGGAGGCACCTGGCAGCGGATAAGCGAGCGCCAGCCACTCGGTGCTGCCAAGTTTGAGTTGGGTGGTTACTGGTTTATCCAGCACGGGAACAGCAGGTAGCCGTTTTTTCTCGGCGCCGGCCACCACTACCAAAGGGGCAAAATGTTGCTCGATTGCGGCCGGCGTTAGCTGGCTCTCGAATTTGCCGGTAATCACGATTACCGCATTGTCGGGGCGATAGTGCTCCCGGTAGAACGCACGCAACTGTTCCACGCCGATATTCGTCAGCCCCCCCCGCGAAACCAGCACGGGCCGGCCAAAGCCCTGCCCCGGCGTGGCGGCAGCAAACATCTGCTGCCCTAATGCACCAAGCGGATTGTCCTGGGCCAGCTCCAGCTCACGCAATACCACTTCGACTTCGGCCTGCAGGTCCGCCTGATAGAACCGCGCGTTGAACATGCGATCAGCCTCAAGTGCCAACAGATGGTGCAGCTTGTCGGCATCGGCGGCTAGGAAGGCCATATAACGGGCGCGATCAAAACTGGTGGTAGCGTTGAACTTGATGCCACGCCGGCTAAGCCCTTCGACCAGTTGCGCCCCCGGTACCGTCACTGTGCCCTTGAATAGCAGATGCGCGGTACCACCTTGGCCTTGCGGGGCAGCAAGGGAGCCCGTGAGATAAATCATGTTGAAGGCAATAGCCGTGCTCTTGGCATCAGGCGCCAGAATCGCACGCAAACCGTTGGCCAAACGATATTCGCTCACGCCGTCTAGCTCGCCAACTCGTTCGGGCGCCCGGTTATCCGCCATGAGCGGCGTAACTCCGCAGCACAGCAAAGCCCACGCCAGCATGAAATACCGCGTATTCAACATAAATGACCTATAGAAATACAGATGCCAGCGGCTACCTAGATAAATATCAATTCGAGCTGGCCTATACCAAGCGACGCGCATACTAGTTGCGCATGTGATGACCGAAAACCCGACATATGTAGGGGGCAGCTATACCACCCCAAGTTGCTGGGCCTGCATGGCAATCAGCTGCATGCGGCTAGTGACGCCCTGCTTGCGCAGCAGCGAGGAGACATGATCGCGCACGGTAAAATCACTGATATTCAGCTCGAGCGCGATTTGTTTGTTGGTTTTCCCCATGGCCAACAGATGCAGAACTTCCCGTTCTCGCTTCGTCATGCTTACACCACTCCATTCTTTCTTCTAGTTATTTGCTTCACATGTATTGATCTGGAGTGAACCCTTCACTCCAGCATTTTCCCCGTGACGGAATACAGCGGTTCCAACGCCCACTCGTAGAGCCTGCGCTTATCCTGTACGACATCTGCTTCCAACAGCATGCCGGCCTGCAGTAGCTGTGCATGGCCATAGACATCCATGCTTGGCGAGTCGAGCGCGACCGTGACACGATAGAACAGCTCGCTGGGCGCCCCCACAGCCTGAATGGCGCTGACGATATGCGCAGGCAACTCCTGCGCCGCATACGGGCTTTTCGCTACATCGACCACCCGTCCACGGGCCATGCCGAACTTCTGATAGGGGTAGGCTGCGTAGCGCATCAGGACAGGCTGTCCTGGCTCAATAAAACCCGCTTGCCGTGGTGCGGCATAAAGATGGGCAGTCAAGGTAGCGCCTTGCGGAATCAGACTGGCCAGCAATGCACCAGCTGCCACCTGCTGACCTGGCTGAACACTCAGCCCCGTCAACGTTCCAGCAAAGGGGGCGACGCTGACCAATTCAGCACGCACATCGCTTTCCGCCTGTTCCTGCCTGATCAGCGCAATTCCGTTGTCGATTTCGCTCATTTCGCTGCGATGGCGCAACTCAACATCCTGGCGTTGAGCCATCAATTCGGTACGCTCTCGCTGTAAACTGGCACGGGCACGCTGAATACTTTGTTGTTGACCTTGTAGGGTCAGTAGCTCTGCCTCAGCTTGTTGCAGTTGAGCGACAGAGATAAACCCCGCATCGACCAGCTCCTGCTGCCTCCCCAGATGGGCATTGGCCAGTTCCCCACGGCGCTCGAGCAGACGTACCTCTTCGCGGAACTGAGACAGTTCACTAGCGATGGTTGCCAGACGACTATCAAGCATGCGCAACTGCCCTGCCAGACGCTCATCCGCCAATGAGCGATTGCGCTCCAGCAAAAGCAAACGCTGGCTCAGTTGCTGCGAAATCAGCTTCTGGGTTCCCCCTGCTGCGGAAAGCCGCTCGCCAGAAAGAATGAACAACGCCTCCCCAGCCTCGACCGACCGCCCCTCGACAACCCGGACATCGCTAAGAATGCCAGGACCAGGAGCTGTCAAACGCAACATACCCCTCTCTGGCATGAGCAGACCGTTGATCGTAGCTTTGCGGGTGTAGGTGCCGAAAAAAGCAAACGTAACAACTAGAAGAACCAATACACCCGCAAGGATGGCGGCCAAGCTATAGCCCCAGGGCTGGTGAATAAGGACATTACCGAAACGCTGTGCACCTTTGGCGGCCAGCGCCTCAGGGCGAAACAGGGGGACTTCATCCGTTGAAGAGGTAGACATTGGTAAAGGCTTTTTGTGAATTATCGCTATTGGAGCGCTCTACGACGCGGCGCGCACGATAATGCATCTCAAAAACAAATAGAACCTATTTATATCTTTAGGCCTGATCGAGTGATAACAAAATATGTAAAGAAAGTGTCATTCCATCGCACCCAATGCCGGCAGTTCTCAGCACTAGTTAGATCACCTGATCCAGCGGTACATGCAGCTTGGCGTACAGCGCCTCTACAGCCTCGCGCGCTTGCGGGGCGATATAGCCGCCCTCCAGCGTCAGCACCTGGTAGATGCCACGGCGTAGCATCTCTTGGCTGAGGTCGCCGGGGTTGCCGCGGGTGGTGCAGAGAAAGCGCACCCAGGAGGTCATGACGATCCAGCTGTTGAGGGTCAGCGCCTCGATCTGCGCTGCATCCATCAGCAGGATGCCGGCCTCGACAAAGCCCTGATAGATGTTCTGCGCCTGCCTCAGGCAGCGCTGGGCGAACAGCCGGTAGCGCTCGGCCAGGGCCGGGTCACTGTCGAGCAGGTGCTCCAGGTCACGGTGCAGAAAGCGGTAATGCCACATCGCTGCCAGCAGGGCTTCGAGGTAGAAGGTCTTGTCCTGCACCGTCAAGGCACGACCTTCAGGGCGGCGCAAAAAGGTGTCCACCTGGCTTTCATAGAGGGCAAACAGCTCGGCGATGATCGCCTGCTTGTTACGGAAGTGGTAGTACAGGTTGCCCGGTGAAATCCCCAGGTGCGCGGCGATATGGTTGGTGGTGACACTGCGCTCGCCCTGCGCATTAAACAGCGCCAGGCTTTCCTGAATGATGCGTTCGCGGGTTTTCAGTGGGACTGACATAACGGCTCGATCTCAACTCAAAAGCCCGGCAAAGGTACACGCAGAAACAGCCGGAGTGTTACCCGCTCGGCAATTAACACGCTGCACCAACTGTTTGATCGGCTGCGTCCGTCGGCTGACCACGGCATCCTATTTGACAGATTAGAGCAATTGCTCTAAAAATCCAGCACACCTTTCCTGCAGCGGCCTCAGCCAATCTGACGCACTGCACCGCTGGAATGCCGAGGAGCAATAACATGGTCGCCGACGTCGCTTACCTTGAACAAAGCCTGCACAACAGCCAACAACAGCTCAGCCAGTTGCAGCAGAGCTTTGCCCGGCAGCGCCAGGCCTTCAAGTCCAACCCAATGCCCTCGGCCAAGCAGCGCATCCAGTGGCTCAACGCCCTGCGCGACCTGCTCAGCAACGAGCGGGAAGCACTGATTCGCGCCATCTCCCAGGATTTCAGCAACCGCAGCGCCGATGAAACCCTGCTCGCCGAACTGATGCCCAGCCTGCATGGCATCCACTACGCCACCAAGCGCATCAAGAAATGGATGAAGCCTTCGCGGCGCAGTGTCGGCATGCAATTTATGCCGGCCTCAGCCAAGGTCATCTACCAGCCACTGGGTGTGGTTGGGGTGATCGTGCCGTGGAACTACCCGCTGTTCCTCGCCATCGGCCCACTGGTTGGCGCGCTGTCGGCCGGTAACCGGGTGATGATCAAGATGAGCGAATCGACACCGGCCACCTCGCAGCTGGTCAAGGAGCTGCTGGCCAAGGTGTTCCCGGAAGACCTGGTCAGCGTGGTCCTCGGTGAGGCGGAAGTCGGCATGGCCTTCTCCAAACTGCCGTTCGATCACCTGCTGTTCACCGGCGCCACCAGCATCGGCAAGCACGTGATGCGCGCCGCTGCCGACAACCTGACGCCGGTCACCCTGGAGCTGGGTGGCAAGTCACCGGCCATTGTCAGCGCCGACGTACCGCTGAGCGATGCCGCCGAACGTATCGCCTTCGGCAAGACCATGAACGCCGGCCAGACCTGCGTCGCCCCGGATTACGTGCTGGTACCGAAAGACCGCGTCGATAGCTTTGTCGAGGCTTACCGCAATGCAGTGCAGGGCTTCTACCCGGCGCTGGCGGACAACCCGGACTACACCGCAATCATCAACGAACGCCAGCTGCTGCGTCTGAACAGCTACCTGCAAGATGCCGAGAGCAAAGGCGCGACCATCATTCCTCTGTATCCCGAGGCCCAGGGCCGGCGCATGCCGCAGGCTGTGCTGCTCAACGTGAGCGATGAGATGAAGGTGATGCAGGACGAGATTTTCGGCCCACTGCTGCCGATCATCCCCTACAACACACTGGAAGACGCCTTCGCCTTTATCAACGAGCGTGACCGGCCGCTGGCGCTGTACTACTTCGGCTACGACAAGACCGAGCAGCAGCGCGTGCTGCACGAGACCCACTCCGGCGGCGTGTGCCTTAACGACACCCTGCTGCATGTGGCCCAGGACGACATGCCGTTCGGCGGCGTCGGCCCGTCCGGCATGGGGCATTACCACGGTCATGAAGGCTTCCTGACTTTCAGCAAGGCCAAGGGCGTGTTTATCAAGCAGCGCTTCAACGCCGCCAAGATGATCTACCCGCCTTACGGCAAAGCCCTGCAAAAGCTGGTGTACAAGCTGTTCGTTCGCTAACCCCACCCTGCCCTGGCTTGCCAGGGCAACGGCCTGATCCGGTGATAACAATAAATGCACAACACCACGTTTGACGCGCCGGCCCTGTCGCGGCGCAGCATGCTCAAGGTCGGCCTGCTCGGCACCGCACTGCTCGGTACGGCCGGGCTGACGGCTACCCTCAGCGGCTGTTCGGCCAGTACACCGAAAGCCGGCTTTGCCGTGATTCGCGAAACCGACCTGGCGTTTCTCCAAGCCCTGATTCCGGTGATGCTCGCCGGAGCGGTGCCCCCGGCGCAGATGTCCCAGGCCGTTAGTGGCACCATCGCCAGTCTTGATTACAGCCTCAACCACCTGTCGCCGGAGATGCTCAAGCTCACCGTGCAGCTGTTTGACGTGCTGGCCCTGCCGATCACCCGTGGCCCGCTGACCGGCGTCTGGGGCAGTTGGGAAAATGCGTCACCGGCCGATGTGCAGGCGTTTCTCGAGCGCTGGCAGAACAGCTCGATCGGCCTGCTGAAGATGGGCCACGCTTCGCTGCTGCAACTGGTGATGATGAGCTGGTATAGCCGAGCAGAGTCGTGGGCGCATTGCGGCTACCCCGGACCACCTACAGTCTGATCTTGCGTCATCTCTAATAAGAATTCGCCTGAGAGCACCCTAAATGCCTGTACCCGACAGCTTCAAAGAAGGCCTGGCCCGTGGCTGGAAGACTTACAACGGCTCACGCCTGGACAGCGATCTGACCCTGGAAGCCGACGTGGCCATCGTCGGCAGCGGCGCAGGTGGCGGCACCACGGCGGAGACTCTCAGCGCCGCCGGCTTCAAGGTGCTGCTGATCGAGGAAGGCCCGCTGAAGACCAGCGACGACTTCAAGATGCTCGAAGACAAGGCCTACGCCAGCCTTTACCAGGAAGGCATCGGCCGCATGAGTAAGGACGGCGCAATCACCATCATGCAAGGCCGCGCCGTGGGCGGTACCACGCTGATCAACTGGACCTCAAGCTTTCGCACGCCCGCGCCAACCCTGGAGCACTGGGCCAAGGAGCACGGCGTCAAAGGCCACAGCCCCGAGGAAATGGCGCCCTGGTTCGAGCAGATGGAGCAGCGCCTCGGTGTCGCGCCCTGGCCCGTACCGCCGAACGCCAACAACGCGGTGATCAGCAGCGGCTGCGACAAGCTTGGCTACGAGTGGCAGACGATTCCGCGCAACGTCCGCGGCTGCTGGAACCTTGGCTATTGCGGCATGGGCTGCCCGACCAACGCCAAGCAGTCGATGCTGGTCACCACCATTCCGGCCACCCTGGATAAAGGCGGCGAGTTGCTCTACCTGGCCCGCGCCGAGCGCCTGCTGATCGACGGCGAACAGGTCACAGGCATCGAATGCCTCGGCATGGATGAGCGCAGCGTTGCGCCCACTGGCCGCAAGATCACGGTCAAGGCCAAGCATTACGTCCTCTCCGGCGGCGGCATCAACACGCCCGGGATTCTCCTGCGCTCGAATGCACCGGACCCGCATAAGCGCACCGGCAAACGCACCTACCTGCACCTAGTGAACTTCTCTGCAGCCCTTTTCGAGCAGGTGATCAACCCGTTCTACGGTGCACCGCAGTCGATCTACTCCGACCATTTCCAGTGGGATGACGGCACCGCCGGGCGCCTCTCCTACAAGCTCGAAGTGCCGCCGCTGCAACCGGCGCTGACTGCCACCCTGCTCGGCCGCTTTGGTATCGACAACGCCATGCGCATGGAACAGCTACCCAACACCAACGTGATGCTCGCCCTGCTGCGCGACGGCTTCCACCCGGAGAGCGCCGAAGGCCGCGTGGAACTGCGCGGTGACGGCAGCCCGGTGCTCGACTACCAGATGACCGATTACACCTGGGATGGCGTACGTCGTGCTTTCCACAGCATGGCCGAAATCCAGTTTGCCGCTGGAGCCAAGGCGGTGCTGCCGCTGCATGCCGACGCCGGTTACGTGAAAACCCTGGCTGAGGCCAAGAGCCTGATCGACAACCTCAGCCTGGAGCTGTACCGCACCCGCCTGGGCAGTGCCCACGTCATGGGCGGTTGCGCCATGGGTGAAGACCCGCAACAAGCCGTTACCGACAGCCTGGGTCGTCACCATCAGCTGAGCAACCTGTCGATCCATGACGGCTCGCTGTTCCCCACCAGCATCGGCGCCAACCCGCAGCTGTCGATCTACGGCCTAACCGCCAAACTCGCGAGCAAACTCGCCGAGCGCCTTAAGACCGCCTGATAGCGAGGTATTCACGGGCCCTTGTCGGCCCGTGAATCGCACGGATCGACGGCACCTGACTTGGCCACGGAGAAACGCTGCGCTACCATCCGACTCCCCAACGGACCCGCCAGGACGTCACGATGAATCGAGTGTTATACCCAGGCACCTTCGACCCCATCACCAAGGGGCACGGCGACCTGGTCGAGCGTGCCGCACGGCTGTTCGACAGCGTGATCATTGCGGTGGCTGCCAGCCCGAAGAAGAACCCGTTGTTCAGCCTGGAGCAACGCGTCGAGCTGGCCCGCGAAGTCACCAAGCACCTGCCGAACGTTGAGGTCGTAGGGTTTTCCACTCTACTGGCACACTTCGCCAAGGAACAGGGCGCCAATGTCTTCCTGCGCGGTCTGCGTGCGGTGTCTGACTTCGAATACGAATTCCAGCTGGCCAATATGAACCGTCAACTGGCTCCCGATGTGGAAAGCCTGTTCCTCACCCCGTCGGAGAAGTACTCATTTATCTCGTCGACCCTGGTGCGCGAAATCGCCGCACTGGGCGGGGATATCTCCAACTTCGTCCACCCGGCAGTGGCCGCCGCGCTGACCGAACGTTTCAAACGCTAGGCCATTCACGCATGGCCGCGTGCATGCGCGGCCTCGATGCGGCACAATTTGCCCTAGCGTTCTTTATGTACACATCTAGGCTGCACCTGCGGGTCGCAGCAGGAGTGGTTCTGTCATGTCCCTGATCATCACTGACGACTGCATCAACTGCGACGTCTGCGAACCCGAATGCCCTAATGCTGCGATTTCCCAGGGCGAAGAAATTTACGAAATCGACCCCAACCTGTGCACCGAATGCGTCGGCCACTATGACGAGCCGCAGTGCCAGCAGGTGTGTCCAGTCGATTGCATCCCGCTCGACGAGAACAATGTCGAGAGCAAGGATGAGTTGATGCAGAAGTACCTGATCATTACTGGTAAAGCATGAAGACCGGCCGCCTGATCCGCGGCCACCTCCCCTTGCGCCCCCTGCTTGGTGCGCTTGCCCTACTCTGCGCCCTTGAGCTGCATGCCGCAGCCCAACCTGAACGCATCGCCATTGCCAGCGCACATCCAGCCGCCACCGTGGCCGGTCAGGAAACTCTGGCCCTGGGCGGCAACGCCTTTGATGCGGCGGTGGCCATCAGCGCCGCGCTGGCGGTGGTCGAACCTTACGGCTCGGGCCTGGGCGGTGGCGGTTTCTTTCTGCTGCGCGAAGCAGGTGACTCACCGACCTATCGCTTTCTCGATGCTCGCGAACGCGCCCCGCAAGCCGCGCATGCCGACCTGTACCGGGTCGACGGCAAGATCAACAAAGACCTTTCGCTGAATGGCGCGCTGGCCGCCGCTATTCCGGGTCTACCGGCCGCGCTGGTCGAACTGGCAGAGCGCTTCGGTCGCCTGCCATTGCGCGACTCACTGGCCCCGGCAATCCGCCTCGCCAGCAGCGGCGTGAGCATTGATCGGGTCTACCGCGAACGCGCAAGCTGGCGTCTCGAAGCCATGCGCAAGGATGTGGAAACTGCACGAATCTTCCTCGACGAAGGGAAAATCCCCGAAGAGTTCGGTCTGCTGCGCCAGCCAGAACTGGCGCGCACCCTGGAGCTGCTTGGCACAAAGGGCCTTCAGGGCTTCTACGGCGGAACGGTGGCCGAGCAATTGGTCAAGGCTGTGCATGATGCAAGCGGTATCTGGACCCTTAAGGACCTGGCCGACTACCGCATCGTTGAGCGCCAGCCATTGCGCGTTGCACTGGATCAGGGCCGCGAACTGATCAGCGCGCCGCCACCATCCGCTGGCGGCATCGCCCTGGGGCAAAGCCTGCTGATCCTGCAACAACTGCCCTGGCAACAGGTCGATAGCGTGCAGCGCACTCATCTGGTAGTGGAAACCCTGCGCCGCGCCTACCGGGATCGCGGCCTGCTGGGTGACCCCGATTTTGTCGGTAACCCGGCACAGCAGTTGCTGGCACCTGAATACCTGCGACAGCTGGCCAGCAGCATCAACCCGCAACGCGCCACCCCAAGCGACAGTCTGCCGCCCAGCAAAACCTGGCAGGAAGGTGATCACACCACCCACTTCTCGGTGCTCGACAGCGAGGGCAATGCGGTAGCGGCGACCCTGTCGATCAACCTGCCGTTTGGCGCGGCCTTTACCGTACCCGGCACCGGAGTGCTGCTGAACAATGAAATGGACGATTTTGCCGCCGATGTACAAGGCAGTAATGCCTACGGCCTAAGCGGCAGCCAGGCAAACAGCATCGCCGCCGGCAAGCGGCCGCTGTCGAGCATGAGCCCGAGCTTTATCGAAAACACTGAAGAGTTCGCTAGCTTCGGCACGCCGGGCGGCAGCCGCATACCCAGTATGGTGCTGCTGGCCATGCTGGAGTATCTGGATCAGCAGCCAATCGAACACTGGCCGGCCACGCCGCGTTTCCACCACCAGTTCATGCCCGACGTGATCGAGCATGAGCCGGACGCATTCAATCCAGCAGAAGTTGCGGCGCTAGAGGCACTTGGGCATCAATTGAAAGCAACAGGCCGACAGTACGGCAATCAGCAAGTGCTGTACTGGAACAAACAAGACGGAAAGGTTGCAGCAGCAAGCGATCCGCGCGGGATCGGTACTGCGGTGATCACACCAGTCGTACCAGAATAATGCGGATCACTGATGCGCCATATGAGCGCTTCTCAGGGCTGCCAAACCAAACACCGCGACAGCCCAGAAGCAACGAGAACTATCAGTTCTGCTTATAGCCGCTAGTCGTGCAGCCCAGGCAACGTACAAAGGCTTCTTTACCTGGTTCAACGACTAGTGCATGACCAGCCTCGCCAATATTGCCACCTGCGGCCGTGAACGGCAGGCTTACCACGAAAGCCACAGCACCAATGGCAGTTGCCCCAATCAGCAATGGCCGGGCAATCAGCAGATCGCCAATCATCGAAAACGCTTTTGGTGCGTTAGCCGTATAAAGAGGGTCGCCGCTGCTGTTCTGCTGCGCTACGTCAGCATAAGCCGGCAGCGCCAGCAGGCCAGTGGTCAGCGCCAGAGCAGCAGCGGTGGAGCGGAACAATTTCATGGGGCGATCCTTCAGCTATTAGGAGGCGGTGAGTCTAACTATAACAGCGCATTGGTAATTGTCAGCGTGACGGCCGTCAATCGCCATAAAAGGCATATTCAGGTTTTTTCGGAATAAAGGGTCGGTAAAACGCCAGAATCGCACTGATATCGGCCGCTTCATCCCCCGTCGGCACAAAAGTCGGCCCAATAAAGACGCGGCGATTCTGATAGTCCAACGCCCCCAGCACAATCGGTACACCGGCACCGAGGGCAATATGATAGAAGCCCATCTTCCAGCGCTCGACCTTCTTGCGCGTGCCTTCCGGCGAGAGGATCAGCATAAATTGCTCATGCTCGGCAAAAGCCCGTACTGCCTGCTCAACAGTATTGCCCTGGCGCTCACGGCGAATGGCGATACCGCCCCACACACGCATCAACGTGCCAAAGGGCCAGCGGAAGATCGTGTGTTTGCCGAACCAACGGGCATTGAGGCGCAAAACGAACTTCACCGCGATAAAAATCACGAAATCCCAGTTGGAGGTGTGGTGCGCACCAATCACCACAAATTTGTCGAGCTTCGGCAGCTCGCCCTCGATACGCCACCCCATCAGTTTCAGCGCCGCGCGGCCAACCCACTCGGCCAGAGGATTGCGGGGCAGATAGTTACCGGACATCAATACCTCGGTCTTTCTTATTATTGTGTAAACGGCTCAGTCATCAGCACATGACGGGAAAATCTAGCCCGGCGACCAATCCTTAGCGTTGGCAGCGCGGACAATACACACTGGCGCGCTGGCCTAGCTTGACCTCGCGCAAGGTGCTGCCACAGTGCTTGCAGAACTCACCACCACGCCCATAGACAAACAGCTCCTGCTGGAAATAACCCGGCTGGCCATCGCCACCGACAAAGTCACGCAGGGTGGTGCCACCGCGCTCGATGGCATGGGCGAGGATACGTTTGATCTCATGCGCCAGCGTCAGATAACGCGCCCGCGACACCGAGCCGGCCTCACGACGCGGGTCGATGCCCGCAGCAAACAGCGCCTCGCTGGCGTAGATATTGCCGACTCCGACCACCACGGCGTTGTCCATGATAAAGGGCTTGATCGCCATGGCGCGGCCCCTGGACAGCTGGAACAGCCGCTCGCCGTCGAACAGATCGGTCAACGGTTCCGGCCCCAGCTTGCTGAGCAAAACATGGCTCAGCGGATCACTGCTCCAGAGCAGCGCACCGAAGCGCCGAGGATCGGTGTAACGCAGCGCCAGGCCAGATTCCAGCTCGATGTCCACATGCTCATGCTTGGCTGCCGGCAGGCCCACTTCGACCAGACGCAGGCTGCCGGACATACCCAGATGGCTGATCAGGCTGCCGGTTTCGGCCTTGATCAGCAGGTATTTGGCGCGCCGTTCAACGCATTCGATACGCTGCCCGGACAGCTGAACATCCAGGTCTTCGGGGATCGGCCAGCGCAGGCGGCGCTCACGCACAATAACCCGGCTGACGCGCTGGCCTTCAAGAAATGGGGCGATGCCGCGGCGAGTGGTTTCTACTTCTGGAAGTTCGGGCATGGCAGGTCGTCAGGTGAGCCGAAAAACGGGCGCTCACCTTAGCAGGAATGGGTAAAAGCGACGAGTCAGGCAGCCCGGGCTAGCTTGCGCCCATGTCACGGATGCTCTCGCGCAGGTTCTCGAAGTCATACTCCGACAACCCGACATATTCCAGCACCAGCTGTTCGATGCTCTGCCATTCAAAGTCATCGGGCTGGTTACCCAAGACGCGATAGCTTGAGCAAATGTGCTCGGCCATTTTGAGAATCGCCAACAGGGTTTTCAGCTGCGCATCGCGGCTGGCGTCCTCAGTGAAAATAGCCAGGGCGTTGTGGTGACTGGCAATGGCTTCGCACAGGTGCAGCGGCAGGTTCCACGACTTGGCAGTGAAGTAGCCGACCACAGCGTGATTGGTATTGAGCAGACGATTCTCGGTATCTACCACGCGGCGCTCGCCGGTGGCACTGGCGTAGGCCTCTTCAAGCACGATCATGTAATTGGGAAAACGCTTGAGCATCAGCGGAATGCCGCAATTGTGGAACAGACCGAGGGTATAGGCCTCGTCCGGCGAGTGATAGCCGATGCGTTTGGCCAGGGTCAGACAGGTCATCGCCACGTCCTGAGCGGTATCCCAGAAACGGTTGAGGGTAACGATGGCTTCATCAGTCAGTTCGCCACGGATCGACTGCGCATTGATCAGGTTGATCACCGTGTTGCAGCCCAGCAGGTTGACCGCCTGCTGGATCGAGGCGATACGGTTGGTCAGACCGAAGAACGGCGAGTTCACTAGTTTCAGCAATGCACCGGACAGGCCAGGGTCCTGGCCGATCAGCTTGGCGATGGCGCGCAGGTCCGGGTTCGGCATCACCTGCTCCATCTGCAAATCCACCATGATCTGTGGCTGCGGCGGCACACTGATGCCCTGCAGCACTTGCTGGATATATTCGGCGGAAAGCTCTTGGGACATGACAGACACAACCGGTATGAGAAGTGATGCACAGTCTAGCTAAACCCCCAGCACTTCCACAGGCGACTTTTGTAACCGCCGTAAGGTCAGCGAACCCGCTATAATTCCGCTCTTTTTTCGGAGTCCCCAGCATGTCCCTGCCCAGCCTGCGCCTGAAAGCCAACGCCGATCGACGCCTGCGCGCCGGCCATCTGTGGGTGTACAGCAATGAAATCGATGTTGCCGCTACCCCGCTGAGCGGTTTTGCCGCCGGCGACCAGGCCATCCTCGAGGCGACCGGCGGTAAGCCACTGGGCGTCGTCGCGATGAGCCCGAACAACCTGATCTGCGCCCGCCTGCTGTCGCGTGACGTCAAACACGTGCTGGACAAGTCCCTGCTGGTGCATCGCCTCAACGTCGCCCTGTCGCTGCGTGAGCGGCTGTTCGACAAGCCCTGCTACCGCCTGGTGTATGGCGATTCCGATCTGCTGCCGGGTTTGGTGGTCGACCGCTTCTTCGACATTCTGGTGGTGCAACTGGCCTCCGCCACCATGGAGCGTCACAAGGATGATGTGCTCGCCGCGCTGATCCAGGTGTGCAAACCCAGCGGCATCCTGCTCAAGAACGACTCCGCTGCCCGCGATGCCGAAGGCCTCGCGCGTTATGTGGAAACCCCGTTTGGCGTGGTGCCGGAGTGGGTCGCCCTGGAAGAAAACGGCGTCAAGTTCGAAGCACCGGTCATCGAAGGGCAAAAAACCGGCTGGTTCTACGACCATCGCATGAACCGCGCGCGTCTGGCGCCTTACGTCAAAGGCAAGCGTGTGCTTGATCTGTTCAGCTATATCGGCGGCTGGGGCGTGCAGGCTGCAGCCTTCGGCGCCAGCGACGTGATGTGCGTGGACGCCTCAGGCTTCGCCCTCGACGGCGTGGAGCGCAACGCCGCGCTGAACGGCTTGACCGACCAGGTCGCCTGCGTGGAAGGCGATGTGTTTGAGGCGCTAAAACAGCTCAAGGCCTCGGAAGAGCGCTTTGATGTGATCGTCGCCGACCCGCCCGCCTTTATCAAACGCAAGAAAGACCAGAAGAACGGCGAGGGCGCGTATCGCCGCCTTAATGAGCAAGCGATGCGCCTGCTCAACAAGGACGGCATCCTGTTCAGCGCCAGTTGCTCCATGCACCTGGAAGAAGACAACCTGCAGAACATCCTGCTGACCAGCGCGCGCCATCTGGACCGCAATATCCAGCTGCTCGAACGCGGCGCCCAGGGCCCGGATCACCCGGTACACCCGGCCATCAATGAAACCCGCTATATCAAAAGCCTGACCGTACGCTTACTGCCCAACAGTTGAGCACCTGCACCTGCCGAGTGCGTGTCGGCAGGTGCTTCTTTCTCTCCCGCGCTGTTACCACTCCCCACACCCGCCTGGCGCAACCCCGTGCCTGGACTAGGCTTAGACCCCAGCACCGCAGCGTTCACAGTGTGCCGCAGTGGCCTGGCACAGTGCTTGCGTAACTTGAACATTCAAACAAGTTCCCGCCGCTACAGAGAAGCGGGGCTGCGAATTCAAGCATTCAGATAACGGCCACAAGCTGCTGTCTGTTCAGAGCACATTTGGGGAGGGGTATGGCTGACCTGGCTGGGGACAAACCGTTCCTGCAATTCACCAACGTCAAGAAGACTTACGACCACAAGAATCTGGTGGTCAAGGATTTCAACCTGGATGTGGCCAAGGGCGAATTTATCACCCTGCTCGGCCCTTCCGGCTCGGGTAAAACCACCTGCCTGATGATGCTCGCCGGTTTCGAAGACGTGACCAGCGGCGAGATCCTGATCAACGGCCGTTCGGTCACCAGCATCGCCCCCTACCAGCGCAATATCGGCATGGTGTTCCAGCAGTACGCACTGTTCCCGCACATGACCCTGCGCGAAAACCTCGCCTACCCGCTGAAAATCCGCAAACAGCCCAAAGAGGTAATTCAGGCCAAGGTCGACGAATACCTGTCACTGGTCGAGCTGCTGGATTTCGGCAACCGTTTCCCTGGCCAGCTCTCCGGTGGTCAACGCCAACGCGTGGCCCTGGCCCGCGCACTGATCTTCGCCCCCGATATCGTCCTGATGGACGAACCCCTCGGCGCGCTGGACAAGAAGCTGCGCGAGCAGATGCAGTTCGAGATCAAGCGCCTGCACGAGCAGCTCGGCTTTACCGTGATCTACGTGACCCACGACCAGACCGAAGCGCTGACCATGAGCGACCGCATCGCCGTGTTCAATAACGGCATTGTCCAGCAGTGCGCGCCGCCCCATGTGCTTTACGAGCGCCCGGCCAACCTGTTCGTCGCCGACTTTATCGGCGAGAGCAACAAGCTCAAGGGCGTGATCGAAAGTGTCGGCGAGGACAACGTGCAGGTGCGTTTGGAGGATGGCGGCCTGGTCAGCACCCTGAAAGCCAACTGCACCGAAATCGGCCAGCCCACCACCGTGTCCATTCGCCCGGAAAAGCTCAGCTTTACCGAACGCCTCGGCAGCACCGGCAATCAGGTGATGGCGCGCTTCGTCACCCGGCATTACGTCGGCGAATACATCCGCTACCACTTCGAGACCGCTGACGGCACCGAGTTGGTGGTGAAGAACATGAATGACAGCAGCGCCCCGCAACTCAGTGCCAAGGAAGAAGTAGCCCTTGCCTGGCTGCCGCAAGACAGCCAGGCACTGGATCGCCCAGTCGTCACCCCAACCTGACCCTCATAACTAGAAGCAGAAGCAATGGAGCACAGCAATGGCTAGAACACTGACCACCCGCTTTTCCACCTTCGCCCTTGCCGCCGCCCTGGGCACGGCAAGTTTTGCCGCCAGCGCCGAGGAAACCCTGACCGTGGTGTCATGGGGCGGTTCCTACGGTGCAGCCCAGCAGAAACACGTGATTGACCCGTTTATGAAAGACACCGGCAACAAGGTGTTGTTCGAGGACTACACCGGTGGCGTAGCCGAGATCAAAGCCCAGGTCGAGTCCGGCAATATTCAGTGGGACGTGGTCGACTTCGAAGTGATCGACCTTGAACGCGCCTGCTCCGAAGGCCTGCTGGAAAGCATCCCGCGTGACATCCTGCCGCCAGGCGTGGACGGCGTACCCGCCGAGAAGGACTTTATCCCCGAAGCACTGGCCAGTGAGTGCGCAGTCGGCAACATCGTCTGGTCGGTGGTGTTCGCTTACAACGAGAAAACCATCGGCGGCACCAAGGCCGCGAGCATCGCCGACTTCTTCGACACCAGCAAAATCCCTGGCAAGCGCGCCATGCGCAAACGGCCGCAGGTGAACATGGAGTGGGCCTTGCTGGCTGACGGCGTGCCGCCGGGCGAAGTCTATGACGTGCTGTCGACCCCAGAAGGCCAGGCCCGAGCCTTCGCCAAGCTGGACACCATCAAGAAGGACATCGTCTGGTTCGACTCCTGGTCGCAGGCGCCACAGCTGCTCAACGATGGTGGCGCGGTGCTGGTGCAGTCGGCTAACGGCCGTTTCTATGACGCCATCCGCCAGGAGAAAAAACCCTTCGTCATCGTCTGGGACGGCCACGTCTACGACCTCGATGCCTGGGCCATCGTCAAAGGCTCGCCGAAAAAGGACCTGGCACTGAAATTCATTGCCTACGCCACTGGCTCCACCCCGCTGGCCGGCATGCCTGACGTGGCCTACGGCCCGACGCGCAAATCCTCCATGCCACTGGCTGACCAGACCGCCGCACCGCACCTGCCAACCGCTCACCTGAGCAAAGGCATCCAGGCCGGTTCGGACTTTTGGGCTGACTACGGCGAATCCCTCGGTGAGAAATTCAACGAGTGGCTGTTGAAGTAACCCGCTATGGCCCCTCTTCTGCGGGAGAGGGGTCAGGATTTTCGGAGTAACGCCTTGTCCTCCCTCACGTCTACCGAAGCCAGCCAAGCCTCCAGCGCTCGCAACAAGAAACGCCTCACCGCCTTTCTGTTTGTCGTACCGCTGCTGGTGTTTATCCTGCTGACCTTCGTCGCACCGATTGCCAGCATGCTCTGGCGCAGCGTCCATCACCCGACGGTGGCCGCCCTGATTCCGCTGACCCTGCACGAGCTACAACGCTGGGACGGCAAAGCGATTCCTGATGATAAAACCCTGAGCGTGTTCGCCCAGGAGCTGCATAGCCTGGCCAAAGAGCGCCAGTCCGGCAAATTGGCCGAAGAGTTCAACCGTGCCTCGGCGGGCATGTCCAGCGTGGTCAAGTCCAGCGCACGCAAACTCGGCCGGCTGCAAGGCGAACAACTGCAGCAGCAGGGGGCCGAGGTCCTGCTCAAGTCGCACCGTAACTGGAGCAAGCCGGAAATCTGGTACGCCATCCAGCGCGCGGGCAAGCCTTACACCTATGACTACTACCTGACTGCACTCGACCTGGAACTGCATCCCGAGCAGGGTATTCAGGTACGCGAAGACACACAGATCTACCTGCAGCTGTACAGCAAGACCCTGACTATGGCGCTGGTCATCACCCTCTTCTGCGCGTTGCTCGGCTACCCACTGGCCTACTACCTGGCCGGTCTGCCGGAGAACCGCGCCAACCTACTATTGGTACTGGTGCTGCTGCCGTTCTGGACCTCGCTGCTGGTACGTACCACGGCCTGGATCGCCCTGCTGCAGACCAACGGCGTGATCAACTCCTTTCTGCTTGGCACCGGCCTCATCGGCCAACCCATCGAGATGCTCTACACCTCGTTTGCCACCGTAGTGGCGATGACCCATATCTTGCTGCCGTTCATGATTCTGCCGCTGTACAGCGTGATGCGCGGGATTGACCCCTGCTATCTGCGCGCGGCGCTGTCACTGGGTGCACGACCGATTCCAGCCTTTGCCCGCATCTACTTCCCGATGACCCTACCGGGCCTGAGTGCCGGCGCGCTGCTGGTGTTTATCATCTCGGTTGGCTACTACATCACCCCGGCACTGGTCGGTGGTACCGATGGGCAGATGATCAGCAACATCATCGCCTTCCATATGCAGCGCTCGAACAACTGGGAACTGGCTGCCGCGCTGGGCTCCCTGCTGCTCGGCCTGATCCTGCTGCTGTACTGGCTGTACGACCGTTTTGTCGGCGCCAGCAATATCAAACTGGGCTAAGGAACTGACCATGAAGATTCCCGCCTACTACGGCTTCTGGCATCACCTCGGCGCCTGGTTACTGAAGACCAGCTCCTGGCTGGTGCTGCTGTTTCTGATTCTGCCGATCCTGGTGATCATCCCGCTGTCGTTCAACGTCGAGCCGTTCTTCAGCTTTACCGAAGGCATGCTCACCCTGCAGCCCGAGGCTTATTCGCTGCGCTGGTACACGGCCCTCTTCAACGATGACAAATGGCTGCTGGCAATCAAGAACAGCTTTCTGATTGGCATCTTCGCCACCCTGATCGCCACTGTACTGGGCACCTGCGCGGCAGTAGGGCTGGCGCGTGACGACATGCCGATGCGCCGGCTGATCACCGCCCTGCTGCTGTCACCAATGATCGTGCCGCTGATCATCACCGCCGCCGGGATGTTCTTCTTCTATTCGGATCTGGGCCTGGCCGGCAACTACCTCGGGGTGATCATCGCCCACGCCGCACTGGGCACACCGTTTGTGATCATCACCGTCACCGCTACCCTCACCGGCTTCGACTACAGCCTGGCGCGCGCGGCGCTGAACCTGGGCGCTACGCCGCTGCGGGTGTTCTTCGACATCATCATGCCGCTGATCCGCCCGGGCGTAATTTCCGGCGCACTGTTCGCCTTTATCACCTCATTCGACGAGGTGGTGGTGATCCTGTTTATGGCCGGCCCGCAACAACGCACCATCCCCCGGCAGATGTTCTCGGGCCTGCGCGAGCAGATCAACCCAAGCATCCTGGCCATCGCCACCCTGCTGATTCTGGTGTCCATCGCCCTGTTGGTGACCATCGAACTGCTGCGCCGCCGCGCCGAACGCATGCGCGGCATCGAACAGATCAGCTAACGCACCGGCCGAACCGCGCTCGCCACTGAGCGCGCCGGCCTTCCTTGCGAACGCGCCAAGGGATTAGAATCGGCGCTCTCCTGCCCTATCCAGGCGGACCTTGTAGCCCAGCCACGCCAGCGCCCACCCCGCGCCAGGCAGCGCCCCGGCCCGACAAATGCGCACTTGCGTTTGCCTTGGGCCTGAACCCGGCTCAACATACGCATCAACAGCCCGTTGCCCGCACAGCGTTATCGCCTGTGCACGCGTGACCTGAATAGCCTTTGCAGGATTTATCGCCATGCCTGACTACCGCTCGAAGACCTCCACCCACGGCCGCAATATGGCCGGCGCTCGCGCCTTGTGGCGTGCCACCGGGATGAAGGACGAAGACTTCAAGAAGCCGATCATCGCCATCGCCAACTCCTTCACCCAGTTCGTGCCCGGCCACGTGCACCTGAAGGACATGGGCCAGCTGGTCGCCCGCGAGATCGAAAAACACGGCGGCGTGGCCAAGGAATTCAACACCATCGCGGTCGACGACGGCATCGCCATGGGTCACGACGGCATGCTCTATTCGCTGCCAAGCCGCGAGATCATCGCCGACTCCGTCGAGTACATGGTCAACGCCCACTGCGCCGACGCCATCGTCTGCATCAGTAACTGCGACAAGATCACCCCCGGCATGTTGCTGGCATCGCTGCGCCTGAACATCCCGGTGATTTTCGTGTCCGGCGGCCCAATGGAAGCGGGCAAGACCAAGCTGGCCAGCCACGGTCTGGACCTGGTCGACGCCATGGTGATCGCCGCCGACGACACGGCCAGTGACGAAAAAGTTGCCGAATATGAGCGCAGCGCCTGCCCGACTTGCGGCAGCTGCTCCGGCATGTTTACCGCCAACTCGATGAACTGCCTGATGGAAGCCCTGGGGCTGGCCCTGCCGGGCAACGGTTCGACCCTGGCCACCCACAGCGACCGCGAACAGCTGTTCCTGCAAGCCGGCCGCACCGCCGTCGAGCTGTGCAAGCGCTACTACGGTGAAGGTGACGCGTCGGTGCTGCCGCGCAACATCGCCAACTTCAAGGCGTTCGAGAACGCCATGACCCTGGACATCGCCATGGGTGGTTCAACCAACACCATCCTCCACCTGCTGGCCGCAGCGCAGGAAGGTGAAGTCGATTTCGACCTGCGCGATATCGACCGTCTGTCGCGCAAAGTACCGCAGCTGTGCAAAGTCGCGCCGAACATCCAGAAGTACCACATGGAAGACGTGCACCGCGCCGGCGGCATCTTCAGCATCCTCGGTTCGCTGGCCCGTGGCGGCCTGCTGCACACTGACCTGCCGACCGTACACAGCAAGTCCATGGCCGAAGCCATCGCCAAATGGGACATCACCCAGACCGACGATGAAGCCGTGCATACCTTCTTCCGTGCAGGCCCGGCAGGCATTCCGACCCAGACCGCGTTCAGCCAGAGCACCCGCTGGGACACCGTGGATGATGACCGTGAAAACGGCTGCATCCGCAGCGTCGAGCATGCGTACTCGCAAGAAGGCGGCCTGGCCGTGCTCTATGGCAACATCGCTGTTGACGGCTGTGTGGTGAAAACCGCTGGTGTGGATGAGTCCATCCACGTCTTCGAAGGCACCGCGAAAATCTTCGAGAGCCAGGACAGCGCCGTGCGCGGCATCCTCGCCGACGAAGTGCAGGCTGGTGATATCGTCATCATCCGCTACGAAGGCCCGAAAGGCGGCCCGGGCATGCAGGAAATGCTCTACCCGACGTCCTACCTGAAGTCCAAAGGCCTGGGCAAAGCCTGCGCCCTGCTCACTGACGGCCGCTTCTCCGGTGGTACCTCGGGCCTGTCCATCGGCCACGCCTCGCCTGAAGCCGCAGCAGGTGGTGCCATCGGTCTGGTGCGCGAAGGCGACAAGATCCTGATCAACATCCACGAGCGCAGCATCAACCTGCTGGTCAGCGATGAAGAGCTGGCCGCACGCCGCGTGGAACAGGACAAGAAAGGCTGGAAGCCAGTGGAAGTGCGCCCGCGCAAAGTCACCACAGCGCTCAAGGCCTACGCCCTGCTCGCCACCAGCGCCGACAAGGGTGCAGTGCGTGACAAGGCCCTGTTGGACAAACTGGTGCCGTAATCAACATCAGGAAACGCAAAAAGCCCGGTCTGGATACCGGGCTTTTTGCTTTCGGCACAACAGACCCGCGCTGTATCCTGCCAGGCACGCAGGCTTCAAGGACAAGGGACAATGCTGGTAGCCAGACGCGTACAGAAAACCGCTGAGAATCAGGACGAAGAGAGAGAAGAGCTACCACTCAGCGACTTTCGGCATACGCCTGCTTGGGTGCTGCTCGGTGAGCCGGGTGCAGGCAAGAGCCAAGCCTTGAAGCAAGAGGCTCAAGAAGTCGGTGGCGAGTACGTCACGGTGAGCGAACTTGTAGTAACAACACCTCCGCTGGAGGAGTGGCACGGCAAGACTCTGTTCATCGACGCGCTGGATGAAGCCCGAGCTGCAGGTTCAGAGAGCCTGATTCTGCGTATCCGTCAGCAGCTACGTCAACTTGGAAAGCCAGCCTTCCGCCTTTCTTGCCGCGCTGCAGACTGGCATAGCTCGACCGATACTAGCGAGCTGCAGAGCATCAGCCCGGATAACCAACTGACCGTATTACAGCTATGTCCGCTGAGTGATGACGACATCCAGCAAATCCTGCAACACCAATACAACGTTGCCGAGCCCAAAGTTTTCATCGAACAAGCCGAGCAACATGGAATAGCCCCGCTGCTCAGCAACCCGCAGATGCTGGGGCTGATGGCCAGAGCAGTCAGCGGCGGATGCTGGCCGGAAAGCCGCAGCGAGGTTTATCGACTGGCCTGCGAGAAGCTGGCACAAGAGAGCAACGCCCTCCACCGGCAAGCCAGCGTGGCCAATGCAGTCGATAGCGAAACATTGTTGAAGGCTGCAGGGCAGCTATTTGCCGTACAGCTGCTGTCAGGAACGACAGGCATTGCCACCGATCTGAACGCCAGCAATACCGCAAATCCAGAATTAGATCAGTTCAAACCAGAGATCCCCGCTGCAGCCAGAAAAGCCCTGCAATCTGCTTTGTTCACTCCTGCTCCCGGTCAGGTTGAGCGCCTGGCGCCCTGCCACCGCAGCGTTGCCGAGTTTCTGGCAGCCAAATGGCTGGCAGACAAGCTGGATCGAGAGAGCCTGCCACACGGCCGATTGCTCAAGCTGCTGCTTGGCTTTGATGGCGGTGTAGTGGCCGATTTACGCGGCCTGCTCGCTTGGCTGGCCCGGTACAGTACTTCGATACGCACACGACTTATTGACGTCGATCCGCTGGGTATCGTGCTGTATGGCGATGTCCGTCAATTCAGCGTGACAGACAAGCGCCATCTATTGCAGGCCCTACGGCAACAGGCGGAGCGATTTCCCGGGTTCCGCTGGAACATCTGGCAGGACATGACCGGATTCCGCGCACTGACCGATTCGGCCTTGATCGAAGACTTCATTTGCATCCTTAAAGCCCCTGAGCGTGATGAGGCTACCCAGTCCCACATGGACTGTGTGCTGGATATCCTCGAATACGGCCATCCCTATACCGATATGGCGGCCCCACTGCTTGCAGTTATCAAAGATGCATCGTTTTGGCCAAGACTCCGATATAGCGCACTCAGGGCCTGGCTCAGGATGGCCACTCCTGCAGAGAGCAAAGCCTTGTTGTCACAGATTTGCAGTGGCCAGGTTGAGGACGAAGATGACGAACTGCTGAGTCGCCTACTGGATCGGCTATATCCGGAGTTTTTGATACCGGACGAACTACTCCAATGCCTTCATCCCCCAAAGGACACACATCTGATCGGCGGCTATCGGATGTTCTTAGAACATGGATTATCAGAACGAGCGCCAGCAGATCAGTTGCCGGCCCTGCTGGATGGGCTATGTACGAACAAAGATTATCTTGATGAAGACAGAACCGAGGGGATGATTTCCCGCTCGGTCGATAGGTTGCTTGTTCGTACCCTCACTGAGTTCGGTGAACTCGCTACAGACGAGCAGCTCTTAAACTGGCTGGGGGTTGGTACTAATAAGCATGGTTACTTCAACAGGGATCATGATTCTCGAACACAAATCCAGCGCTGGCTCGAACAGCGTCCTGAGAAATACAAGGCCGTGCTTGCGCAATGCATCGAAGCCAATGCACGCGGCAGCAAACATGCCTCCGACCTCCTTTTGCATGATGCCGCCCCACCAGCAGACATAGGCCTTTGGCATCTCCATCTGGCCGGCATACCAGAGGAAGCGACAGCAAGAATCCATGCTCAGTACGCAACTCACGCCCTAATGCAACAGCGTGGTGCCGAGGGTCTATCTCTGGAAGCGCTTGAGGCGTGGGCACGGGACTTTCCAGAACGGGCAGACTGGTTAAACGAAGGACTGGTTTGCGACCTGGAACGAGTGAGCTGGCGCCTGAAAGACGCAGCAAGTACCCGCGCCTACAGAGAACGGCAAGCCGAAGAGCGTCGCCAACGAACTCAAGAGATTACTCCCGAGCTGCCCGCCATTGCTGCCGGCACAGCTTCAGCACACCTGCTGGAACATCTTGTAAGGGTTTGGCTAGATCACTTCTCGGATATCCACGGGGACACAATTAGCGCGCGCTTTGCCAGTTATAGCGATCTCGGTGATTCCCTCGTGCGGGCAGCCGAGTCGGGCTTCCGTAAATGCTTACACCGCCCTGACCTGCCCTCGACCACAGAGGTTATCAACCTGAGTCAAGCCGGAAAGCGTTATTACATCAGCCTGCCGTGCCTACTTGGTCTGCAACTGAACTGGGCAGATGCACCCGAGCAAGTCGCGGCACTGCCAGATGATCAGGTTGAGCTACTGCTGGTTATCTATCTCTGCACACCGCATTTCGGGCTGGATGGTCTGAGCGACTGGTGCGCGCAAACCGCACAACAACGCCCCGAATTGTTTTCCCGTGTACTGATTCACCAAGCCACTAGAGCGTTTGCTGCGGGTAATACTTCTGCAGGTATGACGCATTTACTGGCCAGAGATGCTACCTATGCGAAGGTCGCTCAGCTGGCTAGCCCGGAATTGCTGCGGCAATTCCCCGAAAACGCCACCGAGCAACAGCTCCACGACCTTCGGCAACTAATGAGAGCAACTCTAGAGACAGCGCCTGAACGCCTTGCTGCACTGGCTCTAAATAAGCTGAACTCGCCACAACTCAATACTGAGCAGCGCCCTCTATGGCTGGCTCTACAGCTACTTACGGGAACCCCCGAAAACGAGGATGAGTTCTGGCAGCACCTTGGCAAAACAGATAAAGCCAATCCAGCCATGCAGCTGGTAGTTGAAGTCATGATGCAGGGCATTCAACTGCAAACGCTGCAGCCTTTCCAACCGGAGCGGATTGTGGGGCGCTTGATAGAGACACTTACTCCTCATGCCGAACTGGAGCGCCACAGAGGGGGAGGGCTCGCAATGGATCTTGGTGACGAGCTGCGCGGCATGATCGACTGGCTTGGTGCACAACCTACAGCTGAGGCCCGTGACGAGCTTCAGCGCTTGCTCGCTTGCCCAGTGCTAGCAACTCAGCGCTACAGAATTCAGAGCACATTGGAACAGCAACAGGCGCACCGACGAGAGGCCGAGTTCAAGTTCCTTGACCTCAAGGCAGTGGCAGATG
Source organism: Pseudomonas sp. SG20056 (assembly GCF_031764535.1). NCBI lineage: Bacteria > Pseudomonadati > Pseudomonadota > Gammaproteobacteria > Pseudomonadales > Pseudomonadaceae > Pseudomonas > Pseudomonas sp. SG20056. The sequence goes on from NZ_CP134499.1 coordinate 4,118,155, forward strand.
TGCTGGCTAATCAGGCTCCGGCGAATGTGGCGGATCTGACTTATCTGACACTGAATTACCTCGACGACATTGTCCATGAGCTTCGCAATACCAATGACGACGGCTATCGGATGTTCTGGAACATCACAAAGGCTCAGCCGACTGGGCGGCGAGAAGAGAACCTGTGCCGTGATGTACTGCTGAGCCGCCTACGCTCGCGCTTGACTGCACACGGCATCAGCATCGCACCTGAATATGACCATGCGGGAGACAAGCGTGCCGATCTGTATCTGGACTACCGCAATCAGTTGGCCCTGCCAATTGAGATCAAGCGCGATGACCATGCAAATCTCTGGACCGCACTGCGCGACCAACTGATCACGCAATATGTCGATGCCCCCAAGTCGGAAGGTCACGGCATCTACCTGGTGCTCTGGTTTGGCGACAGCAAGAAACTAAAAAATCCCCCTAACCGCCAGCCAAAACCAACTACGCCAGCCGAGCTAAAAACCAAGCTCGAAGCTCAACTGACAAGTGAGGAGCAGCAAAGGGTATTTGTGCGTGTGTTGGATGTGAGCTGGCCGACCTGACGCCCTTTCAGCTCACGCCCATATAGCGCCCGGCGCGGTGGTTGATCGCCAGCACCATATTCAGCGCCAGCGCGCCGAGGATCGACAGCGCCACCTTGTCCAGCGGCACGACCATCACCGCACCCAGCACGATCAGCACATCAATGGCCATCTGCACCTTGCCGGCGCGCAGACCGAAACGTTCCTGCAGGTACAGCGCGAGGATATTCACCCCGCCGAGGCTGGCGCGGTGACGGAACAGCATCAACAGCCCCAGGCCCATGGCGAAACCACCAAACAGCGCGGCATACACCACGTTCAGGTGAGTGAAGCCAATCCACTGCGGCGTCAGTTCAGCCAACAGCGATACCATCCCCACCGCACAGAAGGTGCGCAGGGTGAACGGCCAGCCCATGCGCCAGATGGCCAGGGCGTAGAACGGCAGGTTGATCAGAAAGAACACCAGACCAAACGGCCAGCCGAGCAGGTACTTCATCAAGAAGGCCAACCCCACGGTGCCGCCAGTCAGCAAACCGGCCTGGCTGTAGAGGGTAATCCCCAGCGCCACCATGGCCGTGCCCAACAGCAGCGCCAGGGCATCTTCCCAGAGCGGGTGGCGAATAAAGATCGCGGCAATACGATCAGGCTCGGCGTGATCGGTATCAGCGTCATGCATGGGAAACAACCTGTAGAGGGCAAACGACAAAGACAGCGTAGCGGCCAGCAAGGCAGCGCCTGGCATGGATTAACGCTACACAAGAATGACCCGCAGGGTGGCACGCCATATCGGCGCCCACCCTGGCGGAGATCAATGCAGCGCGGAAAAACTCAGCCCGAACGGGCTATTTGCGATCCCATACCTCAAACACGTAGCCCGGTGTTTCCAGGCCTTCCGGGTGTTCGATGGCGGAAGACAGGTGCCAGTCAGCCTCGGCCACTTCGGGAAAGTAGGCATCGCCCTGCGGACTGATGCCGACGCGGGTCAGATACAGGCGTTCGGCCTGTGCCAGGCCCAGCTCGTAGAGTTGCGCGCCGCCGATCAGCATAAGCTCCTCGGCATCTTCCTCACGCGCCCAGGCATCGGCACGCTCAAGCGCAGCGTCGAGGCTGGCGAACACTTCTGCACCTTCCAGCTGCAAGCCGGGCTGACGACTGACCACCAGATTAAGCCGACCGGGCAAGGGGCGACCGAGTGAATCCCAGGTCTTGCGACCCATGATGATCGGCTTGCCCAGAGTCAGCGCCTTGAAGTGCTTGAGGTCCGCCGGCAGATGCCAGGGCAGTTGATTATCACGGCCGATCACGCGGTTTTCCGCGAGGGCGGCGATTATGCAGAGAGGCAGGGAATTTTTCATAGCCGCGAGAATACCGTCTGCGTGGCGATCATTGAAGCCTTCCCTCCGAAGCGGTTCGCCGTTCAGTTCGCTTAACCATCCTGGCGCTTACCCACCACGCGATTGCGCCCTTGCTCCTTGGCCAGGTAGAGCGCGACATCTGCCAGGCGCAAGGCATCGCCCAGGCTCTGATGCGGCTGCGGGGTGAGGTAGGCCATGCCGATGCTCAGCGTGACCACGCCGGCGGCATCCGAATGAGCATGCGTCAGGCCCAGGGCTTCGATGGCGCTGCGAATGTCCTGCAGAATCGCCAGCAGCTGCACCTCATCCAGGCCATACCAGACGCCGACAAACTCCTCACCGCCATAACGCGCCGCGCAATCCAGCGGTCGCCGGGCATACTCGCCGATCACCCGTGCTACCTGGCGCAACGCCTCGTCGCCGGCCGCATGGCCATAGTGGTCGTTGTAACGTTTGAAGAAGTCCACATCCATCATCACCACGCCCAGGGCCTGCTTTTCCCGCTGCGCCTGACGCCAACTGCGCTCGGCGCGTTCGGTAAAGGCGCGGCGATTGAGCAATCCGGTGAGGAAGTCCTTCTCGGCCAGGTCCTGCAACAGGCCATGGGCGAGGAAATTCTGCCGCGTGGCATATTCGAGTGAGTAGCAGCCCACCGAACCGATGATGTTGGCCAGGGCGAGAAACAAGGCATTGTTCAGCAGCGTCTCGCCCGCCAGGCCGATGCTCAACTCCACAGCCAGATATGCCACGAAAGTCCCCCAGCCGCACAGCACGGCTGTGGTAAAGCGCAGCCCCGTGAGGAAGTAGAAGAACACCGTAACCAGGATGATGCCCTCATAGGGCAACGCAAACCCGTGAAAGCGGGCCAGGCCGATGATCCCCGCCACGGCCAGACCGGAGAGCAACGCCACGATGCCACCGATCAGCTGCAGATGATCACGCAAGCCCGGTCGATAGGTGGCCAGCCAGGCCAGCAACAGCATCGGCTGAATGACTCCCAGGCGCAGGGCGAGTATCCGACCGCGCAGTGGGTCCGGCAGGTTGATCGCATCCAGCAGCACGAACAGCAACGCCAGCAGCGTGGCCACCAGCAATGACCAGCGCATACGGCGCAGGAACACATTGGCGTGATAACGCTTGAACGCCTGCTCCAGCTCATCGTCAAAACTCAGCGCGCGAAAGCCCTGCTGATGCTGACGCAGGTACGGCGAATCCTGATTGACCCACTCCAGATGCGGTAACTTCACGATGGCACTCGCTTTTATTGTTATGCGTTCAGAGGCTGCTAAGCGAAACACTCGGCAACCCGCTGGCCACAGCCTAGCCGGACTGGCCACAGGAGTACACGCGCGCGCCGCTGTGCCATGTGTCGGCTGCTGCGGTTATGCTCTGGCTTCCACTCGTTAATGGAACACCGCGTGAGCCCACTCGACCGACCTACGCCCAGCCGCCTGCAGCGCCTCTGGCTCAGTGAAACCATCCGCCTGCGCGAGGAACATGCCGGCCCGCTGGAGGACAGCGAAGCCAACCGCCGCGCCCAAGCCAAAGGCGGCGCACTCGGCGAACGCATCCAGACCCGCGCCTGGTTGCTGGGCGAACGTGACGGCCAGGTGCAGGCGCTGCAGCACTGGCTTCAGGGCGCGCGTCTGGCCGGGTTGCTGCTGGTACTGCTGGCCATCCTCAGCGGCAGTGGCTTGGCAGTGGCTGCTTTGGGCGATGGTTTGCGCCCGGTCAATGTGTTCTGGGCCCTGGGCAGCCTGCTCGGGCTGAACCTGCTTCTGCTGCTGGGCTGGGCGCTGGGTCTGCTGCTAAGCCGCGACAGCGCGGGCGCCCTTGGCCATCTGTGGTTGTGGCTGAGCGCCAAACTCGCCCGCGATGCCCAGGCCGCACAACTAGCCCCTGCCCTGCTGTTGATGTTGCAACGCCAGGGCCTCAGCCGCTGGGGCCTGGGCGTTCTGGTGCAGGGCTTCTGGCTGCTGACCCTGCTTACCGCGCTGCTGACCTTGCTGGCTCTGCTGGCCACCCGCCGTTACGGCTTTGTCTGGGAAAGCACCCTGCTCGGCGGCGACAGCTTTATCGCCATGACCCAGGCCATCGGCAGCTTGCCGGCGTTGCTCGGCTTCAGCCTGCCGGATGCCGAACTGATCCGCGCCAGCGGCGACAGCGCCCTGGCCAACGAAAGCGCGCGGCTAAGCTGGGCCGGCTGGCTGGTGGGTGTGCTGGTGGTCTACGGCCTACTGCCGCGCCTGGGCCTGCTGCTGCTCTGCCTATGGCGCTGGCGCCGCGGTTGTGCGGTGCTGAGCCTGGACCTCAGCCTGCCTGGCTACAGCCTGCTGCGCGAACGCCTGCAACCGAGCAGCGAACGCCTCGGCGTGTGCGATGCCGCGCCAGCACAGTTGCACCAAACCCAAGCGGGCAACCACAGCGCAGGCAGCCAGGGCGCGCTATTGGTCGCAATCGAACTGGACCCGCAACGCAACTGGCCACCCGTTCTACCCAAGGGCATCGGCGATGCCGGGGTGATCGACAGCCGCGAGCAGCGCAACCAGCTGCTCGACCAGCTCAACCGCTTCCCGCCGGCACGCCTGCTGATTGCCTGCGACCCGCGCCGCTCGCCAGATCGCGGCAGCCTGGCACTGCTCGGCGAATTGGCGCGCAGCGCAGCCGCCACGCGCATCTGGCTGCTGCCACCGCCACCCGGCGAAGCCCTCGACAGCGCGCGTTTGGGCGACTGGCACCGTGCACTGGAGCAACTGCAACTGAGCTACAGCGACAGTGCGCCGTTCAACTGGCTGGAGCATGGCCATGACTAAAGCCCTCAAGCTGGCCGTGGTCGGCCACACCAATGTCGGCAAGACCTCGCTGCTACGCACCCTGACCCGCGATGTCGGCTTCGGCGAGGTGTCCCATCGCCCCAGCACCACCCGCCACGTCGAAGGCGCGCGGCTGTCGGTGGACGGTGAAGCGCTGCTGGAGCTGTACGACACCCCCGGCCTGGAAGACGCCATCGCCCTGCTCGATTATCTCGAACGTCTGGATCGCCCTGGCGAACGCCTGGACGGCCCGGCAAGGCTGGCGCGCTTTCTCGACGGCAGTGAAGCACGCCAGCGTTTCGAGCAGGAAGCCAAGGTACTGCGCCAGCTGCTGGCCTCGGATGCCGGACTCTATGTGATCGATGCGCGCGAACCGGTGCTGGCCAAATATCGTGATGAGCTGGCCGTACTGGCCATGTGTGGCCGGCCCTTGCTGCCAGTGCTGAATTTCGTCAGCAGCAGCCAACACCGCGAACAGGATTGGCGCGACGCCTTGGCCCGCCTTGGCCTGCATGCCCTAGTGTGTTTCGACAGCGTGGCGCCACCGCTGGATGGCGAGCGCCGCCTGTACGACAGCCTGGCGCTGCTGCTGGAAAAAGCCCGCCCGCAACTGCAACGGCTGATCGACGATCACCTGGCGCAGCGCCAATTGCGCAAAAGCAGCGGCGCGCGGCTGATCGCCGAGCTGCTGCTCGACTGCGCCGCCTGCCGCCGTAGCGTGGCCGCGCAAGCGGTGCTGGAACAGGGCGCCATCCGCGACCTGCATCAGACCATTCGCCAGCGCGAACAACGCTGCGTGGAGGCTCTGCTGCGTTTGTACGCCTTCCGCCAGGACGACGCCAAGGCCGGCGACCTGCCCTTGCTCGACGGCCGCTGGGGTGACGACCTGTTCAACCCGGAAACCCTCAAGCAGCTCGGCATCAATATCGGCGGCGGCATGGCGGCGGGTGCGGCCACCGGGGTGGGCGTCGATCTGCTGGTCGGCGGCATCACCCTCGGTGCAGCCGCGCTGATCGGCGCCGTGCTCGGCGGCAGCGCGCAAACCCTGCGCGGCTATGGCGCGCGGCTGAAAGGCAAACTCAAGGGCCAGCGCGAGCTGACCGTGGACGACGCCGTGCTGCGCCTGCTCGCCCTGCGTCAACAGTTGCTGCTGCAAGCGCTGGAAGCCCGTGGTCATGCCGCCGTCGAGGCCATCAGCCTGAGTACGCCGCAGGACACCAGCTGGCGCGAAGGCAAGCTGCCGGAGGCCCTGCACAAAGCCCGCGCGCATCCGGAATGGTCATCGCTCAACCCCGGCGCGACGCTGGAAGACGGTGAGAGGCAGGAGCAGGTGCAGCAGTTGGCGGCGGAGTTGCTCTAACCGCTCAAAGCGTCGCGGCTAAAGCCCCTCCCACATGGATAACATCTATCCGTGGGAAGGGCCGGGCGGCGCTCCGCTTTAGCCGCGAACAATAGAGGGCAGATCAGACCGCAACCGGCGCCGGGATATGCGGATGCGCCTGATAACCGACCAGCTCGAAGTCCTCGAACTTGAACGCCAGCAGGTCCTTCACTTCGGGGTTGAGCTTCATCACCGGCAGCGGCAGCGGCTCGCGGCTCAGCTGCAGGTCGGTCTGCTCGATATGGTTGGCGTACAGGTGGCAGTCGCCGCCGGTCCAGATGAAATCCCCCGGCTGCAGACCGCAGACCTGGGCGACCATCAGCGTCAGCAGCGCATAACTGGCAATGTTGAACGGCACACCAAGGAAGATATCCGCGGAGCGCTGATACAGCTGGCAGCTCAGCTTGCCGTCGGCCACATAGAACTGGAACAGCGCATGACATGGCGGCAGGGCCATCTGCTCGACCAGCGCCGGGTTCCAGGCGGAGACGATCAGGCGGCGCGAGTCCGGATTTTTCTTGATCATCTCGATCAACTTGCTGATCTGGTCGATCGACTCGCCGTTCGGCGCCGGCCAGCTGCGCCACTGGTAGCCGTACACCGGGCCGAGGTCGCCGTTTTCGTCGGCCCACTCGTCCCAGATGCGTACGCCGTTGTCCTTCAGGTATTTGATATTGGTATCACCCTGGAGGAACCACAGCAGCTCGTGGATGATGGATTTCAGGTGGCACTTCTTGGTGGTCACCAGCGGGAAGCCGTCGGCCAGGTTGAAGCGCATCTGATGGGCAAAAATACTGTAGGTGCCAGTGCCCGTGCGGTCACTCTTGAAGGTGCCGGTTTCACGCACCAGGCGCATCAGGTCGAGGTACTGTTTCATTGCACGGCCTCCTGCGCCGCCTGGCGCTTGTAGGCATAGGCGATCAGACCCAGGCCCCCGAGCACCATCGGCACGCAGAGCACCTGGCCCATGGTCAACCAGCCGCCTGCCAGGTAACCAAGCTGAGCATCCGGCACACGGACAAACTCAACGATAAAACGGAAGATCCCGTAGCACATGGCAAACATGCCAGACACGGCCATGGTCGGGCGAGGTTTGCGCGAGTAGAACCAAAGGATGGCGAACAGTGCCACACCTTCCAGGGCGAACTGGTACAGCTGCGAGGGGTGGCGCGCCAGCTGCTGCGGGTCAGTGGGGAAGATCATTGCCCACGGCACGTCGGTGGCCTTGCCCCACAGTTCGGCGTTGATGAAGTTGCCGATACGCCCGGCGCCCAGGCCAATCGGCACCAGCGGGGCAATAAAGTCCATCAGCTCAAAGAAACTCTTGTTGTTGCGCTTGCCAAACCACCAGGTGGCCAGCATTACGCCGATCAAGCCGCCGTGGAACGACATGCCACCTTCCCAGATGCGCAGCATGCGCACCGGCTCGGCGATATAAGCGGCCAAATCGTAGAACAGCACGTACCCCAGGCGGCCACCGAGGATCACGCCCATGGCCACCCAGAACACCAGGTCGGAGAGCTTTTCCTTGTTCCAGGTCGGCGCGAAGGCGTTGACCCGGCGCGAGGCCAGCCACCAGGCACCGCCGATGCCGATCAGGTACATCAGGCCGTACCAATGGATTTTCAGCGGGCCAAGGGCCAGTGCAACCGGGTCGATCTGCGGGTAAGGCAGCATCAAAAACTCCTTAGATCAGGAAACTTAAGCCCACGCTAAACAGCAGCAGGGCAAACAGACGCTTGAGCAGGCGCGGCGACAGCTTGTGCGCCAGGCGTGCGCCGACACGGGCAAAGTACATGCTGGGAATCGCAATCCCCAGCAGCGCCGGCAGGTAGACAAAACCCAGACTCCACTCCGGCAGCGCGGTTTTATCCCAGCCCAGCCAGATAAAACTCAGGGCACTGGCGATGGCAATCGGCAAGCCACAGGCCGAAGAAGTAGCCACCGCCTGCTGCATAGGCACGCTACGCCAGGTCAGGAACGGTACGGTCAGCGAGCCGCCGCCAATCCCGAAAATCGCCGAAGCCCAGCCAATCACGCCACCGGCCAGGGTCAGTGCCGGCTTGCCTGGGACAGTGCGGCTGGCCTTGGGTTTCAGTTCCAGGGCCATTTGCACGGCAATAATGATCGCGAACACGCCGATGAACTTCTGCAACAGCGGCCCCTGAATCGCCGCTGCAGTCATTGCCCCAAGCCCTGCGCCGAGCAGAATACCCAGGGTCATCCAGGCAAATACCGGCCACAACACGGCGCCTTTACGCTGGTGCTCCAGCACCGAGTTGATCGAGGTGAAGATGATCGTCGCCAGCGAGGTGCCTACCGCCAGGTGGGTCAGAATCATCGGATCAAAGCCCTGCGCAGCAAAACTCAACACCAGCACCGGCACGATGATAATGCCGCCGCCCACGCCAAATAACCCGGCAAGCGTTCCGGCGGCAGCCCCCAGGACCAAATACAGCAGCAGTTCCATCAGCACCCCCGCAAACAATCCGGCATGGTAACGGATGCACAGGGCCGGACTCTACTTTGGGCGATGGATGTCCGCCCACGCTTTGCGTAAAGTGCCTTCCATCGCCTGTGGAATAGACCAACATGCGCCCAACCCTGTACCTGAAGCTGAGTTGTAACCAGATGCACCTGACGCATCTGCAAAGTGGTCGCTCGCTCCACCTGCAGGCTGATCCAGCGTTCAGCAACCAACGCCTGCTGGTAGCGGATTTTGCGGCGGCGCAACAACTGCTTCAGCGCGGCGTCGAGGAAATCCTGCCCAAGCGTTTTCTGCGCCTGAGCCGACCGCCGCAGCTGTTGATTCAACCGCTGGAGCGTCTGGAAGGCGGCCTGTCACAGGTCGAAGAGCGCATCTTGCTGGAACTCGGCCTCGGTTGCGGCGCGCGCAAGGTACGCCTGCATCTGGGCAACGAACTGGACAACGCCGGCGTGCTGGCCAAGTTAAGGAGCTAACTTATGTGCCTGATCGTCCTGGCCTGGCGACCGGGCCATGCCCAGCCGCTGCTGCTGGCAGCCAACCGTGATGAGTTCTATGAACGCCCCAGCCAACCGTTGGCTGAATGGCCCGATGTGCCGGGGGTAATTGCCGGACGCGATCTGCAGGCCGGCGGCACCTGGCTTGGCGTCGGCCCCGACGGGCGCTTTGCAGCCCTGACCAATATTCGCGACCCCGGCCAGGCTCAAGGCAGCCGCTCGCGAGGCGAGTTGCCGGTGGCCTTTCTTGCTGGCAGCCACAGCGTCGAAGATTTTCTGCATCACCTGCACGAGCAGCGTCGGCACTACAGCGGCTTCAACCTGCTGCTCGGTGACAGCCAGCAACTCTGGCACTTCAACTCCCTAAGCGGACGCGCCAAGCCGCTGGCGGAAGGCGTACACGGCCTGTCGAATGCCGATCTGGACACGCCATGGCCCAAGCTGCAACGGGCCAAGCAGGCGCTGCACAACAACTTGCATCAACCGCATCCACAGACGCTGCTCAAGCTGCTGGCCGACCCCACCCGCGCGGCGGACGCTGAGCTGCCACAAACCGGCATCGGCCTGACCGGCGAGCGGCTGCTGTCCAGCATATTTATTGCCAGCGTCACCTACGGCACCCGCGCCAGTACGGCGTTGATCGTCAATGCCGACGGCAGCCGCGTGATGGCCGAGCGCACGTTCGGCAGCAATGGCAGCTGTTTGGGTGAAGTGGTGTTGCAGTGCTGAAGTGGTTCAGTCGCTGCAGGTCAATTCGCTGAATCGATCAAGGGTAAACAGCGGTGAGGCAATCGCCGGATCGTCGGCATCGGCCACCAGCAGCGGCTGACCATCGGCGTGGAAGGCCAACCCCTCGATCTTCACCACAGGCGCCAGACGGTTCAGCCCAACAACGACCAGCTGCGCGTCGAGCCGCCCAAGCACGCTGCCGACACAGGCACCGTCCAGGTAGCTGGAATCGGTGGCCTCCGCCGTCGCGGTGAAATACAGCGTGCCACTGGGCGCCATGCTGAGATCGGTGAGGCTTAGTGGCACGCCGTCCAGCTCCGGTAATTGCAGCGGCACAATCCGCTGCAGCGCGGCGGCGCTCAGTTGTCCATCCTGCAGATCGCGCAGCACCTGGGTCAGGTCGAGCAGTACCAGAGCATTTTCTCGGCCACGACCATTGCCACGCTGCGCCAGCAGTAACTGCCTGCCATAGGCCACACCGCCTTCGATATTCAGATCCTGAAAGCGCTCAGCGAGCGCCCCATACAAGGGGCTGAGGTCGATAACGCGCACACTGCCAGACTCAACCAGACAACCGCGGCAGCGGCGCTCAGTGGAGCCCGAGCCCAGAGCCAACAGGCCGTCACCTGGCAATGACAACAGTGCTTCGAAATCAGGTTTAAGGCGTTTGCGTTGCTTGGCGTCGGCGGGCAACTCACCTGGCAGCAACGTAAGCTCGGCCTGCCAGTCGCCATTCAGGTTGTAGCGTTGCAGCACCAGTGCATCGTCAGCCAGTACCCAGAGGTTCTGGCCCTGACACACCAATGCACTGGCCGCCGACAGGTGCAGGGTGGCGAGTTGGCGCAGCTGCAGAAAGTTATCCGCGAGGTTCAGCACGAGCTGCGTGCACTCACGCCTGGATATCCGACGCCGGATTGATCATGCGACCCAGGCCGAGGTTGCGCAGGGCCAGTTGCAGGGTGCTGTGGATCACCTGCGGGTTGTCGATGCTCATCACCTGACCGAGCAATTCCTGGGCCTTGCCCATGCTGATCTGGCGTAGCAGCCATTTCACCTTGGGCAGGTTGGTGGCGTTCATCGACAGGCCATCGAAGCCCATGGCCATCAGCAACACGGCGCACGCCGGGTCACCGGCCATCTCGCCGCAAATGCTCACCGGCTTGCCTTCGGCATGGGCGCCGGCCACCACTAGGCGTAACGCCTGCAACACGGCTGGGTGGAGGAAGTCGTAAAGGTCAGCGACGCGCGGGTTGTTACGGTCCACGGCCAATAGATATTGGGTCAGGTCATTCGAGCCAACCGAGAGGAAGTCGACTTGGCGTGCCAGTTCGCGCACTTGATAGACCGCCGCCGGAATCTCGATCATCACCCCGACCGGTGGCAGCGGCACGTCGGTGCCTTCGTCGCGCACTTCGCCCCAGGCGCGGTGAATCAGGTGCAGCGCTTCTTCCAGTTCCTGAATCCCGGAAATCATCGGCAGCAGAATGCGCAGGTTGTTCAGCCCTTCACTGGCCTTGAGCATGGCGCGAGTCTGCACCAGGAAGATTTCCGGGTGGTCGAGGGTGACCCGGATACCGCGCCAGCCGAGGAAGGGGTTGTCTTCCTTGATCGGGAAATAGCTCAGTGCCTTGTCGCCGCCGATATCCAGGCTGCGCATGGTCACCGGCAGCGGGTGGAAGGCAGCCAGCTGTTCACGATAAATCGCCAGCTGTTCCTTCTCGCTGGGGAAGCGCTCCTTGATCATAAAGGGCACTTCAGTGCGGTACAGGCCAACACCTTCGGCGCCGCGCTCCTGAGCGCGTTTTACATCGGCGAGTAGGCCGGTGTTGACCCACAGCGGCATGCGGTGGCCGTCGAGGGTTTCGCAGGGCAAGGCACGCAGCGCGTCGAGGCCCTGGGCCAGCTGACGCTCTTCCTCGACCACTTCGGCGTATTGCTTGCGCAACACTTCGCTGGGGTTGGTAAACACCTCGCCGTGGTAGCCATCGACGATCAGCTGAATGCCGTCGATCTTCGAATACGGCAGGTCGACCACGCCCATGACCGTGGGGATACCCATGGCACGGGCAAAGATCGCCACATGCGAGTTACCAGAGCCCTGTACCGAAACCAAGCCGACCAACTTGCCTTCCGGCACCTCGCCAAGCATCGCCGGCGACAGCTCTTCGCTGACCAGAATGCAGTTGTCCGGATACACCAGAGTTTGCTGACGAGCCTGCTGCAGGTAAGCGAGCAGGCGCCGGCCGAGGTCTTTGACATCGCTGGCGCGCTCACGCAGGTAGGCGTCGTCCATCAACTCGAAACGGTTGATGTGTTCGCCAATCACCTGCCGCAGTGCGCCTTGGGCCCACTGGCCGGTACGGATGACCTTGACCACCTCGTTACCCAGAGCGGCGTCTTCCAGCATCATCAGGTAGACGTCGAACAGCGCGCGCTCTTCGGGGCGCAGCTGAGTGGCCATCTTCGCCGACAACGCGCGCATGTCGCTGCGCACACCTTCCAGAGCGTTGTTGAACAGGCTCAGCTCAGCAGCGATATCGTCGACAGTCTTATCGGGTACCACTTCCAGATCGGCCGGCGGCAATACCACCACCGCCGTGCCCACGGCCGCGCCAGGCGAACCCGGTACGCCGATGAACTTGGCTTCCTGAATGCCCTTGCCCTGCCGACCCAGGCCGCGAATCGAGCCCGTGGCTTCAGCGTGGGCGATAACTCCGGCGAGCTGCGCGCTCATAGTGACCAGGAAGGCTTCTTCGCCCTCGTCGAACTGGCGCTGCTCTTTCTGCTGGATGACCAATACACCCATCACCTTGCGGTGGTGAATGATCGGCGCACCCAGGAATGAGGCGTAACGCTCCTCACCGGTCTCGGCAAAGTAGCGATAGCGCGGGTGTTCGGAGGCGTGTTCGAGGTTAAGCGGCTCTTCGCGCGTACCAACCAGGCCGACCAGACCTTCATTGGGCGCCATGCTGACTTTGCCGATGGCCTTCTTGTTCAGACCCTCGGTGGCCATCAGCACAAAGCGATTGCTTTCCGGGTCGAGCAGGTAGACCGAGCAAACCTGGCTACCCATGGCCTCGCGCACTCGCTGCACGATAATGCCCAGCGCCGCCTTGAGGTCCTTGGCGGCATTTACTTCCTGGACAATCTTGCGCAGCGTATTGAGCATGCTTGGCTCTAGCCTGTGTCAGTCGCGCGCCAAAAGGCGCGGAGCGAGTTCCTTGAGGGCGCGACGGTAAACCTCGCGCTTGAATGTCACCACCTGGCCCAGCGGGTACCAGTAACTGACCCAGCGCCAGCCGTCGAACTCCGGCTTACCGGTCAGGTCCATGCGCACCCTATCCTCTGCACCAGTCAAACGCAGAAGGAACCACTTCTGTTTCTGCCCGATGCACAGCGGCTGGCTGTGCGTGCGCACCAAGCGCTGGGGCAGACGATAACGCAACCAGCCCCGGGTGCAGGCGAGAATTTTCACATCCTGCTGCTCCAGGCCCACTTCTTCGTTCAATTCGCGGTACAGCGCCTCTTCCGGCGACTCATGGTCATTGATCCCACCTTGTGGGAACTGCCAGGCGTCCTGGTTTATCCGACGCGCCCACAGCACCTGGCCGACATCATTGGTCAGGATGATGCCGACATTCGGGCGAAAACCATCGGAATCGATCACGGCACACAACCTCGTAAACGCCTGAATTTAAGACATGCTGGCATTGTTCCACAAAGGCCGAGGCAGCAGCAACGCGAGCGGCCCGCGTAATAGGATTGACCTATAAAAGCCGTTATTCTGGCCGCCTTTCGTGGCTGGCTATTTAAAGGGGCTCCCGTGCGTTTGGCTTTATTCGATCTCGACAACACCCTGCTCGGTGGCGACAGCGACCACGCCTGGGGCGATTACCTGTGTGAACGCGGCATCCTCGATGGCATTGCCTACAAGGCGCGCAACGACGACTTCTATCAGGACTACCTGGCCGGCCGCCTGAACATCACCGATTACCTGAATTTCAGCCTGGAAATCCTCGGCCGCACGGAAATGGCCCAACTGGCGCAGTGGCACCGCGAATTTATGCGCGATTGCGTCGAGCCGATCATACTCGCCAAGGGCGAAGCGCTGCTCGCCGAACACCGCGAGGCCGGTGACAAGCTGTTGATCATCACCGCGACCAACCGCTTCGTCACGGCGCCGATTGCCGCGCGCCTGGGCGTCGACACCCTGCTGGCCACCGAATGCGAAATGGTCGACGGCCGCTACACCGGACGCACCACCGACGTGCCTTGCTTCAAGGAAGGCAAGGTCACCCGTCTGAACCGCTGGCTGGCGGAAAGCGGCCTGAACCTCAACGACAGCTACTTCTACAGCGACTCCATGAACGACCTGCCGCTGCTGGAGCAAGTCACTCACCCCTTCGCCGTAGACCCCGACCCGAAACTGCGCACCGAAGCGGAAAAGCGCGGCTGGCCCGTGATCTCACTGCGCTAAATCCCCCGCAACTAAAAACGCCGCCTGATCAGGCGGCGTTTTTAGTTGGATGTTGATCAGACCGGCTTGGCACCCATCAGCCCCATAATCACCAGCAACAGCAGCACGATCAGCCCAGCATACACCGCACACCAACGCAGCAACTTGGCCGGTGCGGGGCTAGCGCCCAACGCCTGCCAGGCCGCCAGACGACCATTGAGCAGCAGGCCAATCAGCACCAGCACACCGAACAGCACACTGCTGACCAGCAGCCAGGTCTGCCCCAGCGGAAAACCCGCCAGATTGACCAGCCACCAGCCGCTGACCGGCAGGCTCAGGGCCAGCAGGCCGAACACTGGCAGGCTGATCAGCCGCGTGCGTTTGAGCTTGCGCTGCAGCAGCGCGTTGTCGCCGCCACGCGACGCCTTCCAGAGCATAAACACGTGCGCCAGCACGCCCAGCAGCAACAGCACGCCCGGTGCACTGTGGAGAATTTTCAGCAGTGGGTAATGTTCCATCGATCAGCTCCTGCCGATTAACCTAAAAAGAGTTTGTACGCCGGGTTGTCGCTCTCATCCCAATAGGGATAGCCGATGGCTTCCAGCGCCGCCGGCACCAGATCACGCTCCGCCTGAGGCACCTGCAGGCCCGCCACCACGCGCCCATCAGCCGCGCCGTGGTTGCGATAGTGGAACATCGAGATATTCCAGCGCCCACCCAATTTCTGTAAGAAATTGAACAGCGCACCCGGCCGTTCGGGAAACTCGAAGCGGTACACACACTCATCCGGCACCGCCGCCGCATGGCCGCCGACCATATGGCGGATATGCAACTTGGCCAGTTCGTTGTCAGTCAGGTCCAGCACCGGGAAACCCTGGTCACGCAGGCCCTGCACCAGCGCTGCTCGTGGGTCGTTTTCCGGGTGAGTCTGCACGCCGACAAAAATGTGCGCTTCCTTGTCCTCGTGATAGCGGTAGTTGAACTCGGTGATCTGCCGCTTGCCGATGGCTTCGCAGAACGCCTTGAAACTGCCCGGCTGCTCGGGGATGGTTACGGCGATGATCGCTTCGCGTTTCTCGCCCAGCTCGGCACGCTCGGCAACGTGGCGCAGGCGATCGAAGTTGACGTTGGCGCCCGAATCGATGCCGACCAGCACGCGCCCACTGCAGCCTTCGCGCTCCACGTACTTCTTGATTCCAGCCACACTCAGCGCACCGGCCGGCTCGGTGATCGAACGGGTGTCGTCGTAGATGTCCTTGATCGCCGCACAGATTTCGTCGGTGCTGACGGTGATCACCTCGTCGACATGGTCCTTGCAGACATCGAAGGTGTGCTGACCGATCTGCGCCACCGCCACGCCATCGGCAAACAGCCCGACGCTCGGCAGTACCACGCGCTCACCGGCGGCCATCGCGGCTTGCAGGCAGTTGGAATCGTCCGGTTCGACACCGATGACCTTGATCTCCGGGCGCAGGTATTTGACGTAGGCGGCGATACCCGCAATCAGGCCGCCGCCGCCCACCGGCACAAAGATCGCATCGATTGCGCCCGGCTGCTGACGGAGGATTTCCATAGCCACGGTGCCCTGGCCGGCGATGGTGTGCGGATCATCGTAGGGGTGGATATAGATGTAGCCCTTCTCGTCCACCAGTTTCAGCGAATAGGCCAGTGCTTCGGGAAAGCTGTCGCCGTGCAGAACCACCTTGCCGCCGCGCGAGCGCACGCCCTGCACCTTGATCTCCGGGGTGGTCTTGGGCATCACGATGGTCGCCTTGACCCCCAGCACCTTGGCCGCCAGTGCCAGGCCCTGAGCATGGTTGCCGGCCGAGGCGGTCACCACGCCACGCGCCTGTTCTTCGGCCGAGAGCTGCGCCAGCTTGTTGTAAGCGCCACGAATCTTGAACGAGTACACCGGCTGCAGGTCTTCGCGCTTGAGCAAAATCTGGTTAGCCAGCCGCTCGGAAAGCTGGTTGGCGGCTTGCAGCGGGGTTTCCACCGCTACGTCATAGACGCGCGAGGTGAGGATTTTCTTGACGTACTGTTCGAGCATGGCGTGATCGCAGGCGGCTTTTCAGGGAGTCCGCGAGTCTACCCCAGCGTTGCGCCGAACGACCATACAAGCTACGGGGTTTTCCCGGCCAGCGGCCCGCTGGCGCCTCAGTCAGGCTATAATTCGCGCCTTTCCACCATCCCACAATCCCACACCAGGCCTAAAGATGAATCAGGATCAACTCAAGCAAGCCGTCGCCCAGGCTGCCGTCGACTTTATTCTCCCCAAACTCGACGCCAAGAGTGTGATCGGAGTCGGCACCGGCTCCACCGCCAACTGCTTTATCGATGCCCTGGCCAAGCACAAGATGGAATTCGACGGTGCCGTGGCCAGTTCCGAAGCCACCGCCGCACGCCTCAAGGGCCATGGCATTCCGGTGTATGAGCTGAATACCGTCAGCGATCTGGAGTTCTATGTCGACGGCGCCGACGAGAGCGACGAGCACCTCAACCTGATCAAGGGCGGTGGCGCGGCCCTGACCCGCGAGAAGATCGTCGCGGCCGTGGCACAGACCTTTATCTGCATCGCCGACGCCAGCAAGCTGGTGCCGGTGCTGGGTGCCTTCCCACTGCCGGTGGAAGTGATCCCGATGGCGCGCAGCCATGTCGCCCGCCAATTGGTCAAACTCGGCGGCGACCCGGTGTACCGCGAAGGCGTGGTGACCGACAACGGCAATATCATTCTCGACGTGTTCAATCTATCGATCACCAACCCGGTGGAGCTGGAAAGCCAGATCAATGCCATCGTCGGCGTGGTCACCAACGGCCTGTTCGCCGCACGACCGGCTGACCTGCTGCTACTTGGCACCGCAGAAGGTGTGAAAACCCTTAAGCGCGCCTGACATCCGTAACGGTAAGGGCTGGCGGCTGTGCAAAAATGGATCAAGTCGGCAGACAGCTCGCCCCCTTGGCGTCATGCTGCTGATATTGCTTAGTTATCAGGATCGTCAGGGAGCTTTATGTCCGCATTCGTCTCGTCCGCCCATGATCGCCAGTTGGAACTCGCCGACCTGCTGCGTGAGCTGGTCGCCCAAGGCCGAACCGATCAGGACAATGCCGAACAATGTCTGACGATCCGCCGCAGCGCGGTCAACAATAAGCAGCACCCGCTGGAATTTCTCGCAGCCCAACAACTCGACGACCTGAAAAAGCCCGGCAAGAAGCTTGAACTGGAAGACCTGACCGTCTGGTTGGCGGAGCAATCCGGCCAGCCATATTTACGAATTGACCCACTGAAGATTGATGTCGCCGCCGTCACCCCACTGATGTCCTACGCCTTCGCCCAGCGCCACAAGATTCTTGCCGTGGCGGTGGACAACGACAGCGTGACCATCGCCAGCAGTCAGCCCCTGGTGCACAGCTGGGAAGCCAACCTGATCCACGTGCTCAAGCGCCCGATCAAGCGCGTGGTCGCCAGCCCGACGGAGATCCAGCGCTTTACCGTGGAGTTCTACCGCCTGGCCAAATCGGTCAGCGGCGCCTCGGCCGGTGATATGAAAATCAGCGGCGCCGGTAACTTCGAGCAACTCCTCAACCTCGGCGCCCAGGATCAGGAGCCAGATGCCAACGACGCGCATATCGTCAATATCGTCGACTGGCTGTTCCAGTACGCCTTTACCCAACGCGCCAGCGATATTCATATCGAGCCGCGCCGCGAGCAGGGCAGCGTGCGCTTTCGCATCGACGGCGTACTGCACACCGTCTATCAATTTCCGCCGCAGGTCACCATGGCCATTGTCAGCCGCCTGAAAAGCCTGGGCCGGATGAACGTTGCAGAAAAACGCAAACCGCAGGACGGCCGGGTCAAGACCAAAACCCCGGACGGCGGCGAAGTGGAACTGCGCCTGTCGACCCTGCCCACCGCCTTTGGCGAGAAGATGGTGATGCGGATCTTCGACCCGGAAGTGCTGCTGAAAAGCTTCGATCAGCTGGGTTTCTCCGCCGATGACCTGAAACGCTGGCAGAGCATGACATCGCAGCCCAACGGCATCATTTTGGTCACCGGCCCCACCGGCTCGGGCAAGACCACCACCCTGTACACCACGCTTAAGCAGTTGGCCACGCCTGAGGTCAATGTCTGCACCATCGAAGACCCGATCGAGATGATCGAGGGCACCTTCAACCAGATGCAAGTGCAGAGCAATATCGACCTGACCTTCGCCAGCGGCGTACGCGCACTGATGCGCCAGGACCCGGACATCATCATGGTCGGCGAAATCCGCGACCTGGAAACCGCCGAGATGGCGATCCAGGCCGCGCTCACCGGCCACCTGGTGCTCTCAACCCTGCACACCAACGACGCGCCCAGCGCCATCACCCGCCTGCTCGAACTGGGCGTACCGCATTACCTGCTCAAGGCCACCCTGCTCGGTGTAATGGCCCAGCGCCTGGTGCGCACCCTGTGCCCGCACTGCAAAGCCCCCCAGGAATTGGATGAAGACGGCTGGCAAAGCCTGACCAAACCCTGGAGTGCACCACTGCCGACTCAAGCCTGCAGCGCTGTCGGCTGCCTGGAATGCCGCGACACCGGCTACCGTGGCCGCGCCGGTGTCTATGAAATCATGCTGATCAATGACGCAATGAAGCCGCTGATTACCGCCGACACCGACCTGATTGCCCTGCGCCGGCATGCGTTCAAAGAAGGTATGCGCAGCCTGCGCCTATCCGGCGCGCAGAAAGTCGCTGCCGGCCTGACTACCATTGAGGAAGTGCTGCGGGTTACCCCGCAGAGCGAGCAGAAATAGCGCCGGCGGATGTCTCAGCTTCTGGGCAAACGCTGCTGGCGGGCGAGGATGCTCGCCACCCGCTGCGGTTTGCAATCTAGGTAGGCGGAGGCTTGCAGCAAGCGCCGATTGGAATGCCAGGCGAAGAGAAACTGCCCACCCTTGAGCTGATCGACCACCATCCGCGCCACTTCCGGACGCACCGCCGGGCAACCCAGGCTACGGCCGATGCGCCCATGTTTCTGTGCCCAGCGCGGGCTGACATAACCGGCGCCGTGAATCACGATGGCACGCTCGCGGGCCAGGTCATTCAGCCCAGGCTCCAGACCATCCATGCGCAGGGAATAGCCATGCTTGCCGCGGTAGCTTTCCGCCGTGCGGAACAGCCCCAGACTGGATTGGTGGCTGCCCAGACGATTGGAAAACGCTTCGGCAAAGTTCTCCCCGGATTTGCGCCCGTGGGCGACATAGTCACGCAATAGCAGACGCTTGCGCTGCAGATCAAAGATCCACAACCGCCGTTCGGTAGAAGGCCGCGAATAATCGATTACGGCGAGACGACGCGCTGGATCAGCGCCATGATTGACCGCACACTGCATGGCCGCCAGCGCATGCTGCAGCGCCTGCTGATTGAGCCCAGGCGCAATCCGCGCCAGATCCCTGAGCAAGCCATCCTGCTCGGTTGCAGTCGCCGACAAGGGCATGCAAGAAAGCCAAAACCCGATCAGGCAGAACCTGCCAAGACGTCCAAACATTGCGCAAATACCTCAAGGTACTGACCCCAGGACGTCCTGTCACAAGATCCAACTACGGCCTGTCTATACTTTTTGTGTTAAATCCCACCTGCGGGATTCTATTCAGAGCCAAGGACTGGAGCAGTAGATTGTTCAAAAAATGCACACTCTACCTGAGCGCTGCCCTGCTCACCCTGCCATTGGTCGCCAATGCCACCCATGCGTCCTTTGCCACCAGCGCCGACCTGCGCCCACTACTGGCTCAGGTGACGCAGCGCTGCAGCCCACTCCCCACAAGCCTAGACGAGAATGCTCAGCGTCTGCTGCAGGCTTTTTATGCGCAACGCGACGGCCAGCCGGCCTGGCAGAGCAGCGAGCAGCTGCTGCAATTGCGCGAACAGCTGGCGCAACTGGCCGATGATGGCCTGCAGCCCAGCGACTATCTGCTGCCCAGCCTGGTTGCGGAAAACTTCGACCTGCAGCGCGACTGCGCGGAACTGCTGACCAGCCACAGCTACCTGCAGGCCCTGCTGCACCTGCGCCGCGGCCGCTTGCTGCAACAACGTCTGGAACCACTGTGGCAGGCGCCAGGGCAAACCAACCCGGACCCGCAACTGGCCACCCTGTCGCTCGCTCTGCTGCATCTGCACACGCCATCCCTGGCCTTTGCCAGCGCACGGCCGGCCACCGCGCAATACCAGCGGCTACGCAGCGCCTATGCGCAACAACGCCTACAGCCACTGCAGGCGTGGGCAACGCTGGCCAGCGGGCCACTGCTCAAACCCGGCGGCAAGGATGCGCGACTGCCAGCTTTGCGCGCACGCCTGATCGCCCAGGGCTACCTGGCTGTACCACCAGAAGAACTGGGCAGCACCTATGATCTGGCTACACAAATCGCGCTGGAGAACTTTCAACGCGACCACGGCCTTAACCCGGATGGCATTCTCGGCCCCGCCAGCCTGACCGAGCTGAATGTCAGCCCACAGCTGCGTCGCGAGCAGCTGCGCGCCAACCTTGAACGCCTGCGCTGGCTGGCCGACTCTATGCGCGATGTCGAAGTGCTGATCAATGTCGCCGCCGCCGAAATTCAGGTACGGCGCAATAACCAACTGCTCTGGCGCAGCCGCACCCAGGTCGGCCGCGCCGAACGGCAAACGCCGCTGCTCGCCTCCCGCATTGTGCGGCTGACCCTCAACCCGACCTGGACTGTGCCACCGACCATTCTGCGCGAAGACAAACTGCCGGCTATTCGCGACGACATCAGCTACCTGGAGCGCCATCAGATGAGTGTGCTCGACCGTGACGGTAACCTGCTCGATCCGCAAAGCATCGACTGGGAAAGCCCCGGAGCGATCCACCTGCGCCAATCGGCCGGCAGCCATAACCCGCTCGGCCGCGTCGCGGTGCGCTTTGACAATCCATTTGCGGTCTATCTGCACGACACGCCCAGCCAGCAGCTGTTCAGCAAGGCGCCGCGCGCCTTCAGCTCGGGCTGCGTAAGGGTCGAGGCGGTCGACACCCTGCTCGCCTGGCTACTCACCCCGGATGAGCTGAGCAGCGTGCAAACGCGTATCGCCAGCGGCGAAACCCAGCAATACCGCCTGCAGCATCCGGCGCCACTGCTGATTGCCTACTGGACAGTCGAAGCCAGCAAGGACGGGGCCCTGCGCTACTACCCGGATATCTACACGCGCGACGCGCACCTGATAAAAGCCCTGGCGCCAAGCGTGCACTGATCGGCAGCTATGACCGTTGATCGGCACACTCTGCAACGCCATCGACAGCAGCGCCAACGCCAACTGTGCTTAGATACCTGAACAGCTAATCCGCAGACTAAAATCCGCCAAGGAACTACACCACATGGAAATCGGCAGCGTCATTTTTCTCTTTGTCGGCCTCGCCGTCGCCATCGTCTTTATGGGCTTCAAGGTCGTGCCGCAAGGCTTCGAGTGGACGGTGGAGCGCTTTGGCCGTTACACCAACACCCTCAAGCCGGGCCTGAACATCATCGTCCCGGTGATGGACAAGATCGGCCGCAAGCTCAATGTGATGGAAAACGTGCTGGATATTCCACCCCAGGAAGTGATCACCGCCGATAACGCCACGGTGCAGATCGACGCCATCTGCTTCTTTCAGATCATCAACTCGGCCCAGGCCGCCTACGAGGTGAACAACCTCGAACACGCCATCCGCAACCTGGTGATGACCAATATCCGTACCGTGCTCGGCTCCATGGAGCTGGACGCCATGCTCGGCCAGCGCGACGCCATCAACGAACGCCTGCTACGCACCGTCGATGAAGCCACCGCACCCTGGGGCATCAAGATCACCCGGATCGAAATCAAGGACATCAGCCCACCCGCCGACCTGATGGCCGCCATGTCCGGGCAGATGAAAGCCGAGCGGATCAAGCGCGCACAGATTCTCGAAGCCGAAGGCCTGCGCGCCGCTGCCATTCTCACCGCCGAAGGGCAGAAGCAGGGCGACATCCTCAAGGCCGAAGGCCAGCGCCAGGCTGCCTTCCTCGAAGCCGAAGCGCGCGAACGTGCCGCCCAGGCAGAAGCCGAAGCCACGCGCATGGTTTCCGAAGCCATCGCCCAGGGCAACGTGCAGGCGGTCAACTACTTCGTCGCGCAGAAATACATCGAAGCCCTCGGCCAACTGGCCAGCGCCAATAACAGCAAAGTCATCCTGATGCCGCTGGAAGCCAGCCAGGTGATCGGCGCAGTGGGTGGTATCAGCGAAATTGTCAAAGCCACCTTCGGCGAGAAGAAGGGTTAAACCATGTGGGACTTTTTACAGCACCTGTCGTACTGGAACTGGCTGGCGTTCGGCACGCTGCTGCTGATTCTCGAAGTGTTTGGTGCCGGCGGTTACCTGCTGTGGATCGGCCTGGCCGCCGCCAGCGTCGGCCTGCTGACCTTTATCTTCCCCGGTCTGCCATGGGCTGCGCAGTTCATCCTGTTCGGCCTGCTCTCGATACTCACTGCAGTGTTCTGGTGGCAACGTCAGCGCAGTGCTGCCAAGCCTTCCGACCAGCCGGGGCTGAACCAGCGCGGCAGCGAATTCGTCGGCCGCACCTTTGTTCTGCACGAAGCGATCAGCGGTGGACGCGGCAAGATCAAGGCCGGCGACAGCCTGTGGCTGGTAATTGGCGCGGATCTACCAGCCGGCACGCCAGTGCGGGTGGTGGGCCAGGATGGCGTGCTGTTGCGAGTTGAGGCCGAGCACGCAAGTTAAGCCCCACGAGGTGGCCGGATGAGCGGATGGCCTGTGTTACTGGCCGCTGCGCTGCTGCTCAGTAGCGGCTGCAGCCTGCTGAAACTGAATAAGGAAATGCAGCAGGCCCGCCAGGAGCTGCTGCTGATTCCCGGCCAGCTGCAAATTTCGGATTCCGGCCGCAGCGCGCTGGTCGCGCTGCTTGATGCAGACAGCAAACTGATCGCCTACCGTATTGCCGCTCCCGGTGAGACCTTTTACTTCACCGCCGCGCCGGCTGCTTACCAGTTGCTGGGTTTCGATGACCGTAACGGCAACTTCATCCTCGATAGCGACGAGCCCCGTCACTGGCTGAGCAATGCCCAGAGCGCACCTCTTAGCGTGCAACCGAAAGCGGACGAGCGAGCACGCTTGAGTCAGCTCAACCCACTGCGCCTCACTGCCTCTGACTTGCAGCAAGCCCCGGCGCTGGACCTCAGCCTGGAGGTGCTGTACCACGAACAACCGCGCATGCAGAGCAACTACCTGCAACCGGTAAGCTTCGATGACACGCGTTTCAACGATAACAATGTGCGCCTGGGTGCCTGGCAACCACTGACCTTTATGCGCGAACAGGGCTATGGCCTGTACCTGCTCGCGCCTTGGGATAAGCACAAGGAACCGATCGTTCTGGTCCACGGCATCAACTCCTCGCCACGCGTCTGGCAGGCACTGGCCGCAAACCTCGACCTGCAGCGTTACCAGCTGGTGCTCTACCACTTCCCCAGCGGCCTGCCGCTAAGCAACAGCGCCTATATGCTCAGCGTCGCCATCCGTGATCTGCAGTTACGCCACACACCGCCGCGTCTGCATGTGTTTGCCCACAGCATGGGCGGCCTGGTGGCGCGGCGTGCCGTGCAGCTGTTGAGCGCGGATGACAACCAACGCCTCTGCCTCTTTATCACGTTGTCGACACCCTGGGATGGCCACCCCTCGGCGGCTAGCGGAGTGCGTGACGTGCCGCTGGATATTCCAGTGTGGCGCGATATGGCGCCGGGCAGCCCTTACCTGCAACGCCTGTTTGCCACGCCGCTGCCGACGCATATGCGCCAATGGCTGCTGGTCAGCTATGCCGGCAACACACGCCTGCTGCCCAATCCGAATGACGGCACAGTGCCCCTGGCCAGCGCACTGCGTGCCGCCGCCCAGGATGAAGCTGAACGCCTGTACCTGCTCGACGAAACCCATACCAGCATCCTCAACAGCAGACGCAGCCATGCCTTGCTTGAGCGGGCCCTAAGCAGCCTACCCGCTCACGGCTGCAAACCCGCGAACGATACCTGACCGCTACCGCACACCTGCATAACAGGAGAGCCATCATGTACTGCGTGTCCATCGCTTACCCACAGACAGCCGGTGCCCGCTTCGACTTCAGCTATTACCTCGAACAGCACACCCCCATGGTCACTCGCCTGCTCGCCGGCAACTGCCTCAACAGCCAGGTACGCAAGGGCCTAGCGACACCGGATGGCGCACCGGCGGCGTTCATCTGCCTGGCGAATATCTGGATAAGCTCGGTTGAAGCGTTTCAGGCGACGTTGGCGCAACACGGCCCAACCATCATCGGCGACATCGCCAACTTCACCGATATCCAGCCACTGCTGCAGATTGATGAAGTGCTCATCTAGTGCGACACGCAGACGCCAATACCCCACAACAAGGCCGCCCATTGGCGGCCTTGTTACACCACGCCAATGCATCCGTTATCGCGGCAATGCGTAGACCTTGAACAACACCTTGACCATCTCACCCGGCTCACCCAGGTGGCGGCGGTAGATTTTCTCCAGCTCGCCGGAACGGTAGCTTTCACTCAGCGCGGTATCCACCAACAGGCGCAGGTCTTCATCATCACGGGCCAGGGCCATGGCCACCGGGGCGAATTCGTAAATGCGCTCCAGCACCCTCATCTCGCTGGCATCCTTGTTCTTGGCCAGGTAGTTCTGCAGCAGGATGCGCTCAGAAAAGAACGCATCGGCCTTGCCATCCGCCACCAGTTGCACTCCCTGCTCCGGGTTAACGACCGTCACCAGAGTGGCAACCACGCCCAGCTGGTTCTGCTGCTGACGCACCCAGGCTTCGGTCGCGCCGCCCTCGGTTACCGCATAGGTATGATTGGCCAGGCCGCGGTTGATGGTGGCTCGCCAGGTCGGGCCACTGTGCGCCACTTTGCCGTTAAGCACATTGATCAGCGCCGGCGAGGCATCCTCACGCACCAGTGCGGCAAGGCCGGCGGTGTAGATCGGCAGCGAGAAGCTCACCGCCTTGCGCTCTGTCAGCGTTTCTAGGGTCGGCGAGCAGAGAATGTCGATGCTGCCCGCGCTGACCGCGGCGATGCTCTCGGCCTCCTCCAACGCCTGGTAACGCACCTGCAGATCGGCCAGACCCAGCTCGGATTTAATATGCGCGGCAACCTGCTCGCACAGTTCGATGGCATAGCCGCTGGGCTGGCCGTCCTGCTGGCTGCTGAAGGGCGCGATATCCGGCAGGTAACCGAGGGTCAGGCTGTTGCTGCTGCGCACGCGTTCCAGCGTACTGGCGCCAGCCAACAGCGGCATAGCGAGCAGGCAGGCCAGCAGCAGATTGATGGGTTTTAGCAGTTGTCCGTTCATGTCCATATCCCCAGATTCAGATGGCTTGGCAGTCCGCTTTCATACTCGCGCCTTACCGGGCGTGGGTTGCTCGGCAACAAAGCGCTTGGCGATAAAGCCGTACAGCAGGTAGCCCAGCGCCAGCACCAGCATCGCGCCGAACACCGCATCCTTGCCCGAGGCATACAGGGCGTAGAAGCAATAGACCATCGCCACCATCAGCACCACGAGGTTGCGCGTGTACACCGCCGCGCTGACCCGCGCCTTGTACATGATCACCAACAACCCGGAGAGCGCCGTGACATAGGGGATCAGGTTGGTGACGGCCGCCAGATTGACCAACTTGCTGAACTGCGCGCTGGCGTTCGGCGAGATGGTCGAAAGCGCCAACAGGGTTTGCAGCACCCCGCACACGATCATGCCGATCACCGGTGCATTGGCTGCCGTGACCTTGCCGAACAGTTTGAGGAACATGCCCTGGTCCGCCGTGACCTTGGCCGTTTGCGCCAAAGTGAACTGCCAACCCAGCAGCGAGCCGATACAGGCCATGACAGCCAGGCCCATGATGATGTTGCCGATAAAGGGGTTGAACATCTGCGCATAGACATAGGCAAATGGCGCGCTGGAGTTGGCCAGTTCGGCATTCGGCACAATGCCCTGAATCACCGTGGTCGACAGCACATACACCACGGCTGCGCCGAGGGTGCCGAACAGGCAGGCCAGTGGCACATTGCGCTCTGGATTTTCCACCGCATCGGAGTTCTGCGCCGCCGATTCCATACCGAGGAAGGCCCACAGGGTCAGCGGAATACTCTGCGCAATGGCATCGCTGATCTTCAGGCTGTGCGGGTTCCAGGCCTCCTTCAACACCGCCGGATCAAACCAGAACCAGCCGATCAGGCTGAGTCCCGCCACCGGAATGATCACCCCCCAGACAGTGATCGCGCCAATTCTGCCAGTGATACGCGGGCCGCCGAAGTTGGCCACTGTGGTCAGCCAGATCAGCCCGACCGTGCCGACAAACAGCGGAATCGCGCCACTGCCCAGCCAGGGGAAGAACGGCGTGAGATAACCCACCGCAGAAATGCCGATGGCCACGTTGCCGATGGCCAGCGAAAGGAAATACAGAAACGAACAGAGAAAGAACGCCGACTTGCCGTGCGCCTCCTCGGTATAGGCCGACATACCGCCCGAGCGGTGGCAGTAGATGCCGCACTGGGCGAAACAGTAGGCAATGGCCATGGAGCCGACTGCCGTGATGATCCACGACAGCAGCGAAACTGCGCCCAGCTGGGCCATGCTCGACGGCAACATGATGATGCCGGAGCCCATCATGTTAACCGACACCAGGGTGGTGAGCCCCACCAGGCTCATCTTCTTGCTTGACTCAGCCATCGACCTCTCCTTGTTCTTTGCGTGGCACTGGCGCGGCCAGCAGCCAAGGCTGCCGGCCGGGAGTGGCTAAGCGTTACTGTTTGACCACATAGACCCTGTACGTCAGCCCGCCCTGGCCATCGCGCTCAATCTCGACGCCATGGTTGTCGTGCTCGAAACCGGGGAAGTGGCTGTCGAACAGCTCCATCGCCAGCAGGTAATCGATGATCGCTTGCTTGTCCGCGCCAGCCTTCTCCCCCGGCATCATCAGCGGGATGCCCGGTGGATACGGCACAACCTGTACGGCCACGGTGCGGTCCAGCATGTCACGCACGGCGATCTGCTCAATCTGGCCTTTCACCAGTTTGGCAAACGTCGCCCGCGGCGAACTCACCACATCCGGCAGCAGGCTGAAGGCGGCGTCCATGTTGTGCAGCAGCTTGGAGGCGAGCATGTCCTGGTGCATGGCGTCGGCCAGGTCCTTGAGGCCCATGCCGGCGTAGCGTTCGCCGTGGTTGGCGACCAGCTCAGGCATCACCAGTTCCAGCGAGGCGTTGCTGTCGTAGTGCTTCTTGAACTCCATCAGCCCGGCGACCAGCGAACCCCACTTGCCCTTGGTTACGCCCAGGCTAAACAGCAGCAGAATCGAATACGGCTCGGTCTTTTCCACCACGATGCCGCGGCTGGCAAGGAACGACGACACCAGCGGCGCCGGAATGCCGCCGGCCTCCATCTGCCCTTCCAAGGTCTGCCCAGGAGTCAGCACGGTGACCTTGATCGGGTCGAGCATGCAGTAATCACGGCCCAGGTCGCCGAAGCCATGCCAGCTGGCGTTCGGCTTGAGCACCCAGGCATCGCCCTGGCGCAAGGTCTGCGGGTCGAGGTCGGCAAAGGGCACGCCGTTGACCTCATCCGGTTGCCACACGCCAAACCACCAATCCTGCGGTTTGCGCTTACGCACCTCATTACCCAGGCGCACCATGGCCTGACGAAAGGCGATGGCTTCACCGATGGACTCATCGGTGAGGTACTCGCCGGCATCGTCCATCATCTTCGCCGACACATCGGTGGAGGCAATGATGCTGTACTGCGGCGAGGTCGAGGTGTGCATCATGAACGCCTCGTTGAACAGCGCCGGCTTGACCGGCACCTTGCCCGAACGGATATGGATCATCGAGGCCTGCGACAGCGCCGCCAGCAGCTTGTGGGTCGAGTGGGTAACGGTCACCGTGGCGTCATCGGCATGCCGTTCGCCACGGTGCATGCCGTAGCGACCTTCATACAGCGGATTGAAGCGCGCGTAGGCGTACCAGGCTTCGTCGTAGTGAATCCGCTCGACGCTCTGGCTCAGTTCGCGGGTGGTGGTCTGCACGTTGTAGCAGAGGCCGTCGTAGGTCGAGTTGGTCAGCACCGCCAGTACCGGACGGGCCTGCTTGTCGGTCATCAGCGGACTTTCGGCGATTTTCTGCGCCACCGCCTCGGGCGTCAGCTCGCTGCGTGGCACCGGGCCGATCAGCCCGCGGGCGTTACGCCGTGGGCGCAGGTACAGCGGCACCGCACCGGACATATTCAGCGCGTAGTTCAGCGACTTGTGGCAGTTGCGATCGACCAGCACCGCATCGCCATCGGTGACCGCCGAGTGCAGGACGATCTCGTTGCTGGCTGAACTGCCGCCGACCGAGAAGAAGGTGTAATCGGCGCCAAACACCCGCGCAGCATTCTTTTCCGCCTCGGCAATCGGCCCGGAGTGGTCATTCAGCGAACCCAGCTCACCCACCGACACACTGAGGTCGGAGCGCAGCATCTGCTCGCCGTAAAAGTCCAGAAAGCTGCGCCCCACGGCGGTCTTCATAAAGGCCGTGCCGCCGGTATGCCCTGGGGTGTGCCAGGAGTATTCATGGGTGTCGGCGAAGTTCACCAAAGCGCCGAAAAATGGCGGCAGGATGCTGTCCAGATAACGCCGGGCAGCGGCTTCGATGCGGCCGGCGACAAACTCCGGGCTGTCTTCTGGCTGCCAGATAAAGCCGTCGATATTTTCGACAAACTCCAGCGGCACCCGGCTCTGATGCGCCTGGCTCATGCCAAGCATGATCGGCAGCTGTGCGGTGCGCTGGCGGATCAGCTGAATCAGGTGCAGCGCTAACGGCAGGTTTTCCTCACACAAGCCCCAGCCGAGGATGACGCAGCAATAGGCTGGGTCGGCGCGAAAGGCGATTTCCGCGTCATCCAGCGAGCTGACTCGCTCAACCTCCAGGCCATGTTGCTGCAAGGCCCGACCCACCTCCTCGGCGCTGCGCAGAACGATGCTGTCCGGGTGCTCCAGGGTGTTGACCACAATCAGCACCGGGTAACGCTGAGCGAGGGATGCCGGCAACGGCACTTTGGCGTGACTCATGATGAACTCCTTGTAATAGACCTGATGGGTGCCAGCCCTTAGCGCTTGAGGCACCAGAAGTGGTAACCGCCGTCCTGATGCACGGCGCCCTCTACCTCTTTCTCGAAACCGGGGAAGTGCTTACCCCAATCCTGCAGGGCCTGGATATAACGAATCCACGGGCCATCCAGCGGACCGAGGTTCTCGCCGGGCATGACAATCGGGATGCCCGGTGGATACGGCATGATGCCGACCCCGGTAACCCGCCCAGCCGCCTGTTGCAGCGGCAACAGTTCGACCTCGCCGGTTTGCAGCGCCTGGAATGCAGCACGCGGGGTTGTTTCGATCAGCGGCAGGTTGCCGAAGGCTTCGGCCTGCAGGGCGTCCATGCGGCTGCTGCGCATGTACTCGAACATCTCGTTGCTGAGGTCACGCAGGCCCATGCCGCGGTAGCGCTCAGGCGCCTGGGCGACCAGATCAGGCAGCACCCTTTCCAGCGCCACATTGCCGTCGTAGTGGCGCTTGAAGGCCAGCAGCACGTTGATCAGCGTGCCCCACTTGCCCTTGGTTACGCCGATGCTGAACAGGCACAGCACCATAAAGTCGGTGATGCGCGACGGCACGATATTGTTGCGGTAGAGAAAAGCACCGAGGATTGGCGCGGGGATGCCCTCCGCCAACAGCTGGCCGTCGGCGCCCATGCCCGGCACCATGATGCCGACCTTGATCGGGTCGAGCATGCACCAGCCTTTTTCCAGGCCTGCAAAGCCATGCCATTCAGCGCCTGGCTCCAGCTCCCAGCAGGCGGGATCGCTGGTCAGTTGTTCGGCATCGGCATCGGCAAAATCAACCGTCTTGCCGGTTTTGCTATCGCAGACCTGCGGCGCGTTCCATGGCTGGAAGAACCAGTCGCCACGGCTGGCAAACTCGCGATGGGTACGCGCCAGCGCCTGGCGGAAATCCACCGCCTCGCGCAGCGAATCCTGGGTCAGGCTATAGCCGCCGTTGCCGTCCATCATCGCCGCGCCCACCTCGTTGGAGGCGAACAGCGCGTACAACGGCGAGGTACTGGCCTGAATCACGAAGGATTCATTGAAGCGGCTGTGCTCGACCGGATTGCGGCCGTTGCGGATATGGATAAACGAGGACTGCGACAGCGCCGCCAGCAACTTGTGGGTCGAGTGGGTGGCAAACACCGTAGGGCCATCGGCCGGGTGGCGTGCTGGATCGCCACGCATGGCGTAACGCCCCTGGTACAGCGGATTGAAGCGTGCGTAGCCGTACCAGGCTTCATCGAAGTGAATGCGCTCGCTGCTCTGCGCCAGCATGCCCTCGGCGCGTTCGGCGTGCAGGCACATACCGTCGTAGGTGCAATTGGTGACCACGGCATACACGGGCTTGCTGCCCTTGGCCTGGGCACGCAACGGATGGTTGGCAATGGCGACCTGGATGCGCTGCGCATCGAACTGCGCGGGCAGCAACGGGCCGATAATCCCGTAGCGGTTGCGTGTCGGCGTCATATACAGCGGCAGGCCGCCAGTCAGCACCAGGCCCTGCTCGATGGATTTGTGGCAATTGCGGTCGCACAGGGCGAACTGGTTTTCACCAACGCAGGCCATGAAGATCGCACGGTTGGAGCCCGAGGTGCCGTTGAGTACCGAATAGCTGGCGTGGGCGCCAAAGATCCGCGCCACATAGGCTTCGGAGTCTGCCACTGGGCCGCTGTGATCGAGCACTGAACCGAGGCTGCCGCGTTCGATACCGCTGTCGGTGCGAAACAGGTTTTCCCCGAAGAAGTCGAAGAACACCCGGCCCACCGGTGACTTGGTAAAGGCAATCCCGCCCTGATGCCCCGGCGCAGCCCAGGAATGCTCATCTTTCATGGTGTAGCGCAGCAGTGCATCGGTAAACGGCGG
Organism: Pseudomonas sp. SG20056; assembly: GCF_031764535.1. Classification (NCBI taxonomy): domain Bacteria; kingdom Pseudomonadati; phylum Pseudomonadota; class Gammaproteobacteria; order Pseudomonadales; family Pseudomonadaceae; genus Pseudomonas; species Pseudomonas sp. SG20056. The sequence continues at coordinate 4,149,435 of NZ_CP134499.1, forward strand.
CAGTAGGTGCTCAAGGTAGCGGTTGATCGCGGCAATCACCCGACCGACGACAAAGGGCGCGGTGTCTTCGAGCATCCAGACAAACTCATCGGCCAGCCCCATGGCCTCCACCGTGATGCTCTTCTTGGCATTACGGTCGGCCATCAGAAATACCGGAACGTTTTCGTTGCGCTGGCGAATGCTGCGCAGCAACTCCAGCGCCTGGGCGTGGGAGCTGTCGTCATTCTTGCCCAGGGTCCAATCAACGCAGATGCAATGCAGCGCCGCATCGGACATCACCGCCGCCAACCCATCCTCGTAGGAGGTGGCCTTGATCAGCTCGGCATTGCGGCTGGCAAACTCGTCGACCAGCTCGTTGAGCACGCGCCCACGCATGCTAGCGGGGCTGCCGAGGTCGTCGTCGACCATCAGTACGCGCATTTTCAGGGGTTTGTTGGTTCGTCCAATCATCAACCTGCCTCCATCGTCCTTTGGTGCAAGCGCAGTCGCCCTGCCCATACCCTGGCACCCAGTAACCGTGCAGGGGTTAGTGCATTGAAACCGGGGAATTGGTGCATGCCTGCTTGCCCCACTATGCGCCAAGTGGGGAAACATCGTGTGACATGGATCAACAGCCTAGTCAGCATCGCGGGCCGCGCAAACTTTCTGACCGAACAAACAACTGGGCACGACGAATCGCCGTGCTAGAGCGGCACAGTGCCATTACGCGAGAGAGTTAAAGGCCCAGAAACAACCAAGCCCCGCGAGGCGGGGCTTGGTTTTGCAGCAGGGCGGGCGGTTTAGGCGTCGCTGTCGGCGGCGGCCTTGTAAGCGGCCGCATCCAGCAGCTTGTCCAGCTCGCTGGCATCGCTCGGCTTGAGCTTGAAGAACCAGCTGCCGTAAGGATCGCTGTTGACGCTTTCCGGGCTGTCGGCCAGGCCGTCGTTGATCGCGATCACTTCACCGGAGACCGGTGCGTAGATGTCGGACGCGGCCTTGACCGATTCCACCACCCCGGCTTCCTGACCGGCATTCAGGCTCTTGCCGACTTCTGGTAGCTCGATGAATACCACATCACCCAGGGCTTCCTGCGCGTGATCGGAAATGCCTACGGTAACGCTGCCATCGGCTTCCAGGCGCGCCCACTCGTGGCTGGCGGCGTAACGCAGATCGGCGGGGATATTGCTCATGTGTCGTTCCTCATCTGACATGACGGCGACCACGCCGTCATGGAAATTTAGCAGGCCTTGGCCATACCGAAAGAAAGTCTTTAAAAACCTAGCGAGCCGCTCCAAAACGGGCGCTCTCGACCATCCATGGCTAACTCAAGGCTTAGATAAGCGCCTTGCCGTTACGCACAAAACTCGGCTTGACCACCCGCACCGGGTACCACTTGCCGCGAATTTCTACCTCGGCACGTTCGTTGGTAGCCGCCGGCACACGGGCCAGGGCAATGGATTTACCCAGAGTCGGCGAGAAGCTACCACTGGTGATCTCACCTTCGCCCACTCCTTCAACCCGCACCACCTGATGCGCACGCAGCACGCCGCGCTCTTCCAGCACCAGGCCCACCAGCTTAGAGGGAACGCCTTCGGCCTTCTGCTTCTGCAGCGCGGCACGACCAACAAAGCCACGGCTGGCCGGCTCCCAGGCGATGGTCCAGGCCATGTTGGCGGCCAGTGGGGTCACACTTTCGTCCATATCCTGGCCGTAAAGGTTCATCCCGGCTTCCAGGCGCAGGGTATCGCGCGCGCCAAGACCGATCGGGGAAATACCGGCACCGACCAGCTCATTAAGGAAGGCCACCACTTCGCTGGCGGGCAGCATGATTTCCAGGCCGTCTTCGCCGGTGTAACCGGTGCGGGCGATAAACCACTCGCCATCGGGCTGGCCTTCGAACGGCTTGAGGCTCTGAATCAGGTTGGCGCGCGACTGGCTGACCAGCTCGGCAGTCTTGCTGCGCGCATGCGGGCCTTGAATGGCCAGCATCGCCAGCTCGGCGCGCTCTTGCAGCTGCACGTCAAAGTCGACGCTCTGCAGGCGCATCCAGGCCAGGTCCTTGTCGCGGGTCGAGGCATTCACCACCACGCGGTAACCAAAGTCGGTGAGGTAGACGATCAAATCATCCACCACCCCGCCCTGCTCATTGAGCATGCCGCTGTAGAGGGCTTTACCGATGCTTTGCAGGCGCTCGATGTCATTGGCCAGCAGGTGTTGCAGATAGGCCTTGGCCTGGCTGCCACTGACATCCACCACGGTCATGTGCGACACATCGAACACCCCGCAGTCGCGACGCACCTGATGGTGCTCCTCGACCTGCGAGCCATAGTGCAACGGCATGTCCCAACCGCCGAAGTCGACCATCTTGGCACCCAGAGCGAGGTGCAGGTCATAGAGCGGTGTGCGCTGTCCCATAAGTGTCTCCTTGCGGGCTGGGCAGTGCAGCGGCAACCCGGCTGAGCCCACACAATCGGGCACTGGCACGGGCTATCAAGATGATCGGCCGCTGCGAATGGCGCGCATTGTAGCCGCAACACCGGGGGCGGTCATCCCAACGTAGCAGCCTGTCGCGCAGGCCCGTTTGGCTAACCGTGACGGCGCGCCGAACGGCGGATAAGCAAAATCACCGGCAGCAGACCGACCAGCACCAGGGTCAGGGCCGGCAGCGCAGCGCGTGCCCACTCGCCTTCACTGGTCATTTCAAACACCCGCACCGACAGCGTGTCCCAGCCAAAGGGGCGCATCAGCAGGGTGGCAGGCATTTCCTTGAGCACATCGACGAACACCAGCAGCGCCGCCGACAGCGCACCCGGCACCAGCAGGGGCAGGTAGACCTTGAAAAACAGCCCGATACCGCCGACGCCCAGGCTGCGCGACGCTTCCGGCAAGGACGGGCGGATGCGCGCCAGGCTGTTTTCCAGCGGCCCGTAGGCCACCGCCATAAAGCGGATCATATAGGCCAGCAGCAGCGCCGACAGGCTGCCGAGCAGAATCGGCTTGCCCGCACCGCCCAGCCAGCTAGACAGCGGAATCACCAGCTCACGGTCCAGATAACTGAAGGCCAGCATAATCGCCACCGCCAGCATCGAACCCGGCAGGGCATAGCCGAGGTTGGCCACTCCGACGGTTCCGCGCATCAAACGGGTCGGGGTCAAGCGCCGGGAGAACGCCAACAGCAAAGCCACGCTGACGGTGATCAGCGCCGCCATCGCGCCCAGGTAGAGGGTGTGCAGGATCAAGGCGCTGTAGCGCTCATCCAGATCGAAACGACCGCGCTGCCAGAACCAGACAATCAGCTGCAGCACCGGGATAACAAAGCCGCAGGCGAACACCAGGCCGCACCAGGTGCTGGCAGCCAGCGCCTGGCCGCCCTTGAGGTGATACAACGCCTTGCTGCGTGCCCGCTCATTCACCGGACGCACCGCACCACGGGCGCGACGCTCGCCATAGAGCACCAGCATCACCGCCAGCAGCAGTAGGCTGGCCAGTTGCGTGGCGCTGGTCAGGCTGTAAAAGCTGTACCAGGTCTTGTAGATGGCCGTGGTGAAGGTGTCGAAGTTGAACACCGAGACCGCGCCGAAATCCGCCAGAGTTTCCATGATGGCCAGCGCCAGACCGGCGCCAATCGCCGGGCGCGCCATCGGCAAGGCTACGCGCCAGAACGCTCGCCAGGGGCTCAGACCAAGCACTCGCGCCGCTTCCATCAAGCCCTTGCCCTGGGCCAGAAAGGCATTGCGCGCGAGCAGGTAGACGTAGGGGTAAAACACCAGCACCAGCACGATGATCACCCCGCCGGTGGAACGCACCCGGGGAAAGCGCACGTCACTGCCGAACCACTCGCGCAGCAGGGTCTGCAGCGGGCCGGCAAAATCCAGCAGGCCGACAAACACGAACGCCAGCACATAGGCGGGAATGGCAAATGGCAGCATCAGCGCCCAGTCCAGCCAGCGCCGACCGGGAAACTCACAGAGGCTGGTGAGCCAGGCCAGGCTCACGCCAAGCAGCGTCACACCCACGCCCACCCCCAGGACCAACACCAGGGTATTGCCGAGCAGACGCGGCAACTGGGTTTGCCACAGGTGCGCCCAGATCTGCTGGTCGACCTCGTGCCAGCTAAACATCAGCACGCTCAGCGGCAGCAGCACCAGCAAGGCAACGGCAAAGGCGATGGGGTACCAGCGGCGCTGGGCAGGATGGGCCACGCAGAGTCCTCTACAGCGGAAAAGACAACGCCCCGCAAGGGCGGGGCGTCGGCAGTATAAAGCCAGCGCGTTGCAGGGTGGAAAACCGTGACGGCTTTTCCAACTGCCGGCTTAGCCCTGGCTTAGTTCCAGCCAGCGCGATCCATCAACATGGTCGCTTCAGCCTGGCGCTTACCAGCTACTTCGGTGGCGATCGAGTCAGCCTTGAAGGTACCCCACGCGGCGACTTCCTTGGACGGTGCAACCGACGGGTTGGCCGGGAACTCTTGGTTAACGCCGGCGAAGATGGTCTGCGCTTCTTCGGTGGTCATCCATTCCAGCAGCTTGCGGGCGGCTTCGGCGTTTGGCGCGTACTTGGTCACACCGGCACCGGCCAGGTTGACGTGCACGCCACGGTCGTTCTGGTTCGGCCAGTACGGCTTCACTTTCAGATCAGGCTGCTGCTGGTGCAGGCGGCCGTAATAGTAGGTATTGGTGATGCCAACGTCGCACTGGCCTGCGTCGATGGCTTGCAGCAGCGCGGTGTCATCGGCAAATACGTCAGTCGCCAGGTTGTTGACCCAACCCTTGACGATTTCTTCAGTTTTGGCCGCGCCATGGGTTTCGATCAGGGTGGCGGTCAGCGACTGGTTGTAGACCTTCTTGCTGGTACGCAGACACAGGCGGCCTTCCCAGTTCTTGTCAGCCAGGGCTTCGTAGGTGCTCAGCTCGCTCGGTTTAACCCGCTCGGTGGAGTAGAAGATGGTCCGCGCACGCAGCGACAGGCCAGTCCAGCTGTCAGTGCTGGAGCGATACTGAGCCGGGATATTGGCGTTGATCAGCTCAGATTTGGTCGGCTGCAGCACGCCTTCCTGCTCGGCTTGCCAGAGGTTGCCGGCGTCGACGGTGATCAGCAGGTCAGCCGGGGTATTGGCGCCTTCAGCCTTCAGACGCGCGATCAGCGGCGCTTCCTTGTCAGTGATGAACTTGACCTTGACCCCAGTTTTGGCGGTGTAGGCGTCGAATACTGGCTTGATCAGCTCGTCGATACGCGAGGAATACACCACCACTTCATCGGCGGCCTGCGCTGTGCTGGCGAGCGCAGTGAGTGAGAGTGCGGCGAACAAGCCTTTGCTTACCTGCATGGTGTAATGCCTCTTGGTATAGACGAGTTAAGGTGCCAAATAGTAGTGAATGGCATTTAGGTTCTCAACTCGTTATCTATTTAAACCTGTAACAAGTGCCTTCAATCCACCTATGCCACCGCCTGCTGCGCGGCTAACTGCTTGGCCTGCTCACGCAGGACAAACTTCTGTACCTTGCCGGTGCTGGTTTTCGGCAGGCTGGTAAACACCACACAGCCCGGTACCTTGAAGCGCGCCATGCGCTGCTGACAGAAGACGATTACTTCCTCGGCCGTCAACTCGGCACCCGGTTTGAGGGTGACAAAGGCGCACGGCGTTTCGCCCCATTTGGCATGGGCCATGGCCACCACAGCGGCTTCCAAGATAAGCGGATGGCGATATAGCACGTCTTCCACCTCGATGGAGGAGATGTTCTCGCCGCCGGAAATGATGATGTCCTTGCTGCGATCCTTGATCTCGACATAGCCGTCAGCGTGCCACACCGCCAGATCGCCGGAGTGGAACCAGCCACCGGCAAAGGCCTCGGCGGTGGCTGAGGGGTTCTTCAAATAGCCTTTCATCACCACGTTGCCGCGCATCATGATTTCGCCGATGGTCTGACCGTCTTTTGGCACCGGTTGCAGGGTGTCCGGGTCGGCCACCATCAGGCCGTCGAGCAGCGGCGCTCGCACGCCCTGGCGGGATTTCAGGCGCGCACGCTGTTCCGGGCTTTCGCTATCCCACTCGCTTTTCCATTCGCAGGCCACGCTGGGGCCGTAGGTTTCGGTCAGGCCGTATACGTGGGTCACGCGAAACTCCAGGGCTTCCATGGCCTCGATTACCGCTGCGGGTGGTGCGGCGCCGGCGGTGAGCACTTTCACTGGACGGGTTTTCAGGACTTTCAGCGCGTCATCGGCATTAGCCAGCATATTCAGCACGATAGGCGCGCCGCAGAAATGGTCGACGCCATGTTCGGCAATCGCCGGGTAGATGGCCTCGGCGCGTACATGGCGCAGGCACACATTGACGCCGACATAGGCGGCCAGCGCCCAAGGGAAGCACCAGCCATTGCAGTGGAACATCGGCAGCGTCCACAGGTACACCGGGAAGCGGCTCATGTCCCAGCACATGGCGTTGGACAGGGCATTCAGGTGTGCGCCGCGGTGGTGGTAGACCACGCCTTTGGGGTTGCCGGTGGTGCCGGAGGTGTAATTGAGGGAGATCGCCTGCCACTCATCCGCCGGCAGCTGCCAGGCATAGTCCGGGTCGCCTTCGGCCAACAGCGCCTCGTACTCCAGCTGACCAATCAGCATACCCTCTGCATATTCCGCATCATCGATGCCAATCACCAACGGCGGCTGTGGCAAGTGGCCGACCACGCGCTGGGCCAGCTCGCCGAACTCCTTGTCCACCAGCAGCACCTTGGCTTCGCCGTGCTGCAGGATAAAGGCGATGGCTTCGGCATCCAGACGGGTGTTGATGGCATTCAGCACCGCGCCACACATCGGCACGCCAAAATGCGCCTCGAACATCGCCGGACCGTTGGGCGCGATCACTGCCACGGTATCGCCCAAACCGATGCCGCGCTGAGCCAAGGCCGAGGCCAAACGAATACTGCGGCTATAGGTTTCGCCCCAGGTCTGCCGCAGGCTGCCGTTAATCAGCGCCAGGCGCTGCGGGTAGACGCTGGCGGCGCGCTCAAGAAAGCTCAGCGGGCTGAGCGCCTGAAAATTTGCCGCATCACGGGGCATGCCGTATTCGTAGGGATTGACGCTGTGCATTGTTGTTCTCCAGCTGGGCGTTGTGCGCAGAGACCATAGCAGCCGTAAGGTTTTTGCGATGCGCGACCTTGGTCGAAACCGTGACTCGCAAGTCAGCAATCACGTCAGCATAGGCATCCGAACAGCCATGCTGGGCGCTTGATCGCGGCGCAATAACCGCCGCAGAGCGTTCCAGACTGCGTGACAAGCCTCCATAGCCTTATCTCGGTTTGTCTGGCGTTATCTTTTCAAGGAGTTATCGAGTGACCTCACGCTTACCTGTGATCGTTGGTTTTGGTGGCTATAACGCGGCTGGGCGCAGCTCCTTCCACCATGGTTTCCGCCGCACCGTGATCGAGTCCATGGACACGCCTGCGCGCCAGCAGACCCTTGCCGGCCTGGCGGTGATGATGAAACTGGTCAAGGTGGTTGATGGCCACTATCAGGATGACCCCGGCAACACCCTGAGCCTGGCCGAGATCGACAGCCGCTTCGCCGAGCAGATTCTTGCCTCGACCCTGGTGCGGCGGATCGAGAAGCAGCACCTGGATGTCGACGCGGCGCACTGGCAGAAGACCATCGATATCAGCGCCACCGCCGGTCAGCCGCTAAGCTTTATCACCCTGCGCAAGCACCTGCCCGAGCCGCTGCCATCCGACTGGACGGTGGACGAGTTGAACGCCAGCGAAGTGCTGGTGACCCTGCACGACAACTGCGAATTCAAGGTCGACAGCTACCGCGCCCTGCCGGTGAAATCCGCCGGCCAGCTGCCCACAGGCTTCGAACCGAGCGAGCTGTACAACGCGCGCTTCCACCCGCGCGGTCTGGCTATGACCATCGCCGGCGTCACCGACGCGCTACGCGCCACCGGCATCGATTGGCAAACCATCATGCAGCACGTGGCCCCGGACGAAGTCGCGGTGTTCTCCAGTTGCATCATGAGCCAGCTCGACGAAAACGGCTTCGGCGGCCTGATGCAGTCGCGCCTCAAGGGCGGCCGCGTCACCGCCAAGCAACTTGCCCTGGGCCTCAACACCATGTCGGCGGACTTTATCAACGCCTACGTGCTGGGCAGCGTCGGCACCACCGGCGCCATCACCGGCGCCTGCGCCACCTTCCTCTATAACCTGCAGAAGGGCATCGAACAGATTGCCAATGGCAAAGCGCGGGTAGTCATCATTGGCAGCAGTGAAGCGCCGATCAATCAGGAATGCATCGAGGGTTACGGCGCCATGGGCGCGCTGGCCACCGAAGACGGCCTGCGCCAGATCGAAGGCAAGGACTCGGTCGACTTCCGCCGCGCCAGCCGCCCGTTTGGCGAAAACTGTGGCTTTACCCTGGCCGAGGCCTGCCAGTTTGTGGTGCTGATGGATGATGAACTGGCTCTGGAGCTGGGCGCCGATATTCATGGCGCGGTGCCGGATGTGTTTATCAACGCCGACGGTTTCAAGAAATCCATTTCCGCACCCGGCCCCGGCAACTACCTGACAGTGGCCAAAGCCGTGGCCAGCGCCGTGCAACTGCTGGGCATCGACGCGGTGCGTGAGCGCAGCTTTGTGCATGCCCACGGCTCCAGCACCCCGGCCAACCGGGTGACCGAATCGGAAATCCTCGACCGCGTGGCCTCAGCCTTCGCCATCGAGCAATGGCCGGTGACGGCGGTCAAGGCCTTTGTCGGCCACTCCCTGGCCACCGCCAGTGGCGACCAGGTGATCTCAGCCCTGGGCAGCTTCAAGTACGGCATCATCCCCGGCATCAAGACCATCGATGCGGTGGCTGAAGACGTGCACCAGCAGCATCTGAGCTTCGCCACCAGCGACCGCACCCGCACGCCCGAGCAGCTCGACGTCTGCTTTATCAACTCCAAGGGTTTTGGCGGCAACAACGCCAGCGCCCTGCTGCTGGCGCCGCATGTAGCCGAACGTATGCTGCGCAAGCGCCACGGCGAAGCGGCCTTTGCTGCCTACCTGCAGCGCCGCGAAGTCACCCGCAACGCCGCTCAGGCCTACGACGCGCAGGCGCTGCTGGGGGATTTGGGGATTATCTATAACTTCGGCAACGACCTGATCGACGATAAGCAGATCGAGATCAGCGCCGAGCAGATCAAGGTGCCGGGCTTCGCCCAGCCGCTGCTGTTCAAAAAGGACGAACGCTACGGCGATATGCTCGACTGAGCATCAGTGATGGGTTGGCCTGCGGCTAACCCATCCTACGGCCTTGGCTTAATCCAGCGCGCGGGCCAGCTGGATCAGCTCGGCGCGCCAGGCAGCGGCCGCTGGCAGCGCCAGAAAATACGGATTGAGCAACGACTCACGCGCTTCATAGGTCAGCGCCTCGCCCTTAAGCGTCAGCACTTCACCGCCCGCCCCTTCTAAAACACCCTGTGCCGCTGCGGTGTCCCACTGCGAGGTTGGCGCCAGGCGCGGGTAACAATCGGCGTTGCCTTCAGCAAGCTGGCAGAATTTCAGCGAGCTGCCGACATTGGCCAGTTGCAGATCACCAAAGCGCTCGCTCAACCCGGTCAACAACGCTTCCTGCGCCGGGCTGGAATGGCGACGGCTAGCCACCAGGGTAAAGGCCTCTTGCGGGGCCAAACGCACACGAATCGGCTCAACCTTACCCGCCGCATCGGCGCGCCAAGCCCCAAGACCGGCACCGCCGTAATAGCACTGACCGGTGGCCGGAATGCCGACCACGCCGAATACCACGCGGCCCTGCTCGATCAGCGCGACGTTGACGGTGAACTCTTCGGAGCCGGCGATAAATTCCTTGGTGCCATCCAGCGGGTCGACCAGCCACCAGCGGCTCCACTGCCCGCGCTCGCTCAGGGCAATATCCGCCGCCTCTTCGGAAAGCACCGGAATATCTGCGGCAAGGGCCAGCAGGCCGTCATTAAGAATATGGTGCGCAGCCAGATCGGCCGCAGTCACCGGCGAGGCGTCAGCTTTTTCATTGACCGTCACATCGGCGCGCCAATGCGGCAGCGTCGCCACGCCAGCCTGACGCACCAGTTCAATCACAGCGGGAATCAGCGGATGGCTCATGGCTTAAAGATCCCACGCTGAGTCAGTACATCGCGGGCCAGGTACAGCGCCGCCAGGGCGCGACCTTCGGTGAATTGCGGGTGCTGAATCAGGCTCGATAGCTCGCGCAGACTGGTCTGATCGACGCGCATCGGCTCCGGCTCATCGCCGGGCAGGCGTTCTTCATAGAGGTCCGAAGCCAGCACCACCTGGATTTTCTGGCTCATATAACCTGGCGACAGGCTCAATTCGGCAAGCAGCTCCAGCTGACGCGCACCGAAGCCGGCTTCTTCCTTCAGCTCACGGTTGGCCGCCACCAACACGTCCTCACCGGGTTCGATCAGCCCTTTGGGCAGCGACAACTGATAGTCATCGGTGCCGCCGCAGTATTCCTCGACCAGCAGGGCGTGCTCGGCATCGACCATCGCCACCACCATCACCGCGCCATAACCTGCGCCCTTGCCCACCAGTCGCTCATAGGTGCGCTCCACGCCATTGCTGAAGCGCAGCTGCAGCTCCTCAACGCGGAACAGGCGGCTGCTGGCGACAATTTCGCGAGCGAGTACGGTGGGTTTCTGACGCATGGGGCGGCTCCTGGGCAGGACATAGCGGGTTATCATAGCGCGGCTTTTCCTATTATCTGCGTAGGAGATTGCGCGATCACGACGCCCACGGCGCAAATCGCGACCGCCTGCGCATCTACCAGAAGAACTGCGCATGCCTGCCTTGCCCTGGAACGCCATCGACACCGTCCTGCTGGATATGGACGGCACCCTGCTCGACCTGCACTTCGACAACCACTTCTGGCTGCAGCACCTGCCGCAGCGCTATGCCGAGCTGCATGGCGTCAGCCGCGCGCTGGCCGAGGCCGAGCTGCTGCCGCTGTTTCGCGAGCACGCCGGCACCCTCAACTGGTACTGCACGGATTTCTGGAGCCGCGAGCTGAACCTGTCGATCCGCGATCTCAAGCGCGAAGTGGCGCACCTGATCGCCCTGCGCCCGGACGCCGACACCTTTATTCAGGCCCTGCGCACCGCCGGCAAACAGGTGGTGCTGATCACCAACGCGCACCGCGATTCGCTGTCGTTGAAGCTGGAACGCATCGAGCTGGCGCCTTATTTCGACCGGCTGATCAGCTCCCACGACTATGGCTTCCCCAAGGAAGACCAGCAGTTCTGGCACGCCCTGCAGCAAGACATCAACTTCGAGCCGGCGCGCAGCCTGTTTATCGACGACAGCCTGCCAATCCTGCGCAGTGCCGGACGCTTCGGCGTCGGCCACCTGCTCGCCGTGCGCCAGCCCGATAGCCAGGCGGGACCGAAGGACACCGAGGAGTTTGCTGCGGTGGAGGATTATCGGGAATTGCTGCGCGACCTTAACGGGAGCGACTGATGATGTGTGGGAGGGGCTTTAGCCGCGACGGTCGCCACTGAAGCGCCTCCCATAAGTGTCACCTACTCGGGAATACGCAGCACCTGGCCCGGATAGATCTTGTCCGGGTGGCTGAGCATCGGCTTATTGGCTTCAAAGATTTTCGGGTAGGCATTGGCGTTGCCGTATTCGGCCTTGGCAATCGCGCTCAGGGTGTCGCCCTTCTTCACCGTGACAAAACGTGCCGCCGGGGCCGGCGTAGTTACACTGATATGGTCTTCCACTTCGGCCACGCCAGCGACGTTACCCAGGGCCAGCAGAATTTTCTCCTTCTCTTCCTGACTGGCCACCTCGCCTCGGGCGATGACTTTATCGCCCTCGACGCTGACCTGGATATTCGGATTCCCCAAGCCCACCTTGGCCACATGCGCGGTCAGTGATTCGGCCGCCTGGGCCTCCTGGCCGACCAGCGACTCCCAGAGTTTGGTCCCGGCTTCTTTAACAAAGGCAAACAGACTCATAAGGCTTCCTCTTGATTCCTTGGAAAGTGGCCGGGCACGCCGCCCGGAGCCAGAAGTCTAGACCCTGATTCGTGACAAAGGTGCCAGGCCCAGCACTGTCGCTGCAGGCCGCGCCCTAGGCCGTATTCAGCGCCAGGAAGCGTTTCACGTCCTGCTAGAATCGGAAAAACTCAGGGCGTTGAAGGATTCATCGTGGATATCAAACAGCTGAAGTTCCTCATCGCCCTGGATGAAACCCGCCACTTCGGCCAGGCCGCCGCGCGCTGCCATATCACCCAGCCAACCCTGTCGATGCGCCTGCGTCAGCTGGAAGACGAGCTGGGCCTTGAGCTGGTTCGACGCGGCCAGCGTTTCGAGGGTTTCAGTGCCGAGGGTGAGCGCATTCTGGCCTGGGCGCGCAGCCTGATGGCCGCGCACGATGGCCTGTATGCGGAAGCGGCCGCCTGCCGTGGCCAGTTGGTCGGCACCCTGCGACTGGGCGTGGTGCCGCTGGCCGGCTTTGATCCGATGCGTCTGGTGCAGTTCTTTGCTGAGCAGCATGCCGGGCTGCGCTTTCAGTTGTTTGCCCTGAGCAGCGAGGAGATTCTCGAACGCCTGGGGCGTAATCAGCTCGACCTCGGCCTGTCCTATCTCGACCGCCTCAACCCGGAGCATTTCGACAGCCTGGAGCTGGCGGAAACGCGCATGGGCCTGCTGTATGACCGCCGGCATTTCCAGTTCACCCGTCCGGCGCTACGCTGGGAAAGCCTGATCGACCTGCCGCTGGGCCTGCTCTCGGCCGGCATGCATTTTCGCCAATCCATCGACCACAGCTTCCGCTCCCGTGGCCTGACGCCCAACCCACGGCTGGAAACCGATGCTGTGCATCAACTGCTGCAAGCGGTCAGTGCCGGGTTGTGCTGCGCGATCATGCCGCTCAACGGCGGCCTGGCCGAGTTCACCGAGCACCTGGCGCTAACGCCCATCGAAGACGCCCACACCCTCGCCCCGCTGGGCCTGATCCTGCGCCGCAGCGCGCCGCGCTCGGCCCTGGCCGAGGCCTGCTTTGCCGAAGCGCACAAGCTGCTGGCCACGGCTGCGGGCTGAAAGGCCCGGACTTGAGACCTTGATAGACCGCATCGATCAATAGATCGGCAACAGCGATTAGACGCCCTCGGCAGAGCGGCCTAGGCTGGCGAAGAAACCACGTCGCCGGGAAGCCTGCTCATGCCACGCCACGCCCCTGCCACCCTCAAAGATAACGCCCCGGTGCTGCTACCGGCGCCCACCTACAGCTATGTCGAACTGGCGGACGCACAGCAGGATGGCGCTGCCGCGCTGGCCAACGAAACCGCCCTGGCGATCAGTTACAACGGCATCAGCCACAGCGTGATGATGGTCTCGCCCAGCGACCTTGAAGACTTTATCTACGGATTCAGCCTGAGCGCCGGCCTGATCGATAGCTTCGATGAGATCTACGATATCCGCCTGCAGCAGCACGACAGCGCCATCAGCGCCGAGGTGCAGGTCAGCAACCGCGCCTTCTGGGCGCTCAAGCAGCAGCGCCGCACCCTGGCCGGCAACAGCGGTTGCGGCCTGTGCGGGGTCGAAGCGCTGGAACAAGCCCTGCCGCAACTGCCCAGCCTCACGCCCGGTCCCCTGCCAGCAGCCGCCCACCTGCAAGGCCTGCGTACGCGAATTCAGGCCGTACAAACGATGGCCCGCCACAGCGGCGCTGTGCATGCCGCGCTGTTTGTTGATGAACAGGGGCAGATCCGCCTGTGCCGCGAAGACATCGGCCGGCATAACGCCCTCGACAAGCTGCTCGGCGCCTTGCATCGCGCAGATGACGACCCGCGCCAGGGCTTTGCCGTGGTCACCAGTCGCTGCAGCCTGGAGCTGATCCACAAGGCCCTGCGCGCCGGCATCGGCACCTTGGTCAGCCTGTCTGCGCCGACCACCCTGAGCGTGCAGTGGGCACGCCAGCACAACCTCAACCTGATCCATCTGCCCCAGCACAGCGCGCCACGGGTCTACAGCCCGGCCGCATCCGGAGTCGCCCAGCCATGAGCCTGCAACCGATCAATCCGCGCTATCAACCGTACAAGGGCGCAGCCGCCGGCTGGGGAGCGCTGCGCAGCGTGACGCACTTCTGGCTGGACAGTAAGCAGCCGTTCAAGAACCTGCGCGCCCTGCTCAAGACCAACCAGCACGGCGGTTTCGACTGCCCCGGCTGCGCCTGGGGTGATTCGCCGGAAGACGGGCGGATCAAGTTCTGCGAGAACGGCGCCAAGGCGGTTAACTGGGAAGCCACCAAACGCCGGGTGGACGCGGCTTTCTTCGCCCGTTACAGCGTCAGCCAACTGCGTGAACAAAGCGATTACTGGCTTGAATACCAGGGCCGCCTGACCGAACCGATGCGTTATGACGCTGTCAGCGATCACTACCAACCGATCAGCTGGGACGCCGCCTTCGCTCTGATCGCCGAGCGTTTAAAGGCACTGGAAAGCCCCAATCAGGCCGAGTTCTACACCTCCGGCCGCGCCAGTAACGAGGCGGCCTACCTGTATCAGCTGTTCGTCCGCGCCTTTGGCAGCAACAACTTTCCCGACTGCTCGAACATGTGCCACGAAGCCAGCGGCGTGGCCCTCGGCCAGAGCGTGGGCGTCGGCAAGGGCAGTGTGACCTTCGCCGACTTCGAGCACAGCGATGCGATCTTCGTGCTCGGGCAGAACCCCGGCACCAACCACCCGCGCATGCTTGAACCGCTGCGCGAGGCGGTTAAACGCGGCGCCCAAGTGGTGTGCTTTAACCCGCTGAAGGAGTGCGGTCTGGAGCGTTTTCAGCACCCGCAACATGCGTTGGAGATGCTCAGCAACGGCTCCGAACCGCTCAACACCGCGTTCTTCCGCCCGGCGTTGGGCGGTGATCTGGCAGCCCTGCGCGGCATGGCCAAGTTTCTGTTGCAGTGGCACCGCGAAGCGCTGGCCCAGGGCGAACCGGCGGTGTTCGACCTGGCCTTTATCGCGGAACACACCCACGGCGTGGACGACTATCTAGCGCTGCTGGACGCCAGCAGCTGGGAGTCGCTGGTCGAGCAATCCGGCCTGAGTCTGGACGAGTTGCAACACGCCGCCCTGCTCTACCGCCGTGCCGAGCGGGTGATCATCTGCTGGGCCATGGGCATCACCCAGCACCACAACTCGGTGGCAACCATTCAGGAGATCGTCAATCTGCAACTGCTGCGCGGCAACCTCGGCCGCCCCGGCGCCGGCCTGTGCCCAGTGCGCGGCCACAGCAACGTGCAGGGCGATCGCACCATGGGCATCAATGAGCGCCCGTCGGCGGCTTTTCTCGATGCGCTGGAGCAACGCTTTAACTTCCAAGTGCCGCGCGCGCAGGGCCACAACACCGTCGAGGCGATCAACGCCATGCTCGACGGTCAGGCCAAGGTGTTTATCGGCCTGGGCGGCAACTTTGCCCAGGCCACTCCGGACAGCCCGCGCAGCCATGCCGCGCTAAGCCGCTGCGCGCTGACCGTGCAGATCAGCACCAAGCTCAACCGCAGCCACCTGACCACCGGAGCCGACGCGCTGATTCTGCCGTGCCTGGGCCGCACCGATATCGACCAGCAGGCCGGCGGCCCGCAGGCGGTGACCGTGGAAGACTCGTTCAGCATGATCCACGCCTCTTACGGCCAGCTCGAACCGCTGTCGGCGCAGATGCGTTCGGAGCCGGCGATCATCGCCGGTATCGCCAAGGCCACCCTGGGTAACCATCCGGCGGACTGGGACGCGCTGATTGCCGATTACCGGCGCATCCGCGAACTGATTGCCGAGACCATTCCCGGTTTCAGCGATTTCAACCAACGCCTGCAACATCCCGGCGGCTTCTACCTGGGCAACGCCGCTGCCGAACGGCGCTGGCTGACCGCCAGCCACAAAGCCAACTTCAAGGCCAACCCGCTGCCCGCCGACCTGCTGCCGCCGCAAGTGCGCAGCAGCGGGCAAACGCCGGATCTGATCCTGCAGACGCTGCGCTCTCACGACCAGTACAACACCACCATCTATGGCCTGGATGACCGCTACCGTGGGGTCAAGGGCCAGCGCCAGGTACTGTTCGTCAATGAGGCGGACATTCTGCGCCTGGGCTTTCAGCCGGGGCAGCAGGTCGATATCCAGTCCATCTGGGATGACGGCATTGAGCGCAAGGTCGAGGGCTTTACCCTGCTGGCTTTCGACATCCCCGCCGGCCAGGCCGCCGCTTATTACCCAGAGGCCAACCCGCTGGTGCCGTTGCAGAGTTTTGGTGCGGGCAGCTTTACTCCGACCTCGAAGTACGTAGCCATCCGCTTGCAGGCCCATCAGGCCGCTGCGCGCATTCTTTAAGCGAATCTGTGGCGGCGATCACAGCGGCGACCAGCGGCAGGGAATTTTTCGGCAAATCGCCCTCTAAGACTGTGCGCGGACAAATCATCCTTTAGAAACAAAGGCCTAGCTCCGCACACCCATTTAGTCGAGAAGGTCTGCCGTATGCGTACATTATTTTCTGCGCTGGTATTCAGCGCCCTGGCTTCGCCCCTGGCCCTGGCGGGCGATACCGGCAAGGTCGCCATCGGCGGCGGTATTGGTGGTGCCCTGGGCAACGTAATCGGTCAACAGGTCGGTGGCAGTACCGGCGCGGCGATTGGTGCAGGCCTGGGCGGCGCGGCAGGTGGCGTCATTACCGCCCGCGACGGTAACAAGACCGAAGCCGCATTGGGCGGCGGCCTGGGCGCAGCCGGTGGCTCGGTACTGGGTAACAAGGTCGGCGGCAGCACCGGTTCAACCATCGGCGCCGGCCTGGGCGGCGCGGCCGGTGGCGCATTGGCTAATGAATACGCAGGCGGCAGCGAACGTGATCGCGGCCATTACCATGGCAAGAAACACAAGAAGCATAAAAAGCACAAACACCACTGAGTGCTGACAGCAAAAAGCCGCCTAACAGCGGCTTTTTGTGTGTGTGTGGTAAGCGCCTTAGCCGCGACACCAGCCTGGCGGCGCGCAGTTCAAGCGCAGCTATGCAGACGGTTCCATCAATAGCACCGTCAGCGCCGCCCGCAGGTTCTCGGGAATGCTCGTCGGGCGGTTGCTGCTGCGGTCGACGAAGACATGCACAAAACGTCCGGCCGCGCAGGCTTCATCTTCATCGGCCTTGAACACGGCCAGCTCGTACTGCACCGAGCTATTGCCCAGCTTGCCGACGCGCAGGCCGATCTCGATGCGTTCGGGGAAGGCGATGGAAGCGAAGTAGTCGCAGCTGGAGCTGACCACAAAACCGACCACCTCGCCGTGATGGATATCCAGGCCGCCGACGTCGATCAGGTAGGTGTTCACCGCACTGTCGAAGAAGCTGTAGTAGGTGACGTTGTTGACGTGACCGTAGACGTCGTTGTCATGCCAGCGCGTGGTGATCGGCTGGAAATGTCGGTAATCGCCGCGCAGGTGTTGGGGTTGGCTCATCGGAAGTCCTTGAGGTTGGCGAGGCGGCTTAATAGGCCACCTGGTAGATGGCCAGGGCATGGGCCTCGGTCATTT
The DNA here is from genome assembly GCF_031764535.1 of Pseudomonas sp. SG20056. Classification (NCBI taxonomy): domain Bacteria; kingdom Pseudomonadati; phylum Pseudomonadota; class Gammaproteobacteria; order Pseudomonadales; family Pseudomonadaceae; genus Pseudomonas; species Pseudomonas sp. SG20056. Next base: position 4,166,949 of record NZ_CP134499.1, read on the forward strand.
CCCGTGGGTTGTTCACCAGCAGGCGCTGTTGCTGCATGGCGTCGCGGGCCAGGGTCGGCAGCATGTCTTGCGGCACACCGGCATCACGCAGGCGCGTGGGTAGGCCGCTGCGCACGCTGAAATCGGCCAGCGCGCCGATCAACTGCTCGGTCTGCTGCAAAACACTGCCGGCCCTTAGCTGATCGCCCAGCACCAGCGGCGCCAGCTCGGCATACAACGGCGCGGCCGCATTGCCGTTGAAGCCCAGCACATGCGGCAGCACCAAGGCGTTACTCAATCCGTGGGGAATATGGAAATGCCCGCCCAGCGGATAAGCCAGCGCATGCACTGCCGCCACCGGCGCATTGGCAAACGCCTGACCGGCCAGACAGGAACCCAGCAACATGGCCTGACGCGCCTCGCGGTTGCCGCCGTTGTGAACCACTTCATCCAAGTTGGCCGCCAGCAGACGCAACGCTTCGCGGGCCAGCAGGTCGGACAGCGGGTTCTTTTTCAGCGCGCTGGTGTAGGCCTCAATAGCATGCACCATGGCGTCGATTCCGGTGGCAGCGGTCACCGCTGGCGGCAGGCCGAGTGTCAGCTCAGCATCGAGCAGCGCCAGGTCCGGCAGCAGCAGCGGCGAGACCACGCCCATCTTGGTGGTTTCGCCAGTGGTGATGATGGAAATCTGCGTGACTTCCGAACCGGTACCGGCGGTGGTCGGCACCAGAATTAGCGGCAAACGCTGACCCCGGGCATTACCGACGCCGTAAACCTGCGCCAGTTCCTGGCCACAATCGGGATGCGCCAGCAGCGCCACCAGCTTGGCCACGTCCATCGAACTGCCGCCGCCAAAGCCGACGATCAGTTGCGCCTTGAGCGCGCGGGCCTGCTCGACCGCTGCCAACAGAATGGACTCGGGCGGGTCGGCGACCACCTGATCGAATACCTCAACGGTCAGCTCGGTGCGAGCAAAGCCTGGGAGCACGTCCGCCAGCAGGCCGAGCTTGCTGATGCCCGGATCGGTGACGATCAGCACCCGTTGCGCGCCGCGCTCGCGGCACAGCTCGGCCAGACGCAGGGATGCACCGATCTCGCACAAAATCTGCGCCGTGGTGGCAAAGCTAAAGGGCAGCATGGGAGTGATCCTCTTGTTGTAATGATTGGCTCGCGCCGCAGCGTGGCGTGCACCCACGCTACGCGCTTCGCTCAGAAGGCGAAACTCGCCTCATCCATGGCCATCAGGCAGTCGGCACCGCCCAGCAGGGACTCGCGATGAGCGCTGGCCCGAGGCAACACCCGGCGCAGGTAGAAGTCGGCCGACTGCAACTTGGCCTGGTAGAACGCCGCTTCGCCATTGCCCGCCTCCAGGGCATCCTGCGCCCGCGCCGCCGCCTGCAGCCAAAAACCGGCCAGCAGCACATAGGCTGAATACTGGAGAAAATCCACCGAAACCGCGCCGATCTCCTGCACATCGCGCTGACTGGCCGCAATCACTGCGCTGCTCAACTCGCGCCACTCGCCCAGACGCGCCTGCACCGTTTGAGCCAGCGCGGCCAGCGCCGGGCGGCCAACCTGAGCGTCGCACAGCGCGCTGAACTCGGCCTGCAGCGCCGACAATTCCGCACCGCCGTCACCGAGCACCTTGCGGCGGATATAGTCCAGCGCCTGAATGCCGTTGGTGCCCTCATACAACTGGGTAATACGGCTGTCGCGCATCAGCTGCTCAATGCCCCACTCGCGGATAAAGCCGTGGCCGCCGTACACCTGCACTGCATGGCTGGCGACTTCCTGGCCCATATCGGTAAAGAAGGCTTTGACGATCGGGATCAGCAGCGCCGCGCGCTTGCCGGCGGCCTTGCGTGCCTTGGCGTCCGGGTGAGCGTGCTCCAGATCAAGCTGACGCGCGCAGTAGACAGCGAGCATGCGGCTGCCTTCGACCAGGCTCTTCTGCGTCAGCAGCATGCGCCGCACATCGGGGTGCACAATAATCGGATCGGCCGCCTTGCCCGGCTCAGCCGGCCCGCTCAGCGCGCGCGACTGCAGGCGCTCGCGGGCATAGCGCAGTGCGCCCTGAAAGGCCGCCTCGCCGATGCCTAAGCCCTGCAAACCGACCTGAAAGCGCGCGTCGTTCATCATGGTGAACATGCAGGCCAGGCCCTGGTTGGCTTCACCGATCAGCCAGCCGGTGGCGCCGTCAAAGTTCATCACGCAGGTGGACGCGCCCTTGATACCCATCTTGTGCTCGATGGCACCGCAGGACAGCGCGTTGCGCGCGCCCGGCGTGCCATCGGCGGCGGCGATAAATTTCGGCACCAGCAGCAGGCTGATGCCCTTCACCCCGGCTGGCGCATCCGGCAGACGCGCGAGCACCAGATGAATGATGTTTTCCGAGAGGTCCTGCTCACCGCCACTGATAAAGATCTTGCTGCCGCTGACCTTGAAGCTGCCGTCGGCTTGCGGCTCGGCCTTGGTGCGCAGCAGGGCCAGGTCGGTGCCGGCCTGCGGTTCGGTGAGGCACATGGTGCCGGCCCATTGGCCACTGACCAGTTTGTGCAGGTAGGTGTCTTTCAGCGACTCGCTGCCGTGCTTGTACAGCGCCAGCACCGCGCCTTCGGTGAGCCCGGAATACACCCGGAATGACAGCGAGGCGCCCATCAGCATCTCGTGAAAGTTGCACGCAAGCATCTGTGGCAGCGCCTGACCGCCGTATTCGCTCGGCCCGGTCATACTCGCCCAGCCGTTATCGACATATTGCTGATAAGCCTCAGCAAAGCCGTCCGGCGTGCGCACCTGGCCATCACTCAGCTGGCAGCCCTGCTCGTCGCTGTTGCGATTGAGCGGCGCCACCACCTCGGCGGCGTAACGTGCGCCCTCCTCCAGCACGCCGTCGATCAGCTCGCGGTCAAGGCCGTTGCCGAGCAGCTCACAGTGGCCACTGATATCGAACAGTTCGTGCAGCACAAAGCGCATATCGCGCAGCGGAGCCTGATAACTCATACCCGGCCCTCCTGCACGTCAGCAAAGCGCTGGCCGTTGCTGGCCAGTTTTTCAATCAGGCGCGCCGGCAGCCAGTGCTCACCGAACGCCGCCTGCAGCGCCTTCAAACGGTCATGAATCGCCGCCACACCCTGGCTATCCGCCCAGCTCATCGGCCCGCCTTTGTCGGCGGGGAAGCCGTAGCCGTTTAGGTAGACCAGATCGATGTCGTGGCTGTTGGCGGCGATGTTCTCTTCGAGGATTTTTGCGCCCTCGTTAACCAGCGCAAGCAGGCAGCGCTCGAGAATCTCCGACGGGTCAATGTCGCGGCGCGTGAAGCCCAGCTGCTCGGATACCTGCAGCACCAGCGCATCCACTTCAGGATCGTGCTCGGCCTGGCGACTGCCTTCGGCGTAGCGGTAATAACCCATGCGCGCCTTCTGGCCGAACCGACCAAGGCCGCACAGGCGGTTATCCACCTGCACCGCCGGATCATCCTGGCCCTTGCCGGCCAGCTCGCGGGCGCGCCATTCCAGGTCGATGCCGACCACGTCATACATGCGGAACGGGCCCATGGCGAAACCAAAGCCCTGCAACGCGGCGTCAACCTGATGCGGATAAGCCCCTTCGAGCAGCAGCATGCGCGCCTCGCGGACATAGGTGTGCAGCATGCGGTTGCCGATAAAACCGTCGCAGTTACCCGCCACCACGCTGACCTTGCCGATACGCTGACCAAGGGCCAGTGCCACGTCCAATACCGCCGGCGCGGTTTTGGCGCCACGCACGATTTCCAGCAACTTCATGATGTGCGCCGGGCTGAAGAAGTGCAGGCCGAGCACGTCCTGCGGGCGTTTGGTCACGGCGGCAATCGCGTCGATATCTAGCGCCGAGGTGTTGCTGGCGAGGATAGCACCGGGCTTCAGGGTGGCATCCAGCGTACGGAAGATCTGCTGCTTGAGTTCAAGGTTCTCGTACACCGCTTCGATCACCAGATCGGCATCCGCCAGCGCGGCGTAGTCGCCCACCGGGGTGACGCAGGCGAGGCGCGCGGCCGATTGCTCGGCGCTGATCCGCCCCAGCTTGAGGTTGTGGGCATTGGTCTCGGCCACCACCTGCATGGCCTGCTCGAGCATCTGCGGGTTGTTGTCCAGCCACAGCACCTGAATGCCGGCGTTGGCCAGGCTCATGACGATACCGCGACCCATGGTGCCCGCGCCGATCACGGCGGCCTGTCGAACCTCGAATGCCTTGCTCATGCCCACTCCTCTGATTGGTGCTGAATGAAATGCCTGTGCTGCAAAGAAAATTCGCCAGCCACCTTAAGCAAGGCGCTACTATTTTTGAAATTTAGTCTTGTGATAAGTCGTATTCAGCATATGAATTTCTCTACCTTCGATCTCAACCTGCTGCGCGTATTCGATGCGCTGATGCGTGAGCAGAACGTTTCCCGCGCGGCCGAGCGCCTGGCCCTGAGCCAGCCGGCGGTGAGCAACGCACTGAATCGCCTGCGCGAACTGCTCGATGACCCGCTGCTGGTGCGGGTGGGCCGCAGCATGCAGCCCACGCCGCGCGCCCAAGCGCTGGAAACGCCGATCCGCGCGGCCCTGCAGCAACTGGAACAGAGTCTCAGTGCCGGCGACGTGTTCGATCCGGCCAGCAGCCGCCAGCACTTCAGCATCGCCGTCACCGACTATGTTGAGCTGATCTGCATGCCGCGCCTGCTTGAACAACTCAGCCAGCAAGCCCCCGGCATGCGCATCGACATCCGCCACCTGAGCCCCAGCCTGCCGGCCGAAGCGTTGGACAAGGGCGAGCTGGACCTGGTGCTGGGGCGTTTCGAGGACATCCCTGCACGCTTTGCCCGCCAACACTGGATGAGCGAAACGCTGCAACTGGCGCTGCGCCGCGACCATCCGCTGGGCAACCAACCGATGGACCTGCCGACCTTTCTGCAGCTGCGCCACCTGTGGGTACACGGCGGACAGACGCGCGGCATGGTCGACCAATGGCTGGGCGAACAGGGCCTGTGCAGGGAGATTCGCTACACCACGCCCAACTACCTGCAGGCCGCGCATATCGTCGCCAGCAGCGAACTGGCTGCCGTACTGCCGACCCAACTGGCGCGCCACTTTGCCCGCCTGCTGCCGCTGCAACTGTTCGAGCTGCCGTTCGCCCTCGGCCCGTTTCACCTGGAAATCGTCAGCCTGGCCCAACGCCAACGTGACCCGGCGCTGCATTGGCTGATTGAACAGATCCAGCAGATCGATCAGCGCTGATCATCCGGCAGTCGGGCAAAGCCTTCCTATACTGACGGCTACTGTCGTACGGTCTTGGGGGATCAATCATGCTGAAATCGGCGTTGGCACTGCTGTTGGTGCTGCTGGGCACACTGGCGCAGGCCCAGAATCTGCAGATCGTGCTGCTCGATAATCAGGGCCAACCGCTCCGCGACGCCGTGCTGTGGATCGAACCCGGTCCTGCGCAAAGCCAACCCGCCACGGCGGTAATGGACCAGCAGAAGCGCCAGTTCACCCCCTATGTTCTGCCCGTACAGGTCGGCACCACGGTGAGCTTCCCCAATTCCGACCCGATCAACCACCACGTCTATTCCTTCTCGCCGGCCAAGCGTTTCGAGCTACGCCTGCACCAGCAGAAAGCCGCACCACAGGAGATGCGCTTTGACCAGCCCGGCCTGGTTACCCTGGGCTGCAATATCCATGACTGGATGCTCGGTTTTATCCTGGTACTCGACACCCCCTGGTTTACCAAGACTGACGAGCAGGGCAAGGCCCGCCTGACCTTCGATGCAGCCGCCGGGCAAACCCTGCAGCTCTGGCACCCGCGCATCGCCGATCCGCAGGAAGCCCTGAGCCGTGCCGTACCCAGCGACGGCACCTTGACCTGGCAACTGACCGGCACGCTTAAACGCGATCCACGGCCGAAAGCACCCGCCTTGCGTCCACAGGGTAAAGGCGGCTACGTGCCATGACCCTGCGCGGCAAGATTCTCGGCTTCTTTCTGCTGCTGTTGCTGGCGGTAATGGTGCTGCTACTGGCATTGGTTTACCGCTCCACGTATCAGCACACCCTGAGCCAGGTGGCCGGGCAACTGAACTTCGCCCATGCGGTGTTGAGCAATGAGCTGCAGAGCCGCCGTCAGGCGCAGAGCGCCATGGCCGATCTGATCGCCAAGGACTTCACCCTGCTCGGTGAAATCGCTGACCTGATCGCCAGCCCTCAACAAGAAGCGCAATCGCTGTCCGCCGCCTTGGAATCGTTTGCCTCACGCAGCCAGGCCAGCTTTGCCTTGGTCAGTGCGCCCGAGGGGCTGATTCTCGCGGGCACCAGCGGTGAACTGCTGCCGGGCGCACAATTGCCCTGGAACGACCTGCTCGACGCAGACGATGCACAGAGCAAAGAACGTCTGGTGGTATTTGGTGAACGGGTACTGCATATCAACGCCACACCAATCTTCGCCCCGCGCCCCAACCTGATGGGCTGGCTGCTGATGGCTTTTGAGCTGGACGATCAGGCCACCGCACACCTGGCCCGACTCAGTGGCGCCGATGTCGCGTTGCTCGACGGCAGCCCTGGCCAGTACCGGGTACTGGCCAGCAACCTGCAGGCACTGCCAAGGGCTGAACTGGCTGGCCAGTTACTGACGAATGCTGAAGGGGTATTTCGTTTTGAATTACAGGGCCTGGAGCAGGTGGCCCTGCGTGCGCCGCTGATCGGCACCAGTAGCGAATTGCAGGTGCTGCTGATGCGCTCGCTGTCCGCTGAGCTGGCCGATTACCAGCCACTGCAATGGCAGCTGGCAGCCATCTTCGCCATCGCCCTGCTGCTAGCCGGACTCGGCGCGCTATGGATCGCCAATACCGTCAGCCGGCCGCTGAGTCAGATGGTCGACAACGTGCGGCGCATCGCCAGTGGCGACTATCAGGTACCAATGGAAACGCAGGCGAGCGGCGAAGTCGGCTTGCTCGCCCGCGAATTTGTCGCCATGCAGCAGGGCATTGCCGAGCGCGAAACCACCATCAGCTTTCTCGCTTACCGCGACCCGCTGACCGAACTGGCCAACCGCAACCGCTTTGTTGCCGAGCTGCAACAGGCTTTGCAGCAGTGCCCGCCAGAGGCTGGCGTCGCCGTGCTGCTGATGGATTTGGATAACTTCAAGGACCTTAACGACACCCTCGGCCACGACGCCGGCGACCAGCTGCTCTGCCTGCTCGCCGCCCGCCTGCAAACGCTGCTACGCCCCGGCGAGCAACTGGCGCGCCTCGGTGGTGACGAGTTTGCCTTGCTGATCAGCCCCTGCCAGCCCGGCTGGCTGATCCCTGCCGCCGAGCATTACCGCGCCGCCCTGCACGAGCCATTCGCCGTACGCGGGATCAGCATGACCCTCAACGCCACGATTGGCATCGCCCTGTATCCGGATCATGGTGAAAGCGCCGGCAGCCTGCTGCAGCATGCCGAGGTGGCGATGTACCTGGGCAAACAGCAGCGTTCACCCTACGCCCTCTACCGCCCGGAGCTGGACCGCCACAGCCTGCTGCGCCTGGCGCTGATGAGCGAATTGAAAGGCGCGGTGGAAGGCGGGCAGCTCAGCCTGTACTTCCAGCCGAAACTGAATATCCGCGCGCGCAGCCTGTATGGCGTGGAATGCCTGGTGCGCTGGATTCACCCGGTACACGGGTTTATTCCGCCGGACGAATTTATCCCCTTGGCCGAACAGACCGGCAACGTCTGCGCCCTGACCCGCTGGGTGGTACGCACCGCCGTGACACAAAGCCGCGCCTGGCAGGAACAGGGGCTGGAACTGAAGACGGCGATCAATATCTCCGCACTGGATCTGGCCGATCCCGGCTTTGCTGGCTTTATCGCCGCGCAACTGGCCGAACAGGGCGTGCCGCCATCCGCCCTGATTGTGGAAATCACTGAAAGCGCGGTGATGGCTGACCCGGAACTGGCCATGGGGCAATTGCAGGAATTGTGCGAGTTGGGCGTGAAACTGTCGATCGACGACTACGGCACGGGTTACTCAAGCATGGCCCAGCTCAAGCGCCTGCCGGTACATGAGCTGAAGATCGACAAGTCCTTCGTGCTGGACCTGCTGAGCAACCCTGATGACGACATCATCGTCCGCTCGACCATCGAACTGGGCCACAACATGGGCCTGAAGATCGTCGCCGAAGGGGTGGAAACCGAGGCCATCCTCGACCGTCTGGATCAGCTCGGTTGCGATATCGCCCAAGGCTACTTGCTGAGCAAACCGCTGCCACCCGCCGCATTTGCCAGCTGGCTGGAGAACTGCCAGTGGCACTTACCCACTACACCTACTGAAGGCGCTGCTCGCCAACCGCTACCACCGGGCAATTAACAATAATCCCACTGGCTCTCACACTGACCAAGCCTTGCTCCTGCGCTTGCAACACGGCATCAGCCGAACGCAACGGGCTGCCTGGCGTACCACTCAACCAGCGCACCTCATAGACATGCCACAACGGGCTGTAGGCCGTGTCCTGGTTATCCCCACCTAACGGCAGCGGGATAGACGGGAACACACTGGCCTGGCTGTCATCAACAAACTTGTAGACCCGATCATAAGTCGCCAACGGGTGCGGGCCGGGCATGTCGGGCAACGCATTGGCCAGTCGCGGCACGTAGTTGGCCTGCATCACTGTCGCCATCTGCGCATCCGAAATATCGGTGGTCAGGTAGTAAACCTGCTCACCGTTGTACCAACCCGGTAACACCGGCAGGCTCATATGAGTGAAATGCGAACTGCCACAACCGCTCAACAACAGGGTTAACAACGACAAACCAAGCAAAGCACGCATGCACAGCTCCCTTAGACTTTTCCAGTGATCAGGCCAGTAGAGTCTGATTGTCCGGCGTTATTACAGATTCAGACATAACCCACCTTGGCCCGTGCCAACAGCACGGCGGTACAGGCATAGCTGTCGCCAGTAAGCGCCTTAAAAATTCAACACGCACAAAAAAGGCCGCTGCCGATCATCTTGATCAGCAGCGGCCCGGGAAAACGGTGGGGCGCAGGTTAAAACGCGTTATCACCAATCAACATGCCGTGCACAACCATATAGGTCTTGCGCCCGGACTGCAGAGTCAGTGGGCTGCGCTCGGCAATGACCCAGCCTTTGGCCAGCAGTTTGTCGATATGCGCCCGCAGCTCTGGCAGGTAGCGTTGCTCTTGCTGAAGCGATTCCATTCTTTTCATCCTCTAGAGGACTCCTTTGCGACAGCAGCCAGGTATACCGGCCCGTTCATCCGTGAAAGCTGTCACAAAAGCATAGTGGCCCTATGCCTGCTTCTAAAGCGGCAAATGGCCACATCTCTGTAGGCATAACGCGCCAAGCAGCTATAGCGTTTGGCTTACATTGTTTGGCAGTTTAGACCGCTGTGGCTGTGCTGGAAGATTCGCCGACATGCGGTGAACTGAACTCCAGGTATCCGTCCTCAACCTTGCCATAACGCAGCAGCGCCAGGTCCAGCAGGTAGTTCTGGTAGAGCTTCCACGGCGCGCGATCCCCCTGGCTGGGGATCTTGTCAGCAGCGCGTTTGATATAGCCGGAGGCTAGGTCCAGGAACGGCGCATTCTTGACCTGCCGCGCCGTGTCGCGCGGGGTGCATTGGCGCATGCCGTTGGCATCCATATGGTTGATCAGGCGGCAGAAGTATTCGCTGGAGAGGTCCGCCTTGAGCGTCCAGCTGGCGTTGGTGTAGCCCAGCACCACGGCGGCATTGGGCAGGTCACGCAGCATGATGCCGCGATAACCCATGCTCTTGGACGCGTCAAACGGCTGCCCGTCGACCGTCACCTGCATACCGCCAAACAGCTGCAATTCCAGCCCGGTGGCGCTGATGATCACATCCGCCGGCAGCTCCTTACCGGACTTCAGGCGGATGCCCTTGGCGGTAAAGCCGTCGATATGCTCGGTGACCACCGAGGCCTTGCCATTGCGCAGCACCTTGAACAGATCGCCATTGGGCACCGCACAGACCCGCTCATCCCAGGGTTTGTAGCGCGGGCTGAAGTGGCGCATGTCGAAATCCTTACCCAGCTGATGCCGGGCCAGGCCCAGCAACGCCTTGCGCACCAGGTTGGGGAAGGCCTTGGCGAGCTTGTAGAAGCCCAGCTGTATCGCCACCTGACGGGTGCGCGCCAGACGATAGACCCAGGTTTCCGGCAAGAACTTGCGCAGCACGTCAGAGATCGGATCACCCTGCGGCAGGCTCACCACATAGGTCGGTGAGCGTTGCAGCATAGTCACGTGCCTGGCCTTGTCGGTCATCGCCGGCACCAGGGTCACGGCCGTCGCGCCGCTGCCGATCACCACCACGTTCTTGCCGCTGTAATCGAAGTTTTCCGGCCACAGCTGCGGGTGGATAAAGTCGCCCTTGAATAGTTCGCGACCTTTGAACTCGGGGGTGTAGCCTGCTTCGTAGCGGTAATAGCCGGTGCACATCAGCAGGTGCTGACAACTCAGTTTGATCGGCTCCGGTTCATCGCCGCGCTGCACCTGCAGGGTCCAGGTGGCGCGTTCACTGCACCAGTCGGCCTTGAGTACCTTGTGGCGGAAGCGGATCTTTTCCTGAATACCGTTTTCCTGGGCCGTTTCCTCGATGTAGCTGCGGATCGACGGGCCGTCGGCAATCGCCAGCGGATTGGTCCAGGGTTTGAAGTTGTAGCCGAGGGTGAACATATCCGAGTCGGAACGGATGCCCGGGTAACGGAACAGATCCCAGGTACCGCCCAGGGCTTCCCGACCTTCGAGGATGGCGAAGCGCTTGCCGGGGCAGTGTTTCATCAGGTGATAGGCCGCACCGACGCCGGACAAGCCGGCACCGATGATCAAGACATCCAGATGTTCGACAGACATGGGGGCTCCTCAGGCTTCTTCTTATGGCTGCAGATCGATGCATCGATCTGTGATGCCCGCCAGATTCACCCCCAATAGCGCGTTTGTCATCCAACCTTTAGTGGTGTGATCAGGCGCAGGCTGACCACAGTTATGGCTGAAGAATGACTAGAGCGCTCAACAACCTACCCAGCGATCAGAAACGGTTGCGCAACACCACTTCGTTGTACGGCAGTTTGCCGATGCGCGGCTTGGGTTCAATGGTCTTCTTGCCGACGGCGACCATCAGGGCGATGACATGGTTTTCAGGCAAGTTGATCAGCTTGGCTACGGCATCGAAATCGAAACCATCCATCGGGCAGGAGTCGAGGCCTTTGCCGCGTGCGGCGAGCATCAGGGTCTGCGCCATCAGGCCACAGCTGCGCATGGTTTCATCGCGCTGCACCTGCGGTTTGTAGCGGTAGTAGGTGTCGATGGCGCCAGCCATGTAGGCCTGCACTTCTTGCGGAGCGCCTTCCCAGACGCGGCCGACATCTTCCTGCCAGCTGTCGAGTTTGGCGCACACCACCACCAGCATTGAGGCGTCGGTCACCTGCGCCTGGCCCCAAGCCACGTCACGCAGCTGCTGGCGCAGTGCGGGATCGCTGACTTCAACCAAACGCACGTGCTGCAGGTTGAACGCCGATGGCGCGAGCAGCGCCAGCTGCAGCAGTTCATCCTTCTCGGCATCACTCAGAGTAAATGCCGGGTCATAGCCTTTGACGGCGCGGCGGCTGCGGATGGCTTCGTCGATGTGCATGGGCGTTCCTTATGTGCAGAGTGTGAAAGAGGGCAATGCTAGGCACTCGGCAGCACGAATGCCAAACGCCATTAACGATAGAAACTATCGAAACAGGCGATGGGAGTGGCCCGCCTGTTAAAATCCGCACCCCGCAAACAGGTCCCGACCATGCAAGCAACCGCCCTTGTCACCCTGCAGCAACACCTGCTCGACGCCCTGACTGCACCGCCCAGTGAAACTCGCCGGCTGTTTCACGGCAGAGGCCGCTGCTGGCCGGGGTTAGAGCAGATCACCGTGGATTGGTTGCAAGGCGTGCTACTGGTGGCGCTGTTCAAGCCGGTGAGCGATACCGAACTGGCCGCGCTGCAGCAGATGCTGCTCGACCTCGGCCACTCCAACGCCTGGCAGCAAAGTGGCGCACACAGCCTGTTGCTGCAACTGCGCTACCTGCCGGAAAGCCCCACGCAGTGGCTGCTCGGCGAACCGGTCGAGCACTGGGATATCTGTGAGCACGGCCTGCACTACCGCCTCGACCTGGGCAAAAAGCAAAACAGCGGGCTGTTTCTCGATATGCGCTATGGCCGTCAATGGGTACAGGCGCAGGCAGCGGGCAAGCGCGTGCTCAACCTATTCGCCTACACCTGCGGATTTTCCGTGGCGGCACTGGCCGGCGGCGCGCACCAGGTGATCAATCTGGATATGGCCAGGGCTGCTCTCAGCCGTGGCCGTGACAATCACCGGTTAAACCAGCACGACCTCAGCCAGGTGGTGTTTCTCGGCCACGACCTCTTCAAATCCTGGGGCAAGGTGGCCAAGTACGGCCCTTATGACCTGATCATCATCGACCCACCGTCGTTCCAGCGCGGCAGTTTCGTGCTGAGCAAGGACTACCCGAAGGTGCTGCGCCGCCTGCCTGAACTGCTGAGTGCGAACGGAGTGGTGCTGGCCTGTAGCAATGAGCCGGAAATAGGCCCCGATTACCTGATCCAGGCCATGGCCGCTGAAGCACCAAGCCTGCGCTTCAGCGAACGCCTGGAAAACCCGCCGGAGTTTCCCGACAGCCAGCCGGACAGCGCTCTCAAGGCCCTGGTTTTTCGCCACGGGCAAGGCCTGCATATGCCGCACTAGAGGGCTCGCCAGGGCAAACCATGGCGCATTACAAACTGGTCTACAGTTAGGCAACCATCCCTCGCGAGATCATTGCAATGACGCTGAAAACCCTTGGCCTTGCCCTGTCCGCCACCCTGTTACTGGCCGCTTGCGCCAGCAAAACCACGCAACCGTCGCAGTATTCGGGCTTCCTCAGTGACTACTCACAACTGCAGCCTGCACAGTCGGCCAGCGGCGCGCCGGTGATGCGCTGGGTATCGCCGGATTTCAAACCGGAAAACTACCGCTCGGTGCTGGTAGAAAGACCGGTGTTCTACCCTGCACCAACCGCAACTGCACAGGTCAGTCAGCAGACTCTCGACGAAATCGCCCTCTACCTGCAGCAGGCCATGCGCCTTGAGCTGGCCGGACGACTGAAGGTTGTCGAATATGCAGATCGCGACACCCTGGTACTGCGCTCAGCCATAACTGCGGTCAACCTGTCGCCGGAAGGGTTGAAAGTCTATGAAGTGGTGCCGATTGCTCTGGTAGCCGCAGCCGCCAGCACCGCCGCCGGCACCCGCGACCTCAACAGCAGTATTTATGTCGAACTGGAAGCCATCGACGGCCGCAACAGCCAGCCGATGACCCGCGTGGTGCGCAAGGGCCATGGCCTGCAGCTGGAAAACGACAGCACTCAACTCAGCCTCAAGGACATCAAGCCGGCGCTGGATGAGTGGGCCAAGGATGCGCGCAACTTCAAACCCTAAGGTTTAACGGCTCAGGCAAAGACAAAGTATTTGCGCACCGTCTCAACAACTTCCCAGGTGCCCTTCATCCCGGGTTCGACGATAAAGATATCGCCGGCGCGCAGGTGAATCGGCGCCTGGCCTTCCGGGGTGATGATGCAATACCCCTCCTGGAAGTGGCAGTACTCCCATTTTTCATAGGCCACCTGCCATTTGCCGGGTGTGCAAATCCAGGTGCCCATGATCTTGCTACCGTCCTCAGAGGTGTAGGCGTTGAGGTTGACGGTGTGCGGCTCGCCGGCGATGCGCGTCCACTTGCAGGCATCCAGCAGCGGAATCGGCTGGGTATCACGCAGTACGGTAATCGGTGACATGGGTGGTGGCTCCTGAGGTCGGTAGAACAACAAACGCCAGCCTAGAACCGCCGCCTTGCCGGGACTGTCCTGAAGTCGACCTGCAACTGCCTGGAAACGCAGCCCCTTCGCCCAGGCTGATGGGCAAACTGCGTGCTACCTTGAAAGGGGCCTGTTGGTTTATTCCCGCCGCTTGCCCGATCCGGAGATGCTTTATGTCCAGTCTTTACCGCTTGGTCACCCGCAGTGATTTTGACGGCCTGGTGTGCGCCGCTCTGCTCAAACACCTCAACTTGATCGACGACATCCTCTTCGTCCACCCCAAGGACATGCAGGACGGCAAAGTGGCGATCACCAGCAATGACATCACCACCAACCTGCCCTATGTGCCTGGCTGCCACCTGGCCTTCGACCACCACCTCAGCGAAACCATTCGCAACCAGCCGGCGAGTAATCACCTGATTGATGCCGATGCGCCTTCGGCGGCGCGGGTGGTGTGGAAGCACTACGGTGGCCACGAGGCCTTCCCACGGGACTGGGACGAAATGATGGAGGCCGTGGACAAGGCTGACGCTGCGCAATTCAGCCGTGACGATATCCTCGACCCGCAAGGCTGGGAGCTGCTGAGCTTTATCATGGATGCGCGCACGGGCCTCGGGCGTTTCCGCGACTTTCGCATCTCCAACTACCAGCTGATGATGCAGCTGATCGACTTCTGCCAGACCCACGGCATTGACGAAATCCTCCAACTGCCGGACGTCGATGAGCGCGTTGCGTTGTACCTGGAGCACCAGCGCGAGGCCAAGGCGCAGATCCAGCGCTGCGCCACGGTCTACCACAACCTTGCGGTGCTCGATTTGCGCAACGAGGAGACGATCTACGCAGTCAACCGCTTCGTCATCTACGCCCTGTACCCACAGTGCAATATCTCGATCCACGTGATGTGGGGCGTTAAACAGCAGAACACCGTGTTCGCCATCGGCAAATCGATCCTAGACCGCAGCTCCAACACCAATGTCGGCGAACTGTGCCTGAGCTACAACGGCGGCGGCCACGCCAATGCCGGCACCTGCCAGGTGGCCAACGAGGACGCCGAAGCAGCGCTGCGCGAGCTGATTGCCGAGATCACCGCAGACGGTTAGGCCTGTTTCAGTACGCTCAGTCAACGCTCTCTCCCCCGGACGCTGGGCGGATGCGCCGCGACAAGGGTAAGCTGTGGCGCATGAGCACAGCCCCCTTTATCACGCCGCTTGAATCCAGCCGCACGGATGCGCCCTCTGGCTTGCGCATCGGCGGCGACTGGACGCTGCCTCACTACGCCCGCCTGGAAGCCGAAGTGCTGGCACTGCGCGGCACCCTGAACAAGGCCGCGAGTATCGACTTGCAAGGCCTCGGCGCGTTGGATACCGCCGGTGCCGCGCTGTTGGTGGAGTTGCTCGGCAGTCAGCGCCTGGCGCAACTGGCCCAGGATGCACCAGGCCTGGCCAGCGAGCGCCGCGCGTTGTTGCAGGCAGTGGGCAGCGCAATTGCCGATGTGGGCGATGCCCTGCCAACCAAACGCATTCCGGCCTGGCGCGAATTCTTCGGGCAAATCGGCCAAGCCATAGAGGAACTCTGGCAGCAGGGCGTGGCGCTGCTCGGTTTTATCGGCATGACCCTGGCGGCGATGTTCGCCATCCTTCTGCGCCCCGGCCGCTGGCGCATCACCTCGCTGGTCGCGCATTTGCAACAGAGCGGCCTGAATGCCGTACCCATCGTCGCCCTGCTGACCTTTCTGGTCGGCGCGGTGGTGGCCTTTCTCGGCGCTACGGTGCTCGCCGATTTTGGCGCAAGCATCTACACGGTCGACCTGGTGGCGTTTTCCTTCTTGCGCGAGTTCGGCGTGCTGCTCACCGCCATTCTGATGGCCGGGCGCACCGCCAGCGCCTTTACCGCGCAGATCGGCTCGATGAAGGCCAACGAGGAAATCGACGCCATTCGCACCCTCGGCCTCAACCCGCTGGAACTGCTGGTGCTGCCACGGGTGTTCGCCCTGCTGATCGCCCTGCCGATCCTGACCTTTATTGCCATGCTCAGCGGCATCCTCGGCGGCGCAGTGGTTTGCGCCCTGAGCCTGGACATTCCCCCGGCCATGTACCTGGCCATGCTGCAGGAAAACATCGCCCTCAAACACTTTGTCGTCGGTATGGCCAAAGCCCCGCTGTTTGCCTTCCTGATCGCGGTGATCGGCTGCCTGGAAGGCTTCAAGGTCACCGGCAGCGCGCAATCGGTGGGCGAGCGCACCACCTCCAGCGTGGTCCAATCGATTTTCGTGGTGATCGTGCTCGACGCTCTGGCTGCGCTGTTTCTGATGGAGATGGGCTGGTGACGGGCGAAGCGATTATCGAGGTACGCAACTTGGTCAACCGCTTCGGCGCGCAGACCGTGCACCAGGACCTGGCGCTGAACCTATACCGCGGCGAAGTGCTTGGCGTGGTCGGCGGCTCGGGCACCGGCAAGTCCGTGCTGCTGCGCAGTATTCTCGGCCTGCGCCGGGCCAACTCCGGCACCGTGCGGGTATTTGGTGAAGAACTGCTGAGCCTGCCGCCCGAGCGCCGCTCGCAGCTGGAACGACGTTTCGGTGTGCTTTATCAACGCGGCGCGCTGTTTTCCTCACTGACGGTGACCGAGAACATCGCCCTGCCGCTGCTCGAACATACTGGCCTCAAGCGCCCAGCCGCCGAGCGCCTGGCTCAGGTCAAACTGGCGCTGGTCGGCCTGCCGCGTGAGGCCGGCGACAAATACCCGACCGAACTGTCCGGCGGCATGATCAAACGTGCGGCCCTGGCCCGCGCGCTGGCGCTAGAGCCGGACATCCTGTTTCTCGACGAGCCCACCGCCGGGCTCGACCCGATTGGCGCGGCGGCCTTCGACCAACTGATCCTGACACTGCGCGACGCCCTTGGGCTCAGCGTGTTTCTGGTCACCCATGACCTGGACACGCTCTACACCATCTGTGATCGGGTGGCCGTGCTGGCGGAAAAGCGCGTGCTGGTGGCCGACCGCCTGGACGTTGTAGCCGCCACCGACAACCCTTGGATTCACGAGTATTTTCACGGCCCGCGCGGACGCGCAGCCGAACAGGCCGCCAGCGGCGCGCCAGGGAGCAACTGAATGGAACCGCGTGCGCACCACGTGTTGATTGGCCTGTTTACCGTGCTGATGGTGGCCGGCGCACTGGGCTTTGCCCTGTGGCTGAGCAAAGCCAGCTCGGATCAGGAACTCAATGATTACGATGTGATTTTCACCGAGGCCGTCAGCGGCCTATCCCAGGGCAGCGCCGTGCAATACAGCGGGATCAAGGTCGGCGACGTGATCAGCCTGCGCCTCGACCCGCAAGACCCGCGCAAGGTACGCGCACATATCCGCGTCAACGCGAACACGCCGATCAAGGAAGACACCCGTGCCCGTCTGTCGATTACCGGGATCACCGGTGCCTCGCTGATCCAGCTGCACAGTGGCTCTCCGGAAAGCCCCATGCTGATCAGCAAGGGCGATCAGCGCGCAGAAATCATCGCCGACCGCTCACCGCTCTCTAGGCTGATGTCCAATGGCGAAGACCTGGTACTCAGCGTCACGCGCCTGCTCAACCGCGCCAACCAGCTGTTCTCTCGCGACAATATCGGGCGCATCTCGCGCACCCTGGAAAACATCGAACAGACCAGCGCCAGCGTCGCCGAACAGCGCGACGAGCTGCGCACGGCACTGCAACAGATGAGCACGGCCAGCCAGGAAGCCGCCAACCTGATGCGCAACGCCAACCAGTTGCTCAGTGGCCCAGGCCACGACGCCGTCAGCAGCGCCAATCGCCTGATGGCCTCATTGGAGCGCAGCAGCAGCAGCGTCGAACGCTTGTTAGCGGATAACCACAGCACCCTCAACAACGGCATGCAAGGCATCGGCGAATTAGGCCCGACCATTGTCGAACTGCGCGAAACTCTCAGCGCCCTGCGCTCCTTCGCCCGCCGCCTGGAGGAAGACCCGGCCGGCTACCTGCTGCGCAGCGATACCATCAAGGAGTTTCAACCATGAGCCGTCTTCGCCTGCTCGCCGCCCTGCTGCTGATCGGCAGCCTGACCGCCTGCTCGGTCTTGCCGAAAAGCCAGGTGCTGAGCATCTACCGCCTGCCCGCCAGCAGCCTGCCCAGCCACGACGTCAGCGCCGATTGGGCGTTGCGGGTGAACAAGCCCTACAGCAGCCAGCTGCTCGACAGCACGCGAATTGCCGTATTGCCGCCCGGCGACCAGATCAGCGCCTACCAGGGTGTGCGCTGGAGCGACCGCGCGCCACTGCTGCTGCGCGACCGGCTGATCGACGCCTTCCTCGACGACGGCCGCCTCAAGGCGGTGAGCAGCGATGACAGCCGCCTGCAAGCCGATCTTGAACTGGACGGCGACCTGCGTGCCTTCCACAGTGAATACCAAGACGGCCGCCCAGCCGCGCGCATCCTGTTCGAAGCCCGCCTGGTGCAGAGTGGCAGCCTGCGCATCCTCGCCAGCCGGCGTTTCGAAGTCAGCCAGGCGGCCAGCGACACCTCGGTGCCGGCGGTGGTCAACGCCTTCGGCCAGGCCGGCGACCAACTGGCCCGCGAGGTGCTGGAGTGGACTTTGACCCAAGGTCAGACCGCGCAGCAAAAATGAACTGAGTTGTTCCAGCGAGGGGCGAACCATGGACACATTTATGCAAGCGGCCATCGACGAAGCCCGCCAGGGCCTGGCCGAAGGCGGCATCCCGATCGGCTCGGTGCTGGTGCATAACGGCCAGATTATCGGCCGTGGCCATAACCGTCGCGTACAACAAGGCAGCGCCATCCGCCATGGTGAAATGGACGCCTTGGAAAACGCCGGCCGGCAGAGCGCGCAGACCTACCGCGAGTCGGTGCTCTACACAACTCTTTCACCCTGCGCGATGTGCAGCGGAGCCATCCTGCTGTATGGCATCCCCAAGGTGATCATCGGCGAAAACCAGACCTTCCTCGGCGAAGAAGCCCTGCTGCGCGAGCGTGGCGTGCAGCTCGATGTGCTGCACAACAACGAATGCCTGCACCTGATGCAGGCCTTTATCGCCGCCCAACCGACGCTGTGGAACGAGGATATCGGCGAGTAATCCCAACCCGGCGCCGCGCTCTGGCAGTTAAAGCGGATCATGTACCCGGCGTGAGTCGCTCGGCGCCTGGTCGCGCTCATGCAGGCCATAGTCGCGCACCACCTCGGCCACCCGCAGCCGGTAGTCAGCGAACACGCCACTCCGCCCGGCGGCCTGGGCATGGCGATGCACCTCCAGGGTGCGCCAACGCTTGACCGCCGCCTCGTCCCGCCAGAACGACAACGACAGCAGCTTGCCCGGCTGGGAGAGGCTGGCAAAGCGCTCCACCGAGATAAAGCCATCCACCTGTCCGAGTTGCTCGCGTATCGCCGCTGCCGTATCCAGATACTCCGACTCCCGGCCAACCTGGGGCTGCACCTCGAAGATCACCGCGATCATGCTGCAACCCCCGCGAAGCTCGGCTGAACGCTCAGGGTGCCCTCGACGCCTTCAACGAAGGAGCGCTCTTCACGCAGGATAAAGCGCATCTGTTGGGCCATGGCGAAGTTGGCGCTCCCTTCTGGATCATCCTTGAGCCGCGCCCGATAGGCCTCGTAAGCAGCCAGGCTGGCAAAGCCGATCAAGCCCCAGGCCACATAGTTACTGCCCTCATGCGGCAGGAAGTAGCCAAGCAGCTGGCCGCCGCAACGCGGAATGATGCGCCCCCAGTTCTCCGAATACTCCTTGAAGGCGGCGCGCTGAAACGGGTCAATTTCATAGCGGATTACACACGTGATTTGCATGGGGTCACTCCTGTGGTTAGTGGAGGAGACCTTAGCCAATTGCCGCTGCTATATGGTTCGACTAGCATCGAACCATGATCGAAGGCCCCAACATCACCCGTATCGCCGCCCTGCTCGGTGACAACGCCCGCGCAGCGGTGCTGTCCGCACTGATGGCTGATCGCGCGCTGACCGCCACCGAGCTGGCCGATATCGCCGGCGTGACCAAACAGACCATCAGCTCACACCTGGGCAAATTGCTCGACGCCGGCCTGCTCAGCGTCGACCAGCAGGGCCGGCATCGCTACTTCCGCCTGGCTGGCCGGGAAGTCGCGCAACTGCTCGAATCGATGATGGGCCTCGCCTTGCGCGCCGGACCGCCGCTGCCACGCACCGGACCACGTGACCTGGCCTTGCGCCGCGCACGGGTCTGCTACGACCATCTGGCCGGTGAACTGGGGGTGCTGGCTTACGAGGGACTGCTGCGCCGCGAGCTGCTGCAACAGCTGGACGCAGGGCCAGCGCTCACCAACAGCGGGCGTCAGTGGTTTCACAAGATTGGTATCGACACCGACGCCCTGGCGATGCAACGCCGTTCATTCTGCCGGTCCTGTCTGGACTGGAGCGAACGCCGCCATCATCTGGCCGGCGCGCTCGGCACCGCCCTGTTTGTGCGGATCCAGGAGCTTGGCTGGGCCAAGTGCGTGGGCGACTCGCGCGTGGTGGCGTTCACTGCGGCTGGCGAGCGGTCATTCCGCGCATGGTTCCAACCATTGCCTGACGAGCCGCTCAGCCATCCTGCGGATATTGAAACCACAGCGCTGGACGCACTCGTTTAGTAGCCGCTGCAGCACTCCTTCCTAGGCCTGGAGCCATTCACGCACCTCGGCGTAGGGATAATCTTCCAGCGCGGCAAACCCGCCGAGCTGGCGCGCCTTGAGCTTGGTAAACAGCGGCACGCTGATACCGCAGAGGTAGCGCGTCAGGCATTCAGTGCTCGGCGCAACGCCCTTGAGCTCCTGGTGTTTGCGCACAAAGCCGTCGCATAGCCCGCGTGCATCCTGCTCCGCCAGCGGCGGCAGGGCTGGCGGCGCGGGCAGCCTAGCCACTTGTCCACGACACACCGAACAATGTCCGCATTGTTGCGGAGCATTGGCATCGCCGAAATAGGCGGCCAAACGCTGACTCAGGCACTGCTCGCTGGCAAACAGCGCGAGCATGGCGTGAATCCGACTGATCTCGCTGGCCTCCTGCTGGCTGAAATAGCCATGCAGTTCGACGCTCAAGACCGCCGGATCGAAGCCGGGATCTAGCAGCGCGTAGACCTCAGTCATCTGCTTGCTTTCCAACTCGACCCAGCCCTTTTCCTGGAAGTAATCCAGAGCGTTGATCACCCGACCGCGCTCGGCCTGATGTTGCTGGTAGAGCTGGTCGAAGTCCACGGTGCACCAGGTACGGGCACGCTGCGAGGTGCTGATCAATGCCTCGACAAATTGCCGCCGCTCACCCTCGAACTGCTCCAGCAGGGCTTCAGGCTCCAGCAGGTATTTGAAGCGATACTCGGCGAAGTAGGCGTAACGCGGGGCGATGATGCCACGTAGTTCCAGCTGTACCAGCAGGGTCTTCAGCGGCAGCTGACGAATATTGCTCTGCTCGGAGAGCTGGTTAAGCATCAGCTCCCATGCGCCGTTCTGGCTGCTATTTAGCAGATCGTCGAGCACACAACGGATGCCGTCCAGCTCCGGCGTATCGCCATACACGAAGTTTTCCAGCACGTTGAGGCTGTCGCGGTTGGCCAGCACCAGGCAGTCGGAAGGCTGACCATCGCGGCCGGCACGGCCGATTTCCTGGCTGTAATTCTCGATGGATTTGGGCAGGTCGAAGTGCAGCACATTGCGGATATCCGCCTTGTCGATGCCCATGCCGAAGGCGATGGTGGCGACGATGCAGTTGATCTGCCCGGCCATAAACTGCCGTTGAATCGCCTCGCGCGCATCAGAGGCCATGCCGGCGTGGTAGGCGCTGGCAGCAATTCCGCGCTGGCTCAGGCGCGCGGCCACCTGCTCGGCGGTCTTCTGCTGGGTCACGTAGATGATGCTCGGCTGCCCGGCCTTGGCGCCCAGCCACTGTTCCAGGCGGCGCTGCTTGTCGGCGCCGCTGACGGGCTCCACCAGCAGGTTGAGGTTGGCGCGATAGAAACCTGTGGTGACCACATCATCAGCGGCGATGGCAAACTTCTGCTGCATATCGGCAATCACCGGCGGCGTGGCCGTGGCAGTGAGCAGCAGCACCTGCGGGATGCCGAACTGGCGCTGATAGTCCGGCAGTTTGAGGTAATCCGGGCGGAAGTTATGCCCCCACTCGGAGATGCAGTGGGCCTCGTCGATCACCAGCAGGGAAATCGGTACCTGGGCGATAAAGTTGCGAAAGCGCTCGTTCTTCAGCCGTTCGACCGAGATCATCAGAATCTTCAGCTCGCCGGATTTCGCCCGCGCCATCACCGCGCTGGCCTCCTCGCGGCTTTGCGCCGAATCGATACTGGCGGCGCTGATGCCACGGCCATGCAGGAACGCCAGCTGGTCCTGCATTAACGCCAGCAAGGGCGAGACCACCAGTGTCAGGTGCGGCAAATGCAAAGCCGGCAGCTGGTAGCACAAGGACTTGCCCGATCCCGTGGGGAAAATCGCCGCCGCCGAACGTCCAGCGAGTACAGCCGTGACCACGCGCTCCTGACCGGGGCGCAATTGCTTGAAGCCAAATACACGTTCCAGGGTACTCATGGCTGTCACTCCATTGACCGCACGGGCGGCAAACAATGATTAATTCCTACAGGCCGCACCGCTATTGCCAATCCAACTAACACCACGGGCAACACAGGCGTACATTCAAACCATGCCAATAAAAAAGGAGATGAGTATGCAGGTATCTGGTTTCAGCGGCAGCTTGCCGGTTATCCACTAGATCGCTCACCACCCAGGCCAGATGGCCGCGCAGCAAAGACCCCGGCGGAACCGGAGTAGCTGATGCGAGCCTCAGGCCGGTGCGCAGTCTGGCGGAAACCTCAGGTTCGCCGTGAGTTGTGCCAAACCATAGACCTAACGCCGCCATACAACTCGAAAGCGCCAGCGCTCACCCGCGACATATCGACACCTACCTGGCAGTAGCCAGTCATGCTGAAGTCGACAGCCGCAGACAAAGGCCCTGGAAATCGCCTGAGTTGCCAACCCCGTTAGCGCTGTGGCCCGAGACAGCCATACAGCAACAGCAAAGGCCGTGCAGAGCGGCCACCTGAGCAACAATGCAACGCGCAACACTCGCAAACGTGCCTGATCTGTTAGCAGATACGCACCCAAAGCCGCTTTCGGGCGGCTTTTCCGTTTTTTATCGCATCACAGATGCATTGTGGGAGGGGCTTCAGCCGCGACGGCCCCTCATATCGAAAGCTCGCCGCTAAAGCGCCTCCCACAGATTGGCGCATGCATAAAAAAACCGCCGATTAAGGCGGTTTTTTTTCAACTCGGCAGTTACAACTTAGAGTTGCGGGCCAGCGTTGCGGATGGCGTCGGACACATCGAACTTCTTGAAGTTGTCGATGAACAGACCGGCCAGGCCTTTCGCCGCTTCGTCGTAGGCGTTTTTGTCTTCCCAGGTGTTGCGTGGGTTGAGCAGATTGGTTTCGACGCCCGGTACCGACTTCGGCACGCTCAGGTTGATGATCGGCAGCAGCTCGGTTTCGGCACCGATCAGCGCGCCGCTCTGGATGGCTGCAATCACGCCACGGGTAGTCGGGATGTTGAAGCGCTTGCCCACGCCGTAGCCACCGCCGGTCCAGCCGGTGTTGACCAGATAGACTTTGGAGTTGAAACCACGGATACGCTTGATCAGCAGCTCAGCGTACTCGCCAGCCGGACGCGGGAAGAACGGTGCGCCGAAGCAGGTGGAGAAGGTCGACTTGATGCCGCCGCCGCTGCCCATTTCGGTGGAACCGACCAGCGCGGTGTAACCGGAGAGGAAGTGGTAAGCCGCTTGCTCTTCGTTGAGGATCGACACCGGCGGCAGTACGCCAGTCAGGTCGCAGGTCAGGAAGATCACCGCGTTCGGCTCGCCGCCGAGGTTCTTCTCGCTGCGCTTCTCGACCAGCTCCAGCGGGTAAGCCGCACGGCTGTTCTGGGTCAGGCTGTCATCGGCGTAGTTCGGTACGCGGTTTTCATCAAGCACCACGTTTTCCAGTACGGCGCCGAACTGGATGGCTTTCCAGATCACCGGCTCGTTCTTCTCGGACAGGTCGATGCACTTGGCATAGCAACCGCCTTCGATGTTGAACACCACGCCCACACCCCAACCGTGCTCGTCGTCGCCGATCAGGTAGCGGCTTGGGTCAGCGGACAGGGTGGTCTTGCCGGTGCCGGACAGACCGAAGAACAGGGTCACGTCGCCTTCTTCGCCGATGTTGGCGGCGCAATGCATCGGCAGCACGTCGGCGTCAGGCAGCAGGAAATTCTGCACGCTGAACATGGCTTTTTTCATTTCACCGGCGTAACGCATACCGGCGATCAGGACTTTCTTGGCGGCGAAGTTGAGGATCACGCAGCCATCGGAGTTGGTGCCGTCACGCTCCGGTACGCACTCGAAGTTGGCAACGTTGAGGATCTGCCACTCGTCTTTGCCGGCCGGGTTGTACTGCTCCGGGTTGATGAACAGGCAACGGCCGAACAGGTTCTGCCAGGCGGTGGCGGTGGTCATCTTGACCGGCAGGTAGTGCGCGTCGGCAGAACCTACATGAACGTAGGACACGAAGCTGTCCTGGGCATCGGAGAACGCCTGCACGCGGTCCCACAGGGCGTCGAACTTGTCAGCCGGGAACGGACGGTTGATTGCGCCCCAGGCGATTTTCGCCTCGGTGCTCGGCTCTTGCACGATGAAGCGATCAGCCGGCGAACGACCAGTGCGATGGCCTGTGCGTACGACCAGCGAGCCGTTGGCGGCCAGCTCGCCTTCACCGCGACGAAGGGCTTCTTCGACCAGTTGGGCAGCGCTGATGTCGGTGTACACGGCGTTGTTGGCTTGCGTCATGTGGGTCCCCGTCGGCCACGTGGCCGAGTCTTCCGAACGTTTTGTAGTAGAAAGTGGAGCACTACTACAGCGAAAAAGTGCGCGGATTATGCCAGAAAAATTTAGCTGCGGGTGCAGCCTCTGATCAGTTCTCCGCGCCTCGTTTTAGAGCCGCGCGCCCTAGTGGCGCGTGTCTGACGGCGCATCGGTACTGCCGTCGATAAACAGTTGCAGCACATCGGCGGCATCGAACAGGTAGCGTTCGTTGCAGAACTGACAGTCGATTTCCACGCTACCGCCATGCTCCTGCACCAGTGCCTCAGCGTCAGCCTGGCCGAGGCTGATCAGTGCGCGGCTGGAGCGCTCACGCGAGCAGCTGCAGCGAAACTGCAGGGCGCGCGGGTCAAACAGACGCAGTGCTTCCTGGTGATACAGACGGTGCAGCAGGGTTTCGTTATCCAGACCGAGCAGTTCCTCGGCCTTCAAGGTATCGGCCAGGGCCATAGCATGCTGCCAGCTGGCCTCACGCTCATCGGCTTCCTTCAGGCGGTCGGCCGGCAGCTGCTGCAGCAGCAGGCCGCGCGCACGCTGGCCATCGGCACTGAGCCAGAAGCGCGTGGGCAACTGTTCGGAGGTGGCGAAGTAGTTGGTCAGGCAATCGGCCAGGGTTTCCCCTTCCAGATCGACGATACCCTGATAACGCTGCCCGGATTTCGGGTCGACGGTCATGGCCAGCACGCCATCGGGCATCAACTCGCACAGGTTGGCATCAGCCGTGATCTGCTCGGCGTGATAACGGGCGATACCACGCAGCTCACCTTCGCTGGAGCATTCGACCATCAGCAGGGGCACGGCACCGGAGGAGCGCGCCTGCAGGATCAGCAGGCCTTCGAACTTCAGCGTACCGATCAGCAGTGAAGCAGCTGCCAGCAGCTCACCCAGCAATTGGGCGACCGGTTGCGGGTAGGTGTGTTTGGCCAGCACATGGCTGTAGCTGTCGGTCAGACCGACCAGTTCGCCACGGATATCGCTGTCGTCGAACAAGAAGCGTTGGGAAAAATCAGACATGCCAACTTCACTGAATGTGACTCGGCCCGCGATTTTAGGCGCAAACGTCCAGCCGACCAAGCGCCTCTTATCTATCAGCCTCGCGGGCGGAAGCTATCGATACAAAACCGGGTCACAGTTGTCGACAAAAGATAGGGCGAAATTTTGCATTCTCGGCAGCAAATCCCTAGGATGCCGGCCGCTTTAAAGCCCACAGATGACAAGGATGCCACTGCATGCCCGCTTCTTTTATTAACCCGCACTGGCGCATTCGTCCGCTGGTTGCGTGCCATATCGTTGCCCTGCTACTGCTCGCCAGCTGGCTGTGGGCGTCTAGCCGCGCGCTCTGGGACCAACTTGATCTGCACCTGTTTGCCCTGCTCAACGAGCCCGTGCACAGCGCCGGGTTGTGGGCGCAAACCTGGGCGATCGGCAGTATGCGGCCGGTGGACATGGGGGTTGGCGTGCTGATGCTGGCCGTGATGCTCAAGGCCGATCTGGTATTCAGCGGCGCCCAAGTGCGCAAGGCGCTGTATGCCTTTCTCGCCGCGCTGATCGTGATGCTGCTGTTTCGCGTCGGTTTCGCCGAACTGGTCAAGCTGATGGGTTGGCAACGCCCGAGCGCATCCCTGGTGGTGGAAGGCGCCGCACGCCTCACCGAGCTCTTCCCGGACTGGGAAGAACGCTGGGATATGAAGGACAGCGCCACCCGCAGCTTCCCCGGCGATCACGCGTCGGTGCTGTTGATCTGGGCGATGTTTATGAGTTTCTTTGCGCGCAACTGGCGTTTGCTGCTGGTCTGGAGCATGGCGGTGATCTTTATGCTGCCGCGTCTGGTGGCGGGTGCACACTGGGGTTCGGATGCCCTGGTCGGCGGCGTGTTCCTTGCGTTGCTGGGCCTGGCCTGGTCCTGCTTCACCCCGTTTGCCTACAAAACCAGCGAATGGCTGGAATATGTTACCCAGCCGCTGATCAAGAGCCTGGCCAAGCTGCCATTGCTGGGGCGATTGAGCGTTATCAGCGGCCGCTAGGCGTAGGCTGCGCCGTGCGTAGCTGAACAGTGCAGCGCCGCTGAGCAAGGCGGTTGGCGACACACGGCCTAGAACTCGTCGTCAGCCCAGGGATGGCGCAAGCCGCCATCCTGCCGCTCATTGAAATCGTGAATCTGCCGGCGCTGTTTCTTGCTCGGCCGGCCATCGGTCTGCATGCCCAAGGCCCCGGCCTTGCGCTGCACTGCCGCCTGTTCACGGCGCGCGATGCTTTCTGCCGTTTCGGCATACAGCGTCTGCGCCTCTGGCGCGCCGCGACGCACCACGGAAAGCGCCTGCACCACCACGCTGCGTTCCTCGAAACCCGTGCGAATCACATAGATATCGCCAATTTTCGGCTCCTTGCCGGGTTTGCAACGCTCACCACGGTGGTGCACCTTGCCACCTTCAATAGCCGCTTTGGCCAGGGCGCGGGTTTTATAAAAGCGCGCGGCCCACAGCCATTTATCCAGGCGTACCTTATCGTCGTCTTTATCGCTCATCTGATCCCCGCTGATACCTGCTAGGCAGGCGGACATTTTGCCTGATGCAGTTGTCATAAGGGCCAACTAGAATGCCCGCAAATATGACGGATGGCCCTGTGAAGACTTTCGACCAACTTGGCGTAATCGGCCTGCGCGAATGGATCAACCTGCCGGAACTGGGCATGGTCGGCCTGCGCGCCAAGATTGATACCGGGGCCAGCACCTCCAGCCTGCATGCCAGCGATATTCAACCGTTCGACCGCGATGGCGAGCCTTGGGTGCGCTTTACCGCCCACCTCGGCACAGTGGTGCAGCGTCGGCATCGCTGCGAGGCACAACTGGTTTCAGTGAAAACCATCAAAAGCTCCAATGGCCACAGTCAGTCGCGCTATGTGATTCGCACCCCTCTGACCCTGGGCGAACGCGAATGGCCGGTCGAATTCACCCTGACCTGCCGCAAAACCATGCGCTACCGCGTGCTGCTTGGCTCCAAGGCACTGATTGCCGGGCAGTTGCTGGTCAACCCAGCGCTGACCTATGTACAAAACAAACCCACCCTTGCTGACCCTTCTGGTGACCAATGAAGATCGCCGTGCTGTCGCGCAACCCGCGCCTGTATTCCACCCGCCGCCTGGTAGAAGCCGGGCAACTGCGGGGCCACGAGATGGTGGTGATCGACACCCTGCGTGCCTATATGAACATTGCCAGCCACAAGCCGCAGATCCACTACCGCGGCAAGCCGCTGGAAGGCTTCGATGCGGTTATCCCACGGATTGGCGCGTCGGTGACGTTTTACGGCTGCGCGGTGCTGCGCCAGTTCGAGATGATGGGCGTATTCCCGCTTAACGAGTCGGTGGCCATCGCCCGCTCGCGGGACAAGCTGCGCTCGCTGCAATTGCTGTCTCGTCGCGGCATCGGCCTGCCGGTGACCGGTTTCGCTCACTCCCCGGATGACATCGCCGACCTGATCGACATGGTCAATGGCGCGCCGCTGGTGATCAAGGTGCTGGAAGGCACCCAGGGCATCGGTGTGGTGCTGTGTGAAACGGCGACGGCGGCCGAATCGGTGATCGAGGCCTTCATGGGCCTCAAGCAGGACATCATGGTGCAGGAATACATCAAGGAAGCCGGCGGCGCGGATATCCGCTGCTTTGTGGTCGGTGACAAGGTGATTGCGGCGATGAAGCGTCAGGCCAAGCCTGGCGAATTCCGCTCCAACCTGCACCGTGGCGGCAGCGCCAGCCTGATCAAGATCACCCCGGAAGAACGCATGACCGCCATCCGTGCGGCCAAAGTGATGGGGCTGAGCGTGGCCGGGGTGGATATCCTGCGCTCCAACCATGGCCCGCTGGTGATGGAAGTGAACTCGTCGCCGGGCCTGGAAGGCATTGAAACCACCACCGGCAAAGATGTCGCCAGCCTGGTGATTCAGCATCTGGAGAAAAACAGCGGCCCGCACCTGACGCGCACCAAGGGCAAGGGCTGAGCCTCACAGAAGTGGCGGAGGGCCCTGATGCTGCTGCATCCAGGCCTGAAAATCCGCTTCTTTCAACGGCCGGCTGAAGTGATAGCCCTGCCCCAGCGAGCAGCCATGCCGACGTAAACAATCGAGCTGCCACTGGCTTTCGATGCCTTCGGCCACGCATTCCAGCCCCAGATTGCGGGCAATCACCAGAATGGTCTGTACCAGCATCAGGCCGCTACCGTCTTCACCGTCCATGTCCCAGGTAAAACTGCGGTCGATCTTCAACCGATCCAGCGGCAGGCGCTTGAGGTAAGTCAGCGAGGAGTAGCCGGTGCCGAAATCATCGATGGCGAAACGCACACCCAGCGCCTTGAGCGCCTGCATATTGCTGATGCACTGCTCGACTTCCTCCAACAGCACGCCTTCGGTGATTTCCAGCTCCAGCGCCGTGGCAGGCACCTGATGGCGCTGCAGGCACTCACTGATGCGCGCCACACAACTGCGCTGGCGCAGCTCGCGCGGGCTGAGATTGACCGCCAGCACCAGCTGTGGCCACTGCGGTAACCAGCGTGCCAGAGCGGCGCAGGCCTGCTCCAGCACCCAGGCACCCAGCTCTTCGATCAGGCCGGTTTCTTCGGCCAGCGGAATAAAGTCGCCGGGCATCACTTCGCCGCGTTCCGGGTGAACCCAGCGCAGCAGCACTTCCGCACCAGCAATGCGTTCGGTGGCCAGCGCCAGTTGCGGCTGAAACACCAGGTACAGCTGGTTACGTTGCACCGCCTGACGCAGATCGCTCTGCATCTGCAAGCGCTGATCAATGGCCGCCTGCATCTCCGGGGCGAAGAAGTGCAAGGCATTGCGCCCGCCCTGCTTGGCCCGGTACATGGCGGTATCCGCCTGTTTCAGCACATCAGCAGCCACCTGGCTGCCGAACGGATGTAAAGCGATACCGATGCTGGCGCTGATCGATAACTCATGGCCATCAATCCAGCAGGTGCCAACCAGACTTTTCAGCAGTTTTTCCGCCGTAACGGCCGCCGCTTCTGCCGCCAGTTGCGGATTGCTGTCGAGCCCTTCGAGCAGCACCACAAACTCGTCGCCGCCCATCCTCGCCAGGGTGTCTTCAGCGCGCAGGCCGCTGGCCAGCCGCGCGGTGACCTCACGCAACAGACCATCACCGACCAGATGACCGAGGCTGTCGTTGACCGTCTTGAAGTGATCGAGATCGATAAACAACAGTGCGCCCAGGGTGTTTTCGCGCTGCTCGCGATCCATCGCGTGCTGCAGACGGTCAAGCAGTAAGCGTCGATTAGGCAGGCCGGTGAGTTCGTCACTGAACGCCAGCCGTTCAATCTCGCGCTGATAACGCTGACGATCGGAAATATCGGTGACGCTGCCGCGAATCAGCACCGGCTCGCCGGGCATGCGCACCAGACGCACCTCGCAAGGAATCTGCCGGCCCTTGCTGTCGCGGTGCAACCAGTCAAATACCGGCGCTTCGCCGGCCATCGCCCGTTTTAGATAGACCTTGCCGAGCTCGGCGGTCAGCTGGCCATCCGCCTGCTTGCTCGGGCTCAGATCAAAGACGCGTTTGCTGGCGATTTCCTCGCGGCTGTAACGCAGCAAACGCAGGGCATTGTCATTGCACTCGACCAGCGTGCCGTCCAGGTCGAACAGCATGATCGCCTCGGGCGCATTCTCGACGATGGTGCGGTAGCGCGCCTCGGCCTGCAGGCGTTGGCTGATGTCTTCGACCAGCAGCAGAAACATGCGCACCCGGCCGGTGCTGTGGCGCACCGCACGCAGACTGACGCGGGTATGCACCAGGCTGTCGTCGGGGCGGCGAAAGCGTTTTTCCAGCTCAAAGCCTTCCCGAAGGCCGCTAAGTACCTGATCGAGCAGCGGCAGCTCGTTGTGCAAGTCGTCTTCCAGCGACAGCTCTTCCCAGCTCGACGCCAGCAACTGTTCGCGCGAGCGCCCGAGAATGCTGCAGAGTTTGTGGTTGACCTCCTCCCAGGCAAAGTTCGGGCTGGTCAGGGCCATACCGATCAGCGGTGCCTCGAAGAACAGACGCAGACGCTCATCCCGTTCGCGCAGTTGCTGCTCGGCGTATTTACGCGCACTGACATCCTGCAGCGCACCATACACCCGCACCAGCTCAGCCCCATCGCGCTCGGTAATGCCACGAATGCGCAACCAGCGCGTCTTGCCCTTGGCGGTGAGCAGGCGCACTTCAATGTCGAATTGTTCCAGCCCATCGATCAGCTGTTGCAGTACTTGCTCGGCCAACACTCGGCCGCTGGCATCCAGATAGCTCAGGGCGCCATTGAGATCAGGCGTGCCGTTTTTCGGGTCCAACTCGTAGATGCGAAAGCAGCCGGCGCTCCAGTCCATATCCTGCTCTGGCATGTTCAGCACCCAACCGCCAAGGTTGGCGATGTGCTCGGTCTGGCTGAACAGATAGCTCTGCTTGAGCAGCTCGTCGCTCTGCGAACGTACCTGGGTGGCCAATTGTTCGCGGGCAGTGACATCGCTTTGCAGGGCGACAAAATGGCTGATGCCCTGATCGTCGCGCATCGGTGCCAGGGTAAATTCGTTCCAGAACTGCTGGCCGTCCTTGCGGTAGTTACGCAGCACCACATCGCAGCCCATGCCTTCGCGCACCGCCTGCTGCAAACGGCTCAAGCCCTGTTGCTGCTGGTCATCACGCAGCAGGAAGTTCCAGTTGTTGCCCAGGGTCTCCTCGCGGCTGTAGCCGGTAATCTGCTCGAACGCCGGGTTGCAGTAGATCAGCGGCAACGCCGGCTGGCGCGCATCGGCAATGATCACCCCCAGCGGGCTGGCTTCCAGCGCCAGATTGGCCAGGGCCAGTTGCTGCTGCATCTGCGCACTGCGCGCCAACGCCTGACGCAAATCACTCAGGCTGCGCCCCACCAGCAGGGTAGCGAGCATGAATAGCAACACGCTGAAGTGCAGCTCCATGCGCTGTGGATCGAGCCAACCGGCACTGTTCACCAGGCCGCGCAGCAGCGGCAGGATCAGCACCATCAACACGCTGAGCACCGCACCACAGAGGCCGCCAGCAAAACCCCAGACCAGCGCCAGGCCCAGCATCATCACGCCAATCAGCGGCAGATTGAGGGTCAGCGGTAACACCCCAAGCAACCAGGGCATGCCGATCAACAGCAGCACTAGCAGCGGCCAGGGCGGCAACTGACGCAAGGCCTCGGGCACCTGCTCGCAACCGCTGAGCAGCGGCGCAGCCAGCCAACCACGCCTGCGCAACCAGGGCGTCAGGTAAACCAACAAGGGGATGGCAATGGCCAGGACGGTGAGGCTATCGGCCAGCCACAACGTCATGCTGCCCGAAGGCAGATCCTCCAGCGGCGCATGGCCGAGTAGCCAGAGATTGCCCTGCACCCCCAACGCCATGGGGATAATCGGAAGCAGCACGCCAAGCAGCATAAAGCGCAGCAAATGGCTGAGGTCAGGCAGGGCCGGATCAAACGGCCGCTGCCGCAGCAACAGCCAGGCCAGCGCTACACCAAGGGTTTCCGGCAGGGCATAGAGCGGCGCCCACTGCCACTCCAGGCCCCAGAGCGGGATCGACAGCATGGCATTGAGGTACACCGCCAACAGCACCCGCGGGCCCCACCACAGGGCAAACACCAGCGCCAGGGCAAACGGTGGATACCACAGCGCCGCCCCGTCGGTGAACTGAGTCGCCAGGGAAAGCCAGGTGGCCAGATGGAGCAATGGCAGCGGCAGCAACCAGGTCCATGGTGAGAGGCGGTGGGGAACTGCAGGCATGCTGACCTCATGTCATCGCGCTGATAAAGCATAGTTCAGCGCAGTGATGACAGTATGCCAGTGCCTTCTAAACCGCGTCGCGCGGCAACAGTAGCCCCAACGGCAGGCAAACCCGCGCTTCCAGGCCGCCGCCGCTGCGGTTGCGCAATTCAACGCTGCCACCGTGCAAGGCGGCGATGCGCTTGACGATGGCCAAGCCCAACCCGGCGCCCTGCCCGCCACGGGCGCGGTCGCCACGGATAAAGGGGTTGACGATGCTGCCCAGCTCGGCCGGATCAATGCCCGCACCGCGATCCAGCACACTCAGTACCACATAAGGCGCGCTTTGATCGCCGGACAGGGAAACCGCCACCTCTACCGCATTGCCGCCATAACGCAGAGCGTTTTCGATCAGGTTGACCAGCAGCCGCTTGAGCGATACCCGGCGCAGCGGGAAAGCCGGCACCGCCTCCAGGCACAGGCGCACCATCTCCTGCTTCTGGTTGTAGGGCGCGACCACTTCACGGATCAGTTCGAGCAGATCAAGCTGCTCCAATGGCTCATCACGGCCATCACGGATAAAGGCGAGGAACTGATCAAGGATCGCGTCCATGTCCTCGATATCGCGCACCATATCCTCGGTCAGCTCCGAATCGGTGTGCAGAAATTCCAGGGACAGGCGCAGGCGGGTCAGCGGCGTACGCAGGTCATGCGAGACCCCGGCAAGCATCAGCTCACGCTCACGGGCGGCCTGTTCGACGTCTTCGGCCATCTGATTGAAGGCGCGGTATACCTCGGCCATCTCGCTCGGCGTATCACCCACTGGCAGGCGCACGCTGCGCCCCTTACCAATCTGCCGGGCGGCGAATACCAGGCGCTTGAGTGGTGCGCTGAGCTGGCGTACGAAAATCCACGCCGCCGCCGTCGACAAAAGACCGATGGCCAGGAACCAGCCCAGCACACTCCAGATCCGCTGGCCGCGCAGCGGATGTGGGTACAACGGCACCCGCAGCCAGTCATCGCCCAGCGCCGGCGCATGCACCCAGAGCGCTGGCGGGCTCTTGGCACGCACCCGCACTTCGGTATCCGGGCCCAGCTCAGTCTGCATCTGCCGGGCAAAAATCTCGCTATACGGCCAATGCTGCTCGGTGGCCGGCACCTGCTCGTGCGGCACGCGCTTGAGCCCGGCCGCTTCGGCGATGGTGGCGCGATCTTCCGGGTCCGCCGCCCAATAGGCGCGCAGGGTCAGTGCGGCGCCGTGGCTGTATTGGCGGTCGACCAGCACATCTTCGTTCATCATCAGATAAACCAGGGTCAGCGCCTTGGAGAACAGCACCACGATCAGCACCAGCCACAGCGTGCGGGCGAAGAAGCTTTGCGGGAACCAGAGAGGGGTTTTCATGCATCAGACCGTAAGCGAACAGGGAAACCGCACCGCTGTATAAGCGGCCATACATTCTGGCCAGCCAGAGACAATGCAAAACCTGCCGTGGAGCAAAAGAGCAGCAGTGCCCAGCGATAAGGGTGAGCCCAAGGAGCAAAGGGGTTCGCCAACAGCGCTACAAACCCCGCGAAGGTCAGCCAGACCAACACAGCCAACCT
The DNA here is from genome assembly GCF_031764535.1 of Pseudomonas sp. SG20056. Classification (NCBI taxonomy): domain Bacteria; kingdom Pseudomonadati; phylum Pseudomonadota; class Gammaproteobacteria; order Pseudomonadales; family Pseudomonadaceae; genus Pseudomonas; species Pseudomonas sp. SG20056. Next base: position 4,201,072 of record NZ_CP134499.1, read on the forward strand.
TGTTCGTCTGGCAGGCCAACGCACTGCAGCCGCATTTTGCAGCACCGACAGGGCAACAAAAACATACAGCGCAAGGTGCAGCGCAATGCCCCAGCTGACCCCGCCACGCAGGCTCAGCCCACGTGACGCCGCCTCTGACACAGCGGTTTCATGCAGATACACGAACAACAGAACAGCCGCAGCGCTTAGCAACAAAGTCTGCACACACGCCGCGAGAAACACGCGCCATGTCACTTATTGCCATCCGGCACAAACACATAACCCACGCCCCAGACCGTCTGGATATAGCGCGGTTTGGACGGATCGGGTTCGATCAAGCGGCGCAGACGGGAAATCTGCACGTCGATGGAACGCTCCAACGCATCCCACTCGCGGCCCCGGGCCAGGTTCATCAGCTTGTCACGGGTCAGCGGCTCGCGGGCGTGCTGCACCAGGGCCTTGAGTACGGCGAACTCACCGGTGGTGAGCATGTGCACTTCCTCACCTTTCTTCAGTTCGCGGGTAGCCAGGGACAGTTCGTAGTCGCCGAAACTCACACTCTCGTCTTCGCTGCCCGGCGCGCCCGGCACGACCGGTGCCTGGCGACGCAGCACGGCCTTGATGCGCGCCAGCAGTTCACGCGGGTTGAACGGCTTGGCCAGGTAATCGTCGGCGCCCAGCTCCAGGCCTTGAATACGGCTGGCTTCATCGCCCTTGGCGGTGAGCATGATGATCGGCACCTGATTGTTCGCTTCACGCAGGCGGCGGCAGGCGGACAGGCCGTCCTCGCCCGGCAGCATCAGGTCGAGCACCACCAGATTGAACAGTTCGCGGGCCAGCAGACGGTCCATCTGCTCGACGTTTTCCACCGCACGCACGCGGTAGCCCTGCTCGTCGAAGAAGCGCTCAAGCAGGCGACGCAGGCGCGCGTCGTCATCGACGATCAGGATTTTTTCGCCTTCAACGGGAAGTGCAGTGCTGCTCATTCAGGGCTCCTTGTCCAGGCATCCGCCGGGCGCGGGCGCGCTGGCAGTGTGCAATGGCCGGCATTATGGCTCAGGAGCCGCAACCGACGTGCAGCCCATTGTTAGCAGATTTTTCCCCGACTGGTTCCCGGCGCGCTACCGGGCAGTGTTTATAATGCGCGGCTTTCGTGTCTGGCCCGTGCTCTGCGTGGCCGGTTTTTCGTTTCCGTGTGGGTAGCTTTTTCTATGCTCAGCATCAACAACCGCATCGCCGAAGAACTGGGCGTACGCCCGCAACAGGTCGCCGCCGCCGTGGCGCTGCTCGACGAAGGCTCTACCGTGCCGTTTATCGCACGCTACCGCAAAGAGGTCACCGGCAGCCTCGACGACACCCAGTTGCGCACCCTGGAAGAGCGCCTACGCTACCTGCGCGAGCTGGACGAGCGCCGCGCCAGCATCCTCGCCAGCATCGAGGAACAGGGCAAACTGACCCCTGAGCTGACCCGCGACATCAACCTGGCTGACACCAAGACACGCCTGGAAGACCTCTACCTGCCGTTCAAGCAGAAGCGCCGCACCAAGGGCCAGATTGCCCTGGAAGCCGGCCTCGGTGAGCTGGCCGACGCGCTGTTTAACAACCCTGAGCTGAATCCCGAAAGCGAAGCCGAGCGCTTTATCGACGCTGAAAAAGGCTTTGCCGACGTCAAGGCCGTGCTCGAAGGCGCCAAATACATCCTGATGGAGCGCTTCGCCGAGGACGCCAATCTGCTGGCCAGCCTGCGCAGCTACCTCAAGGACAACGCCACCCTCAGCGCCCGCGTAGTCGCCGGCAAAGAGAGCGAAGGGGCCAAATTCCGCGATTACTTCGAGCACGACGAGAAGCTCAAGGGCGCCCCGTCGCACCGCGCCCTGGCGATTTTCCGTGGCCGTAACGAAGGCATCCTCAGCGCCAGCCTGAAAGTCGGCGACGAGCTGCCCGGCAGCATGCACCCGTGCGAAGGCATGATCGGCGAGCGCTTCGGCATCAGTGCCCGTGGCCGCGCCGCCGATAAATGGCTGGGAGAAGTGGTGCGCTGGACCTGGAAGGTCAAGCTCTATACCCACCTGGAAACCGACCTGTTCGGCGAGTTGCGCGAAGCCGCCGAAGACGAAGCGATCAACGTGTTCGCCCGTAACCTGCACGACCTGTTGCTGGCCGCGCCCGCCGGCCCGCGCGCTACCCTGGCGCTGGACCCGGGCCTACGTACCGGCTGCAAAGTCGCAGTGGTCGATGCCACCGGCAAGGTGCTGGAAACCGCCACGGTTTACCCCCACGCGCCACGCAATGACTGGGACGGCACCCTGGCGATCCTCGCCAAGCTCTGTGCCAAACACAGTGTCGACCTGATCTCCATCGGCAACGGCACCGCCAGCCGCGAGACCGACAAGCTGGCTGCCGACCTGATCAAGAAGCTGCCGGGCCTGAAGCTGACCAAAGTCATGGTCAGCGAGGCCGGCGCCTCGGTGTATTCCGCTTCGGAACTGGCCGCCAAGGAATTCCCGGATATGGACGTGTCGCTGCGCGGCGCCGTGTCCATCGCCCGCCGCCTGCAGGACCCGCTGGCCGAGCTGGTGAAGATCGACCCGAAATCCATCGGTGTCGGCCAATACCAGCACGACGTATCCCAGCTGAAACTGGCGCGTTCGCTGGATGCAGTGGTGGAAGACTGCGTAAACGCCGTCGGCGTCGATGTGAACACCGCCTCCGCAGCCCTGCTGGCGCGCATCTCCGGGCTGAATACCACCCTGGCGCAGAATATCGTCGCCTTCCGTGACGCCAACGGCGCGTTCAACAGCCGCGCCGACCTGCTCAAGGTGCCGCGCCTGGGTGACAAGACCTTCGAACAGGCCGCCGGCTTCCTGCGTGTAATGAACGGCAGCAACCCGCTGGACGCCTCCGCCGTGCACCCGGAAACCTACCCGCTGGTGCAGCGCATCGCTGCCGACACCGGCCGCGATATCCGCTCGCTGATCGGCGATTCAAGCTTCCTCAAGCGCCTCGACCCGAAGCAGTTCACCGACGATAAATTCGGCCTGGTGACCATCGGCGATATCCTCAGCGAGCTGGAAAAGCCCGGCCGCGACCCGCGCCCGGAGTTCAAGACCGCCGAGTTCCAGGAAGGCGTGGAAACCCTCAACGACCTCAAACTGGGGATGATGCTCGAAGGTGTGGTGACCAACGTGACCAACTTCGGCGCCTTCGTCGATATCGGCGTCCACCAGGACGGCCTGGTGCATATCTCGGCGCTGTCGGAAAAGTTCATCAAGGACCCACACGAAGCGGTCAAGGCCGGCGACGTGGTCAAGGTCAAGGTCATGGAAGTCGACATCCCGCGTAACCGTATCGCCCTGTCGATGCGCATGGGCGACACCCCCGGCGAGAAAATCGAAGGCCCGCGTGGCGGTCAATCCCGAGGCGGCAAACCCGCCGGTAATGCGCCGCGTAGCGAACGCCATTCCAGCCAGGACAAGCCCGCACCGGCCAGCGGCGGCATGGCGGCGCTGTTTGCCAATGCCAAGCAACTGAAGAAATAAGCCAACGCCCACGGACATAAGCACTCTGTCCGTGGGCGACGTACCCGCCCTGCCGCGTCGCCCTGACGCAAAAGCACAGCGCCCAGCTATAACCTTCTTCACCCGCGCCGGGTTATAAAGCGCTATCACCGCCGAGCGCGGTTTTCTCGCCCCCTTGTAGATCATGCGTGTCGTCCCCATATTGAGGCGACCGATGCGTGAAGGAATGCAATCTTGAGCGACCTGTTAACCCGCCGCCTGGCCCAGCTTGGCGAGCGCGCCAACCTCTCCCTGCTTTCCCAGTGCCTGCACGGTATCGAGCGCGAATGCCTGCGCGTGGACGGCAACGGCCAGTTGGCCCTGACCCCGCACCCCGCTGCACTCGGCTCGGCGCTGACCCACGCGCAGATCACCACCGATTACTCCGAATCGCTGCTGGAATTTATCACCCCGGCCGAGCCTGACCCGGCCGCAACGCTGGCCGATCTGGAGCAGATCCACCGCTTCGCCTACAGCAAGCTGGACGGCGAATACCTGTGGAGCCCGTCGATGCCCTGCGCCCTGCCGGACGAGGAGACGATCCCAATCGCCCGTTATGGCAGCTCGCATATCGGCGAGCTCAAGTACGTGTACCGCAAGGGTCTGGCCCTGCGTTACGGCAAGACCATGCAGTGCATCGCTGGTATTCACTACAACTTCTCCCTGCCGGAAGCGCTGTGGCAGCTGCAGCAGCAGGCCGAAGGTGATACGCGCAGCGCGCGGGACTATCAGTCGGCGCGTTATATCGCGCTGATCCGCAATTTCCGCCGCTACAGCTGGCTGCTGATGTACCTGTTCGGTGCCTCACCAGCGCTGCATAAGGGTTTTATGCGCGGCCGCCCGCATCAGTTGCAGGAACTGGACGCAGAAACCCTCTACCTGCCCTACGCCACCAGCCTGCGCATGAGCGATCTGGGCTACCAGAGTACCGCCCAGTCCGGCCTGACACCCTGCTACAACGACCTGGCCAGCTACACCGACAGCCTGCGCCAGGCCGTCGGCACGCCCTACCCGCCCTATGTGGACATCGGCGCGAAGAAGGATGGCGAGTGGCTGCAGCTGAACACCAATATTCTGCAGATCGAAAACGAGTACTACTCGAACATCCGCCCCAAACGCGTGACCTACAGCGGCGAGCGGCCGATTCAGGCACTGATGGCCCGTGGCGTGCAGTACGTCGAAGTGCGCTGTCTGGACATCAACCCGTTCCTGCCGCTGGGTATCGACCTGAGCGAATCGCGCTTCCTCGACGCCTTCCTGCTGTTCTGCGCGCTGACCGACAGCCCGCTGCTGGAAAGCGGCGAATGCCATGCCTGCACCGATAACTTCCTGGCCGTGGTCAAGGAAGGTCGCCGGCCGGGCCTGCACCTGCAGCGCAATGGCCAGCCGGTGGTGCTGCAGGCCTGGGCTGATGAGTTGCTGGAGCAGATCCGTCCGCTGGCCGCGTTGCTCGACCAGGACCTCGGCGACAACGCCCATAGCCTGGCCTTGCAGGCGCAACAGGCCAAGGTTGTCGATCCCAGCCTGACTCCGTCCGCCCAGGTGTTGGCGCAACTGCAACAGGGGCAGAGCTTTACCGAGTTCGCCCTGCGCCAGAGCAAGCTGCACGCCGAGTACTTCCGCAGCCAGCCATTGAGCGCTGAACAGCAAGCGGCCTTCGAAGCCAGCGCCGCCCAGTCGCTGCAGGACCAAACGGAACTGGAGGCCCAGGAAGAAGGCGATTTCGACAGCTTTGCCGCAGCCTATCAGGCCAGCATCCTGGCCCACGCGGTCTAACCCCCGAAAAAATGCCGGCTCGCATGCGGCCGGCATTTCGCCAACTGCATCACATAAACCGCCAGCGGTGGCAAAAGCGGGATCAGCGGCGCAGCCCTGCCCAGGTGATACGGCTAGCATTGCACGGGTACATCCACTGCGAGCTGCCGCCATGGCCTGCGCCGACCTCAACACGGAAGATGACCAGCACTGGAGCCTGGAAAGCCTCAACAAGGCTTACCAACAAGGCTACATGGCAGGGCTGACCGGGCAAACCAACACCCCACGCGCGCTCGCCGCCGATGTGCTGATCGCCGCCTGGGAAGCCGGCTGGGACGACGGCCACGAGCAATTCGAGCTGCACAAACGCTACAGCGCCTGACCCCTCGCTTACCCAACTCTCACCCGCACACCCCTTCACGCCCGCAGCACTTCAGTCTGCGCGGCGGTGTTTCGCCTTGCCTTTGATCGGAGCTCGCTTTGCCATAGCGCATTAATTCGATTTTTATTCGATATAAATCGATAAAATACCGTTAATCGTCTTATATTTTGCTTTTAAAGCCGATTTTTATCGTATATAAATAGGCCATCCACTGCCATGACTCGCCCGCGAGGCATGGCACAGTCGCCGGCCTCTGCTAGTGTCAGATGACCGCCCCAACTGCTCTTGAGGTGCCAAATCATGCCCCGTATCGTTACCGTCGCCGCCACCCAGATGGCCTGCTCCTGGGACACCGCTGCGAATCTCGCCAACGCCGAGCGCTTGGTGCGTCAGGCCGCCGGCAAGGGCGCACAGATCATTCTGCTGCAAGAGCTGTTCGAGGCGCCGTACTTCTGCCAGAAGCCCAACCCGGACTACCTGCAGCTGGCCACGCCGGCCGAGAGCAACCCGGCGATCCTGCACTTCCAGAAAATCGCCAAGGAGCTGCAGGTGGTCCTGCCGATCAGCTTCTATGAACTGGCCGGTCGCGCGCGTTTCAACAGCATCGCGATCATCGACGCTGACGGCAGTAACCTCGGGATTTATCGGAAAAGCCATATCCCGGACGGTCCGGGCTACCACGAGAAGTACTACTTCAACCCCGGCGACACCGGCTTCAAGGTGTGGAACACCCGCTACGCCAAGATCGGCGTGGGCATCTGCTGGGATCAGTGGTTCCCCGAGTGCGCGCGCAGCATGGCGCTGCTCGGTGCCGAGATTCTGTTCTACCCAACCGCCATCGGCAGCGAGCCGCATGACCCAAGCATCAGCTCGCGCGACCATTGGCAGCGCGTGCAGCAGGGCCACGCCGGCGCCAACCTGATGCCGCTGATCGCCAGCAACCGCATCGGCCGTGAAGACCAGGGCGATTACCACATCAACTTCTATGGCTCCTCGTTTATCGCCGACCAGTTCGGCGCCAAGGTGCAGGAAGCCAACGAAACCGATGAGGCGGTGCTGATGCACAGCTTCGACCTGGACCAGCTGGAGCATATCCGCAGCGCCTGGGGCAGTTTCCGCGACCGTCGCCCGAACCTCTACGGCCCGCTAAAAACCCTCGACGGCCATCTGGCCTCCGAGTAACACCACCTCGTAGGATGGGTTGAGACGCGCAGCGTTAATACCCATCCGTCCCCGCTCAATGTTTTGGTGAATTTATGACAACCCTGACAACTACCCCACGCGCCGACGGCTTCCGCATGCCCGCCGAGTGGGAAAGCCACAGCCAAACCTGGATGGTCTGGCCTGAACGCCCGGACAATTGGCGCCTCGGCGGCAAGCCTGCGCAAGCCGCGTTCACTGCAGTGGCCAGGGCAATTGCCGAATTTGAACCAGTGACTGTGTGCGTGTCCGCCGGCCAGTATGAGAATGCCTGCGAACGCCTGGCCCACGGAAATATCCGTGTGGTGGAAATCACCACCGACGACGCCTGGGTGCGCGACACCGGACCGACCTTCGTCACCAACAACAGCGGCGAAGTGCGCGGTGTGGACTGGGCGTTCAACGCCTGGGGCGGGCTAAATGGTGGCCTTTATGCCAACTGGGTACGTGACGATCAGGTAGCCCGCAAGATTCTGCAGATCGAAGGCTGCGCGCGTTATCGCACCGATGAGCTGATCCTCGAAGGTGGCTCAATCCATGTCGACGGCGAAGGCACCCTGATCACCACCGAGGAATGCCTGCTCAACCCCAACCGCAACCCGCACCTGAACCGTGAGCAGATCGAGCAATACCTGGCCGATCACCTGGCAATCGACAGCGTGATCTGGCTTCCAGACGGCCTGTTCAACGACGAGACCGACGGCCACGTCGACAACTTCTGCTGCTACGTGCGCCCTGGCGAAGTGCTGCTGGCCTGGACCGATGACGTCAACGACCCCAACTACCCACGTTGCCAGGCCGCCATGCGCGTGCTGGAAAGCGCTCGTGATGCCAAGGGCCGTCAGCTGATCGTGCACAAGATGCCGATTCCCGGCCCGCTGTATGCCAGCGATGAAGAGTGCGCCGGGGTTGATCTGGTGGCTGGCACTCAGGAGCGTGATCCGTCGATCCGCCTGGCTGGCTCCTACGTCAACTTCCTGATCGTCAACGGCGGCATCATCGCGCCCAAGTTCGACGACCCCAAGGATGCTGAGGCCGAAGCCATCCTGCGTCGCCTGTTCCCCGAGCACCGCGTGGTGATGGTCCCGGGGCGGGAGATTCTGCTGGGTGGCGGCAATATCCACTGCATCACCCAGCAGCAGCCTGCGCCAAGAAAAACCGATTAAACATTCGAGAGGGGATGTAAAGTTACACCCTGCCAGTCCGATACAGTTCTGGTGCGCGCCAGCAGGCTGGCAGGGGGAATGATGTTCAACAAGGCAATTAAACAAGCGCTAAGCAGCGCACTGGCTAAACTGCGTGCCGCAGAAGCCAGGAAGATGGCTGTCGATCGTTCGACCGCCATGATTGAATTCAAACCTGACGGCGCCATCGTCAGCGCCAACGAAAACCTGCTGGCCACAATGGGCTACAGGCTTGAAGAAATTGTTGGCCAACACCACCGCCTCTTCTGCTTCCCCGAATACCAAGCCAGTACCGACTACCGGAAATTCTGGCAGCGCCTGGCCGCGGGGGAGTTCATCCGCGAACGTTTCCTCAGACGCCACAAGCAAGGCCAGGAAATCTGGCTAGAGGCCAGTTACAACCCAATCAAAGGCCCTAATGGCCGTATTGAAGGTGTGCTCAAACTGGCCACCGACATTACCGCGCAGGTAGCCCGCGAGCAGGAACAGAACAGCATGGTCGAGGCCATTGGCCGCTCCATGGCAGTGATCGCCTTCAACCTCAAAGGCGAAGTGCTCGAAGCCAATGAAAACTTCGAGCAAACCATGGGTTATCGCCTGAATGAGATTCGCGGCAAACACCACCGCATGTTCTGCACCCGAGAGGAGGCGGACTCCGCCGAATACCGCCAATTCTGGGAGCGTCTGAACAAAGGCGAGTTCTTCTCCGGTCGTTTCCAGCGCATCAATCGGCATGGCGACACCATTTGGCTGAGCGCCACCTATAACCCAGTGTTTGACGCCAGCGGCAGGCTCTACAAAGTCGTCAAATTTGCCCGTGATGTCACCGGCCTGGTGCGTCAGCAGCAAGCCGAATCAGAGGCCGCCAAGCTGGCCTACGACATCTCCCAGCAAACTGATGAAAGCGCCCGCCATGGTGCCAAGGTGATTCGCGAAACCGTTGATGTCGTGCGCGGCATCGCCGATGAGCTGTCACGCGCCGCCGAAGGCATCACCGCTGTCAGCCAGCAATCGGAGATGATCAGCAGCATCGTTCAGGTGATCCGCGGGATTGCCGAGCAAACCAACCTCTTGGCGCTCAATGCGGCCATCGAAGCGGCGCGTGCCGGTGAGCAAGGTCGCGGCTTTGCCGTGGTGGCGGATGAGGTGCGCAACCTGGCGGCGCGCACCAGCCAAGCCACCGTGGAGATTGTCGAGGTCGTCAAGCGCAACCATGAACTGGCGCAGGTTTCGGTCGATAGCATGCAGGCAAGCCGCCACAAGGTTGATCAAGGGGTGAACCTGGTCAACCAGGCCGGTGATGTCATCGAAGAAATCCAGAACGGCGCACGGCAAGTGGTGGATGCCGTACGCCAGTTCGCCGACGCCTTAGAAAAGCACTGATTGCGGCGCGTGAGCCGCGCCGCTAGACCGCTGAGAGCAGCATGCCCGGCCGTCAGCGACTGAGCATGCCTCAGTCCTGCATGGCCTGGGTAAATTGCCCAATGGCATCCACCACGCGCTGCGCCTCATCGCGGATTTCCAGCATCACCTCGCCCGCCTTGTTGGCCAATAGCACGCCCTGTTCCGTTTTCTGCTTGCTGCCATCCATGCCACTGACCGCCTTCAGCGCCAGGTCATGGTTGAGACGCACAACGTCGTTAATCTCGACCGTCGCCTGGCTGGTGCGCGCGGCCAGGTTGCGCACCTCATCCGCCACCACGGCAAAGCCGCGGCCTTGTTCACCGGCTCGTGCCGCCTCGATGGCCGCATTGAGCGCCAAGAGGTTGGTTTGTTCGGCAATCCCGCGGATAACCTGAACGATGCTGCTGATACGCTCGGACTGCGCGCTCAACGCGCCAATATTCTCGGAAACATGCGTCAGCTCAGTGGCAATACCACGCACCACCTGCATGGTTTCTTCGACCGTTTCAGCGCCCTTGATCGCGCTTTCATCGGTTTCCCGAGCGATATCAAAGGCCAGCTGGGCAGCGGCGGATTCGGCCTCGCGGTGCTCCACCTGGTTGGTGATGTCACTGGCAAACTTGACCACCCCATACAGCCGACCACCTGCGTCATACAGCGGATTATAAGTGGCGCGCAACCACACCACGCGGCCGCTTTTGGTCACGCGTTTGAAGCGATCAGCAATAAACTCGCCCTGGTTCAGACGCTGCCAGAAGCGCCGATAGTCATCACTGGCAGCCTCCTCATGGGTGCAGAACTGGCGGTGATGGACGCCACGCACTTCCTCCAGGCGATAGCCCATGGTGCTGAGGAAGTTCTCATTGGCATCCTGCACCTCGCCGGCCAGATTGAACTCGATCACCGCCGTCGAGCGGTTGATCGCCTTCAGGTAACTATCATGCTGATGCTCGGCATGCATGCGCTCGGTGATGTCGGCAGCCAGTTTGATGACCTTGATGACCATTCCCTGGGCGTCGCGCACTGGCATATAGCTGGCCTCCAGCCAGACCTCGCGGCCGCCCTTGGCAATGCGCATATAGCGGTCACTGAAGCTCTCACCATCAGCCAGACGCCGCCAGAATTGCGCATAAGCAGGGCTCGCCACCTGCTCCTTGCTGCAGAACATGCGGTGGTGCTGACCGCGTACTTCTTCCAGGCGATAGCCCATGGTTGCGAGAAACGGCGCGTTGGCATCGAGAATCTCACCCTGGGCGGTGAACTCGATCATGGCGAAGGTTTGTCGAATGGCACCGACAACCTGCTGGCTGGTTGCCAGTTGCAGCAGGCACTGCTGCAACTCACTGCGAAGCTGTGAACCGAACATACGAAGCGCCTCAGAAAGGGCAATATTTGCTCAGGGCACACGGCAATCAATTCATCCCTGACCCACCAGCGTATCGACACGCGGTGCTTAACGTTTAGCTCAGATTCATTGCGCGCGCATGGCCCGCGCCGTACTTTCTTCATCCAGAGCGCGCAAAGCCTGGTACTGGCTGACAAATACCTGCCCGCCAAAGCGCTGCAGAAACTCCGAGCGTTGTAGCCGATCCATCACCGGCCCCTTCACTTCTGCCAAATGCAGCTGCACGCCTGCGCTGTGTAAGCGCTCGCTGATCGCCTCCAGGGTATCCAGAGCGCTGGCATCAATCTGATTGACCCCGGAGCACATCAGCACCAGATGCCGCACGCTGGAGCGTTTGGCGATCAGCGCGCCGATACGCTCTTCCAGAAACCGCGCATTGGGGAAGTACAGGCTTTCATCGACACGCAGCGACAGCACGCTGGGGCTTTCCACGACCTGATAGCGCTCGACATTGCGAAAGTGCTCGCTGCCGGGTAGCTGGCCGACCACCGCCATATGCGGCCAGCTGGTACGCCAGAGAAACAACAGGAGCGACAGACTTACCCCGAGCAGAATGCCGGCCTCGACACCGTACAACAGCACGCCGACCAGCGTTGCCAGCTGCGCCACCCCTTCCTGCGGCGAGTAGCGCCAGGTGCGGCGCAGGCCGGAGACATCAATCAGCCCCACTACCGCGACAATAATGCTCGCGGCCAATACCGCTTGCGGCAGGTGCTGCAGCAACGGCGCCAGCCCCAGAACTGCAGCCAGCATCAACCCCGCCGCAAACACACCCACTAACGGCGTGGCTACATTGCTTTGCAGCGCCAGCGCCGAGCGCGAAAAGCTCGCCGCAACCGGCATGCCGCCACTGCATGCGGCAGCGATGTTGGCGGCGCCCTGACCGAGCAGTTCCTGGTCAGGGTTGATCGACTGACGCTTGCGCATCGCCTGGCTCTGGGCAATGGAGACCGACTCGACAAAACCCACCAGGGCAATCAACACGGCTGCCGGCAATAGCTCGCGCAGCAATCCCAGCTCCAGGCTTGGGAACGCCAGCGGCGGCAAGCCCGCCGCCACCGTGCCGACAACACGCACGCCATACGCCTCCAGCTGCAGCACCGCGCCGAGGGCCATCGCCAATAGCATCAGCAGCAACGCACTCAACTGCCTGATACGCAGCGCCAGCGCCTCAGGCACACCGAACATGCCCAGGTTACGCAGCAGCACCAGCAGCGCCAGGCTGCCCAGCCCCAACAGCAACGTCGGCAGGTGCAGCGCCGGCAACTGCGTATACAGCGCGGGCAACACCTGCAACAGGGTCAGCCCGTCGGCGGAGATACCCAATAAATGCTTGAACTGGCTGACTGCAATCAGCAACGCCGAGCCGCTGACAAAACCGGAAATCACCGGATGGCTGAGAAAATTGGCGACAAAGCCCATCCGCAACAGCCCCATCAGCAACAGCAATACGCCGACCAGCAGGGTCAAGGTGGCGGCCGCTGCCAGATACGCCGCAGTACCAGCGGCAGCCACCGGGGCCAAGGCCGCCGCAGTCATCAGCGCCAGCACCGCCACCGGGCCGAACGACAGTGCCACGCCGGGGCTCGCGCCAATCAAGGCATAAACGACCAGCGGCAGAATGCTCGCGTACAACCCCGCCACCGCCGGCAACCCAGCCAGCTGCGCATAGGCCAACGCCTGTGGCACCAGCAGCAGACAGACCAGGCAGGCGGCGAGCAGATCGCGGCCTGCCTGATCGCGGTCGTAACGACGCAAGGTAGTCAGCAGCGTCCACCTAGAGAACATTCAGCGGCACCTTGAGGTAACGCACACCATTGTCTTCGGCGGGCGGCAGATGGCCGGCGCGCATATTCACCTGCACCGAGGGCAGCATCAGCGCCGGCATGCCCAGGCTGGCATCGCGGGCCTGACGCATGGCGACAAAGGCCTCCTCGTCGACGCCCTGGTGCACATGCACGTTATGCGCGCGCTGCTCGGCCACGGTGGTCTGGTAGCGATGCTGCTCACGCCCCGGCGCCAGGTAGTCGTGGCACATGAATAGTCGGGTGCTGTCAGGCAGGGCAAACAGCCGGCTAATCGAACGGTACAACGCCCGCGCATCGCCACCGGGAAAGTCGCAGCGCGCGGTGCCGTAATCCGGCATAAACAGGGTGTCGCCGACAAACGCTGCATCGCCGATCAGGTAGGTCATGCAGGCTGGTGTATGCCCAGGGGTATGTAGGGCGCGGGCATTTAGCGAGCCGAGCTGAAACACCTGCTCATCGCGGAACAACTGATCGAACTGACGGCCATCAACGGCGAACTCGCTACCGGCATTGAACAACTTGCCGAAGGTGTTCTGCACCACGCGGATCTGCTCACCGATTGCCAATTGCCCACCCAGGGCAGCCTTGAGATAGGGCGCGGCGGACAGGTGGTCGGCATGCACATGGGTTTCCAGTAACCATTGCACGCTCAGGCCCTGCTCGCGCACGTAGGCGATCAAGCGGTCGGCACTGGTGGTAGCGGTTCGCCCGGCCGCCGCATCGTAATCCAGCACCGAGTCGATAATGGCGCACTGCGCAGTAGCTGGATCGCTGACGACATAACTGTAGGTCGAGGTGGCAGGGTCGAAAAAAGCCTGAATGAACGGGGACATGGCAGCTCCAACCGACCAGCGGCGAAACCGGTCGGTATTGCAGTGGGTTAAGCCTTGGTCTTGCAGGTGCTGATACCCAGCAGCGGGTACAGCGGACAGAAGCGAAACAGACCGGTTGCCAGCGGCACGATGCCGATCAGCCCCCAGAGGCCAATCACGCCGCTCAGGCTCAAGCCCAACAGAATCAGACCTGCGGCAATGCGCAGGCTACGGTCGAGGGTGCCAACATTTGCTTTCATAGTGATCTCCCGATCATCAATTACCCGCGCTGGCGTTCCAGCGCAGCAAACACAACCATTCCCACCAGCATGGCCGCCACGAACAGCAGCACCTGCCAGCGCCCGGTGAGCAGAATCGCCACGGCCGGGCCTGGGCAAATGCCAGCAATCCCCCAGCCGATACCGAACAACAGGCTGCCGCCGATCAACCGCCGATCCAGCTCACGTTTGCCCGGTAACTGCATCGGCGCACCGAGCAGACTGCTGCGCTGCAAGCGCGCCCAACTGAACGGTAGAAATGCCACACCAATCGCAGCCACCATCACCAGGGCCAACGATGGATCCCAGGCGCCGGCCAGGTCGAGAAACGCCAGCACCTTGGCCGGGTTGGCCATGCCTGCGCTCAGCAGGCCGATGCCAAAGGTCACACCGGCAAGAAAGGCCAACAGTTTGCGCATGTTCAAGCCCCCAGCAGATGACGCAGGACAAACACCGTGGCGAAACCGGCGGCCATAAAACTCAAGGTGGCAGCCAGGGAACGCGGTGACAGCCGCGATAAACCACAGACGCCATGCCCGCTGGTGCAACCTGCGCCATAACGGGTGCCGACACCGACCAGCAGACCGGCAACCGTCAGCGCCAGCCAGCCGCTGTCGATCTGAATCTCGGGCAGACGGCTAAACAGCTGCCAGAGCAGCGGCGCGAGCAGTACGCCCAGCAGAAACAGACCCTTCTCGCCCCACCCTTCACCACGCTCAAGCAAACTGCCGAGCAGGCCGCTAATACCGGCCACACGGCCATTCATTACGGCAAACAAGCTGGCAGCCAGGCCAATCAATGCGCCACCCGCCAGGGCGCTCCAGGGCGTGAAGTTGTACCAATCGATACTCATTGCTCACCTGCGCAGAACAGCTGATACAGAGTGTTGATCACCGCCAGCGCCGCCGGGCTGCTGATGCAGTAATAGATCTGCTTACCCTCACGACGCGTCGCCACCAGCCCCTCACGGCGCAACACCGCCAGCTGCTGCGACAACGTCGGCTGTTGAATACCCAGCAGCGTTTCCAGCTCGCTGACATTGCGTTCGCCCTGGGAGAGCTGACACAGCAGCAACAGGCGATCCGGATTGCCCAGAGCCTTGAGCAACTGCCCCGCCGCATCGGCATTGGCGCGCAATTGCTGGATATCGAGTGGCGGGTGCTCAGGCGTCATGGCAAGCATCTCAATTAAGATAAAAACAATCTATTCTTTTATATATTGAATAGCAAGCACTGCCCGCGACACCACACAGAGGTTAATCACAGGCGATAAAAAACCCGGAACAGAGTCCGGGTTTCGTTTGCTGCTCAGGCTGAGATGGATGCAACAGCTCAGCCTGAAACCGCCACAATTACAGCAGTGGCAGGGTGTAGCTGACGATCAGACGGTTTTCGTCGATGTCACGGCTGAAGTTGTTGCGCATGGTCGCGTTGCGCCACTTGATACCGAGGTTCTTGAAGGTGCCTTCCTGAACCACATAGGCGATATCCATGTTGCGCTCCCACTCTTTACCTTCTGAGGCTGCGCCGCGATCAATATTGTCGCCAGTCAGATAGCGGGTCATAAAGGTCAGGCCGGGGATGCCAACGGAAGCGAAATCGAAGTCATAACGTGCCTGCCAGGATTTCTCGTCCTTGGCAGCAAAGTTGCCGATTTGCACATAGTTGACCAGGAACGGATCAGTACCACCGACATAGGCAAAACCGGTGTCACCGCTCATTTTCTGGTAGCCAAGGCCAAATTTATGGCCGCTCAGCGCATAGGTCACCATCGCGCCGAATGCCTTGTTATCGACATTGCTCAGGCCGTCATCGGTGGAGCGGGCATAACGCACGTCGGTCTTCAGGCTCTGCTTGTCGCCCAGCGGCAGTACATGCACCAGGTTGAAGGAATGCTGTTTGTACAGGTCTTCCAGATTGGAATAGTAATAACCCGCAGTCAGATCCTTGGTGAGCTTGTAGTTACCGCCAGCAAAGGCGAACTCGTTGGACTGATTGACGGCACCACCCTTAATTTTGATACCACTCAAGGAGTAGGTATTCAGGGTCATGTCTTCATAGTCTTGCGAGTTGCGGTTGTTGACCTCATCGAGGTAACCCGCATCCAGGGTCAGACCATCAATTTCCTGGGATACCAGGTTACCGCCGCGGAAAATTTGCGGCAGCAAACGGCTATCGCTGGAGGCGATCGCCTGATTCTTGAACTGCATCTGGCCGACGCGCAGGGTGCTTTTGGAAACCTTGGCCTTGGCAGCTACAGCCAGACCGGAGTAGTTATCTTGGGAGCCCTTGGAGGAACTATCCGGAACCAGCAGACCACTACCTGCAGTGCCATCTCCCGAATCCAGCTTGAAGCCGAGCATGCCGATGGCGTCGAGACCGAAACCGACGGTGCCTTCGGTGAAGCCCGACTCAGCGCGCAGGATAAAACCTTGAGCCCACTCTTCGGACTTGTGCTGACCCGCGTCTTCACGGAAGTCGCGGTTGTAGTAGAAGTTGCGCGCTTCGAGGCTGGCTTTGCTGTCGCCGATAAAGTCGGCATGGGCGATTTGGCTCAGGGACAAGCCCAGGGTGCTGGCAGCAACGGCCAGGGCCAGGGAGGTCTTTCTCATTATGTGTTCTCCAGTTGTGTGTGGGTTGCACATCGGTGCGGGTACTGTCTTCAGCCTGTGAAGCGGCAGGCGCGCACCGAATTCGGGGAGTTATTGCAGGGCCAGACGCCGGGCAGGCGAACAGCTGCCGCAGCCAGGGCCGGCCGTGCAATAAGCGAAATCAGGTGAGCGCGTGAAGGCAGTCAGCGCGAACTGGGGAATGAGGACATAGCAGCGGACAGGTAAAAATCATGGCGCAGGTCTCTTCATTTTTATTGTCGGCCGATAATCTCGGCCGTTATACGCTGAGCCCTACGCAGATACTGTGCCAGCTGCCCAAAACAGCTCGCCGAGGCGTCTATTACAAGGTTTTACAGGTTTGTGACGAGGCCCTTGCAGGCCTGACAAAGAAGCAATAAGCGGTTTTTTGCCGACGGCAAAAAGCAAAAAGGCGGGTTATCGCCAGCGCATCGAACCAACAGCATGCTCGCGCGCGTGATCAATCCACCACGATCTGATTTTTGCCCTGACGTTTGGCTCGATACATCGCGGCATCGGCGCGCGCATACAGAGCATCCAGGCTGGTATCTTCAGGTCGCAGACTGGTCAGGCCCTGGCTCAGGGTCACGCCGAAAGTGCTGCCCTCGTGATTGAAACTCAGGCGGCGCACCTCGCGCTGCAGACGTTCGGCAATCTGCTCGGCCAGTTCCGGCTCACAGCGCGGAAACAGCGCGGCAAACTCCTCACCACCGATGCGGCCGAACAGATCACCACGGCGCAAGGTGGTAGCGCCGCTATAGGCCAGACGCTGCAACACCTGATCGCCCATCTGGTGGCCATAACGATCATTGATCTGTTTGAAATCGTCGAGGTCGAACAGCAGAAAGGCCAGCGGACTACCGTATTCGCGGGCCTGCTCGAACTCGCGCTGGGCGCATTCGAAGAAGTGCCGACGGTTGCTGCTTTGGGTCAGTACATCAGTGGTGGCCAGACGGTGTAACTCGCCCTCCAGCTGCTTCTTCTCGGTGATGTCTTCGGCGATGCCAACGATGATATGCGGCTTGCCCGGCGAGCTTTCGCGGCTGACAAAACACTTGTCGCTAAGCCAGCGCAGTTGGCCGTCACCACGGATGATGCGGTATTCGCGGGCTTCGACCGCACCGGTTTCCAGCACCTGGGCAAAGCTTTCGGCGGCGTAATCCAGGTCGTCGGGGTAGATGCTGTTGCGCCACTCTTCATAACCGCCCAGCAGCAGCGCGGCGGAGCGCCCGAAAACCCGCTCGTAGGCTGGGCTGACGTAGATCACTCGCTTGGCATCCCAATCAAACGCCCAGAGCACCGCATTGACGCTGCCCAGCAAGGTGCTGAACAGCTGCTCGCGTTCCTGCAGGCGCGCCACCTCGGCGCGGGTGTGCAACAGCGCCAGGGTCAACTCTTCCTGTTCGAGCTGCTTTCTGCTGACTTCATCCATAGCCATCGCCATTGCACTCAGTTACCGGGCAATGGCTGAAGCATACGCCAGAAATAAACAATGGTCGGGAGGCATTTGCATCATCACGCCGCGACAACCTGCCGGGCGCAGCTCAGATAGCAAAAGCCCGCCGAGTGGCGGGCTTGAGCTACAGCGCAGGCGTTAGACGGCCCCAGCTGGACGCAGCGAGTAGGTTTTCAGTTGCTCGGCAAACTCGCGCAGTGACTGAATACCGCTGGCTTCGGCATCACTGACCCAGTGCTTGATGGCTTCAAGCATGTCGTGGCCATTGGCGCTGGTTTTCACCCAGATCTGCTGCAGGGCAAGGCGCTTCTCGTAAATCACCTTGAGCGCCTGGCTCTGCTCCAGCATGCGCTGGATACGCGCCTGGTGACCTTCATCAAGCAGGCTCGGCTCACGCGAGAGCAGACGCTTGGCACGGTGGAAATGGTGACGCACCGAGGCATCGGCCTTGGCCAGTTCCTGCTGCACCAGCGGCGCGATCACCAGCTTGCGGTACTGTGCCATGATCTGGAAGCGGTTGTTGAGGATGGCCATTGCAGTGTCCATGTCCAGGCTGCGCTTGCCTTCTACCCGGTGGGCAATCGGCGCAACGCGCTGCACCTGGGCCAAACCAAGCAGACTGAACAGCTTGATCCAGAACCAGCCCATGTCGAACTCCCACTTCTTCACCGACAGCTTGGCCGAGTTCGGGTAGGTGTGGTGGTTGTTATGCAATTCTTCCCCACCGATCAGGATGCCCCAGGGCAGCAGATTGGTCGCCGCATCGCGGCACTCGAAGTTGCGATAGCCGACCGCATGACCAAGACCGTTGATCACGCCTGCCGCCCACACCGGAATCCACATCATCTGGATCGCCCAGATGGTGATGCCGGCAGCGCCGAACAGGGCCAGGTCGATGGCCCCCATCAGCGCCACGCCGCCAACCGGGAAGCGCGAGTAGAGGTTGCGCTCGATCCAGTCTTCGGGGCAGTTCTTGCCGTAGATGCGCAGGGTTTCCGGGTTCTGCGCTTCTTCGCGGTACAACTCCGCACCCTTGCGCAGCACGGTGCTCAGGCCCTTGATCACCGGGCTGTGCGGGTCATCGACGGTTTCGCATTTGGCGTGGTGCTTACGGTGAATCGCGGTCCACTCGCGGGTGTTCTGCGCCGTGGTCAGCCACAGCCAGAAGCGGAAGAAGTGTTTCAGCGCCGGATGCAATTCGAGGGCGCGGTGCGCCGAGTAGCGATGCAGATAAACCGTGACGCTGACGATGGTCACGTGCGTCATCAGCAGGGTGACCGCGATCAACTGCCAGACCGACAGGTCAAGAAAACCGTTGTACCACATGGATCGTGTGCCTCGTGCAGAAAGAAAGACGCCGCTTATTGTTAGCACACGTCGCCGACCATTATCCCTGACCGGGATCAGAAAACCAGTTGGTCTTTTGCATAAGAATGCCGCCCCCTTATCAGCATCTATACTGCCGACCTTAGGCAAAGGACTGATTTTTATCCCATGAATGCTTCACAAGGCGCCTGGCGCCTGACCCTCAGCTATATGCTAGCCGCAGCCCTCTGGGTGTCATTCAGCGACGGATTGCTGGTTTCCATGGGCCTGTCGCTCGCACAACTGGAACGCGCACAACTGCTCAAGGGCCTGGCGTTTGTGCTACTCACCGCCGGCCTGCTGTATGCCGTGCTGCGCACTCACCACGAACAGCAGAGCCTGGCGCACCGGGCATTGCAGCGCAGCGAGAAACGTCTGCAGCAGGCGCTGGAAGCGGCCAAAGACGGCATGTGGGACTGGGATCTACAGACGCAAACGCTGTATTTCTCCCCAGGTTATACGGCTCTGCTCGGCCTGCCCCCCGATGCTCTGGGCACAGACCCACAACGCTGGCTGCAACGCCTGCACACCGATGACCGCGCCAGTTTCGACAGCAACCTGGCGCAGCGCCTGGCCGCGCGCAACCCGGCGCCTTACGAGGTCAACTATCGCCTGCTGCATGAGGATGGCAGCTACCGCTGGATTCAATCACGCGGCCGCCTGCTGCTCGACGATCACGGCCAGGCCGAACGCCTGATCGGCACCGCCAGCGACATCACCCAGCGGCGCAAGGATGAAGACAGCCTGCGCCAGGCCGCGGCGGTATTCGATGCCACCCAGGAAGGTGTGCTGGTCACCGATGCGCAGCAGCGCATCGTCCACTGCAACCCGGCCTTTAGTCGCATCACCGGCTACAGCCAGGCGGAAATCCTCGGCCAGTCACCGAGCATGCTGAAATCCGGGCGGCACGATAAAGGCTTCTATGAAAGCCTGTGGAATGCCCTGCAAAGCCGTGGTGCCTGGAGTGGCGAGGTATGGAACCGGCGCAAGAGCGGCGAGATTTACCCGCAGTGGCAATGCATCCGGGTGATTCATGATGAACTGGGCGAAATCAGCCACTACGTCGCGGTGTTCTCCGATATCAGCGCACTGAAACGCTCACAACGCGAGCTGGATTACCTGGCGCATCACGACCCGTTAAGCAACCTGCCCAACCGCCTGCTGTTCACCGAACGTGTCGAGCGCGCCCTCGAACGTGCCAAGCACGATGAGCTGAGTGGTGCGGTGCTGTTGATCGACCTCGACCACTTCAAGCACATCAACGAAAGCCTCGGCCACACCATCGGCGACCTGCTGCTCAAGGACGTCGGCGAGCGCCTTAGCCAGCAACTCGGCAAGCGCATGACGCTCGCGCGCCTGGGCGGCGACGAGTTTGGCCTGCTCGACGAAACCTGCGCTAGCGCCGAACAGGCCGCAGTCATGGCGCAGCGCCTGCAGGCCTGTCTGACCCCGGCGTTCCAGATCGCCGATAAACAGCTGTTTGTCACCGCCAGCATCGGCATCAGCCTGTACCCCAGTGAGGCCGGCGATGTTGGCCAGGTGCTGCGCAATGCCGATTCGGCCCTGTTCAAAGCCAAGAGCAGCGGCCGCGAAAGCTACGCCTTCTATAGCCAGGAGTTGACTGAGCACGCCAGCCAACGCGTCGAGCTGGCCAGCGCCCTGCGCCATGCCCTGGATCATCAGGAGCTGCGCGTGCATTACCAGCCGCTGATCTGCCTGAATAGCCAGGAGCTCATCGGCGTCGAAGCCCTGGTGCGCTGGCAACATCCACAACGCGGGCTGGTGGCGCCTGGCGAATTTATCCCGGTTGCCGAAGAAACCGGGCTGATCGGCGCCATCGACGCCTGGGTGCTGGAGCAGAGCTGCCGGCAGATGGTTGCCTGGCATATCGCCGGGCATAAACTGAAGTTTGTCGCAGTGAACATCTCCAGCCGCCTGTTCAGCCGCGGCGAGCTGGATCAGCGGGTAGCCGAAGTGCTACGCAATACTGGCCTTGATCCAGCCCATCTGGAATTGGAAGTCACTGAAAGCGCGGTGATGGATAATCCCGACGCCGCCCTGGCCTTGCTCGAACGCCTGCGTGCACTCGGTATCCGCCTGGCCATTGATGACTTCGGTACCGGCTACAGCTCCCTGGCGCGCCTCAAGCGCTTGCCGGTGCACAAACTCAAGATCGATCAAAGCTTTGTCAGCGGCCTGCCGCATGATCAGGACGATGTGGCGATCACCCGCGCAGTGATCGCCCTTGGCCACAGCATGGGTCTCAAGGTGCTGGCTGAAGGCATTGAACAGCCCGAGCAGGCCGCACTGCTGCGGCAACTCGGCTGCGATCATGCCCAAGGCTACTATTTTGGCCGCCCGCAACCAGCAGAACAGCTGGCCACACAATGGGCGCTAAGCCCCGCGACCACGAAATAAGGCACCACGCATGCGCGTCATGATTCTGGAAGACGACGGCTGGATTGCCGATCTGCTCAAACAGATCGTCCTCAGTCTGCGGCCCGGCAGTCAGGTGATATGCCTGGAAAGCGTCAGCGCGGCCCTGCGCGAATGGCAGCAGCGTCCGGCCGACATGCTCATCTGCGACTGGAATCTGCCAGATGGCCCCGGCACTCGCCTGCTCGAACAGGTACGTCGCGACAACGGCAGCACGCCGCTGGTCGTCATCACCGGTCGCTCTGATCGCGCCAGCGTCATGGCCGTGCGTGCCTTGAAGATCAACGCGTTTATCAGCAAGCCCTTCCAAGCCACGCATGTCGCCGCCAGCCTGGAAACCCTGCTGCCTGCAGACAACGGCGAGCCACCACCTCAGCCCGCAGACCCGCACAGCGACCTGCTTGCATACCTGCACAGCCTACCCAGCAGCGCCTTGCAATTACCGCTTACGGCGCCTGTACGCGATCACCTGCTGCAAAGCTTCAAAGGCGAGCAGATTGATCTGCGCAAGCTGGCAGGTGAGTGGCAGCACGACCCGGCACTGACCGCCCGCCTGCTCGCTGTAGCCAACAGCAGCGCCTACAACCAGGCCGGCAAACCCTGCACCAGCCTGCTTGAAGCACTGCACAAGCTCGGCGCGGCCAACAGCCTGAATCTGGCGCTAGGCCTGGCACTGCGCCAATGCAGCGCGCTGGATAACGCTCTGCTGCGGCTGTTTGCCCAGGCGCACCTGGACAGTACCGAGCAACTGATCGAGCGCAGCACCCAGCTCGCGCGCGAATGCGCGCTGAATCCCGCGCCCTTCCATACCGCCGCCCTGCTGCACCGCATGGGCGAACTGTGCGTGCTGTACCTGACGCAGCAGTGGCAAGACAGTGGGCAGCGTTTCAGCGAAGCCCAGCTCATGCAGGCGCTTGACCAATTCAGTGGTCCCTTTGCCATCAGCATCAAGGCACAATGGCAATTGCCAATGCAGCTGCGCGAGCTGATCGGCGCGTGCTACAACCTGCCGGCCAACAACGTCAAACGCGAGAACATCCTCATGCGCCTGGCCGCCTGCGAACTCAACAGTGCACCTGATGACCCCGAGCTGGCTCGCCTGCGCCGGCTGGCAGGGCTGACCTGAATGACGTTCTACATGCCTAGCCAGGCGATGGAGCGGATGGATGCTTAAGTCGTTCAAACCCAACACCATTCACTGGATCGTCGGCCTCGGCAGCCTGGGCCTGGCGCTATTTTTCAGTGTGCTCGGCGGCTTTGCTCTCAACGAGCGGGAAACCCTGTGGAACCTGCAAATCGCCAAACAGCACGAGCTGCAGAACCTGACCCTGCGCAACAGCCAGCATGAGCTGCAGCAACAGGCGCAGTTGCTGGCCGAAACCATTGCCGCCGACGCCTGGCTAGTCGAGCTGGTGCGCCAGGCCCAGGCGCTACAGAGCAGCAACCCGGCAGACGCACACAGCCTGAGTGCCATCCGTAATCAGCTGTATTCCCGCCTCGCCCCGCGCTGGCGCAACCTGCAAGGCATTCGCCCATTCGCCCTGTATGTGCACCTGGCGCCTACGGCCGAGGTACTGCTGCGCGTGCATGAGCCGCAGTGGTTTGCCGACTTCCCTGCCGCGCAGCGCCCCATGCTGCTCGATAGCCTGAACCAGGCGTCAACAAGCGCCGGCCTGGCGGCCAATGGCGACAGCCTGAGCATGCGCGCCATCGTCCCGCTGCAGGTGGAAAGCCTTGATGGCCCGCTGAATGTCGGCGCGCTGGAGGTCAGCCTGGATGTGCTGAATAACTTGCAACAGCTGGACCGCGAACTGGATGCCGGGGTCGCCCTGCTGTTCAAACGCCAGGCGCAAGCGCCCGGCAGCAGCGGTGAAGTGCTGCGCGCACCGGCTACCGAGCGTGATTACTGGCACCTGGCCGGGTTTTCCCAGGTGCAGGTGCAGCACTGGCAAGCGCAACATCGCCTGCCCGCCCCGGATGCGGGCAACACCTTCAAGCTACTCGACGATCAAGGCCGCACTTACCTGCTCAACCAGATGCGTTTAAGCGGCTATCAGGCCGACCCGGCCAGCACCGGCAGTCCGGTACTGGCACTGACCTGGCGCGACATCACCGCGCTGTACAACCTGCACCAGCGCGACAAACGCTGGTTGGTCATCAAGTGGCTGCTGGCCTGGCTCGCCGCTGAAATGCTCTTGCTACTGCTGTTGCTGGCCACAAAGCACAGCAGCCAACTGGTCATGCGCCGCCACCACGCCGAGCTGCAGAACAAGCACCAGCAATCCGAAGAGGCGCGCCAGTTGCTGGCATTGATCACCCAGACCCAGGCGGCCTATATCAACGCAGACAACCAGCGTGAGGCTTTCGAGACCCTGCTCGGGCGGATTCTCGAGGTCAGCGCCAGCCAGTTCGGCTTTGTCGGGGAAATCCGTTATGACGAAGCCGGCGCACCTTTTCTGCGCACCTTCGCCATCAGCAATATCGCCTGGGACGCACAAAGCCGCGCCTTCTATGCCGCCCATGCGCCGCAGGGCCTGGAATTTCGCAACCTCGACACCCTGTTCGGCCAGGTGATCCGCAGCGGTCAGATGCTGATCAGCAACGACCCGAGCCATCACCCGCACAGCGCCGGCCTGCCGCCGGGGCATCCACCGTTGCTGGCGTTTGCCGGCCTGCCCATTCACGCCAACGGTGAGCTGCGCGGCATGCTCGGCCTGGCCAACCGCACAGGCGGCTACGACGAACAGTTCGCCGCCCAACTGCAACCACTGCTGACCACCCTCGGCCAGTTACTTGAAGCCCTGCGCCGCGATACCCAGCGCGCGCAGACCCAGCAGCGCATGCAGCGGCAGCAGGCGGCCCTGCGCGCGCTCAACGAGATTGCCGCCCTGCCTAAACTGAGCACCCACGAGCAACTGCGCCAGGCCCTGCAACTGGGGTCCGAGTTCTATGGCATGCCGATCGGCATCATCAGTCAGATCGACGCAGACACCTACCAGGTGAGGGTGCAGGTGTCGCCGCCAGACACCCTGCAGGACGGCCAATGCTTTGCCCTCGGCGAGACCTATTGCAGCATCACCCTGCGCAGCAACGATGTGCTGGCCATTGCCGTGATGGGCCAGAGCGAACATGCCGCCCACCCCTGCTACCCGCTGTTCGCCCTGGAAAGCTATATCGGCACCAGCGTCTGGGTTGCTGGCCAGCGCTTCGGCACCCTGTGTTTCGCTTCAAGCGAGGCCCGCGACAGGCCATTTGACGATGCCGACGAAGAATTCATGCGCCTGTTCGCCCGCTGGGTCGGCGCCACCTTGGAGCGCATGCGCCATGAAGAGCAGACCCGTGAGGCACGACGCTTCCTGCAAGCGGTGCTCGACTCGGCCACCGGTGTGGCGATCATCACCAGTGACCGCGACGGCCTGATCACCCTGTTCAACTCCGGCGCCGAACGCCTGCTGGGTTATCGCAGCGCAGAAGTCATCGGCCGGCATAACCCAGCATTGTTCCACCTGAGCGAGGAAATAGAGGCACGCGGCCGCCAGCTAAGCCGCCAGCTCGGCAGCGAAGTCAGCGGTTTTGAGGTGTTTACCCGGCTCCCCGACCTGGGCGAGCCGGAAACCCGCCAATGGACCTACCGGCGCAAAAACGGCGAGCAACGCATCGTCAACCTCACCGTCAGCGCCATGCGTGATGCCGAAGGGGTGATCAGCGGTTACCTGGGCATCGCCAGCGACATCAACGACCTGCACCAGACCACCCGCGCCCTGCAAAAGAGCGAAAGCCGTTTCCGCGGCCTGGTCAGCAGCCTGCCTGGCGCGGTGTACCGTTGCCGCAATGATGAAAACTGGTCGATGAGCTACCTGAGCGAGGAGATGTATGCGCTCAGCGGCTACCCTGCACACGACTTTATCAACAACCGCGTGCGCAGCTTCTCCAGCGTGGTGCACCCGGATGACCTGCCGATTACCTACCGCGCAGTGGCTGCGGTTGAGCGCAAAGAGTCCTTCGAGCTGACCTACCGCCTGCTGCATGCCAACGGCCACAGCGTCTGGGTACGGGAAAAGGGCCGCGGCGAATACGACAGCCACGGCGAGCTGCAATGGATATCCGGCTTTATCTGGGACATCAGCGACCGCAAGGCCGTGGAAGACCAGCTGCGCCTCAGTCAACAGCGTTTCAGCAGCGCCTTCAGCACCGCCCCCCAGGGCATGGCGCTGGTCTCGCTGCAAGGGCAGTGGCTGGAGGTCAATGAAGTGCTCTGCGAGATGCTCGGCTACAGCCGCGAAGAGCTGCTGCGCAGCAGCTTCCAGCAGATCACCCACCCTGACGACGTGGATGCCGACCTGTTGCATATCGAAGAGCTGCTGGCCGGTGAGATCAGCACCTACCAGATGGAAAAGCGCTACCTGGACAGCCAGAGGCGGATCATCTGGGTGCTGATGAGCGTGTCACTGGTACGCGACAGCAACGATGCGCCGGTGCACTTTGTGGTGCAGATTCAGGACTTCAACGAACGTATCGCATCCGAAATGGCCATCCGTGAGCGCGAGGATTACCTACGAGCTCTGCTCGACAACGTACTGGATGCGATCATCACCATCGATCAGCAGGGCTATATCGAAACCTTCAACCACGCCGCCGAGCGCATCTTCGGTTACAGCCACCTGGAAGTTTCCGGACATCGTGCGACCTTGCTCTTGCCCGAACCACAACGCTCGATGCGCGCCCGCTACCTCAGCCACTTCCTGAAAACCGGCATCCAGCAGATGCTCGGCAAGGAAATCGAGCTGACCGCCATGCGCAGCACTGGCGAGACGTTCACCATCGAACTGGCCATCTCGCAGATCAGCCACCAGGGCGAGCGGCGTTTTATCGCGGTAATTCGTGATATCGAAGAGCGCAAACGCATCGAGCGGATGAAAAACGAATTCGTCTCCACCGTCAGCCATGAACTGCGCACCCCGCTCACCGCGATTGCCGGCTCCCTCGGCCTGGTCAACGGCGGCGCCCTCGGCGCGGTGCCGGCAAGCATGCAGCAGATGCTGCAGATCGCCCAGGACAACAGCCAGCGCCTCAACCTGCTGATCAACGACCTGCTCGACATGGACAAACTGGTGGCTGGCAAGATGCTCTTCGAACTGCAGGACGAAGTGCTGCAACCACTCTTGGAACAGGCCATCGAAGAAAACCAGCCATACGCCGACCACTACCAGGTGCAATTACAGCTGCAAGGGCCGCCGACCCAGGCCCGCGTGCGCGTCGACAAACTGCGCCTGGCCCAGGTGCTGGCCAACCTGCTGTCGAATGCGGCGAAATTCTCGCCCCAGGGGCAGGCCGTGAACGTGCGGGTAGAGCAACACGACGCGCTTATCCGCGTCAGCGTGAGCGACCACGGCCCCGGTGTGCCGGAAAACTTTCAGGCGCGAATTTTCAGCAAATTCTCCCAGGCCGACGCCACCGACACCCGGCAGAAAGGCGGCACCGGCCTGGGCCTGGCGATCAGCAAGGAAATCATCGAACGCATGGGCGGAAAGATCGGTTTCAACTCCAGCCCCGGTCACGGCGCGACTTTCTGGTTCGAACTGACTACCCTGGCCCTAGAGGCGCCGCCCGAATCACCCGCCAGTCCCGAGGAAAATCGGCATGCCTGAGTTGCAACGCATCTTGCACGTGGAAGACGATCCATCGATCCAGGCCGTGGCCAAGCTGGCACTCGAAGCGGTGGGTGGCTTTCAGGTACTCAGCTGCTCATCCGGCCAGGACGCCCTGGATCAACTGCAGGGCTTTGCCCCGGACTTTATCCTGCTGGATGTAATGATGCCGGACATGGACGGCCCGCAAACCCTGGCGCAGATCGCCCGACTGATCGACATCAATCAGGTGCCAGTGGCCTTTATGACTGCCAAGGTGCAACCGGCGGAAATCGCCCATTACCGCAGCCTCGGCGCCCGCGATGTGATCATCAAACCCTTTGACCCCATGCAGCTGGCCGCGCAGGTGCGCAAGATATGGAGCCTGGCCCATGAGTAAAGGCACAAGCACCGCCGATGAACTGCAGCAACATCTGCAGCAGTTGAGCAATGCCTTCGCCGTGCGCCTGCAGGTAGAACTGCCCGCCCTCGCACAGAACGCTGAACGCCTATTGCACGCTGCCGACCCGCAGGAGCAGCTCCAGCATCTGCAAAGCCTGCGCGACCAATTGCACAAACTGGCTGGCGCCGCCGGCACCTTCGGTTTCAGCAGCCTCGGCCAGCGCGCCCGTGAGCTGGAACAGGAAGCCGATCAGTGGCTGGAAACCCTGCAGAAGGAACAACAGAGCCTGCAGGACTTCAGCCGCAGCCTGCAGCAACTGGCACGCCAGCAGTTCCAGGCCGAACGCAGCCAGGAGGCTGCTACCCGCGCGGTCAAGCCGCCACGGCCGAACAGCAGTGCGCGGCGTATCTATATCCTCGAAGACCAGCTGTCGATTGGCGAAAACATGCGCCTGACGCTGAACAACTTCGGCTATCACGCCGAACATTTCAGCCGTATCAGTGAGCTCGACGCCGCCCTGCAAGAGCAACTGCCGGACGCGCTGATCGTCGACGTCAACCTGCCCGACGAAAGTCTCACCGGCCTGGAATACGCCGCCAGCCTGCAACAACGCCTGGACGAGCCACTGCCGCTGCTGGTGATCACCACCCAGGACGATTTCGCCACCTACCTGGAAGCCGTGCGCGTCGGCGCCATGGGCTTTTTCACCAAGCCGGTGGACATCCCACAACTGGAAAACCGTCTGGAACGCTGCTTTGCCCAACAACAGGGTGAGCCTTACCGGGTGCTGATCATCGACGACGACCGCGAGCTGGCCAGCCGTTTCAGCCTGATCCTACGCGGCGCCAATATGCTGGTGGAGATGCTCCACGAGCCGGCAGATATCTTCGCCCGCATGCGCAGCTTCAACCCCGAAGTGGTGCTGCTGGACGTGAGCATGCCCAACTGCACCGGCCCGGAACTGGCGCAGATCATCCGCATGAACGACGACTGGCTGCGCGTGCCGATCGTCTATCTGTCGGCGGAAACCGACATCAACCGGCAGATGAATGCCCTGATCAAGGCCGGCGATGATTTCGTCACCAAACCGATTTCCGACAATGGTCTGATTGCCGCCGTGTTCTCCCGTGCCCAGCGTGCACGCCTGCTGAGCAATGCGCTGTCGCGCGACAGCCTCACCGGGCTGCTCAAGCACGCCGATATCAAAGAGCAGGCTGCGGTTGAACTGGAGCGCGCACAACGCAGCGGCAAACCGACCAGCGTGGCGATGCTGGATATCGACTTCTTCAAGAAGGTCAACGACAGCTACGGCCATGCCGCCGGCGACAACGTGATCCGCGCCCTCGCCAACCTGCTGCGCCAACGCCTGCGACGCATCGACAGCCTAGGCCGTTATGGTGGCGAGGAATTCCTCGTGGTGCTGCCGGACTGCCCATCTGACCAGGCGCTGCGTATTCTCGATGAAATCCGCCAGCGCTTTGCCGAGCTGCAGTTTATCGCCGGTGGCCAGCAGTTCTCGGTAACCCTGAGCGCCGGCATCGCCTCCACCGAAGACGCACCGACTGGTGCTGACGACCTGCTGGAGAAAGCCGACCGCGCGCTGTACGCCGCCAAACACAACGGGCGCAATCAGGTGCGCTGAACCCGCCGATGAAGCCTCCCATTCTTATCCGCGCGAGCAGCGCGGCGCAGCAGCCGCTGGCCCTGCTGCTCGAAGCCGATCCGCATCTGCCATTTGTGCAGGCTTACCTGACGGACGGTCACTGCTACCTCGCCGAGCGCGATGGCGTGACCGTCGGCGTCTATGTACTGCAAGCACGCAGTACCGGCACACTGGAGCTGATGAATATCGCCGTAGCGCCACACTGCCAGGCCCAGGGCATCGGTACGCAACTGCTGCAACATGCCCTGCACAGCGCCAGGCAGCTGGGCGCTACACGCCTGGAAGTGGCCACCGGCAGCTTCGGCCATCAGTTGACCTTCTACCAGCGCGCGGGCCTGCGGGTATATGCCATCGAGCCAGACTATTTCCTCCAGCATTACCCCGAACCATTGTTCGAACAGGGCCTGCAGCATAAGGATCGCCTGCGTTTGGCCATCGACTTCTAGAGTCCAGAAGCCTTCGCGCTTGGCTTTGTGAAATTTATCGCGTAGATTTTCATGAAATTATTTAAATAGAATTTCATGAGGCGCGCCATGTTCAAACAATCCGCCCAGCACATCGGCACCTACTACGCCGGCACCTACCCCGGCGCCATCCCGCTGCGCCCGCGCCTGCAGGAAGCGTTGCGATGCGATGTGCTGATTATCGGCGGTGGTTTCAGCGGCCTGCACACGGCGCTGCGCCTGGCCCTGGCGGGTAAAAAAGTGGTGCTGCTGGAGGCCAGTCGCCTGGCCTGGGCCGCCTCCGGACGCAACGGCGGTCAGGCGCTACCGGGTTGGTCGTGCGATATGCCGCCATTTGAGAAGGCATTAGGCCTGGAGCGCGCCCGGCGCCTGTGGGACAGCATGGTCTGGGCCGCCGAGGAAATGCGTGAACTGCCCGAGCGGCACAACTTCGATATCGATTACCGCACCGGCGCGATCTATACCGCCGTGCTGCCGCGCCGTATGCGCCAGTTGCAGGACAGCCTGGAAGAAGCCGAGCAGAAGTACGGCTATACGCAGCTGAGCTTTATCCCCAAGGAAGAATTGCCGCAGTGGATCGCCAGCCCACGCTACCTGGCCGCCCTGCATGACAGCGGCGCCGCGCACCTCAACCCGCTGAAACTCGCCCAGGGCCTGGCCGATGCCATCGAGAAGGCTGGCGGCAAAATCTTCGAGCAGAGCAAGGCGCTCGAATACCACGAAACCGCCGAAGGCTATGTAGCGCGTACTGAGCACGGCGAGGTGCGCAGCGACGTGCTGGTACTGGCCTGCAATGCCTATATCGACAAGCTCGATCCGCAACTGTCGAAACGCCTGCTGCCGGTCGGTTCCTACCAGGTCGCCACTGCGCCACTGGACCCGGAGCTGGCGCGCTCGCTGTTCCCGCGCGGCACCTGCGCCATCGACAACCAGTTCGTGCCCGACTATTTCCGCGTCACCCCGGACAACCGCCTGCTGTTCGGCGGCGGCTGCACCTACCTTGGCGGCATCCCGGCGGACGTGCCGGCGGCCACCCGGCCTTATCTGGAGCGGGTCTTCCCGCAACTACGCGGCGTACAGATCGACTACGGCTGGGGCGGGCATATCGACTGCACCATGCAGCGCACCCCGGATGTCGGCCGCAGCGGGCAGAAGTACTGGCTGCAGGGCTTCTCCGGCCACGGCATCCTGCCGACCTTGGCTGCCGCCCGCGCAGTCAGCGACGCGATCCTCGGTGACACCGACCTGCTTGAGCTGTACCAGGGCCTGAGCAACCCACGCTTCCCCGGCGGTGATCTGCTGGCGGCGCCGATCGAAGCCGTCGGCAAGGCCTGGTATCGCCTGCGCGATGTGATTTAAGGAAGGTGCCTATGGATATGCAGGAAGAAGTCGAAGGTCTGGCGATCCTGATCCGCGACCTGCGCAAGCACAAGAACCTCACCCTGGGTGAGCTGGCCGCGCGCATCGACCGTTCCGTGGGCTTTCTCTCCCAGGTCGAGCGCGGCCTGTCGCGCCCAACCGTGGCTGACCTCACCGCGATCAGCGAAACCCTCGGCGTGCCGACCACCTATTTCTACAGCCTGAGCAAGCCGCGCGACGTGCCCTGGGTCACCCGTCCCGGCGAGCGCCGCACCCTGTATTACGCCGGTGGCATCACCGATGTACTGGCCTCACCGACCATGGCTGGCGGCTTCTCCATGCTCGAAAGCCGTTTGGACCCGGGCGCCACCAGCGGCGACGGGCACTTGAACGACAGCTCCGAACAAGGCGGCTTTGTCCTCGAAGGCGAGCTGACCATCTGGTACGGCGACGCCGCAGAGCCAGTCACCCTCGGCCCGAACGACAGCTTCCAGTTACCGCCGCACGCGCAGTTTCGCTACGCCAACCTTTCCGATTCCCCCACACGAGTGCTCTGGGTCTTCACCTGACCCGCGCAGATAGCCGCCATGACAATAACAACAGCATTCCCCGACCTGCTCAGCGAAGTCCGTGCCTTTCGTAGCGCCCACCCCGAAGTACGCTATGTCGACCTGATCAGCCTGGATATTCCCGGGCATTTCTACGGTAAGCGCTACCCCATCGACATGCTCGAGAAGGTCGCCGCCGGCAGCCCGCTGAAAATCCCGCAGAACTGCGTGCTGCTCGGCGTGCAGGGCGGCCTGCACCCGATTGGCGATTACTGTTTCAATGACGGCGACCCGGATGCACCGCGCCGGCTGATCCCCGGCACGCTCAAGCCGGTGCGCTGGGAAAGCCAGCCGCTGGGGCAGATGCTGATCAGCTCCGACGGCACCGCCGCACCGATCGAGTTCGAACCGCGCGAAGTGCTCGCCCGCGTGCTCAAGCGCCTGGCCGCACGCGGTATCCGCCCGGTGGTGGCGTTCGAGCTGGAGTTCTACCTGTTTGATCGCAAGCTGCAGGACGGCCTGCCGCAGTTCCCCCGCGACCCGCTGTGCGGCGATGCCGATGACCAGCCGAATATGCATATCGAACGCCTGTCGCGTTTTGCCGATGTGCTGCACGAGATCGTCGACGCCGCTAATGAGCAGGGCGTGGACGCCAACGTGATCACCGCCGAACTCGGCCCCGGCCAGTTCGAGATCAACTTTGGCCATTGCGACGACGGCCTACGCGCCGCCGACTGGGCCGCCCTGTTCTGTCGCAGCACCCGTGGTGTGGCGCTCAAGCACGGCCAGCGCGCCAGCTTTATGAGCAAGCCTTATTTGCACGCGCCGGGCAGCGGCATGCACGTGCACGTCAGTCTGTACGACGCGACCGGCAACAACCTGCTCGACGGCGACAACCAGCGCCCGCTGCGCCACGCCGTGGCCGGTTGCCTGGAGCTGCTGCCGCACTGCATGCCGATCTTCGCCGCTAACCACAACGCCTTCCGCCGCTACGGCGCCATGGTCAACGCCGCCAGCCGTGCCAGTTGGGGGTATGAGGACCGCGATGCGTGCATCCGCATTCCCGAATCGGACGGCAAGAACCTGCGCATCGAACACCGCCTGGCCGGCGCCGACGCCAACCCCTATCTGGTGCTGGCCGCAATCCTCACCGGTATGGAGCACGGCCTGGATGCGGGTAAAGAGCCGATTGCGCCGCTCAACGAAAACCGCCAGAGCGGCATCGACTTCCCTCAGGACATGCTCGGCGCGGTCAGCGCCATGCGCGATCATCCGGTGGTCAATCAGGGACTGGGCGAGGAATTCGTGATGGTCTACTGCGAGAACAAGCGCCAGGACCACCTGGCTTTTATGCAGGAAGTCAGTGCGCGGGAATACCGCTGGTTTCTCTAACAAACAGCGCGCCCGTTGCCTCGGCAGTGGGCGCGCGACTTCAACGCAGCAGATACACCGCCAGCCCGGCCAACGCCGACACCAGCAGCACCTCCATCACCCCACGTTTGAAGTGCAGCAGAGCCAGCGCCGCGCCCACGGCCAATAGCGCCGACGGCCAGTCGAAAGTGCCGGTAAAACCCTGCGGCCAGAACACGTGATAGGCAAAGAACAGCGCCAGATTAAGGATCACCCCCACCACTGCCGCAGTAATCGCGGTCAGGGGTGCGGTGAATTTCAGCTCGCCGTGGGTGGATTCCACCAGCGGCCCGCCGGCGAGGATGAACAGAAAGGACGGTAAAAAGGTGAACCAGGTGACCAGCGCTGCCGCCAGCGCACCACTGACAAAACCCGAATCGCCGCCGAACACCGGCTGCAGATAAGCCCCGACAAACGCCACGAACGCCACCACCATGATCAGCGGCCCCGGCGTGGCTTCCCCTAGCGCCAGGCCGTCGATCATCTGCGTCGGGGTCAGCCAGCCGTAATGGCCAATGGCGCCCTGGTAGACATAAGGCAGCACCGCATAGGCGCCGCCAAAGGTCAGCAGCGCCGCCTTGGTAAAGAACCAGGCCATCTGCGTCAGCGTGCCGTCCCAGCCGAACAGCCAGGTCAGCAGGCCCATCGGCAGCAACCAAAGCAGCGCTCCCACCACCAGCAGCAGCGCCAGGCGTGATGCGCGAAAGCGCGTATGCGCCAGCGGCGGGCTGTCATCATCGATCAGCGCCGGGCCATAGGATTTGCCCTGTTGCGCATGTCCGCCGCCCAGGCTGAACTGCTGCGGCAGTAGGCGGCCACCGAGGTAGCCGAGCAGCGCCGCGCCAAGCACGATCAACGGAAACGGCAGATTGAAGGCAAAGATGGCGACAAAAGACGCCCCGGCAATACCCCACAGCCAGTTGTTCTTCAGCGCCCGTGAGCCGATGCGCCAGGCCGCCTGCATGACGATGGCGGTGACCGCCGGTTTGATCCCGTAGAAAATCCCCGCCACCAGCGGCACATCACCGAAGGCGATATACAGCCAGGACAGGCCGATCAGGATAAACAGCGACGGCAGCACAAACAGCACCCCGGCAATCACCCCACCCCAGGTGCGGTGCAGCAGCCAGCCGATATAGGTGGCCAGCTGCTGCGCCTCCGGCCCCGGCAGCAGCATGCAGTAGTTCAGCGCATGCAGAAAACGCCGCTCGGACAGCCAGCGGCGCTTCTCCACCAACTCCTGATGCATGATCGCGATCTGCCCAGCTGGCCCGCCGAAGCTGATCAGCCCCAGTTTCAGCCAAAACCAGAAGGCCTCGCCCAGGCCGACGGCGGGCGGTGCTGTACGCGTAGACGACTCGGACATAGGGCACTCGCGGCATTAAGAACGCTCGCACTATAACGCGCCGCCATGACGATTTAAGCGCGCACCGCTCAAGCCCGGACGCAGATTTCCGTATACTGAGCGCCGCTGCATCCCCTTCAACCTGCCCGTGAAGCGCCCCGTGAAAATCCGCCAATCGATAGTAAGCCTGCTGCTGATTTGCAGCTGCGTTGTAGTTGCATCGAACACCCAGGCTGCACCCGCCAAACAACAGGACCTGGCCGCCGGCAGCGCGCTGCTGGTCGATCTGCAAACCAATCAGGTGCTCTACGAGCGCAACGCCGACAGCGTGGTGCCGATTGCCTCGGTGACCAAGCTGATGACCGCCATGGTCACCATCGACGCCAAGCTGCCGCTGGATCAGCAGCTGCCGATCATGATTCGCGACACCCATGACATGCGCGGTGTGTTCTCCCGCGTGCGCGTGGGCAGCGAGCTGAGCCGCCGCGACATGCTGCTGTTGGCCCTGATGGCCTCGGAAAACCGCGCGGCAGCTAGCCTGGCGCACCACTATCCGGGTGGCCACGCGGCCTTTGTCGCGGCGATGAATGCCAAGGCCCGCGCCCTGGGCATGAAGCATTCGCGCTTTGTCGAGCCCACCGGCCTGTCGGAGCACAACGTCTCCAGCGCCCGCGACCTGGTGCTAATGCTCAAAGCCGCGCGCCAGTACCCGCTGATCAACCAGTTCAGCACCACCTCGGAAAAGACCCAGGCGTTCCGCAAACCCAACTACACCCTGGGCTTTCGCAACACCAACAACCTGGTGCGCAAACCCGGCTGGAGCGTGCAACTGAGCAAAACCGGCTATACCGGCGAAGCCGGCCGCTGCCTGGTGATGAATACCGTGATGAATAACCGTCCGGTGGCGTTCGTGGTACTGGATGCCTTCGGCAAATACACCCACATGGCCGACGCCAACCGCCTCAAGCGCTGGCTGGAAACCGGCAAGGTCACCGCCGTGCCGCCAGCAGCTATCAGCTACCGCCAGCAGAAACTGGCGCAGCGCCAGGCCAATGCCGCGCAGTAAAGCCTTAAAAAAGGCCCGCAGCAAGTGCGGGCCTTTTTCCATCAGCGAGTAGCTCAGCTGTTGCTCAGACCAAACAACGGCTGGCGCATGCCAAACACCAGAAAGCGCGCCAGTTCGTTGAGCGGCAAAGCCTTGCTGATCAGGTAGCCCTGAACCTGATCGCAGCCGTATTGACGCAGCAGCGCCAGCTGTTCGGCGTTTTCCACACCCTCGCCCACCACCTGCAGGTTGAGGTTGTGCGCCAGGTTGATCATCGCCCGCACCAGCTGACGGTTCTCCGCGCGCTCGCCCATGCCGCCGACAAAGCTCTTGTCGATCTTCAGTAGGGTGATCGGCAGGTTGTTCAGGTGCACGAAAGAAGAGAAACCAGTGCCGAAGTCGTCCAGCGAGAAACGCACGCCGAGGCGACCGAGGGCCAGCATGGTCTGCTGCACCTGATCACTGCGGCGCATTACGGCGGTTTCGGTCAACTCGAATTCCAGCCACTGCGCATCGACGCCGCGCTCTTCGATCAG
This sequence comes from Pseudomonas sp. SG20056, assembly GCF_031764535.1. Taxonomy (NCBI): domain Bacteria; kingdom Pseudomonadati; phylum Pseudomonadota; class Gammaproteobacteria; order Pseudomonadales; family Pseudomonadaceae; genus Pseudomonas; species Pseudomonas sp. SG20056. Next base: position 4,237,122 of record NZ_CP134499.1, read on the forward strand.
GCGACTGAGGGTCGGCAGCAGCTGGCTGTCCTGAAACTGGCGAAATGACAGATTGATCGCCATATGCAGCGCCGGCAGGCCACGTCCGCGCAGCCACTGCATATCACGCAGCGCGCGACTGATCACCCAGTAGCCGAGCGGCACGATCAGCCCGCTCTCTTCGGCCAGCGGCACGAATTCGTTGGGCGACAGCAGGCCATGCTCACTGTGGCGCCAGCGCACCAGCGCTTCCAGGCCGACGATGCGCCCGGTCTGCAGGCACAGACGCGGCTGGTAATGCAGCTCCAGCTCGTCGCGGCGCAGGGCGCGGCGCAACTCGCTTTCTAGGTCGGCCTGGTTGCGTGCGCTGCGGTTGATCCGCTCGTCATAGATATGAAAGGTGCAGCCCTGCTGACTCTTGGCCTGTTGCATGGCGATATGCGCGTGCCACATCAGCGGATCGGCGCTGCCCTCGGCACGGGAGTGGGCCAGGCCCAGGCTGCAACCGATCAACAGGCTTTCGCCATCAATCCAGTAGGGCTCGCCCAGGGCTTCGGTAATCTGCGCGGCCAGCCGTTCGGCGCGTTGCGGGTCGCGGCGGCTGTCGAGCAGCAAGGCAAATTCATCGCTGCCCAGCCGCGCCACCTGGTCGCCAGCCTGCAGCTGCGCCTTGATCCGCGCCACCACCTGCAGAATCAGGCTGTCGCCACCCTGATAGCCAAGGGCATCGTTGGCGTGACGAAAGTTGTCCAGATCGAGATGGCCGAGGGTCAAACCGCGGCCTTCGTATTCAGCCAGGCGCGCGGCCAGCAATGTCTGAAAGCCCTGGCGGTTGGCGATACCGGTGAGGGCATCCTGTTCGGCCAGGCGGTGCAGGGTATCTTTCAGGTTGCCCTGCTCGCGCGCATAGCGCAGGCAACGGCGCAACACTTCGGCGCTGAGCTGGTCGCGCACCAGCCAGTCGCACACGCCCTCAGGCTCGGCTTCAGGCTCGGCATCCAGCAGCAGGACAATGGGTAGGGAACAGCGCCCGGAGGCAGGCAGGTATTTCGCGGTGGTCAGGAGCAGGGCGTTACTGGGTTTATCGAACAGCGCGCTGGCTGCCTCCCAGGACGGTGCGGTAATCAGCGCATAACCACTGCCGAGCGCACTCAGGCGCTCGCGCAGCAACTGCGCCCAGCCTGGCGTTTCCGCCAGCAAAAGCAACCGTAATGGTTCGACGAACGCGGACAAACAACTTCCCCCACTGCACAAATAAAGAGCATTGAACCCGCTCGGATGCGTCGTAATCGACGTCTAATCACGCACATCCTTGTGTCAGTGGCGCGCCCTGCGGCATGGCAAGGACCCGAAAGTGGCACCAGAGTACTGGATTAGGAAAATTAACCAAGCCTGGCTGTTTGCCATTATGTGCACTGCAACACACTTTCAGATGGTCACGGCAGAAAGCGCCAGGCCTGTTAAAATGCGCGCCCATTCCCCCTGACGATTGCTCCCATGTCCCGACTGAACCCCCGGCAGCAGGAAGCCGTGAACTATGTCGGCGGCCCACTTTTGGTGCTCGCCGGTGCAGGCTCCGGCAAGACCAGCGTGATTACCCGCAAGATCGCCCACCTGGTACAGAACTGCGGCATCCAGGCCCGCCACATTGTCGCCATGACCTTTACCAACAAGGCCGCGCGCGAGATGAAGGAGCGCGTCAGCAGCCTGCTCAAGGGCCCCGAAGCCCGCGGCCTGACCGTGTCGACCTTCCACAACCTGGGCATGAACATCATCCGCAAGGAATACGCGCGCCTGGGCTACAAGCCGGGTTTCTCGATCTTCGATGACGGCGATATCAAGGCGCTACTCACCGACATCATGCAGAAGGAATATGCCGGTGATGATGGTGCGGATGAGATCAAGAACTACATCGACAGCTGGAAGAACGACCTGATCCTGCCCGAGCAGGCACTGGCTAACGCGCGTAACCCTAAGGAGCAGACCGCCGCCATCGTCTACCTGCACTACCAGCGCACCCTGCGCGCGTACAACGCAGTGGACTTCAACGACCTGATCCTGCTGCCGGTGATGCTGTTTCAGGAGCACGCCGACATCCTGGAAAAATGGCAGAACCGCATCCGCTACCTGCTGGTCGACGAATACCAGGACACCAACGCCAGCCAATATCTGCTGGTGAAGCTGCTGGTGGGTATGCGCAACCAGTTCACCGTGGTCGGCGACGACGACCAGTCGATCTACGCCTGGCGCGGCGCGCGTCCGGAAAACCTGATGCTGCTGAAAGAGGATTACCCCTCGCTCAAGGTGGTGATGCTGGAGCAGAACTACCGCTCCACCAGCCGCATCCTCAAGTGCGCCAACATCCTCATTGCCAACAACCCGCATGCCTTCGAGAAACAGCTGTGGAGCGAGATGGGCATGGGCGATGAGATCCGCGTGATCCGCTGCCGTAACGAAGACGCCGAGTGCGAACGGGTGGCCCTGGAAATCCTCACCGAGCACCTGCGCACCCAGCGCCCCTACAGCGATTACGCCATCCTCTATCGCGGCAACTACCAGGCCAAGCTGATGGAGCTGAAACTGCAGCACCATCAGATTCCCTATCGCCTGTCGGGCGGCACCAGCTTCTTCGCCCGCCAGGAGGTGAAGGACCTGATGAGCTACTTCCGCCTGCTGGTCAACCCGGACGATGACAACGCCTTCCTGCGCGTGATCAACGTGCCACGCCGCGAAATCGGCTCGACCACCCTGGAAAAGCTCGGCAACTACGCCACCAGCCGCAAGATCAGCATGTACGCCGCCGCCGGCGAAATCGGCCTCGGCGAGCAACTGGATGCGCGCTACACCGAGCGCCTGGCACGTTTCACCCAATGGATGGACCGGGTGCGCCAGGAATGCGCGCAGAACGACCCGATTGCCGCGATCCGCAGCATGGTGATGGACATCGACTACGAGAACTGGCTTCGCCAGAACGCTTCCAGCGACAAGGTCGCCGAGGCGCGCATGGGCAACGTCTGGTTCCTCGTCGAGGCGCTGAAGAACACCCTTGAGCGCGACGAAGACGGCGAAATGACCATCGAGGACGCCATCGGCAAACTGGTGTTGCGCGACATGCTCGAACGTCAGCAGGAAGAGGAAGAAGGCGCCGAAGGCGTGCAGATGATGACCCTGCACGCCTCCAAGGGTCTGGAGTACCCGTCGGTGTATATCCTCGGTGTGGAGGAGGAAATCCTTCCCCACCGCTCCAGCATCGAAGCCGATACGGTCGAGGAAGAGCGGCGCCTGGCCTACGTTGGCATCACCCGCGCCAAACGCAACCTGACCATGACTTTCGCCGCCAAGCGCAAACAGTACGGCGAAATCATCGACTGCTCACCGAGCCGTTTCCTTGATGAATTGCCGCCAGAGGATCTGGTCTGGGAAGGCCTGGAAGACGCTGCACCGGAGGTCAAGGCCGCCACCGGCAACTCGGCCCTGGCCAATATGCGCGCGATGCTGAAGAAATAACCGGCAACGGTGCGCGGGCGCAGACAGACGTATTTCGTCAGCTCCTTCATCCGCGCTACGCTGCACCATTACATCCCGGCGCAGACCGGGCATCAGAAAGAACGACGAGGGTAACCGCGTGGAAGCGCTGAAACAGAAAATTCGCGATGAAGGCACCGTGCTCTCGGAGCATGTACTCAAGGTCGATGCCTTTCTCAATCACCAGATCGACCCGGCACTGATGCAGCAGATCGGCAACGAATTCGCCCAGCGCTTCGCCGGCCAGGGCATCACCAAGATCGTCACCATTGAAGCCTCGGGCATTGCCCCGGCGGTGATGGCCGGCCTGGAGCTGGGCGTGCCGGTGATCTTCGCGCGCAAGTACCAGTCGCTGACGCTCAAGGACGACCTGTACATCTCCAAGGTGTTTTCCTTCACCAAGCAGACTGAAAGCACCCTGGCCATCTCGGCCAAGCACCTGGGCGCCCACGACCATGTGCTGCTGATCGACGACTTCCTGGCCAACGGTCATGCCGCCCGCGCCCTGATCGACCTGATCGGCCAGGCTGGCGCCAGCATCGCCGGGATCGGCGTGGTCATCGAAAAGTCCTTCCAGCGCGGCCGCGCCGAACTGGATGCGCAGGGCTATCGGGTCGAGTCACTGGCGCGCATCGGCTCACTAGCCGATGGTCAGGTCAGTTTTATTGATTAGATCAGGCACACACATGGATCGTGATTACCAAAAGGCGACTAAGCACGTGCGCAAGCATGCTGCCAAGACCCTAGACAAGATGCCCTGGATTGCCGGCGCTTTGCTCGGCCTGCTGACTGTGAGCCTGGCGACGGCCCCACCCTCACTGCCTCTGCTAGCCGCTAATGCGCTGCTGGGCGGTCTGTTTCTGGCGGCCTATGCCTTCAGCCTGAAACGCCCAGAGTGGCAATGGCTGACAGGCATGCTAGCCCCAATACTCATCTCACTTATCTCGGTCAGGCTTAGCGAAAAACTCGGTTCAAGCGCCTGGTATCTGCTGCAAGGCCCGCTGGCGCTATTCGCTACGTTTAGCCTGCTGGCACTGCTGATGCGCCCACATCTGCGCCGACTGGCTGGAATACCGATAAAACGTCGGCACAAAAAAGCCGCCTGAATAGGCGGCTTTTTTACAGCAGCGTCAGGCGTATTACAGGCCAGACATCTTCTGAATCGCTTCACGCAGCTCGTCGTCCGAGCAATCAGCGCAGGTACCTTTTGGCGGCATGGCGTTGATACCGGAAATCGCCTTGGCCAGGATGCCGTCAAGACCACCCTCTGCATCAGCACGGGCTTTCCAGGCTGCAGCGTCGCCAATTTTCGGCGCACCCAGAATACCTGGGGTATGGCAGGCACCGCAGTGCTTGGCAATGATGTCATCGGCAGTACGCGCAGCGCCGCCGGTTGTGGCTGCTACAGCGCCCACGCCCTTGCATTCTTCGCCCATCACACAGACTTGGCCGACCGGCTTCAGTCGCTCGGCAATGGCTTCGTCGGTCGTGGCTTGAGCAGTCACTGCCCACAGGGCCAATACGGTAGCCGGTGCTACCAGGAGCTTTTTAATCAGGTTCACGGTACACCCTCTTCGTGGCTAGTCACGCTCGCGGCCACGGTTTCGCGAGCGGGCGACAGTATAACGGCAAGCCGCTGCCGCCGAAACAACCCATATTGTCGCAGGGTTATTTGTGTTTCAGCAGACAGGCCCGGTAGAACCTGTTTTCGATCTCGCGAGCTAGGCCCTGTTTTTAACGCCGCAGGGCCGACGCGCAGCAGATCGTAAGCAGGTTCTTAGAAATTGGCCGGCGTAGTGGCACTGATAAGACGCGCTGGCTGCTCGAACGGATTACGGAAACGGTGCGGCTTGCTGCTCTCGAAATAGTAGCTGTCACCTGGCTCAAGGATAAACACCTCGTCACCCACGGTCAGCTCCAGCTTGCCCTCGACCAGCATGCCGGCCTCTTCACCTTCGTGGGCGTACATTTCGTCGCCGGTGTCGGTGCCGCTGGGGTAGGTTTCATCAAGAAAGGAAATAGCTCGGCTCGGATGCGCCTTGCCCACCAGCTTCATGGTGATGGCCCCGCTGCAGATATCGGTGAGTTCGGCGGCGCGATAGACCACCTGGGCCTGGCTATCCTGCTCCACGTCCAGGGAGAAGAACTCCACCAGTGACATGGGAATACCCGCCAACACCTTTTTCAACGAGCTGATCGAAGGGCTTACGCTGTTCTTCTCGATCATCGAAATGGTGCTGTTGGTGACGCCCGCCCGTTTGGCGAGTTCACGCTGGGAAAGGCCTTTGAGTTTGCGAATGGATTGCAGGCGTACACCGACGTCCAATGCTGGAGTCCCCCTTGGGAGTGATACGGAAAAGTCGCCGTATCATGGCATAGCGTTCAGAATTTACAACACTCGCGTTCAAACTCGTCTACAGCGTGGCTGTTAGTGCCCGAGGTAGAGCAGCGGCACCCTTCGCAGGTTGCAGAAAAGCTGGTAGGGAATGCTGCCGGCCTGGGTGGCAACATCGCTGGCCAGCACCTGTTTGCCCCAGAGCTCAACGCGACTGCCCTGGCCCGCTTGTGGCAGATCGGTCAGGTCGACAGTGAGCATGTCCATCGACACGCGGCCGATCAGGCGGGTCAGTTGGCCGTCCACCGCCACGGGTGTGCCGGTAGGCGCGTGACGCGGATAGCCGTCGGCATAGCCCATGGCGACCACACCGACGCGGGTTGGCCGCTCGCTGACAAAGCGCGCGCCATAGCCCACCGGCTCGCCGGCCGGCAGTTCGCGCACGCTGATGATCTTCGATTCCAGGGTCATTACCGGTTGCAGCCGCGCGGCCACGGCCTGTGCCTGCTCGAACGGGGTGGCGCCGTAAAGCATGATGCCAGGGCGCACCCAGTCGCTCGGCACGCTCGGCCAGCCCAATACGGCAGGCGAGTTGCGCAGGCTGACCTCGGCGACAATGCCCTGGCGCGCCTGCTGAAAAACCGCCAACTGTTCAGCACTGCGCGGGCAATCCAGCTCGTCGGCACGGGCGAAGTGACTCATCAGAACAATCTTCGCCACCTTGCCACTGGCCAGCAGGCGCTGGTAGGCCGCCTGATAATCGGCCGGGTGCAGGCCGACGCGGTGCATGCCGCTGTCCATCTTCAGCCAGACCGTCAGCGGGCCGCGCACAGCGCTGCGCTCAATCGCTTCCAGCTGCCACAGTGAATGCACGACACACCAGAGGTCGTGCTGCTCGATCAGCGGCAACTCGTCGGCCTCGAAGAACCCTTCCAGCAACAGAATTGGCCCGCTAATGCCGGCCTCGCGCAGCTGCAGCGCTTCCTCGATGCAGGCCACGGCAAAACCATCGGCCTGCTCCTGCAACGCCTGAGCACAACGCACCGCGCCATGGCCGTAGGCATCCGCCTTGATCACCGCCAGCGCGCGCGCGCCGCTGACCTCGCGGGCCAGTTGGTAGTTGTGACGCAAGGCTTGCAGGTCGATCAGAGCACGGGCAGGACGCATGATGTTCTCGGCTATCAGCAGTTTTCAGGCTATAAAAAAGCCCGGGGTGATGGCCGGGCAAACACTTATCGCAAACGGGACGGGCCGATTTACAGGGCGGCCACGATCATCATTTCCACCAGCACCTCAGGCTTGTACATCTTCGCCTCGACACAGGCCCGTGCAGGCGCCGCGCCTGGCGCGACCCAGGCATCCCAAACCTGATTAAGCCCGGCGTAATCGCGGTCCATGTCCTTCAAGTAGATGGTCACGGAGAGGATCTTCGACTTGTCGCTGCCGGCCTCGGCCAGCATGCGGTCGGTGTTGGCCAGGGTTTCGCGGGTTTGCTGCACGATGTCGCCGCTGTAGTCGTCCGCCAGTTGCCCGGCCAGGTAGACCGTGCCGTTATGGATGACGATTTCGCTGTAACGACTTTCAGTGTGCAGGCGCTGTACTGACATGCTTATGACTCTCCTGGAAACGGCTGTAACGGGAAATATCCAGGCCTTCGGCGCTGATCTGCGGGCGCTTTTTCGCCATCAGATCGGCAAGCAGGCGACCGGAGCCGCAGGCCATGGTCCAGCCCAGTGTGCCGTGACCGGTGTTGAGGAACAAATTGCGCAAGCCGGTGGCGCCAACAATCGGCGTGCCATCCGGAGTGGCCGGACGCAGGCCGGTCCAGAATTCGGCCTGGCGCAGATCGCCGCCCTGCGGGTAGAGGTCGGCGGTAATCATTTCCAGGGTTTCGCGGCGACGCGGATTGAGGCTCAGGTCGAAACCGGCGATCTCGGCCATGCCGCCCACGCGGATGCGGTTGTCGAAACGGGTGATCGCCACTTTGTAGGTTTCATCGAGGATGGTCGAAGTCGGCGCCATCGCCGCATTGGTGATCGGTACGGTCAGCGAATAGCCCTTGAGTGGGTACACCGGTGCTTTGATACCCAGCGGCTTGAGCAATTGCGGGCTAAAGCTGCCGAGGGCCAGCACGTAGCGGTCGGCAGTTTCCAGCTTGCCGTCGATCCACACGCCATTGACCCGATCACCCACGGCGTCGATACGCTGGATGTTCTGGCCGAAGCGGAATTCCACACCCAACGCCTTGGCCATCTCGGCCAGTTTGCTGGTGAATAGCTGACAGTCGCCGGTCTGGTCATTCGGTAGACGCAGCGCGCCGGCCAGTTTGTCGGTGACTGCAGCCAGGGCCGGCTCAACGCGGGCGATGCCGGCGCGGTCGAGCAGCTCATAGGGCACGCCGGACTGCTTGAGTACGGCAATGTCTTTCGCCGCGTTATCCAATTGCGCCTGGGTGCGGAACAGCTGGGTGGTGCCCAGGCTGCGGCCTTCATAGGCGATGCCGGTTTCCGCACGCAGCTCGTCGAGGCAGTCGCGGCTGTACTCGGACAGACGCACCATGCGCTCCTTGTTCACCGCGTAACGGCTGGCGGTGCAGTTGCGCAGCATCTGCGCCATCCACAGGTACTGGTCGATATCGGCAGTGGCCTTGATCGCCAGCGGCGCGTGCTTTTGCAGCAGCCACTTGATGGCTTTCAGCGGCACGCCCGGCGCAGCCCACGGCGAGGCGTAGCCAGGGGACACCTGGCCGGCGTTGGCGAAGCTGGTTTCCATGGCCGGGGCGTGCTGCCGGTCAACCACCACCACTTCAAAGCCCTGACGCGCCAGGTAATACGCACTGGCTGTACCAATCACACCGCTACCGAGAACTAAAACCCGCATGCCGCTCTCCTCGCCGCGACAATGCGCGACGGATAATTCCTGAGATCACAATTGAGCGCAGTATAGGAAGAGATCAGCAGTGCTTTTCACTATATAAATAGCTATATTTGGCGACAATTCTTGGCAAAATCGCCTTCTACAGAGGGGTATCCACCGTGCGCACCCAACATCAGAGCCGCCGTGAGCTGGACAAGATCGACCGCAATATCCTGCGCATCCTGCAGGAAGACGGGCGCATCAGCTTTACCGAGCTGGGTGAGCGGGTCGGCCTGTCGACCACACCCTGCACCGAGCGCGTACGCCGCCTGGAGCGCGAAGGGATCATCATTGGCTACCACGCCCGGCTCAACCCGCAGCAGCTCAAGGCCAGCCTGTTGGTGTTTGTCGAGATCAGCCTGGACTACAAGTCCGGCGATACCTTTGAGGAGTTCCGCCGCGCGGTGCTCAAGCTGCCGCACGTGCTCGAATGCCACCTGGTGTCCGGCGACTTCGACTACCTGGTGAAGGCGCGGATCAACGAAATGGCCAGCTACCGCAAGCTGCTCGGCGACATCCTGCTCAAGCTGCCGCACGTACGCGAGTCGAAGAGCTACATCGTGATGGAGGAAGTGAAAGAAAGCCTGAGCCTGCCGATTGCTGACTAGCAGTCAGACTAGAACTTGGCGGGTAGTCGCAATCAACTGATGCACCTGCTTTGCCACCGCCGGTTCAATCATCTGCTCCGGGCCCTGGCCGCGAGGGCACGGCAGGCTCGGCGTGGTGCCAAACAGGCGGCAGATCAGCGGGCGTTGGTCATACACCGTGCACCCTTGCGGGCCGAGGTGTACGCAGTTGTACTCGGCCAGCGCGGCATCATGCTCGGCATCACTCTTTACCGGCAGCCGCGCCATTTCCTCGGATGACGCGGTGACCGGCCCGCAGCAATCGTGGCAACCCGGTACACAGGCGAAGCTGGGAATCTGCAAACGCAGCTGGTCGATCTTGCGGCTGGTGCAACTCATCGGCGTGATCCTGAAACACAGGCCGGCATAGTAACCGCGCCCAGGGTTGAATCGCGGCAAGTGCCAGGGCTAACCGACGAAAATCCGCTTATTTCGCGATTGCCTCTTGGCGTTTGGCAAATCTCACGCTTATCCTTCGTAAAATTTTCCAAACACAATAATCAGGATTCCACACATGAACGCCCGCGTTCACCAGCCGGCTCACAGCAGCCAGCACGCCAATTCCTATTACGCCGCCAGCGCCAATCGCCAACTCGACTACCCCGCCCTGGGCGGTGAGTTGCGCGCCGATGTATGCATCGTCGGCGGTGGTTTTTCCGGCCTTAACACCGCCATCGAGCTGGCGCAGAAAGGCCTCTCGGTGGTGCTGCTGGAAGCGCACAAGATTGGCTGGGGCGCCAGCGGGCGCAACGGCGGCCAGCTGATTCGCGGCGTCGGCCATGGCGTGGAGCAGTTCGAATCGGTGATTGGCGCGCAGGGCGTGCGCGAACTGAAACTGATGGGCCTGGAAGCGGTGGAAATCGTCCGCCAGCGCATCGAGCAGTTCAACATCGACTGCGACCTGACCTGGGGCTACTGCGACCTGGCCAACAAACCCAGCCACCTCGCCGACTTCGCCGAAGACATGGCCGAACTCAAGCAGTTGGGTTATCGCCATGAAATGCGCCTGCTGCAACCGGAGCAGATGCACGAAGTGGTCGGCTCCAAGCGCTACGTCGGCGGCATGATCGACATGGGCTCCGGCCACCTGCACCCGCTTAACCTGGCACTCGGCGAAGCTGCGGCTGCGCAGAGCCTGGGCGTGCAGCTGTTCGAGAACTCGGCAGTAACGCGCATCGACTACGGCAGTGAGGTCAAGGTACACACCGCCCAGGGCGTGGTGCGCGCCGCTACCCTGGTGCTCGGCTGCAACGCGTACCTGAATGGCCTGAACAGCAACCTGGGCGGCAAGGTACTGCCCGCCGGCAGCTACGTGATTGCCACCGAGCCGCTGTCCGAAGCCGAAGCGCGGGCGATCATTCCGCAGAATATGGCCTTGTGCGACCAGCGCGTGGCCCTGGATTACTACCGCCTTTCTGCCGACCGCCGCCTGCTGTTCGGCGGTGCCTGCCACTATTCCGGTCGCGATCCGGCGGACATCGCCGGCTATATGCGGCCTAAAATGCTGGAAGTCTTCCCGCACCTGAAAGACGTGAAAATCGACTACCAGTGGGGCGGCATGATCGGCATCGGTGCCAACCGCCTGCCGCAGATCGGCCGTCTCAAGGAACAGCCCAACGTGTATTACGCCCAGGCCTACTCGGGCCACGGCGTAAATGCCACGCACCTGGCCGGCAAACTGCTCGGCGAGGCCATCGCCGGCCAGGCCAGCAGCGGTTTCGACCTGTTCGCCAAGGTGCCGCACATGACCTTCCCCGGCGGCAAACACCTGCGCTCGCCGCTGCTCGCCCTGGGCATGCTCTGGCACCGGATGAAAGAACTGGTCTGATCGCCCCATGCAGCAGGCCGCCAAGGCCTGCTGCGCGCCCCCTCACAGCTTCCAGAACGGCAGCAGCGCCTCGCGTAGGGCCTGCTCGCGGCTCAGGCCGATATCATTGAGCTGCTCGTCAGTCAGCCTCAGCAGCGCCCGACGAGTGGTCAGGCGCAGCCAGAATGCGTTCCAGCGGCGTACAGCTGGCTTCGCCGCCCCCACCTGAACATACAGATGCCCGCCAGGGGCCTCTTGCTGCAGCTCGCCTGCTTTCATTGTCAGCCTGACATCACTCAACCCGTTCATCGCCTGCTCTCCTGCTCGTAAGCCTGATGGGAGAACATGATGAGCGACACGAGAAAAGCATGACAGATTCAAAAATATACTTTTAAATCCATACAGATTTCCGAAACCAGACTCTGAATGGTGGATTTATCGTCTATCTGTACTGTCTTGGCGCAGCACAAAGAGAAATTGCGAGGCAACTGTTATGACGCTTTACGTCAACCTAGCCGAATTGCTCGGTGCCCGTATCGAGCAGGGCCTGTATCGCCCCGGTGATCGCCTGCCCTCCGTGCGCGCCCTCAGCCTGGAACATGGTGTCAGCCTGAGCACCGTGCAGCAGGCCTATCGCCACCTGGAGGATCAGGGCCTGGCCACGCCCAAGCCCAAGTCCGGCTACTTTGTGCCCCAAGCGCGCCAGCAGCCGGCGCTGCCGATGGTCAGCCGCGCCGCCCAGCGACCGGTGGATATTTCCCAGTGGGACCAGGTACTGGAACTGATCAGCCGGCCGCCAGGCGGTGATGTGCTGCAACTGGGGCGTGGCATGCCGGATATCAGCAGCCCAACCCTGAAACCGCTGCTGCGCACCCTGTCGCGCATGAGCCGCCGCCAGGAGGTCAAGGAGCTGAGCTATGGCAGCCTGTATGGTGACCCTGGCCTGCGCGCACAACTGTCGCGGCTGATGCTCGACTCCGGCTGCCAGATCGCCATTGAAGAGATCGTCACCACCACCGGCTGCCACGAAGCCCTGTCCGTGGCCATTCGCGCGGTGTGCGCGCCGGGCGACATCGTGGCCGTGGATTCACCGAGCTTTCATGGCGTGATGCAGGCACTCAAGGGCTACGGCATGAAGGCCCTGGAGCTGCCCACCGACCCGCTCACCGGCATCAGCCTGGAGGCATTGGAACTCGCCCTGGAGCAATGGCCAATCAAGGCCATCCAGCTCACCCCCAACTGCAACAACCCGCTCGGCTACATCATGCCGGAGGCCAACAAGCGCGCCCTGCTGGCCCTGGCGCAGCGCTATGACGTGGCGATTATCGAGGATGACGTCTACGGCGAGCTGGCCTACAGCTACCCACGCCCGCGCAGCATCAAATCATTCGACGAGGACGGTCGCGTGCTGTTCTGCAGCTCGTTTTCCAAGACCCTGGCGCCCGGCCTGCGGGCCGGCTGGATTGCCCCGGGCCGCTACCTGCAACAGGTGCTGCACCTTAAATACATGAGCACCGGCATGGCCGCGCAGCTGCCACAACTGGCCCTGGCCGAATTTATCGCCAGCGGTCATTACGAACCGCACCTACGCCGCATGCGCAGCCAGTACGCGCGCAATCGCGACTGCATGATCGACTGGGTCAGCCGCTATTTCCCCGCAGGCACGCGGGTCAGCCGGCCCCAGGGCGGCTTTATGCTATGGCTGGAGCTACCGCAGGGTTTTGACAGCCAGCGCCTGAACCGCGCACTGCTGCCACACAACATCCAGATCGCGCCCGGCAGCATCTTTTCCGCCGCCGGCAAATACCGCAATTGCCTGCGCATCAACTACGCCAGCCAACCCAGCCCAGCGCTTGAACAGGCGATTCGCCAGGTCGGCGAATGCGTGGCCGCGCTGCTCGCCGAGCAACAACTCGTACACAACAGCGCAGAGGGTGCGGTCACGCCTTGATGGCCGCCACCTCGCTGAATGCACCGCGCTGAAACGCCAACCAGACAAACAGCGCCGCGCCAATCGCCATCAGGATCGGCAGCGCATGGCCGCTGACCCACTGGCTCGCCGCACCGGTCGACAGCGGCCCAAGCAGACAGCCCGCGCCCCAGAGCAGGGCGATATGCGAGTTGGCGCGCACCAGGGCGTCGTCGCGGTAACGCTGCCCGACCAGAATCAGCGACAAGGTATACAGACCGCCCGCACTGGCACCGAACAGCACCAGCACCACCCAGATCAGCGGCGTGTGCAGCAATGCGGGAATGCTCAGGCTCGACAGCAACAGCACCACCCCACAGCAACGGAACAGCGTCTGCCGAGGTACGCGGTCGGCCATCCAGCCAATCGGCAACTGCAGCGCCGCATCACCGACCACCACCACGCTGACCATGATCAACGCCATTTGCTGGGCAAAGCCTTCGCGCACCAGATACACCGGCAACAACGTCAGCACCATGGCTTCGAATCCGGCAAACAGCACCACGGCCCAGGCAATTGCCGGCGAAGTGCGGCAGAACGCCAGAATGCCGCGCCCGGAAGCACTTTGCGCATCGACCTCAGGCGCGCCATCGCGACCCAATAGCAGCAAGCTGCCACCCACCAGCAGCGCGGCGGAACACCAGAAGCCGCGATCACTTTCCGTGCCTAGCAGGGTGAGCAGCAGCGGCCCGCACAGCTGGCTGAGCGCAAAGCCGGTGCCATACAGCGCCACCAGACGGCCGCGCAGACGGTCCTCGACCAGCTGATTGATCCAGCTTTCGCCGAGCACAAACACCACGGTCAAGGAGATGCCAATCAGCAGACGCAGCAGCAGCCACAGCGGATAGCTCGGCATCACGCTCAGCAGCGCAACCGACGCCGCACTGGCCAGCAGGCACAGGCGCAGGGTCTGCGGCGTGCCGAACCAGCCGGCCATGTGCCCAGTGAGACGCGCCCCGACCAGCACGCCAATCGCCGGCATGCCCGCCATCACGCCAATGGCAAAGGGGCCATAACCCCAGGCTTCAAGGCGAAACGACACCAGCGGCAGCGTCACGCCCAGCGCCAACCCGACGATCACCACCGCCGCGCTGACGGCGAAATAGGTCATCCAATTCATTTTTTCACTCCATTCCCTGGCCCGCGTGGCACCCGCTGCACAGATGCAAAACGGCCGGACTCCATAGGAACCCGGCCGCAAATGGATTTAATGGAGCCAACCCCGTCAGAGCTACGGGACTAAGGCCAGGACCAACGACCAGCGGGAGTAACAGCCGCAGGCTGGCCCGCAGGATGAGCGCCAGCGAATCAGGCGTCCCGGAGCTTTTAAGCGCAGCGTACTGCAGTACGTGAGCATTAAAAGCGAGGACGCCACGCAGCATGGCCGACGGCCCGGAGGTCGTCCCGGTAGCGTTACAGCTTGATCCAGGTCGCCTTGATCTCGGTGTACTTGTCGAAGGCATGCAGGGACTTGTCGCGGCCATTGCCCGACTGCTTGAAGCCACCGAACGGCGCGGTCATGTCACCACCGTCGTACTGGTTGACCCACATGCTGCCGACGCGCAGCGCCTTGGCGGCCAGGTGCGCCTTGGACAGGTTGCTGGTCCAGATGGCGGCCGCCAGGCCATAGATGCTGTCGTTGGCAATCGCGATAGCTTCTTCAGTGCTGTCGAACGGAATCACCGTCAGCACCGGGCCGAAGATTTCTTCCTGCGCGATGCGCATGGCGTTGTGTGCGTCATCGAAGATGGTCGGCTCAACATACTGGCCACCCGTTTCTTCCAGGGTGCGCTTGCCGCCGCAGAGCAGCTTGGCCTGATCCTTGTGGCCGGCATCGATATAGCCAAGCACGGCATTCAGGTGACCCGCATCGACCAGCGCGCCGACCTTGGTGTCCGGGTCCAGGGCGTGACCGGCTTTCCAGTCCTGCATGGCTTCCAGCACCATCGGCATGAATTTATCTTTGATCGAACGCTCTACCAGCAGACGCGAGCCAGCGGTGCACATCTCGCCCTGGTTGAAGCAGATCGCTGCAGCAGCAGCCTCGGCTGCGGCCTTGAGGTCCGGCGCATCGGCGAAGACGATATTCGCGCTCTTGCCGCCGGCCTCCAGCCAGACGCGCTTCATGTTCGATTCGCCAGCGTAGATCATCAGCTGCTTGGCGATCTTGGTCGAACCGGTGAACACCAGGGTGTCGACATCCATATGCAGCGCCAGCGCCTTGCCAACGGTATGACCGTAACCCGGCAGCACGTTGAGCACGCCCGCCGGAATGCCGGCATCCAGCGCGAGCTGGGCCATGCGCAGAGCGGTCAGTGGGGATTTCTCGGATGGTTTGACGATCACCGAGTTGCCGGTGGCAAGGGCCGGACCGAGCTTCCAGGCGGTCATGATCATCGGGAAGTTCCACGGCACGATGGCCGCCACCACGCCCACCGGTTCGCGGGTCACCAGGCCCAGCTCGTCGTGCGGAGTAGCCGCCACTTCATCGTAGATCTTGTCGACCGCTTCACCACTCCAGCGAATCGCCCGCGAGGCACCTGGCACGTCGACACCCAGCGCGTCGCTGATCGGCTTGCCCATGTCTAGGGTTTCCAGAAGGGCCAACTCTTCAGCGTGCTGATCCATCAGGTCGGCAAAACGGATCATGATGCGCTTGCGCTGCGCCGGTGCCATACGCGACCAGACGCCAGACTCGAAGGTGGCGCGGGCATCCGCGACGGCCAACTCGGCATCGGCCAGGTCACAGCTGGCTACCAGGCCGAGCAGGCGTCCGTCGACCGGGCTGATGCACTCAAAGGTGGCCCCGGAGACAGCGGCGCGGTACTCGCCATGAACAAAGGCACGGCCTTCGATCTTCAGGTTCTTAGCGCGCTGCTCCCAGTCGGCACGAGTCAGGCTAGTCATTGCTACATCCTCTATCGCTAGTAAAGCGCCGCAGGTCGGCCGCACGCGCTGTCAATTATTCTGCATGGGACCTTACGGCCCAATCCTGTCGGCAACACTAAACTAGAGCCCTGCACACTTCCAATATTTTTTACAAAAACTGGCAAACCCGCCTTGTTATGTGTGCTTTATTAAACATAGACTGCCGAAATCGTCACCCCAACCGACAACAAGCCTGGCCTTAACAGGCGCTCAATCCCTACCGGACATGCTTATGAACATCGAAAAGATCGTCGACTTCGCCACCGCCACCACCGCCCCGGAGCACTATCGCCCAGCGGCGGAAAAAGTCCTCAAGGGTGACCCCGAGCAAAGTGTGCGCAACCACTACGGCAGCCCGTGTGGGCAGTTCAATGCAGGGATCTGGGAAGGCGACATCGGCCACTGGACCATCAACTACACCGAACACGAATACTGCGAGATTTTGCAGGGTGTCTCGGTGCTGCGCGACAAGGACGGCAACGCCAAGACCCTACGTGCCGGCGACCGCTTCGTGATCCCGGCCGGTTTCTCCGGCACCTGGGAAGTGCTGGAACCCTGTCGCAAGGTCTATGTGATCTTCGAGCAAGCCAGCCACTGATCGCTATTCATGCGTCACCCTTCGCCCGCCTTGCGCGGGCTTTTTATTGCCTGTGACTCCAGCGACCAGTTGCGGACAATGCGAAATCCAAGCACCTCACTCACCTCTGACGCCAAGCTGCCTGAGCTGAATGCCGGGCAAGAAAAAGCCCGCCATATAGGCGGGCTTTTTCGGCAAGGAGCCAGATCAATTACTTGATCTTACCTTCCTTGTAGATCACGTGCTTACGCACAACCGGATCGAATTTTTTGATTTCGATTTTGTCCGGAGTGGTGCGCTTGTTTTTGTCGGTAGTGTAGAAGTGACCAGTACCGGCACTCGAGATCAAACGGATCAATTCACGCATGACTTTCCCCTTAAACCTTTTCGCCGCGAGCACGCAGCTCGGACAGAACTACGTCAATACCACGCTTGTCGATGCAACGCATGCCTTTGGCAGAAACGCGCAGACGTACGAAACGGTTCTCAGACTCGACCCAGAAGCGATGATGCTGCAGGTTCGGCAGGAAACGACGACGGGTTTTGTTGTTTGCGTGGGAAATGTTATTCCCGGTTACCGGACCCTTACCGGTAACTTGACAGACTCTCGACATGCCTCAGCCCTCTAAAACCACATGCCCAACCCGGCATGGGTTGGCCGCTAATATTCAATCTTGGCGCTTAACGCCGCGTATCTCGAGGGTCTTACCGGCCGTACCTGAAAGCGCAAGAACCGGGCCCCTACAAAAGAGCGCTGCTTTATACCAGAAACCCCCCAGCGCAACAAGGTTAAACGTACTTTACCCGGCAAAGACCAACTCGCAATTCCAGCGCCCAGGCCAGCAGGTAGCGGCAATAGCGCAGATCGACCACTCGTCGCCAAGACAGATTGCTCTGCCGCCGGATTATGGCCTAGGGTAAGACCCTCGCCCGCGCACCATCCTGTTCAGGAGTTTGCCATGCGTCTTGCCGCCCTACCGTTATTGCTCGCCCCGCTACTTGCTCCGATTCTGGCCCAGGCCAGCACGCTCAGCGTCTGTACAGAAGCCAGCCCGGATGGTTTCGACGTGGTGCAGTACAACTCGCTGACCACCACCAACGCCTCGGCTGACGTATTAATGAACCGCCTGGTGGATTTCGATGCTGTCAGCGGCACATTGCAGCCGAGCCTGGCACAGGCCTGGGAGGTCAGCCCGGATGGCCTGAGCTACAGCTTCACCCTGCGCCCGGACGTGCAGTTCCACCAAACCGACTATTTCAGCCCCAGCCGCCCGCTGAATGCCGATGACGTGCTATTCAGCTTTCAGCGCATGCTCGACCCGACCCACCCCTGGCACAAGGTCGCCCCCAGTGGCTATCCACACGCCCAGTCGATGCAGCTGCCGAGCCTGATCAAAAGCATCGACAAGACCGGCGAACACAGCCTGCGCTTTAGCCTTAACCGCGCGGATGCGACCTTCCTCGCCACCCTGAGCATGGGCTTCGCTTCTGTTTATTCCGCCGAATACGCCGCGCAACTGCTGGCGGCCGGCACCCCGCAAGCGCTCAACAGCCAGCCGATTGGCAGCGGGCCGTTCGTCTTCAAGCGTTTCCAGAAGGACGCCAGCGTGCGCTACAGCGCCAACCCGAACTACTTCGCGGGCAAGCCTGCGGTGGACAACCTGGTGTTCGCCATCACCCCGGACGCCAACGTGCGCCTGCAGAAGTTGCGCCGCGGCGAATGCCATATCGCCCTGTCGCCGAAACCGCAGGACGTGCAGTCGATCAGCGGCGATAGCAATCTACAGAGCGCGCATACCGCTGCCTTTATGACCGCATTCGTCGGCATCAACAGCCAGCACCCGCCGCTGGACCAGCCCGCCGTGCGCCAGGCAATCAACCTGGCCTTCGACAAAGCCAGCTACCTGAAAGCGGTATTCGAGAACAGCGCCGAGGCCGCTAACGGCCCCTACCCGCCGAATACCTGGAGCTACGCCAGCGAGCTGCCTGGATACCCGCACAACCCGGAGAAAGCCCGCGAACTGCTGAAGTCTGCCGGTCTGGCCGATGGTTTCACCACCACCATCTGGACTCGCCCTACCGGCAGCGTGCTCAACCCCAACCCGAGCCTGGGCGCACAACTGCTGCAGGCAGACCTCGCCAAGGTCGGCATCAAGGCGGAAATCCGTGTGATCGAGTGGGGCGAGCTGATTCGCCGCGCCAAGGCCGGCGAGCACGACCTGCTGTTTATGGGCTGGGCCGGTGACAACGGTGATCCGGACAACTTCCTCACCCCGCAATTTGCCTGCGCCTCGCTTGAGTCCGGGCTGAACTTCGCCCGTTATTGCGACCCGCAACTGGACAAGCTGATCGCCGATGGCAAAAGCACCAGCGACCAGACTCAGCGCAGTCAGATATATAAAGAAGCGCAGCAGATCATCCAGCAGCAGGCGCTGTGGCTACCACTGGCCCACCCGACCGCCTATGCGCTGACGCGCAAACAGGTCGAGGGTTACCAGGTCAGTCCGTTCGGTCGCCAGGACTTTTCCAAAGTGCGCCTGAAGCCTTAGAGCCAACCGTACTCGGCCATCGACAGCGGCTCACCGTCGCCGACGATAAAGTGGTCGAGTACGCGCACGTCCACCAGCTCCAGCGCTTCTTTCAGGCGGCGGGTCAGCACCCGATCCACCTGACTGGGCTCGGCGACACCGGATGGATGGTTGTGGGTCAGGATCAACGCCGCCGCGTTATGCGCTAACGCGCGTTTGACCACCTGCCGGGGATAGACACTGGCACTGTCGATGGAGCCGTGAAACAGCGCTTCGAACGCCAGCACGCGGTGCTTGGCATCGAGAAACAGGCAGCCAAACACCTCGTGAGGCTCATGGCGTAACAGAGCTTTCAGGTAATCACGCACGGCCTGCGGGCTTTCCAGCGCCGAATCGCGGCGCAATTGCTCGGCCAGGTGTCGTCGTGCCATCTCCAGCACCGCCTGCAACTGGGCGAATTTGGCCGGCCCCAGCCCCAGGCGCTGGCTGAACGACGGCAGATCAGCCTGCAACAGGGCGCGCAGGCTACCGAAATCACCCAAGAGATGCCGCGCCAGGTCGACCGCACTCTGCCCGGCCACCCCGGTACGCAGGAAAATCGCCAACAGTTCGGCGTCGGTCAAGGTGACGGCACCCTGAGCCAGAAGTTTTTCCCGCGGCCGCTCGGCCGCCGGCCAATCACGAATACTCATCACACCTCCATGTGTGCTAAAAGGCGCGACAACGCGCCACGCCAGCGCGCGCAAAGCCAAGCCAGGCAAGCACTTGGCAGCGCTACTCGCATACAACCCTTGTGCTATCGTAGCCCAACTTTTGCGCGGCGCCTGACCTGGGGAGGTGTCAGCGTCGCGGTGTATATCCATCTTCATAAAAGGCAGGCCTATGCAGCGGCTGTATCGGAAACGCATCATTGTTGGCGTGGGCGGCGGTATTGCCGCATATAAGAGTGCCGAGCTGATTCGCCGACTCAAGGACCAGGGCGCCGACGTGCGCGTGGTCATGACCAAAGGTGGTCGCGAATTCATCACCCCGCTAACCCTCCAGGCCCTCTCCGGGCATCCGGTACACCTCGATCTGCTCGACCCTGAAGCCGAAGCCGCGATGGGCCATATCGAGCTGGCGCGCTGGGCTGACCTGGTGCTGATTGCCCCGGCCACGGCCGACCTGATGGCGCGCCTGGCACAGGGCGTGGCCGATGACCTGCTGACCACCCTGGTGCTGGCCACCGATGCCCCCGTCGCCCTGGCACCGGCAATGAACCAGGCAATGTGGCGCGACCCGGCCACCCAGGCCAACGCCGCACTGCTGGCCGCACGCGGGCTGCACCTGTTCGGCCCAGCCGCCGGCAGCCAGGCCTGCGGCGATGTTGGCCTAGGCCGCATGCTTGAAGCCGAACAACTGGTGCAATGCGCCGCCGATTGCTTCCAGCACCAGGCGTTGACCGGTAAACATGTGCTGATTACTGCCGGCCCAACCCAGGAAAACATTGATCCGGTGCGCTATATCACCAACCACAGCTCCGGCAAGATGGGCTTTGCTCTCGCCGAAGCGGCCGCCGAGGCCGGTGCCAAAGTCACCCTGATCAGCGGCCCGGTGCACCTGCCCACCCCCGAGCGCGTTACTCGCATCAACGTCACCAGCGCCCGCGACATGCTCGCCGCCTGTGAAGCTGCGATGCCCTGCGACCTGCTTATCGCCGCCGCTGCGGTGGCCGATTACCGCCCGGAAGTGGTCGCCCAGCACAAATTGAAAAAAGACCCCACCAGCGGCGACGGCCTGCTCCTGCAAATGGTGCGTAACCCAGATATTCTCGCCACCCTGGCGGGGCGTAGCGACCGGCCGTTCAGCGTCGGTTTTGCCGCCGAAACCGAGAACCTGCTGGAATACGCCTCGCGCAAGCTGCGCGACAAGAATCTCGACCTGATCGTCGCCAATGACGTGGCCAATCCCAGCATCGGCTTCAATAGCGAAGAAAACGCCATCACCATCATCGACCGTGAACTTCAACAAAGCAGCTTCGCCCAGACCAGCAAAAGCAAGATTGCCCGCCAGCTGGTGAGTTTTATTGCCGAGCGCATGGCCAGCTGCTGACGCCCACTTACCGAACAGAGCCCGATATGCACGCCTTACAAGCCAAGATCCTCGACCCGCGCCTGGGCACCGAATTTCCGCTGCCGCACTACGCCACACCGGGCTCCGCCGGCCTCGACCTGCGTGCCATGCTCAAGCAGGATCTGGTGCTGGAGCCTGGGCAAACCGTGTTGATCCCCACCGGCCTGTCCATCTACATCGGCGACCCTGGCCTCGCCGCGATGATCCTGCCGCGCTCGGGCCTGGGTCACAAACACGGCATCGTGCTGGGAAACCTCGTCGGACTGATCGACTCGGACTATCAGGGCGAATTGATGGTGTCCTGCTGGAACCGCGGGCAGAGCGCCTTCACCGTCGCAATCGGCGAGCGTATTGCCCAACTGATTCTGGTACCGGTGGTACAGGCGCATTTCGAACTGGTTGAACAGTTCGATGAGAGCCAGCGCGGCGCAGGCGGCTTCGGCCACTCCGGTAGCCATTGATTGCCTTAATCTAATTCCAGGATGAATTGCCGAGGAGGCGTTGCATGAAACTCTTCAAGCGCACGGCCAAGGACACTGACGGGGCAACCCCCAGCGCCCAACTGACCAGCGCCCCCGCCGAAGCCAAAACGGCCAAGAACAGCCCCAACGCCCTGTTACCGGGTGTGATGGCGGCGTTGGTCGGCATCATCCTGGCCGGCGCACTGCTCTGGTTTGGCCCGCTTAACAGCGCCTACCAGCAGCAGTTGCAGCAACTCAGTCAGGCCTGGGGCGGCGGTCAGGCGACCGTACTGCAGAAAGCCCTGCAACAACTGAGCGCCGATACTCAGGCGGCTGCGCGCAACCCACAACTGCTGCAAGCCCTGCAAAGCCAGGACATCAATCAGATCCGCGATGCCGAGCGTAACCTCACCTACTGGTACGGGGTGGCCGATGCACACCTCAATGCCCGCGGCCAGGCTGTGCAGGACATGGGGCGCAGCGCGCCGATGAACTTCGCCGCGCTGGACATGCTGCGCCGCACAGAAAACGGTCAGACACCCGCCCCCGAGGCCTACAAGGTCGGCCAACGCTGGCTGGTGTATAGCGCAGCACCGCTGCGCCTGAACGAAGGTGATCCCCTGCATGGCACCTTGCTTCTGGCTGTAGACCTGGAGCGTCTGCTCGCTAGCCTACCGGTGATGCCTGCCGAAATCGGCCAGATCCAGCTGATCCAGCAATTCAACAACACCGCGGCCCAAGTCCTCGCCCAGCGCGGTGACGCACAAGGCACCGCACAATCATTCAGCACCGGCAACCCCAACTGGACGGTCAGCTTTACCCCTGGCCCGTCATTGACCAACCCGGTGTTCTCGCCGCTGCTGCTGGCCATCGCCGGGCTACTGGCTCTGGCTGGCGCCATTACCGGCCTTTACCTGCTGCAGAGCAGCCTGCAACGCCACCTGCGTGATGACGTGCTGCAGCTGGGGCAGATGCTCAAGGAGCTGTCCGCCGGCAAGGCAGTCAAGGCGTTCAGCCTGAGCCTGCCTGCCCTGGATATCCTGGCGCAAAACCTTGCACGCATGCCGCGCCGCGCCACGGAACAGGCCGCCGCCCCGACTGCCAATGCAGGCGCAGCCAATCCAGGCGTCGCCGCTATGCAGACGCCTGCCAGCGCCATGGTCGACCCACTGTTTCAGGACACCGACATCCTCGATATCGATATTCTCGATGAAGACCAGGACCTGCTCGGCCTCGATGAACCGGCGCCAGCCCCCGTGCAGGCGAAAGCACCCAAACTGCCGGCCGATATCTTCCGCGCCTACGATATTCGTGGCGTAGTCGGTCGCACCCTGAATGCCGAAACAGCCTACTGGATCGGCCGCGCCATCGGCTCGCAAAGCCTGGCCCAAGGCGAGCCGAACATCGCTGTCGGCCGTGACGGCCGTCTGTCTGGCCCAGAGCTGACGCAGCAGCTGATCCAGGGCCTGCTGGACTGCGGCTGTAACGTCAGCGATGTCGGTATGGTGCCAACGCCCGTGGTGTATTACGCCGGGCATATCCTCACCGGCAAATCAGCGGTGATGCTCACTGGCAGCCACAACCCACGCGATTACAACGGCTTCAAGATCGTCATCGCCGGCGACACCCTGGCCAACGAACAGATCCAGGCCCTGAAAGCACGCATCGACAACAACGATCTGGCCAGCGGCGTCGGTACCGTCGAGCAGGTTGATGTGCTGGAGCGCTACTTCAAGCAGATCCGCGACGATATCGCCATGGCCAAGCCCATGCGCGTGGTAGTCGATTGCGGCAACGGCGTAGCCGGAGTGATCGCGCCGCAATTGATCGAGGCCCTGGGCTGCTCGGTTATTCCGCTGTACTGCGAAGTCGACGGCAACTTCCCCAACCATCATCCGGACCCCGGCAAGCCAGAAAACCTGGCGGACCTGATCGCCAAGGTGAAAAGCGAGAAAGCCGATATCGGCCTGGCCTTCGACGGCGACGGCGACCGCGTCGGTGTGGTGACCAATACCGGTACCGTTGTCTACCCCGACCGCCTGCTGATGCTGTTCGCCAAAGACGTGGTGTCACGCAACCCCGGTGCGGACATCATCTTCGACGTTAAATGCACGCGCCGCCTGACCCCGCTGATCAGCGGCTACGGCGGCCGCCCGGTGATGTGGAAAACCGGCCACTCGCTGATCAAGAAAAAAATGAAGGAAACCGGCGCGCTGCTGGCCGGCGAAATGAGCGGGCATATCTTCTTCAAGGAACGCTGGTTCGGCTTTGACGATGGCATCTATGCCGCCGCCCGTCTGCTGGAAATCCTCAGCCAGGATCGCCGCGACGCCGAACACGTGTTCAGCGCCTTCCCCAATGACATTGCCACCCCGGAAATCAATATCCAGGTCACCGAGCAGAGCAAGTTCAGCATCATCGAACGCCTGCAGCGCGACGGCGTATGGGGCGAAGGCAATATCACCAACCTCGATGGCGTACGCGTCGACTACCCCAAAGGCTGGGGCCTGGTACGCGCCTCCAACACCACGCCGGTGCTGGTACTGCGCTTCGAGGCGGAAACCGAACAGGAACTTGAACGGATCAAGGAAGTCTTCCGCGCCCAGCTGTACAGCACGGTGCCCGACCTCGATCTGCCGTTCTGATTGATTAGCGAATTTTCTACTGGAGCCCCGCATGACCCTCGAACGTGATGCCGCCACCAACGTCGCCAAGGTACTGTCCGAAGCACTGCCGTATATCCGCCGCTTCGTCGGCAAGACGCTGGTAATCAAATACGGCGGCAACGCCATGGAAAGCGAAGAGCTCAAGCAAGGCTTCGCCCGCGATATCGTGCTGATGAAGGCGGTGGGCATCAACCCGGTAGTCGTCCACGGCGGCGGCCCGCAAATCGGTGATCTGCTCAAGCGCCTGAGCATCGAAAGCCACTTTGTCGACGGCATGCGCGTCACCGATACTGCGACCATGGACGTGGTGGAAATGGTCCTCGGCGGCCAGGTCAACAAGAGCATCGTCAACCTGATCAACCAGCACGGCGGCAGCGCCATCGGCCTGACCGGTAAGGATGCCCAGCTGATCCGCGCCAAGAAACTGACCGTGACCCGGCAGACACCGGAGATGACCCAGCCGGAAATCATCGATATCGGCCATGTCGGCGAAGTCACCGGGGTCAACATCGACCTGCTGAACATGCTGGTCAAGGGCGACTTTATTCCGGTCATCGCACCGATTGGCGTCGGTCCGGACGGCGAGTCCTATAACATCAACGCTGACCTAGTGGCAGGCAAAGTCGCTGAAGCCCTGAAAGCCGAGAAGCTGATGCTGCTGACCAATATCGCCGGACTGATGGATAAGCAAGGCCAGGTGCTGACGGGCCTGACCACCGAACAGGTCGATAGCCTGATCGCCGACGGCACCATTTATGGCGGCATGCTGCCGAAGATCCGTTGCGCCCTGGAAGCGGTGCAAGGCGGGGTGACCAGCGCACATATCATCGACGGTCGCGTACCAAACGCCGTGCTGCTGGAAATCTTCACCGACAGCGGTGTGGGTACCCTGATCTGCAACCGTAAGCGCCACTGAGAACCTATTTACGATCTGCTGCGCGTCGGCCCTACTGCGTTAAAAACAGGCTCGGAATGCTCATGTACAAAAGTACACTCCGCTTCCTCGCCTGTTTTCGCCTTGTAGGACTCTAGCTCGCGAGATCGTAAACAGATTCTAAAACGGCCAGTAAGCAAATCAGTCGGCTAATCCTGGCTGATTCAGCCGCCTGATAGCCTGCTGCAACCCTTGCAGCAGGGCGACGCAACACCGAAGCTCAGTGATCACACTGCCAGCCAGAGGTGTACCGCATGCCAACCGCGCCATCCCGTGAAATCTTCAGCTTTTTCCACACGCTGCGCGTGCGCTGGGCTGAAGTCGACCCGCAGAGCATCGTGTTCAATGGTCACTACCTGACCTACGCCGATGTCGCTATCACCGAATATTTCCGAGCCCTGGACATCCGGTATCCGGACGATTTGAGCCACGACGGCGGGGATTTCTTCGCCATCAAGACCGTACTGGAGTACTTGGCCCCCGCCCGTTTTGATGACGAGTTGAACATTGGCATCCGCGTCGCCCGCCTGGGCTGCTCCAGCCTGAGTTTTGCCATGGGCATCTGGCGCGGCGAGCAGGCGCTGACCGCCGGTGAAGTAATTTATGTGCACGCGGACAGTGCAAGCCGCAGCAGCAGTCCGTTACCGGCATGGTTGAGGGGGAAGATTCTGGCCTTTGAGCGCTGCGCGCCCGAGCAATAAGGCTACCGGTTGCGGCTCAGCAGCTCCTTGAGCCGATCACGGTCGGCATTGAAGCTGCTGTCAGCCTCTTTGCGCGCGGCCTGATAGCGCTGGATGTCGCCCTTGAGTCGCACTTGTTCGGCTTTCTGGTTATCGATCTGTGCCAACAGATGCGCCGGCACCGCACGCCCAGCGCGCTCGTGGTCAGCGGCCTGGCTCTGCAGATTGGCCTGCTGCGTGCGCACCGACTGCAAGTTGCCGCGCGCCACACCGATCAGACCATCCAACTCGGCCAGCTTACGCTCACGTGCGCGCTCGACGTCATCCGGCGTGCTGTAAAGACGCAACAGCTGCGCATCAGAGCTGGCGCGGGCTTTTTCGGCAAGAATGCGCTTCATCTCTTCAGGGCTCGGGGCAGGCGGGATCACCTGAATCACTCGACCCTGCTCATTCAGCACTTCATAGCCCTTGCTGATGTGCTCCGGCGGCACACCCTGACGGCTAAGCACCGTGGTGCCCTTGTCATCGACGTAGCGGTACAACTCAGCCGCGCCCGCCACAACCGGCAGCAGTAGGCCTAGCAACAGCGAACAGCAGGTCTGGGCAGGTCTATGCATCGATGCAGCACCTTCTCGGCAGGTTAGATTCCGTATTCGGCGCGGTAGGCTTGTACCGCCGGCAGATACTGCTTGAGTTCAGCATCCTCTGCCAGATATTCCAGTACCTGTTCGAGTGACACAATGCTCACCACCGGCATGCCGTAGTCGCGCTCGACCTCCTGAATCGCCGACAACTCGCCTTTACCACGCTCCTGGCGATTCAGGGCGATCAGCACACTGGCGGCCTGTGCGCCCTGGGCCTGGATGATCTGCATCACTTCACGAATCGCCGTGCCAGCGGTAATCACGTCATCGATGATCAGCACACGACCCGCCAGCGGAGCGCCCACCAGGGTGCCACCTTCGCCGTGATCCTTGGCTTCCTTGCGGTTGAAACACCAGGGCATATCACGCTGATGGTGCTCGGCCAGCGCCACCGCCGTAGTCGCCGCCAGCGGAATACCCTTGTAGGCCGGACCAAACAGCACGTCGAAGTCGATACCGCTGTCCACCACTGCGGCGGCGTAAAAACGCCCGAGTTGGGCCAAGGCCAAACCGCTGTCAAACAACCCGGCATTGAAGAAATAAGGACTGATGCGCCCGGATTTGAGGGTGAACTGACCGAAGCGCAGAACCCCACGTTCGATGGCAAAACGGATGAAATCACGTTGATACGCTTGCATTAAAAAGCCCCGGACAGCACGGATTTACTAGGTAATTTAGCTAATAGAGGTGAGCTCGGGTATCATACACGCACGTGATTTTGGGGGCCATTTATGCGGATCATCAGTGTGAACGTGAATGGTATTCATGCGGCAGTCGAGCGCGGTTTGCTCAGTTGGCTGCAAGCACAGAATGCCGACGTCATCTGCCTGCAGGACACCCGCGCCTCCGCCTTTGAACTGGACGACCAAGCCCTCCAACTGGATGGCTATTTCCTCTATGCCTGCGATGCAGAAGTGCCCAGCCAAGGTGGCGTGGCGCTGTATTCGCGGTTGCAACCCAAGGCGGTAATCAGCGGCCTCGGCTTTGAAATGGCCGATCGCTACGGGCGCTACCTGCAGGCCGATTTCGACAAAGTAAGTATTGCCACCATGCTGATGCCTTCGGGGCAGCAGGGTGATGAAAGCTTGAATCAGAAATTCAAGTTTATGGACGACTTCACCCATTATTTGGACAAGCAGCGCCGCAAGCGCCGCGAGTACATCTATTGCGGCTCGTTCTATGTGGCACATCAGAAGCTCGACGTGAAGAACTGGCGCGACTGCCAGCAGTCACCGGGCTTCCTTGCCCCGGAACGCGCCTGGCTGGATGAAGTAATTGGCACCATGGGCTATGTAGACGCGCTGCGCGAAGTCAGCCGCGAAGGCGACCAGTTCAGCTGGTGGCCGGACAGCGAGCAGGCCGAGATGCTTAACCTCGGCTATCGCTTCGACTACCAGCTGCTCACGCCCGGCATGCGCCGCAGCATCCGCAGTGCACGCCTGCCGCGTCAGCCACGCTTCTCGCAGCACGCGCCGCTGATCGTTGATTACGACTGGATGCTCAGCGTTTAACCTGATCAGCAGACAATAAAAAGCCGGCTAAGCGCCGGCTTTTTATGCTGTGCCATCCCTGGCCACCACCCTACGGGCCGTCGCTATGCGACGTTAAAAATCGCTCCCGGCGATTTTTTGTTGTCTGCATAACGCTTATTTCACCAAGCGCCAAGCAAAGGGATAACGGTAAGCCTGGCCTTCATTGGCCTTGATCCCGGCAATGACCGTCAGCACCAGCGCCGCAATGCTGACCAACACCAACAGCGGGAAACCGATCACCACCACCATCAGCAGGAAACACAGCAGCGCAGCCAGAGCCACGCTGATCTGGAAATTCAGCGCTTCCTTGCCCTGCGCATCGACGAACGGGTCAAGGTCCTTCTTGATCTGCCATACGATCAACGGCCCAAGCAGGTTGCCAAAGGGAATCACCAACCCAAGAAAGGCAGCAAAGTGGCAGAACATCGCCCACTGGCGGGCTTCAGGGCCGGGAACCGGCTGTGGCGCTTGGGACTCGTCGCTCATGGTGCATCTCCTTGCTTGATGGACTTGTAGTACAGCTCAATCAGTCAGCCAGAGCCGCTTGCTGCAGCTCGAACAGCTCAGTCATGCCTTTCTGCGCCAACGCCAACATGGCATTCAGCTCGGCCGGCTGGAACGGAGCGCCTTCGGCGGTGCCCTGCACTTCGATAAAGCCGCCAGTGCTGGTCATCACCACGTTGAGGTCGGTTTCCGCTGCGGAATCTTCCAGATAATCCAGATCGAGCACTGGCTCGCCCTGATACATCCCCACCGATACCGCGGCAATCATCTGCTTGAGCGGATCGCCGCCTTTCAGGCCGCCACGCTTCTTGATCACTTTAAGCGCATCAATCACCGCCACCATGGCGCCGGTGATAGATGCGGTGCGCGTGCCGCCATCCGCCTGGATCACATCGCAGTCGACGTACAAAGTGTTCTCACCGAGCTTCGACATATCCAGCGCGGCGCGCAGCGAACGGCCGATCAGACGCTGGATTTCCAGGGTGCGGCCGCCCTGCTTGCCACGGCTGGCTTCACGCTGGTTACGGTCGCCAGTGGCGCGCGGCAGCATGCCGTACTCGGCGGTCAACCAACCCTGGCCTTGGCCTTTGAGAAAGCGCGGAACGCCAGACTCGACACTGACCGTGCAAATCACTTTGGTATCGCCAAATTCCACCAGCACCGAACCCTCGGCATGCTTGGTGTAGTTGCGGGTGATGCGAATCGAGCGCAACTGATCGGCGGCGCGGCCACTTGGACGTTTCATCTAGGAATTCCTGCTCTGAATAAAAAATCTGCTCGGCATTATAGGGCCGTAAGCCCGTAGCGGGTGCGCCGAATTGGGAGCGGCCGACGCACTGCGCTACAATCCTGCGCCTTTCGTTCCGACTTTTCGCGAGGTTCACCCATGATCCACAGCATGACAGCCTTCGCCCGCGCCGAGCAGGCCGGTGCCAATGGCACCCTGAGCTGGGAGCTGCGCTCGGTCAACCATCGCTATCTGGAACCTCATCTGCGCCTGCCGGAAAGCTTCCGCGACCTCGAAGGCGCGGTGCGCGAAGCGCTGCGTAACGGCCTGTCGCGCGGCAAAGTCGAATGCACCCTGCGTTTTAGCGACGACAATGCCGGCAAAGCCCTGCAAGTGGACCTTGAACGCGCCGCCCAACTGGTCGCCGCCGCCGAAAGCGTAGCCGGTTTGATCAAGCAACCTGCCGCACTCAACCCATTGGAAGTGCTCGGCTGGCCAGGCGTACTGGTGGCCAATGCTGCCGACCCACAAGCCCTCAACCAGAGTGCACTGGCGCTGTTCACTGAGGCGTTGAACGAACTGAAGAACGGCCGCGAACGCGAAGGCAGCGAACTGGCCAAACTGCTCAATGAGCGCCTGGACAGCATTCTTGAACAAGTAGTCGCCCTCCGCGAACTGGTGCCGCAGATGCTTGCCGGACAACGCCAGAAGATTCTCGACCGCTGCGCCGAGATGCAGGCCGAGCTGGACCCGCAGCGCCTGGAACAAGAGCTGGTGATCCTGGCGCAAAAAAGCGATGTCGCCGAAGAACTGGACCGTCTCAGCACCCATGTCAGCGAAGTGCGACGCGTACTGAAAACCGGCGGGCAAGCCGGCCGGCGCCTGGACTTCCTGATGCAGGAACTCAATCGTGAAGCCAACACCCTCGGCTCCAAGGCCTTCGACACCCGCAGCACCCAGGCGGCGGTAAACCTCAAAGTGCTGATCGAGCAGATGCGCGAACAAGTGCAGAACATCGAATAAGCCCGACCGCCACTGCTACTCTCTGAACAACGCGTTCCAGGATTGATCCATGAGCATAACCACCGGCACCCTTTACATCATTTCCGCCCCGTCCGGCGCGGGCAAGACCAGCCTGGTCAAGGCGCTGATCGACAGCGAGGCGCAGATTCGCGTGTCCGTATCGCACACCACCCGCGCCATGCGTCCGGGCGAAGTGGATGGGGTGAACTACCACTTCGTCAGCCGCGAGCAGTTCCACGCCATGCTCGACAAGACCGAGTTCCTTGAGCACGCGGAAGTCTTCGGCAACCTCTATGGCACCTCGCAGGAATGGGTCAAACAGACCCTGCGCGACGGCTTCGACCTGATTCTGGAGATCGACTGGCAAGGCGCGCAGCAGGTCCGCCGGCTGATGCCGGAAGCCAAATCCATCTTTATTCTGCCGCCGACCCAGGAAGCGCTGCGCCATCGCCTGACCAATCGCGGCCAGGACAGCGGCGAGATCATCGAGCGACGCATGCGTGAAGCCGTCAGCGAGATGAGCCACTACGTCGAATACGACTACCTGCTGATCAACGATGACTTCGCCCACGCTCTGAGCGATCTGAAGGCGATTTTCCGCGCCAATCAACTGCTGCAAGGCCCGCAACAGCAACGCCACAGCGGTTTGCTCAGCGAGTTACTGGTCTGACTTATCGCGCTGCGGCAAATCAAAGCTTCCCTTAATGCTGGTGATTTTTTAGACTATCCAGTCCGCTCGCCCATTTGGGCCCAGCTCTATTACGCATTTGCTACGAGGAACACCATGGCCCGCGTTACCGTCGAAGATTGCCTGGATCACGTTGATAACCGCTTCGAGCTGGTCATGCTCGCTACCAAGCGCTCGCGCCAACTGGCTACCGGTGGCAAAGAGCCGAAGCTGGCTTGGGAAAATGACAAGCCGACCGTAGTCGCGCTGCGCGAAATCGCCGCTGGCCTGATGAGCTACGACGTCATCGCGCAAGACGATATCGTCGAAGAAGAACCACTGTTTGCTGCATTCGAGGAAGAGGCTAACGAGCCTCTGTAAGCCTATGCCGGGTCGACGTCGTCAGGCGCAGGGTCATCTGAATCGGCAAGGGGAACGCCCATGCCGAGCATAGACGCCCTCGCCGACAGACTTTCGACCTACCTCGACGGCGACCAGGTCAACCTGGTTCGCCGCGCTTATTTCTACGCCGAACAAGCCCACGACGGCCAACGCCGCCGCAGCGGCGAAGCTTACGTCACCCATCCCCTGGCAGTGGCGAGCATCCTGGCAGACATGCACATGGACCATCAGAGCCTGATGGCCGCGATGCTGCATGACGTGATCGAAGACACCGGTATTGCCAAAGAAGCCCTGGACGCGCAGTTCGGCGAATCCGTGGCAGAACTGGTTGATGGGGTCAGCAAGCTGACCCAGATGAACTTCGAGACCAAGGCCGAAGCCCAGGCCGAGAATTTCCAGAAGATGGCCATGGCCATGGCCCGCGACATCCGAGTGATCCTGGTCAAACTGGCCGACCGTCTGCACAACATGCGCACCCTGGAAGTGCTGTCCGGCGAAAAACGCCGGCGCATCGCCAAAGAAACCCTGGAAATCTACGCACCGATTGCCAATCGCCTGGGCATGCACAGCATGCGCATCGAGTTCGAAGACCTAGGCTTCAAGGCCATGCACCCGATGCGCTCCGAGCGCATCCGCACAGCGGTCAAGCGGGCTCGGGGCAACCGCAAGGAAATCGTCAACAAGATCGAAGAGTCGATCACCCACTGCCTGGCCCGCGAAGGCATGGAAGGCGAGGTGATGGGCCGCGAGAAGCACCTCTACGGCATCTACCAGAAGATGCGTGGCAAGCGCCGGGCGTTCAACGAAATCATGGACGTCTACGCCTTCCGCATCGTCGTCGACAAGGTCGACACCTGTTACCGCGTGCTCGGCGCCGTGCATAACCTGTACAAACCCCTGCCCGGCCGCTTCAAGGATTACATCGCAATCCCCAAGGCCAACGGCTACCAGTCGCTGCACACCACGCTCTTCGGCATGCACGGCGTACCGATCGAGATCCAGATCCGTACCCGCGAGATGGAAGAACTGGCCAACAACGGCATTGCCGCGCACTGGCTGTACAAATCCAACGAGGAAGACCAGCCCAAGGGCAGCCACGCCCGTGCGCGGCAGTGGGTCAAGGGCGTGCTGGAGATGCAGCAACGCGCCGGCAACTCGCTGGAATTTATCGAAAGCGTGAAGATCGACCTGTTCCCCGACGAGGTCTACGTGTTCACGCCCAAGGGCCGCATCATGGAGCTGCCGAAAGGCTCCACGGCGGTCGACTTCGCATACGCGGTGCACACCGACGTCGGTAACACCTGCATCGCCTGTCGCATCAACCGCCGCCTGGCGCCGCTGTCGCAAGCCCTGGAAAGTGGCTCGACGGTGGAAATCGTCACCGCGCCTGGTGCACGACCAAACCCGGCCTGGCTGAGCTTCGTGGTTACCGGCAAGGCCCGCACGCATATTCGTCACGCCCTGAAACTGCAGCGCCGCTCGGAATCCATCAGCCTTGGCGAACGCCTGCTGAACAAGGTGCTGGCCGGTTTCGACAGCCGCGTCGACAAGCTCTCGCCCGAGCGGGTGCAGGCGGTGCTCGCCGAATACCATCAGGACGTCATCGAAGACCTGCTGGAAGACATCGGCCTGGGCAACCGCATGGCCTATGTAGTGGCGCGCCGCCTACTCAGTGACAGCAACGAAGCGCTGCCGAGCAGCGAAGGGCCGCTGGCGATTCGCGGCACTGAGGGCCTGGTGCTGAGCTACGCCAAGTGCTGCACGCCAATTCCAGGCGACCCGATTGTCGGCCACCTGTCCGCCGGCAAAGGCATGGTGGTGCACCTGGAAAGCTGCAAGAACATCGGCGAAATTCGCCACAACCCGGAAAAATGCATTCAGCTTTCCTGGGCCAAGGACGTTACCGGCGAGTTCAATGTCGAACTGCGTGTCGAGCTGGAGCACCAGCGCGGTCTGATCGCCCTGCTGGCCGGCAGCGTGAATGCCGCCGACGGCAACATCGAGAAAATCAGCATGGACGAGCGCGATGGCCGCATCAGCGTCGTGCAGCTGGTGGTCAGCGTGCATGACCGTGTGCACCTGGCCCGCGTGATCAAGAAGCTGCGCGCCCTGACCGGGGTAATCCGCATCACCCGCGCGCGCGCCTGATCGGCCAACTTCAAAATTGAACAGCGCAATCAGCCACCAGCTGTACTTTGACAGCCGCTGTGGCTTTCACCCAACCTAGGCAATCTAACTGGCAGTGCGCCGATGTGCGCTGCAGTGTTCCTCCACTCAGTTTTACAGGAGTTCCCATGAGCAAAAGCGTTATCACCAGCGACAAGGCCCCGGCCGCAATCGGCACCTATTCCCAGGCGATCAAGGCGGGCAACACCGTGTACATGTCCGGGCAGATCCCGCTGGACCCGAAAACCATGGAGCTGGTGGAAGGATTCGAAGCCCAGACCGTGCAGGTATTCGAGAACCTCAAGGCCGTGGCCGAAGCCGCTGGCGGTTCGTTCAAGGACATCGTCAAGCTGAACATCTTCCTCACTGACCTGTCGCACTTCGCCAAGGTCAATGAAGTCATGGGCCGTTACTTCGAGCAACCCTACCCGGCCCGTGCCGCCATCGGCGTAGCAGCCCTGCCACGTGGCTCGCAGGTAGAAATGGACGCTATTCTGGTTCTCGAATAAGCCCCTCGGCGGGGCCGCGGTCCCGCCCTTCTCTCTTGAGGACGCCGCATGCGTTGCCTGTTTGTTGCCCTGCTCACCGGCGTCCTGCTCAGCGGTTGCGCCAGCACACCGCAAGACCCAAGCGGCACCTGGATCAACCAGGCCGCCATTGAAGCCGCCGTCGAAAGCGGCAATCTGCGCGAAGCCCTGCTGGCCTACGGTCCCAATCTGGAATGGCAACTCGACAACCAGCGCCAGCTGGCCAGCTTCAGCAATGGTTTCGAGCGCGGTGAAGGCAGCTTCGAGCGCCAGGCCGATGGCCAACTGCGCGTGCAGTTCTACGGTGATTTCCAGGAAAACCTGAGCCTCAGCGGCAATGAGCTGATTCAAGCGCAAAGTGATACCTGGCCGGAGCAACGCTTTGTCCGCGCACCTGCCGCGCCAGGCCCGCTCGCTCCACCGGGAAGCAGCTTCGAACAGGCGTTATACCGCGCTTATCTGGGTGGCACCTGGCTGATCAAGGAAGGCCTGGGCGAAGGCGGCCTGGTGCTGTTTCAGGCCGATGGCAGCCTGCAGGGGCTGCCAGGCGCGGAACGTTATGCGTTGTGTCTGGCAGGTGACTGTGCGGCCATGAGCGGCGAGTTCGACAGCCTCTGGCTGCAGCTGGGCGACCAGGGGCAGAGCTGGCTGTTCGAGCGTGACGGCGATCAGTTGCGCGTCTTTGAAGCGCTCAATCGCTCACAGATCGATGAAATGCCCAACTACTACAAAGGCCAGCAGCGCTGGCTGTTGGTCAAACGCTAAACCCGCGCAAAACGCCAAGCTACAGCTGCTGCAGAATCGCCCGGTAACCCTCGCGGTAGCTCGGGTACTGCGGCGCCCAGCCTAGGGCACGAGCGCGGGCGTTAGTGCAACGTTTGCTGCCGGAGCGGCGCACCGTCGATTGCTCGGACCAATGGCTAACATTCAGCTGCTCGCGCAACCAGGCCACCACCTCGTGCAGCGGCGCTGGCTGATCATCGACGCCGATATAGCAGTTATCCAGCGCCACACCACGGGCATCGGCCTGCAACAGATAGGCCAGTAGCCCCGCCGCGTCATCGACATGGATACGGTTGCCGTACAACGGCGGCTCGCTGACTACCTGATAACCCTGGCGCACCTGCTTGAGCAACCATTCGCGGCCTGGGCCATAGATGCCGGTAAGGCGCACCAGGCTGGCGGGCAGCCCGCTATTTAACGCCAGCTGCTCGGCCTCACGCATGATACGTCCGGAGTAGCTATCGGCCTCAGCGGGCGAGTTTTCATCCACCCACTCGCCAAGCTGCTGGCCATACACGCCGCTGCTGGAGACAAACAGCAGGCGCTCGGGCCGTTGGCCCCGTTGCGCCAGCCAATCGAGCACGCGGCGCAGACCGTCGACATAAGCGGCGCGATAGCCGGCCTCATCGTGCTCGGTGGCGGCCGCGCAATACACCAGGTAATCCAGCGGTTCGCTCGGCCAGGCGGCCGGGCAGGCATCGGCATGCAGATCACCGGCAACAGGGCGAATGTCCTGTGGCAACAACGCCACGCTGCGGCGCAGGCCGTACACCGTCCAGCCCGCAGCGTTCAGCTGCTGACCCAGACGGCTGCCGACATCACCACAGCCGGCAATCATCAGTGTCTTACTCATCGTTGCGTATTCCTTAGGGTCTGTTGCTTATCAGGGCAACAGTGCCACCAAGCTGGCCTGTTGCACCAGCTCGAGCAGCGGCTGCGGATACACACCGAGGAAGAATGCCAGCACGGCGACAAACAACAGCATGATGCCGCCGGCACGCTGCGCCCAGTTGAACGGCGCATCGTGACGGCGCAGGTTCGGCTCCACCATAAACAGGGTGACCATCACCCGCAGGTAATAGAACACGCCGATAGCGCTGCCGATTACCAGGGCGGCGAGCAGCCACCACTGCTGCGATTGCACGCCCGCGGCGACCACGTAGAACTTACCGATAAACCCGGCTGTCAGCGGAATGCCAGCCAGCGACAGCATCATCACGGTGAGCACAGCAGTCAGGTACGGACGGCGCCAGAACAGCCCACGGTATTCATACAGGGCATCGGCATCACGGCCGCTGTAGGGCGTCGACATCAAGGTAATCACGCCAAACGCCCCCAGGCTGGTCAGCACATAGGTGGCCAGGTACACGCCCACGGCTTCCACGGCCAGGCCCTTGCTGGCGATCAGCGCCACCAACAGGTAACCGAAGTGGGCGATGGAGGAATAACCGAGCAGACGCTTGAGGTTGTTCTGCAGCAGTGCCAGCAGGTTGCCGAAGAGGATCGAGGCGATGGCGATCAGCGTCAGCAGGTCATTCAGCCAGCCGCCGGCAGCCGCTGGCGATACCTGATACAGGCGCAGCAGCACGGCAAACACCGCCACTTTGCTGGCTGTAGCGAGGAAGGCGGCCACTGGCGCAGGGGCGCCTTCATAGACGTCCGGGGTCCACAGGTGGAACGGCACCAGCGACAGTTTGAACGCCAGACCGATCAACATCATGCCCATGCCAATCTGCGCCAGCATGCTCGGCAAACCATCGGCGGCCAGCTTGGCACCGATACCGGCGAAGGTCAGGTTGCCCGACTCGGCATACAGCAGCGCCATGCCGAACAGCAGAAATGCCGAACCGGCGGCGGACAGCACCATGTACTTGATGCCGGCTTCCAGCGAACGCTTGTTGAAGAAGGCGTAGGCGATCATGCCGTAGGTCGGCACCGACAGCAGTTCCAGGCCGATGAACAGGCCCGCCAAATGCTGCGCACTGACCAGCACCAGACCGCCAGCGGCGGACAGCAGCATCAGCAGGTACAGCTCTTCACGGTTGCCTGGATAGCCCTTGCCGGACTCACCGCCCAGGTAGGCGTGAATCAGCGTCACACAGGCCAGGGTCGCCGCCAGCACCAGGGCCATGTAGTAGCAGGCGAATTTATCCACCAGCAACAACGGCGTGACCTCGATGGGCGTCACGTCCAGAGCCGGCAACAGCGACAGCAGGGCCAGGTTGAGGCCCAGCACCGAGAGGCCGAAGGTCATGGCGTGATTGCGCTTCCAGGCAATCGCCAGCATCACCAGCACGATGGTGGCACTGGTGATCAGCAGCGGCAGCAGCGCGATAAAGTGTTGATTCGTGAATTCCACAGCGTGATGTTCCATAAGTCTACCGGGCCGAGGCAAGTTGATTGAAGGCACCGCCCAGCCATTGCTGCACGCCTTGCATGCTGGCGGCAGAGGTGTCGAGCACCGGCTGCGGGTAGACGCCGAGCAGGATCAGCAGCACAGCCAGGCCCAGCACCATGCTCAGCTCGCGCAACTGCAGGCCTGGCAAGGCAGTCTCTGCCTTGGCTGGGCCGAAATAGGCACGGTGAATCATGATCAGCGAGTAGACCGAGCCAAACACCAGGCCAGTGGCGGCCAGCACGGTGACCCACGGCGCGCTCTGGAAGCTGCCGATCAGAATCAGGAACTCACCCACGAAGTTGCCGGTGCCCGGCAAGCCCAGGGCCGCAGCAGCGAAGAACAGGCTGATCGCCGGCAGCCAGGGCATGCGTGCCCAGATACCGCCCATTTCGCGCATGTCGCGAGTGTGCAGACGCTCATACAGCTGGCCGCAGAGGATAAACAGTGCCGCAGCGGACAGGCCGTGGGCCATCATCTGCACCACCGCGCCCTGCAGGGCGATCTCGCTGGCCGAGTAGATGGCGATCAGCACAAAGCCCATGTGCGAAACGCTGGAGTAGGCCACCAAGCGCTTGATATCGGTCTGCGCAAACGACAGCAACGCGCCGTAGATGATGGCAAACACGCCGAGCCACTGGGCGATTGGCGCAAACTCCGCCGAGGCATTGGGGAACAATGGCAGGGCAAAGCGCATCAGGCCGTAGGCTGCAGTTTTCAGCAGGATACCGGCCAGGTCCACGGAGCCGGCGGTTGGTGCCTGGGCGTGGGCATCGGGCAGCCAGGAGTGGAACGGCACTACTGGAAACTTCACCGCGAAGGCGATAAAGAAGCCGAGCATGAGGATGTACTCAGTGCCCGGTGCCAGCTCGGTTTTCAGCAGATCGGCGTAGTTGAAGGTCAGCACGCCGGTCTGCTCGAAGTGCACGAACACCAGACCGAGGATCGCCAGCAGCATGATCAGGCCGCTAGCCTGGGTGAAGATAAAGAACTTGGTGGCGGCGGTGATGCGGGTCTTGCCATCACTGCCGCTATGACCCCAGAGCGCGATGAGGAAATACATCGGCACCAGCATCATTTCCCAGAAGAAGAAGAACAGGAACAGGTCGACCGCGAGGAACACACCAACCACGCCGCCGAGAATCCACATCAGGTTGAGGTGGAAGAAGCCAACACGGTTCTGGATCTCGTTCCACGAGCAGAGTACCGAGAGCACACCGAGCAGACCGGTGAGGCTGATCATCAACACCGACAGGCCGTCCAGCGCCAGGTGAATGCTGATGCCAAACCGCTCGATCCATGGCACTTGGAACTCCGCCGCCCACTGCGGCGCAGCGCCCGGGGCCGGAGCCAGGCTGAAGTCGCCGGTGGCCCACAGCCACAGGCCAAGATCGAACAGCAGGCCCATGGTCAGCAGGGCAATCCAGCGTGGCAGGGTGTTGCCGAAACGCTCGCACTGCCAGCACAGCAGGCCGCCAATAAAGGGGATCAGGATTAGCCAGGGCAGAATCATCAGGCTGTTTTCCTTAATTCAGAAACAGGAGGACGGCGAGCACCAGCACGGCACCCCCGGCAATCGAAGTGGCATACCAGCGCACCTGGCCAGTCTCACTACTGGCCAGCAAGGCGTTGCCGCCTCGCGCCAGACGAGGAATCAGGCCAATGCTGCGGTCAATCGGATCACGCCCGAGCAGCCGGCAAAGCAGTAGGTACGGCTGCACAAACAGCTTGTCGTAGAGCCAGTCGAAGCCCCAGGCGGCGAACCACCAGGCCGACAGGAAGCGCCCCGGTGCACTCTGCGCCACCGCCGTGGCGAAACTGCGCTTGCCGAGGAACAACAGCGCGGCCAAGACGATGCCGATGATGGCGATGGCCCCGGAGACGATTTCCAGGCTGTGCTTGGCCTCACCGCCAGCATGGCCAACGCTTTGCGGCAGCACACCGGCCAGCGGCGGGCTGATCAGCGCACCGATGAAGGTCGACAGCACGATCAGCGTCACCAGCGGCAGCCAGTGAGCCACGCCATGGCCGGCATGGGCTTCGGTCTTCTGCTCGCCATGGAAGGCGATAAAGATCAGGCGGAAGGTGTAGATCGAGGTCAGGAAGGCGCCCGCCAGGCCGGCGTAGAGCAGCCACTGATGACCGCTGGCAAAGGCTTCCCAGAGGATTTCATCCTTGGAGTAGAAACCGGCGGTGATCAGCGGCAACGCCGCCAGCGCCGCGCCACCGACGATAAAGCTGGCGTAAGCCAACGGCAATTTCTTCCACAGGCCGCCCATCTTGAAGATGTTCTGCTCATGGTGGCAGGCGTTGATCACCGCACCGGAGGCGAGGAATAGCAGGGCCTTGAAGAAGGCGTGGGTCATCAGGTGGAAGATCGCCGCATCCCAGGCACCCACGCCGAGGGCGAGGAACATGTAACCGATCTGGCTCATGGTCGAGTAGGCGAGGATGCGCTTGATGTCGGTCTGCACCAGGGCGGCGAAACCGGCCAGCACCAGGGTCACACCGCCGACGATACCGACCAGCTCGAGGATGTCCGGGGTCAGCAGGAACAGGCCATGGGTACGGGCGATCAGGTAAACACCCGCCGTCACCATAGTCGCCGCGTGGATCAGTGCGGAGACTGGGGTCGGGCCGGCCATCGCATCCGCCAGCCAGGTTTGCAGCGGCAGCTGAGCGGATTTACCCACCGCACCGCCAAGCAGCATCAGCGTGGCGATCCACAGCCAGCTGTCACCTTCAACGTACTTCTGCGGTGCCAGCGCCATCAGCTCCTGAATATTCAGGGTGCCCAGGTGCAGGAACAGGATGAACAGGCCGATGGCCATAAACACATCACCGATACGGGTGACGATAAAGGCCTTCAGCGCTGCATTGCCGTTCGGCGTGTGTTTGAAGTAGAAGCCGATCAGCAAGTAGGAGCACAGCCCTACACCTTCCCAACCGAAATACAGCAGCAACAGGTTATCGCCCAGCACCAGCAGCAACATGCTGAAGATAAACAGGTTGGTGTAGGCGAAGAAACGCGAGTAGCCCTCTTCACCGCGCATGTACCAGCTGGCAAACAGGTGGATCAGAAAGCCCACACCCGTCACCACGCCGAGCATGGTCACGGACAGGCCATCCAGGTAGAGGGTGAAGCTCGGCGCGAAACCGGCCACGCTCATCCACTGCCACAGCACCTGGGTGAATACGCCATTTTCCGGCGGATTGAGGTTGAACTGCACGATCACCCAGGCTGCGGTCAAGGCAGACAGGCCCACCGAGCCCACGCCAATCAGCGCCGCGAGGTTTTCCGAGAAACGCCCGCGCGAAAAGGCCAGGAGAAACCAGCCCAGCAGCGGAAATACACAGGTCAGGAATAGAAGGTTCATCCGCGCATCTCGCTGGCAGCGTCGACATCGAGGGTGTTGAAGCGGCGATACAGCTGCAACAGGATCGCCAGGCCAATACTGGCTTCGGCGGCCGCCAAGGTGATCACCAGGATAAACATCACCTGGCCGTCAGGCTGAGCCCAACGGCTGCCGGCCACGATAAAGGCCAGAGCGGTGGCGTTCATCATCACCTCCAGGCTCATCAGCACGAAGAGGATGTTGCGCCGCACCATCAGGCCGATCAGGCCCAAGCTGAACAGCACGCCGGCCAGTGCCAGGCCGTGCTCCATGGGAATCGCATTCATGCGGTTGGCTCCTTGGCATCGTGACGGCCGAGGTGATAAGCCGCGACCAATGCGCCGAGCAGCAGCATCGAGGCCAGCTCCACCACCAGCAGATAAGGCCCATACAGCGCTATAC
This sequence comes from Pseudomonas sp. SG20056, assembly GCF_031764535.1. Taxonomy (NCBI): domain Bacteria; kingdom Pseudomonadati; phylum Pseudomonadota; class Gammaproteobacteria; order Pseudomonadales; family Pseudomonadaceae; genus Pseudomonas; species Pseudomonas sp. SG20056. Next base: position 4,278,332 of record NZ_CP134499.1, read on the forward strand.
CGACAGCCTTGGCATCAACGGTCTGCAAACCCAACGCCGCGCCACTGGGCGACTCGAACAACACATACAGCAGCTGACCCAGCAGCAGCGCCGAAAGCAACGCCGGGCCGAACCAGATGCCGGGCCTCAGCCACTGCCGCTCCTGCTCGACCGCCGCTGGGCCGAGGTTGAGCATCATCACCACAAAGACGAACAGCACCATGATCGCGCCGGCGTAGACGATGATCTCCAGGGCACCGGCAAAGGGCGCGCCGAGGGCGAAGAAAGTCATCGCCACCGCCAGCAGCGAGACGATGAGGTAGAGCAAGGCATGCACCGGGTTGGTGTTGGTAATCACCCCCACCGTCGATGCCACCGCCACACCGGCGGCGAAGTAGAACGCGAATTCCATATAGATCCTCTATATCTCCGTAGGAGTCTGTTTAGGCCGTCGCGAGCGCAGCTGAGACAAGGCGAAAACAGGCGAGGAAGCGGAGTGTACTTTTGTACATGAGCATTCCGAGTCTGTTTTCAACGCAGTTTCAGCAAGCGCAGCAGGCATTAAACGGACTCCTTAGGGCAGCAGGCCTTTGACGTTGATGGGCTCGGCTTCGTTTTGTGCGGCGCCTTTCGGCTTGCCGGCAATGGCCATACCGGCGACGCGGTAGAAGTTGTAGTCCGGGTTCTTGCCCGGGCCGCTGATCAGCAGGTCTTCCTTCTCGTACACCAGGTCCTGGCGCTTGAACTCGCCCATCTCGAAATCCGGGGTGAGCTGGATCGCCGTGGTCGGGCAGGCTTCTTCGCACAGACCGCAGAAGATGCAGCGCGAGAAGTTGATGCGGAAAAAATCCGGATACCAGCGGCCATCCGGAGTTTCCGCCTTCTGCAGCGAGATGCAGCCCACCGGGCAGGCTACTGCACAGAGGTTGCAGGCCACGCAGCGCTCTTCGCCGTCGGGGTCGCGAGTCAGGACGATGCGGCCACGGTAGCGCGGCGGCAGGTACACGGCTTCTTCCGGGTATTGCAGGGTATCGCGCTTGCGAAAGCCATGGCTGAAGACCATGACCATGCTGCGCAGTTGGGTGTAGGTGCCGTGCACCACATCCCGTATGTATTTGAACATTCTGTGGTTCTCCTTACTGGGCCGCGGCCAGCACGAATGCGCCGGTCACCAGCAGGTTGATCAGGGTCAGCGGCAGGCAGAACTTCCAGCTGAAGGCCATGACCTGGTCATACCGAGGGCGCGGAATCGAAGCGCGCAACAGGATGAAGATCATGATGAAGAAGCAGGTTTTCAGGGCGAACCAGAAGAACGGGATCTGCGGCAGGAGGCCGAACGGGCCGTGCCAGCCACCGAAGAACAGCGTCACCAGTAACGCCGACACCGTGACGATGGCCACGTATTCGCCGACGAAGAACATGCCCCATTTCATCCCGGCATATTCGATGTGGTAACCGTCAGCCAGCTCCTGCTCCGCTTCCGGCTGGTCGAACGGGTGACGGTGGGTCACGGCGACGGCAGCGATAAAGAAGGTACAGAAGCCGAAGAACTGCGGGATGATGAACCACAGGTTCTCGGCCTGGTAATCGACGATATCGCGCATGTTGAACGAGCCAACCTGCGCCACCACGCCCATCAGCGCCAACGCCAGAAACACCTCGTAGGACACCGTCTGCGCCGAAGCACGCAGCGCACCGAGCAGGGCGAACTTGTTGTTACTGGCCCAGCCGGCAAACAGCACCGCATACACCGACAAACCGGCCATGGCGAAGAAGAACAGAATGCCGATGTTCAGGTCCGCCACGCCCCAGGTCGGGGTGATCGGGATGATTGCAAAAGCGATCAGCATGGCCGAGAACGCAATCATCGGCGCCAGGATAAAGATGAACTTGTCGGCGAACGGCGGCGTCCAGTCCTCCTTGAAGAACATCTTGATCATGTCGGCGGCGATCTGAAACATGCCGAACGGCCCGACCCGGTTGGGGCCGTAACGGTCCTGCCACCAGCCCAGCAGACGGCGCTCGACAAAACTCAGCAGCGCGCCGCAGATCACCACCACCAGCAGAATCACGATGGCCTTGAGTACGGCGATCAGCACATCCAGCACATCAGGCGTCAGCCAGCTCATTGCGCGGCCTCCTCAACGCGGGTGACCACGGCACCGGCGATTTGCGCCGGGATACCTGCCAGGCCCACCGGCAAGCCAACGACACCGATGGCCAGCTCTTCGGTGATCTGCAATGGCAGGCGCAGGGTCTGCCCAGCGACGGCCAGGCTGAGCAGCGCGCCGTCACTTACCCCCAGACGATCCGCTTCGGCCTTGGCCAGCAGCGCATAAGGCGCGGGAATGCGCTCTTGCAGCGGCGCGGCGCCGGCCGAGGTTTCCTCGCTGCCGAACAGGTGATGCAAGGCCACGGCCTGCAAGGTGCCCGACGCCGGGTTGAAAGCCGCCGGTACGCTGAACCAGGGCAATGCCACGCCTTTGGCTTCCAGCAGACGCACACCGGGGTCACCAGCGCGCAAATGGCCGCCGACTTCGTCCTGAAACTTGTTCCAGGCTTGCGGCGAGTTCCAACCTGGCGACCAGGCGAATGGAATCTGCTGACGATCTTCCTTGCTGCCGGCATAGCCTTCCATGGAGAAGGCAAAGGCCGAGTCCTGGTCCTGCGGCTGACGCGGCTCGTGCACGCTGATATTGGCGCGCATGGCGGTGCGACCGCTGTAACGGTGCGGTTCACGGGCCAGCTTGAGACCCTTGATACGGAACGAGGCCTTAGGGGCCGCGTCGACGATGCGTGCCAACTCACGGTTGCTCGCAGCAACAGCCGTGGTCACTGCATCCAGCTGGGTCCAGTCGAGCGGCTTGCCCTGCAGGGTGCTGTGCAGCGCATGCAGCCAGCGCCAGCCTTCACGAATCAGGATGTTGGCGTCGTAGTAGCTCGGTTCGAACACCTGGAAGAAGCGCTGGGCGCGGCCTTCAAAACTGACCAGGGTGCCATCGCCTTCGGCGAAGCTGGCCACTGGCAGCAGCAGGTGGGCTTTTTCGCTGGTGGCGGTGTGCTGATGGTCAGCGACGATCACCAACTTGGCCGCTGCCAATGCGGCATCAACCTGAGCTGCAGCGGCTCTTCGGTACAGGTCGTTCTCCAGCACGATCACAGCATCGGCCTGGCCAGTCGTCAGCGCTTGCAGCGCAGCATCGACAGACTCGCCGCCCAGCAGGGCCAGGCCCATGCTGTTGGCTTCCGGTACTACCAGGCTGATGGAGGCGTTCTTTTCGCGATTCTTCAGCGCGCTGGCAATATTCGCTGCGGCCTCGATCAGGCTCTTCTCGCCCAGCGAGGCGCCGGAGACGATCAGCGGACGCTTGGCTTCAAGCAGCGCTTCGGCAATCAATTGCACCAGCTCAGCGGCATCGGCATCCAAACCGCTTACTGCCGGGGCACTCGGGTCGATGGCATGGGCCACGGCAAAACCGATACGCGCCAGGTCCGCCGGGGCCGCATGCACGCAGGCTTCAGCCACATCATCCAGGCGGGTCGCGGTGACGCTGGCGATAAACAGCGGGTTCAGCGCGTCCTGTGCAACGTTCTGCACGGCAGCCATGTGCCAATCCTGAATCTTCATCGACGCAGCGATTTCAGTGGCCTTGCCTTTGACCGCCTGACGCAGGGCCAGGGCCATGCGTGCAGCGGTCTGGGTCAGGTCCTCACCGAGGATAAACACCGCATCGTGCAGCTCGACTTCACGCAGGGTCGGCACCGGCAGCGGGCCGCTCTGCAGGATGTCGCGGATCAGGCGGATATTTTCCAGCTCGCCTGCAGCGATACCGGAGTAGTAGTTGGCCTCGCCGACCAGCTCACGCAGGGCAAAATTGCTTTCCAGGCTGGCGCGCGGCGAGCCAATGCCGATGACGCGTTTGCCCTTGAGCAGCTCGGCAGCCTTGTCCAGCGCTGCATCGATGCCGAGCTTTTCGCCACCGTCTTTATTCACCAGCAGCGGCTGACGCGGGCGATCAGTGCGGTTGACGTAGCCGTAACCGAAACGGCCACGGTCGCAGAGGAAATACTGGTTCACATCACCGTTGAAGCGGTTTTCGATGCGCCGCAGTTCGCCATAACGCTCGCCGGGACTGGTGTTGCAGCCGCTGGCGCAGCCGTGGCAGATGCTCGGGGCGAACTGCATGTCCCACTTGCGGTTGTAGCGCTCGGAGTGGGTCTTGTCGGTAAACACACCGGTCGGGCAAACCTCGACCAGGTTGCCGGAGAACTCGCTTTCCAGCACGCCGTCTTCGACGCGGCCGAAGTACACGTTGTCGTGCGCGCCATACACACCGAGGTCAGTACCGCCGGCGTAATCCTTGTAGTAACGCACGCAGCGGTAGCAGGCGATGCAGCGGTTCATCTCATGAGAGATAAACGGGCCGAGCTGCTGGTTCTGGTGGGTGCGTTTGGTAAAGCGATAACGGCGCTGGTTGTGGCCGGTCATCACCGTCATGTCTTGCAGGTGGCAATGGCCACCCTCCTCGCACACCGGGCAGTCGTGCGGGTGGTTGGTCATCAGCCACTCGACGACGCTGGCGCGAAACGCCTTGGATTCTTCATCGTCGATGCTGATCCAGGTGTTGTCGGTGGCCGGCGTCATGCACGACATGACGATGCGACCGCGCGTATCGTTTTCATCGGTGTACTGCTTGACCGCGCACTGGCGGCAGGCGCCGACGCTACCGAGCGCCGGGTGCCAGCAGAAGTAAGGGATATCGAGACCGAGGGACAGACAGGCCTGCAGCAGGTTGTCCGCCCCATCGACTTCGAAATCTTTGCCGTCTACGTGGATAGTGGCCATGGTTCAGGTTTCTTCTTTGCCCACCGAAGCGGGCTTGGCTAATGGAATCACGTTGTGCTGCGGGGCCAGGTCAGTGGCCGCCAGAGCGCCATTTTTTACGCGGGAACGAACTGCCCCGTCGTTGCCGGAGCCGCCGAGCTGGCCACGCCAGCCTCGAACTCCGAACGGAAATACTTGATCGCACTGCCCAACGGCTCAACCGCACCTGGTGCGTGAGCGCAGAAGGTTTTGCCGGGGCCAAGGAAATTGACCAGGCCGAGCAGCGTGTCGATGTCCTGCTGCGTGCCTTGCTTGCGCTCCAGGGCGCGGAGGATCTTCACGCTCCACGGCAGGCCATCGCGGCATGGCGTACACCAGCCGCAGGATTCGCGAGCGAAGAACTCTTCCATATTGCGCAACAGCGAAACCATGCTGATGCTGTCGTCCACCGCCAGCGCCAGGCCAGTGCCCATGCGCGTACCGACCTTGCCGATTCCGCCGGCATACATCAGCGCATCCAGGTGCTCGGGCAGCAGAAAGCCGGTACCGGCACCGCCGGGTTGCCAGCACTTGAGGGTGTAGCCATCGCGCATGCCGCCGGCGTAGTCCTCGAACAGCTCGCGGGCGCTGATGCCGAAGGGCAGTTCCCACAGGCCGGGGTTTTTAACCTTGCCGGAGAAGCCCATCAGCTTGGTGCCGTGGTCTTCACTCTCGGGGCGGGCCAGGCTCTTGTACCAGTCCACGCCATTACCGACGATGGCCGGCACGTTGCACAGGGTTTCGACGTTGTTTACACAGGTCGGCTTGCCCCACACGCCGACGGCTGCCGGGAACGGTGGCTTGGCACGCGGGTTGGCGCGGCGGCCTTCGAGGGAGTTGATCAGTGCGGTTTCTTCACCGCAGATATAGCGCCCGGCACCGGTGTGCACGAACAGTTCGAAATCGAAACCGCTGCCGAGGATGTTCTTGCCCAGCAGGCCGGCGGCCTTGGCTTCCTCGATGGCGCGATTCAGATTCGCCGCCGCATCGACGTACTCGCCGCGCAGAAAGATGTAGCCGCGATAGGCTTTCAGCGCACGCGCACTGATCAGCATGCCCTCCACCAACAAGTGCGGCAGCTGCTCCATCAGCATGCGGTCCTTCCAGGTATTCGGTTCCATCTCGTCCGCGTTGCACAGCAGGTAGCGGATGTTCATGGATTCGTCGGCCGGCATCAGGCCCCACTTCACCCCGGTGGGGAAGCCGGCACCGCCACGGCCCTTGAGGCCGGAATCTTTCACCGTCTGCACGATGTCGGCCTGGGCCATTTCGCTCAGCGCTTTGCGTGCGGCGGCGTAGCCGTTCTTCGCTTGGTATTCCTCCAGCCATACGGGCTGGGCGTCGTCACGCAGGCGCCAGGTCAGCGGATGAGTCTCTTCACTGCGGGTGATGCGGTTGGCCGGGCCGATGGAGGTCAGCGTTTTCATACCATTCATTGGTAGACCTCCAGCAGTTGAGCCACGCCACTTGGTTGCACGTCGCCAAAGGTGTCGTCATCGATCATCAGCGCCGGGGCCTTGTCGCAGTTGCCCAGGCAGCACACCGGCAGCAGGGTAAAGCGGTTGTCGGTGGTGGTCTGACCGAGGCCGATACCGAGCTGTTTCTGCATCTCAGCGACGACCGACTCATGGCCACCGACATAGCAGGTCATGCTGTCGCATACACGGATGATGTGGCGGCCCACCGGCTGACGGAAAATCTGACTATAGAAGGTGGCTACGCCTTCGACATCGCTGGCGGGAATACCGAGGATTTCGCCAATCGCATCGGCGGCACCATCCGGCACCCAGCCGCGCTCTTTCTGCACGATTTTCAAGGCTTCGATGGACGCCGCGCGCGGGTCTTCGTAATGGTGCATTTCGTGTTCGATGGCCGCACGCTCGGTTTCGCTCAGAGCAAAACGGTCGGTTTGAATCAGGGTTGTCTGGCTCATATCAGCGGTCCACGTCAGCCATAACGAAGTCGATACTGCCCAGGTACGCGATCAGGTCGGCGACCATGCTGCCGCGAATCACCGAAGGGATCTGCTGCAGGTGCGGGAAGCTCGGCGTACGAATGCGCGTGCGGTAACTCATGGTGCTGCCGTCGCTGGTCAGGTAGTAGCTGTTGATGCCCTTGGTCGCCTCGATCATCTGCAAGCTCTCGTTGGCCGGCATGACCGGGCCCCAGGAAACCTGCAGGAAGTGGGTGATCAGGGTTTCGATATGCTGCAGCGTGCGCTCTTTAGGCGGCGGCGTGGTCAGCGGGTGATCCGCCTTGTACGGGCCTTCCGGCATATTGCGCAGGCACTGGTCGATGATTTTGATGCTCTGGCGCATCTCTTCCACGCGCACCATGCAGCGGTCGTAGGCATCGCCATTGGCGGCCAGCGGCACTTCGAACTCGAAGTTCTCGTAGCCGGAATACGGCCGCGCCTTGCGCAGGTCGAAGTCGCAGCCAGTGGCGCGCAGACCGGCGCCAGTGGTGCCCCACTCCAGCGCTTCCTTGGTGTTGTACTGCGCCACACCGATGGTCCGCGCCTTGAGAATGCTGTTCTTCAGCGCAGCTTTCTCATATTCGTCGAGGCGCTTGGGCAGCCAGTCGACGAACTCCTTGACCAGTTTGTCCCAGCCGCGCGGCAGGTCATGGGCGACACCGCCAATGCGGTACCAGGCCGGGTGCAGGCGGAAACCAGTGATGGCTTCGATCACCTTGTAGGCGCGCTGGCGGTCGGTGAAGGTGAAGAACACCGGAGTCATCGCGCCGACGTCCTGGATATAGGTACCGAGGAACAGCAGGTGACTGGTGATGCGGAAGAACTCGGCCAGCATGATACGAATCACGTCGACCCGCTGCGGCACGGTGATGCCCGCGAGCTTTTCCACCGCCAACACATACGGCAGGTTGTTCATCACCCCGCCGAGGTAGTCGATGCGGTCGGTGTAGGGAATAAAGCTGTGCCAAGACTGGCGCTCGGCCATTTTCTCGGCACCACGGTGGTGGTAACCGATTTCCGGTACGCAATCGACGATCTCTTCACCGTCGAGCTGCAGAATGATGCGGAAGGCACCATGGGCCGACGGGTGGTTGGGGCCGAGGTTGAGGAACATATAGTCCTCATGCTCGCTGCCGCGCTTCATGCCCCAGTCTTCCGGCTTGAAGCGCGCGGCTTCTTCTTCCAGCTGCTGCTTGGCCAGGGTCAGGCTGAACGGATCGAACTCGGTGGCGCGCGCCGGGTAGTCCTTGCGCAGCGGGTGACCTTCCCAGGTCGGCGGCATCATGATCCGCGTCAGGTGCGGGTGGCCGCTGAAGTGGATGCCGTAGAGGTCCCAGACTTCGCGCTCATACCAGTTGGCGTTGGGCCAGATGCTGGTGACGCTGGGTAGATTGAGGTCACGCTCGGACAGAGCGACCTTGATCATCACGTCGCTGTTCCGCTCCAGCGACATCAGGTGATAGAACACGGTGAAATCCGCATCCGGCAGACCGCGACGCTGGGTGCGCAGACGCTCGTCGACGCCATGCAGGTCATACAGCATGACGTAGGGACGCGGCAGGTTGCGCAGAAAGGTCAGTATCTCGACCAGGCGCTCGCGGACCACCCACAGCACCGGCATGCCGGTACGGGTGCTCTGTGCGGTAAAGGCCTCGGCGCCAAAACGGGAATTCAGTTCGACGACCACATCTTGGTCGTCAGCCTTGTACGGCGGTATGGACAGAATGCTGTCTGCAGTCATGGTCTCGGTCGCTATCGGTCAACGGCGTCAGTAGGCGGGCTCAGTCGAGCCCAGGCTCACACTTCGTCGGGGCTGCGCAGATTGGTCACGGCGATGCGCTCGGCGCGGCGCTGTTCTTTCTGCGAAGGCATGTCGGCACGGTAAACACCCTGATCACCGACCACCCAGGACATCGGCCGGCGCTCCTGACCAATGGATTCCTGCAGCAGCATCAAGCCCTGCAGAAATGCCTCCGGACGCGGCGGGCAACCGGGAATATAGACGTCGACCGGCAGGAACTTGTCGACTCCCTGGACCACGGAGTAGATGTCGTACATGCCGCCAGAATTGGCGCAGGAGCCCATCGAGATCACCCACTTGGGTTCTAGCATCTGCTCGTACAGGCGCTGGATGACCGGAGCCATCTTGATGAAGCAGGTGCCGGCGATGACCATGAAGTCCGCCTGGCGTGGGGAGGCTCGAATCACTTCCGCACCAAACCGCGCCACGTCATGCGGCGCAGTAAAGGCGGTGGTCATTTCCACATAGCAGCAGGACAAACCGAAGTTATACGGCCACAGGGAGTTCTTGCGCCCCCAGTTCACTGCGCCATTGAGAACATCGGCAAGTTTGCCCATGTAGATGTTCTTGTGGACTTGATCGTCTAACAGCGGGTCGGAAACAGTCTCCCGCTCGCCGACCGGATAGCGCTCATTGGGCGCATCCGGATCGATCCGAGTAAGTTTGTAGTGCATCGCCAAAGCCTCATTGTTTTAGCTTCGCCTGCCGCTCGCGACGGCCCTGAGGTGCCCAATCGAGCGCCCCGATCCGCCAAAGGTAGACAAGACCTGCCAACAGAATTGCTATAAAGACTGTAGCTTCGATCAGCCCAGCCCAGCCGCTTTCGCGCACCGAAACTGCCCAAGCGAAGAGAAAGAGGGCTTCAACGTCGAAGATCACGAAGAGCATCGCGACCAGATAGAATTTGGCTGACAAGCGCAGACGCGCGCTGCCGACGGGCAACATGCCGGACTCAAAGGGCTCATTCTTGCTGCGACCCCAGGCTTTGCTACCCAGCAGGCTGGACAGCCCAAGCATGAACGCAATGAGCCCGAAGACTCCCAGCAGGAACACAGCAAAAGCCCAGTTATGGGACATGGTCGTTACCGCATCAGGCATGCCGGTACTCCTTGGGTGAAAGGAACGGCTTGTATAATTTTATTGTGGCGAACGCAAAACCCGGCCTGGGTCGCTCGCAAAGTATGGTCGCAATTCTATGCGCACAACGCTTTAGTAACTAATTATTTTCTGTTCACAAAGCGACATTAAAGCGTAGCCAATCGCCAAAACTGCTTCGCCTCTTCAACCACGGGGGCTGAAGCGCATCAACAGTTGGTTCCATTGAATACAGCCGCTATGCTTGGCTGCATCTCAATGGATAAAGACTATGACCCTCACCGAACTGCGCTACATAGTCACCCTCGCTCAGGAACAGCACTTCGGCCGCGCCGCCGAGCGTTGCCATGTCAGCCAGCCGACGCTGTCGGTGGGGGTGAAGAAGCTCGAAGATGAGCTGGGCGTGCTGATCTTCGAACGCAGCAAGAGCGCAGTGCGCCTGACTCCGGTCGGTGAGGGCATCGTCACCCAGGCGCAGAAGGTGCTGGAGCAGGCCCAGGGCATTCGCGAGCTGGCCCAGGCCGGCAAGAACCAGATGGCTGCGCCGCTGAAAATCGGCGCAATCTACACCGTCGGCCCTTATCTGTTCCCGCATCTGATTCCGCAACTGCATCGCGTCGCCCCGCAGATGCCGCTATATATCGAAGAGAACTTCACCCACGTACTGCGCGACAAACTGCGCAACGGCGAGCTGGATGCGATCATCATCGCCCTGCCCTTCCACGAAGCCGATGTGCTGACCAAGCCGCTGTACGACGAGCCGTTCTACGCCCTGCTGCCAGCCGGCCACCCCTGGGCCGCAATGAAGACTATCGACAGCAAGCTGTTGAATGACAAGAGCCTGCTGCTGCTCGGCGAAGGTCACTGCTTCCGCGATCAGGTGCTGGAAGCCTGCCCGACCCTGCGCAAGGGCGGCGAAGACAGCGTCAAGCACACCACGGTGGAATCCAGCTCGCTGGAAACCATCCGCCATATGGTCGCCTCGGGCCTCGGCGTATCGATCCTGCCGTTCTCTGCGGTCGACAGCCACCACTACGCTCCCGGCGTGATTGAAGTGCGTCCGCTTAGCGCGCCCGCGCCATTCCGCACCGTGGCCATCGCCTGGCGTGCCAGCTTCCCGCGGCCGAATGCCATCGAAGTGCTGACCGACTCGATTCGCCTATGCTCGGTGGCCAAACCACTGCCCAAGAGCAGCTAAAACAGGCCATGACCGAACTGGCCGCGGTTTCTGTCACCGCGCTGAAAGGCGTGGGGGCGGCCCTGGCCGAAAAGCTCGCCAAGGTTGGCCTGGAAACCCTGCAGGACGTGCTGTTTCACCTGCCGCTGCGTTATCAGGACCGCACCCGCATCGTGCCGATTGGCGCGCTGCGCCCTGGTCAGGATGCCGTGGTGGAAGGGATTGTCGCCGGCGCCGATGTGGTGATGGGGCGCCGCCGTAGCCTGCTGGTACGCCTGCAGGACGGCAGCGGCACCCTCTCCTTGCGCTTCTACCATTTCAGCCAGGCACAGAAGGAAGGCCTCAAGCGCGGCACCCAGGTCCGCTGCTACGGTGAAGTACGCCCCGGCTCCTCGGGCCTGGAAATCTATCACCCGGAATACCGCGCGCTGTCCGGCAGCGAACCGATTGCCGTGGAACAGACCCTGACGCCGATCTACCCGACCACCGAAGGCCTGACCCAGCAGCGCCTGCGCCAGCTCAGTGAACAAGCCCTGGCACGCCTCGGCCCGCACAGCCTGCCGGATTGGCTGCCGCGCGAACTAGCTGACGATTACCAGCTCAGCCCGCTCGACCAAGCCATCCGTTACCTGCATCGACCGCCGCCGGATGCCGACCTGGAAGAACTCGCCGAAGGCCGCCACTGGGCCCAGCACCGCCTGGCGTTCGAAGAGTTGCTGACCCACCAACTGTCGCTGCAACGCCTGCGCGAAAGCGTGCGCGCGCAGCAGGCTCCAGCGCTGCCCCTGGCGAAACGCCTGCCGCAGCAATACCTGGCCAACCTGGGCTTTACCCCGACCGGTGCACAGCAGCGCGTCGGCGCGGAAATCGCCTATGACCTCAGCCAGAACGAGCCGATGCTGCGCCTGGTGCAAGGCGATGTAGGCGCCGGCAAGACCGTGGTCGCTGCCTTTGCCGCACTGCAGGCGCTAGAAGCCGGTTATCAGGTCGCGCTGATGGCGCCGACCGAGATTCTTGCCGAGCAGCATTTCATCAACTTCAGCAAATGGCTGGCGCCGCTGGGCATCGAAGTCGCCTGGCTGGCCGGCAAACTCAAGGGCAAGGCCCGCGCCAGCGCTTTGGAGCAAATCGCCGCCGGCGCGCCCATGGTAGTTGGCACCCACGCACTGTTTCAGGATGAAGTGCGCTTTGCCAAGCTCGCCCTGGTGATCATTGATGAACAGCACCGCTTCGGCGTGCAGCAGCGCCTGGCCCTGCGGCAGAAAGGCATCGGCGGACGTATGTGCCCGCACCAATTGATCATGACCGCCACACCAATCCCGCGAACCCTGGCGATGAGCGCCTACGCCGACCTCGACACCTCGATCCTCGACGAGCTGCCGCCCGGCCGTACGCCGGTGAACACCTTGGTGATCGCCGACAGTCGCCGCCTGGAAGTAGTCGAGCGCGTGCGCCTGGCCTGCAATGAAGGGCGTCAGGCTTATTGGGTGTGCACGCTGATCGAGGAATCCGAAGAGCTGACCTGCCAGGCCGCGGAAACCACTTTCGAGGATTTATCGGCGGCGCTCGGCGGGCTGAATGTCGGACTGATTCACGGACGCATGAAGCCTGCGGAAAAAGCCGCAGTGATGGATCAGTTCAAGCAGGGTCAACTGCAGCTGCTGGTGGCCACCACGGTGATCGAAGTCGGCGTCGACGTGCCCAATGCCAGCCTGATGATCATCGAGAATCCGGAACGCCTGGGTCTGGCCCAGCTGCATCAGCTGCGCGGCCGGGTCGGGCGCGGCAGTGCCGCCAGCCATTGTCTGCTGCTCTATCACCCGCCGTTATCGCAGCTGGGCCGTGAACGTCTGGCAATCATGCGCGAGACCTGCGATGGCTTTGTTATCGCCGAAAAAGACCTGGAGCTACGCGGCCCCGGCGAGATGCTCGGCACCCGCCAGACCGGCTTGCTGCAGTTCAAAGTCGCCGACCTGATGCGTGATGCAGACCTACTTCCATCAGTGCGCGATGCCGCGCAAGCGCTGCTGGAACACTGGCCGCAGCATGTCAGCCCCTTACTTGAACGCTGGCTACGACATGGCCAACAATACGGACAAGTGTGAACCGACGCACAGGACAACCGTCGCCTGCGCCGCATTTTACTCATCCCGCTGTTTATACTCGGGGTACTGCTACTTCTGCTGGATACCGTCATGACCGAACTTGCCCTTGCTCCCGACACCGCTCCGCGCCCGCCAGCGGTGATTCTGCAGTTGCTGGAGAAGCTCGGCCTGCCCTACCAAATCTGTCGCGACCTGCCCGGCCTGCCAGTCGCTCAACGCCTGCAAGCGGTATTGCTGGATGACGCGGTGGGCGCACTACTGGTGCTTTATCCGCAGAGCCAGCTACTCGACCTCAATCGCCTGACCGAACTGACCGGCCGCCAACTGACCGCAGTCAAGCCAGAGCGTCTGGAGCGCATGCTAGGCAAACACAGCCTGAAGGTGTTGCCTGGCCTGCCACCGCTAACCAGCTCGCCCTGCCTGTATGACGAACGCCTGCTGCAGGTGCCCAGCCTGTATATCGAATCCGGCCAGCCTGGTGTATTGCTGGAGTTGAATACCGAGGCTTTCAAGAGCCTGCTAAGCAAGGCCAGTGCCGCACGTTTCGGCGAGCCGCTGAGCAATATCCGCCTGAACCTCGATCGCCCGGACGACGACCGCGCCGAGATCACCCAGGCGGTGCAGGCCTTTACCGCACGACGCATCCAGCAACGCCTGGAAGAAACCATCGAAATTCCGCCGCTGCCGGAAACCGCGCAGAAAATCATCAAGCTACGTGTCGACCCGGACGCCACCGTGGATGACATCACCGGCGTAGTCGAAACCGACCCGGCGCTGGCCGCCCAGGTGGTCAGCTGGGCGGCCTCGCCCTACTACGCCGCGCCGGGCAAGATCCGTTCGGTGGAAGATGCCATCGTTCGCGTGTTGGGCTTTGATCTGGTAATCAACCTGGCTCTCGGCCTGGCCCTGGGCAAGACTTTGAGCCTGCCCAAGGATCATCCACAACAGGCCACCCCCTATTGGCAGCAGGCGATCTACAGCGCTGCGGTGATTGAGGGACTGACCCGCGCCATCCCGCGCGCGCAGCGTCCGGAAGCAGGCCTGACCTACCTGGCCGGCTTACTGCACAACTTCGGTTATCTGGTGCTGGCGCATGTGTTTCCGCCGCATTTCTCGCTGATCTGTCGCCATCTGGAGGTCAACCCGCACCTGTCGCACAGCTATATCGAGCAGCATCTACTCGGCATCAGCCGCGAACAGATCGGCGCCTGGCTGATGCGTTACTGGGATATGCCGGAAGAGCTGGCCAGCGCCCTGCGCTTCCAGCACGACCCTGAGTACAGCGGCGCACATGCCACCTACCCGAACCTGGTGTGCCTGTCGGTCAGCCTGCTGCGCAATCGCGGCATCGGTGCCGGCCCGCAGAGCGAGATTCCGCAAAGCCTGTTCGACAACCTCGGCATCAGCCGCGAGAAAGCCGAAGAAGCCGTAAGCAAGGTGCTGGCCGCCGAAGTCGCGCTGCGCGAACTGGCCGCGCAATTCCATCCAGCCCACTAAAGCTGCAGAAAACACAAAGGGGCCTGCGGGCCCCTTTGTCGTTTCAGTCGAATGATTACTTCTTTAGCTGTGCACGTCGTGCGGCGAACAGTTCCGGCAGCACCTGCACGCTACCGTCGAGCAACTGCGCCACGGCTGGCTGCTCATACAGGGCAGCATAGTCGGCCAGTTTTTCGCTGGGCATCTGCCGGTAGGCATAGAGCATAAAAGACTCCACCGCCTCGGCGCTGGAGGCTCGCAGCGCATCTTCCTGCGCCTTGGTCTGAGCGCTCAGGGCCTTCTCATCGATGCTTTCACCACGGCCCTGCAAGGCCAGAAACGCTTGGGTCTTGCCGACTTCATAGCGCAACAGGGTGGCCAGGGTGGTGGTGTGTGCGGCGGCATCCAGACGCCGCACCAGAGCCATGCGCTCCTCACGCGGCGGGCGCTCGCCCAGTTGTTTGCGATAGGCCGCCAGACCGTCTGCACCGCCCTCGCCCACAGCACGCTCGGCGGCGGTAAATCCCTGCGCCAGCGGGCTTTCCAGCAGACTCTTGGCCTGTTCCAGCTGGGTTTGGTCGAGCTTGCCGGTCAGTTTCTTGGCCAAGTCCAGACACAGCGCATCGGCGGCAAACACCTTAGCCAACTGCGCTTGCTGTTTATCGCTCAGACCACGCTGCACCAGCGGGGCGCTCTGCTCGCAAAGCAAACGAATACCGGCCAGCTCGAATAACGGCGCAAAGGCTTCGGCTTTGGGAGGCGCGGCATGGGCAAGGGAGGTGGAAAACAGCAGGGCACTCAGCAGCAGACGCATGGGCAAACTCTCACTAGGGCTATGCCCAGCCTAGCGAATGCAGTGCGCGCAGGCCAGCCCTGGCGCGCACTGCTGCGAATCAGGCAGCTTTTTTGGCAGCGTCTTTCTTTTTCGGCATCAGGTATTTGGTCAGACCCTGGAACCAGATCACCAACGCCGGGTTGCCTTGAATCTGGATATCCTTGTTCTGGATGCCCTGCATAAACGCCAACTGCTTGTTTTTCGCGTTCATGGTGGCGAAGCCGTAGGCGGCATCTTTGAAGCCAAGGGCGAAGGCAGGCTCAATAGCCGGGCCGCGCTTGCTGGTGATGCGCTGGTCTTTGACGATGAAGTGACGGGCGACTTTACCGTCCAGAGTGTGCAGCTGAAAGACCATATTGCGGTCAGCCAGTTGCTGTTGGAATGCCGGGTTTTCACGGCTGGCCTTGGCCATCAGACGGCCCAGCATCCACAGAAGAAAACGGAATTTCATGCGCGAGGCCTCGCAAAGGGTAGGGAAAAGGCGGCGCATTGTAGCGGCTTGCGGCAGGTACTACATCCGGCTGAAAGAAGGGCGTGAACACGCTGGCCGGGATGGTGCAGCCCGAGGCCAAAGGCCCCGGGCCTGAGGACTCAGTTGACCGCGTCTTTCAGGGACTTGCCCGGTTTGAAGGCGACGGTGTTGCTGGCCTTGATCTTTACCGGCTCGCCGGTTTGCGGATTTTTACCGGTGCGAGCACCGCGGTGGCGTTGCACGAAAGTACCGAAGCCCACCAGGGTGACGCTGTCCTTGCGGTTCAGTGCGTTGGTGATTTCTTCGAGTACCGCGTTAAGTACACGGTTTGCCTGATCTTTAGTCAGATCCGCCTTATCGGCGATGGCGGCGGCGAGTTCCGGTTTACGCATAAATGCCTCTTTACGGTTTTTTGTTGTTGTGTCCGGGCTGCTCTGCGCGAGCAGATACCAAGGCGCCGCAACAGCTCTAGGCTGCGGCAGACTGAGGGAGGATGGCATGCCATTGGGCCCTGCGCCAGTCTTGTCCGACAGTTAAACCAGGCAATTTTGTGGCATATCCGACAGAACGACCGCCATTCAGGCCAAAAGCGCAGGCAATAGCTTATTCAGGGCCAATTTATCCTGCACGGCCGTACCGGTGAGCGCGTAGCCGAGTAGCGCGCCACTGCTGTCATGGCACAGCGCCTTTATATCGGCGCCGCTGCCTTCAACGCTCCACTCGCCTTGCAGGCCGCGCGGTGGCGGCGATACCACCAGCGGACAGACCGGGGTTTTTACCGTGACCGGCATCGGCCCGTAGCTTACCGCCGTCGGCGTACCAGCCAGGGTTTGCGCCAGGGCACGGGCGCTGGTCATCAGCGGCATGACATAGAGCAGGTTGATCCCATCAACCTCAGCGCAATCGCCCATGGCATAGATATTGGCGTGGGAGGTACGCAGCTGGCGGTCGACCACCACCCCGCGATTGACCGCCAGCCCGGCGGCAGCGGCCAGCTCAATACGCGGACGTAGGCCTACAGCTGACAGCACCAGGTCGCACTCAATCAGCGTGCCGTCGGACAGATGCGCTTCCAACGCATCACCTTTGTGATTCAGGCTGGCCAACACCGGCCCGAGGTGGAAACGCGCGCCCAACCCTTCCAGACCGGCTTGAACCGCGGCGGCGGCAGCCGGATGCAGCAGGCCGGGCATTACCTGCTCGCAGGGTGCCACCAGCTCGACCTGATAGCCGCCCAGGCTCAGGTCATTGGCAAACTCACAACCGATCAGCCCGGCGCCCAATAGCAGAACGCGCTGCTTGCCTGCAGCGGCGCTACGAAAACGCGCGTAATCCTCCAGATCATTGATCGAGAAAATCGCATCATCGGCATCACCTTCGACCGGCACACGAATCACCTCGGCGCCCCAGGCCAGGATCAGGTCGCGATAAGGCACAGCCTCTTCGCCGATCCACAGCTGCTTGTGGCCCGCATCGATGCCGCTGATGCGGGTATGGGTGCGAATTTCCGCGTTGAGCTGATCGGCCATGGCGCCCGGTTCGGCCATGCTCAGGCCATCGGCATCCTTGTTTTTGGCAAAGCCGGTGGACAGCATGGGTTTGGAATACGAGCGACCGTCGTCAGCGGTGATCAGCAGCAGCGGAGTCTCGCTGTCCAGCTTGCGGAACTCACGGGCCAGGTTGTAGCCGGCCAGGCCGGTGCCGACGATGACGACAGGTGCACTCATACTGCATTCCTCACACAGGCCGCGCACTGCAGCGGCCGTAATAGATTTTGGGGCTGACGCGGCTCAGGCGATTTCGATCATCTCGAAATCCAGCTTGCCGACGCCACAATCAGGGCACAGCCAATCGGCGGGAATGTCTTCCCAGGCCGTACCAGGGGCGATGCCTTCCTCGGGCAGGCCGAGGGCTTCGTCATAGATAAAACCGCACACCACACACTGCCACTTACGCATAACCACCTCGTCGCTTATTCAGCTCGTTGGGGTATTCAGTATGGGCACTCGCCAAACAAAACGGCGACCCTTGGGTCGCCGCCTAGAGCAGTATCTACTTAGAACCTGTTTCAGATCTCGCGAGCTAGAGCGATGCAAGGCAAAAACAGGCGAGAAAGCGAAGTTTACGGCTGTAAATGAGCATTTCGAGACGCCGCGTCCCGGCCTGTTTTTAACGCAGCAGCGCCGACGCGCAGCAGATCGGAGACGGTTCTTAGCCGATTTCGATCATTTCAAAATCCAGCTTGCCCACGCCACAGTCAGGGCACAGCCAGTCTTCCGGGACATCTTGCCAGAGTGTACCGGCGGCGATGCCTTCATCAGGCCAGCCTTGGCTCTCGTCGTAAATCAGTCCACAGACCACACATTGCCACTTCTTCATAACTACCTCAGGCGGATCACACGGCTATTGCGCCGGGGAAACTACCGTATATGCGCAGGTGCGCCAAGCCGGCGGGCGATGAATAGCGCGCCATCGAGGCCAACCAAAGTCGGGTTGTGCACTGCATGGCGGCCAAGCGCCGCGCCTTGCACCATCTCTCCGGGCAGAGGGGTCATGTTAGACTCGCGCGCCCCTGCCTACGGTGAAACCTGCCCGTGCCCCACACCGCTCTCGCTCATCCGCCGCGCTGGCTGACTGCCAGCCAACTGCACCCTGCGCCCACTGCTGCGGTGCGCGACTGGCTGTTCAATGAGGACTCGCTGACGCGGCGACTGACCGCTCTTTCCGCCAATGGCTTCAGCGTCACCCCGCTGCACGAAGGCTGGCAGCGCCTGCGCAACGATGAGTGCAGCGCACTGGGCGTAGTCAACGGTAGCCAGGGCTGGGTGCGCGAAGTGTACCTGCGCGGCCACGACCAGCCCTGGGTCTTTGCCCGTAGCGTGGCAGCCCGTAGCGCACTGGAAGGTTCCGGCCTGGCGCTGGACCAACTCGGCAGCCGTTCACTGGGTGAGTTGCTGTTCAGCGACCGCGCCTTTGACCGTGGCGAACTGCAGGTGTGCCGCTACCCGGCGCAGTGGCTGCCAGCGGAAGCCTACAGCGAGCGCCTGTGGGCGCGGCGTTCGTGTTTTAGCCGTGGTGCTTTGGGCGTGCTGGTGGCCGAGGTCTTCCTCCCCGCGTTCTGGCAAGCCACCGAGGTCGACACGCCGTAGGGCAGATGACGCGTCACCCATCCATCGTTGCGTCCTGGGGTGGATGAAAAGCGCCCGGTCTCACCTCGCTATCCACTGCCGGCTTCCCCGTATAATCAGCCGCACCTCGCATGGAGACGCGCTCGATGTATACCCGCCTGCTGCATTCACTCAACCGCCTGCACCCACGCGCCTGGGACTTTATCCAGCTGATGCGCCTGGACAAGCCCATCGGCATCTATTTGCTGCTGTGGCCAACGCTGTGGGCCTTGTGGGTGGCGGCCGAAGGCGTACCGAGCGTGAAAAACCTGCTGATCTTCGTGTTCGGGGTGATTCTGATGCGCGCCGCCGGCTGCGTAATCAACGACTACGCCGACCGCAACTTCGACGGCCATGTCAGCCGTACCAAGGCCCGCCCGCTGGCCAGTGGCAAGGTACAGCCACGGGAGGCGCTGATCCTGTTCGCTGTACTGGTAGCAGCCAGCTTCGTACTGGTGCTGTTTACCAACGCCACCACCATCTGGCTGTCCTTTGGTGGGCTGGCCCTGGCCGCCTGCTACCCCTTTATGAAGCGCTACACCTTCTACCCGCAGGTAGTGCTGGGTGCGGCATTTTCCTGGGGTATGCCCATGGCTTTCACTGCCGAAACCGGCAGCCTGCCAGCGGAAGCCTGGCTGCTGTATATCGCCAACCTGCTGTGGACAGTGGCCTACGACACCTACTACGCCATGGCCGACCGCGAGGACGACCTGAAGATCGGCGTGCGCTCTACCGCCATTCTGTTTGGCGATGCCGACCGCCTGATCATCGTCATCCTCCAGGGCCTGGCGCTGCTCTGCCTGCTGCTGGCGGCGGCGCGCTTCGAGCTGGGCTTGTACTTCCACCTCGGTCTGCTGGCCGCGGCCGGCTGCTTTGCCTGGGAGTTTCACAAGACCCGCAACCGCAAGCCAATGGCCTGCTTCAATGCCTTTCTGCACAACCATTGGGCTGGTCTGGCAATCTTTATCGGCCTGGTAGTGGACTACGCTGTGCGCGGCTAGAAAGAAGCTTTGCCGCGCGCTTGTCATATCGCTGCAATAATTCCGTTATCTAATGCAGCCCATTACAGCGAGATGACCCGAGGCTTGACCCATGGTTGGCAAGAACATCCTGATCGTCGATGACGAAGCACCGATCCGTGAAATGATCGCCGTGGCCCTGGAAATGGCCGGCTACGAGTGCCTGGAAGCGGAAAATACCCAGCAGGCACATGCCATCATCGTCGACCGCAAACCCGATCTGATCCTGCTTGACTGGATGCTCCCTGGCACCAGCGGCATCGAACTGGCGCGTCGCCTCAAGCGCGATGAGCTGACCGGCGACATCCCGATCATCATGCTCACCGCCAAGGGCGAAGAGGACAACAAGATCCAGGGCCTGGAAGTCGGTGCCGACGACTACATCACCAAGCCGTTCTCCCCGCGCGAACTGGTCGCCCGCCTGAAAGCCGTGCTGCGCCGCGCTGGACCGACCGACAGTGAAGGGCCGATCGAAGTCGGCGGCCTGCTGCTCGACCCAGTCAGCCACCGCGTCACCATCGACGGCAAACCGGCCGAGATGGGCCCCACCGAATACCGCCTGCTGCAGTTCTTTATGACTCACCAGGAGCGCGCCTACACCCGTGGCCAGCTGCTGGATCAGGTCTGGGGCGGCAACGTGTATGTCGAGGAGCGCACTGTCGACGTGCATATCCGTCGCCTGCGCAAAGCCCTCGGCGAGGTTTACGAAAATCTGGTGCAAACCGTGCGCGGCACCGGCTATCGTTTTTCCACCAAGAGCTAAGACGGTTAGGATGGCCTGCAGACCCAACTTGGGGCTGCATAAAGGATTGATTGGCGGATGAGCTCGAATTGAATCAAGACTGGCGCGGCCCCCTGATACGTCGCTTGTTGCTTCTGGTCGGTGTCTGCCTGCTGCTCGGGCTGATTACCGGCGAATATGCCTGGACCCTGCTCCTCGGCCTGGCCGGCTACCTCGGCTGGCACCTGCAGCAACTGCTGCGCCTGCACAAATGGCTGCGCACCCGCCAGGGTGACGAAGCGCCGCCCGATGGCTACGGCCTGTGGGGCGAAGTGTTCGACAGCATCTACCACCTGCAGCGCCGCGACCAGAAAGTCCGCGGCCGCCTGCAGGCGGTAATCGACCGCGTGCAGGAGTCCACCGCTGCGCTTAAAGATGCGGTGATCATGCTCGACCGCGACGGCAACCTGGAATGGTGGAATATCGCCGCTGAGAAACTGCTGGGCCTGAAAACCCCACAGGACAGCGGCCAGCAGATCACCAACCTGGTACGCGACCCGCGATTTATCGAATATTTCGAGAACCACAACTACAACGAGCCGCTGGAGCTGCCCTCACCGGTCAGCGATCGTGTGCGCCTGCAATTCCATATCACCCAGTACGGCAACCGCGAACACCTGATGCTGGTGCGCGACATCACCCGCCTGTATCAGCTGGAGCAGATGCGTAAGGACTTCGTTGCCAACGTCTCCCACGAGCTGCGCACCCCACTGACAGTGATAAGCGGCTACCTGGAAACCCTGCTGGATAACGTCGAGGACGTGAATCCGCGCTGGCTGCGCGCCCTGCAGCAGATGCAGCAGCAAGGCGGACGCATGCAGAACCTGCTCAACGATCTGCTGTTGCTGGCCAAGCTGGAAGCCACCGATTACCCCTCGGACAACCAGCCAGTGGCCGTCGATCTGCTGCTGCTGAGCATCAAGAACGATGCCCAGGCGCTGTCCGGCGAGCGTCATCACCGCATCAGCCTGGAAGCAGACCCGCACCTCAAGCTCAAGGGCAGCGAAACCGAGCTGCGCAGCGCCTTCTCCAACCTGGTGTTCAACGCGGTGAAATACACCCCGGATGAAGGCAGCATCCAGATTCGCTGGTGGGGCGATGAACAGGGCGCGCACCTCAGCGTGCAGGACAGCGGCCTGGGTATCGAAGCCAAACATCTGCCGCGTCTGACCGAGCGCTTCTACCGGGTCGATTCCAGTCGCGCCAGCAACACCGGCGGCACAGGTCTGGGCCTGGCCATCGTCAAGCATGTACTGCTGCGCCACCGCGCGCGGCTGGATATCGTCAGCAACCTGGGCAAGGGCAGCACCTTCACCTGCCACTTCCCCACGCAGCAAGTGGTACGGCGCGGCCAGTAACCGCGCCCTACTTGCAAAGCCGGCTGTCAGCCCCCACCCTTTAGCGGTCATTCACTACCCGAACCCTTTATGGACCCCTCCACGAGTTACGTCGCCAGCAACTATTTCGCCGATTTCGGCCTCGTTCTATTCGCTCTGTTTCTAGTGCTGCTCAACGGCTTCTTCGTTGCTGCCGAGTTCGCCATCGTCAAACTGCGCGCCACCAAGGTCGATGCCCTGGCGGAAAAAAATGGCTGGCGCGGACATATCCTGCGCACCGTACACAACCAGCTCGACGCCTACCTCTCAGCCTGTCAGCTGGGTATCACCCTGGCCTCCCTCGGCCTCGGCTGGGTCGGCGAACCGGCCTTTGCCCACCTGCTCGAACCGCTGCTGGCGAGTATCGGCATTGAATCGCCGAAGCTGGTGCATGGCATCGCCTTCTTTACCGCGTTCTTTATCATTTCCTACCTGCATATCGTGGTCGGCGAGCTGGCGCCCAAGTCCTGGGCCATCCGCAAACCCGAGCTGCTGTCGCTGTGGACGGCCGCGCCGCTGTACATGTTCTACTGGGCCATGTACCCGGCGATCTTCCTGCTCAACGCCAGCGCCAATGCCATTCTGCGCGTGGCCGGCCAGGGCGAGCCGGGGCCGCACCATGAGCACCACTACAGCCGCGACGAACTCAAGCTGATCCTCCACTCCAGCCGCGCCAGCGACCCCAGCGACCAGGACATGCGCGTACTGGCCTCGGCCGTGGAGTTGGGCGAACTGGAAGTAGTGGACTGGGCCAACTCCCGTGAGGACCTAGTGTCCCTGCCGCTCACAGCCGCACTGGATGAAGTGTTCAGCGTATTCCGCCGGCACAAGTACAGCCGCTACCCGATCTACGACGACACCAGCGGCGAATACGTCGGCGTGCTGCATATCAAGGACCTGCTGCTGCACCTGTCGCTGCTGGAAATGCTGCCCTCGGCGCTGAAACTGGCCGAACTGATGCACCCGATCGAGCGAGTCGGTCGGCATATGCCGCTGTCCACCCTGCTGGAGCAGTTCCGCATCGGCGGCTCGCACTTCGCCCTGGTCGAAGAAGCCGATGGCAAGGTGATCGGCTACCTGACCATGGAAGACGTGCTGGAAGCTCTGGTTGGCGATATTCAGGACGAACACCGCAAGGCCGAACGCGGCATCCTCGCCTATCAGCCTGGCAAACTGCTGGTGCGCGGTGATACGCCACTGGCCAAGGTCGAACGCCTGCTCGGCGTCGACCTCGATCACGTCGAAGCGGAAACCCTTGCAGGACTGATCTACGACACGCTCAAGCGCATGCCCGAGGAAGAGGAAGTGCTGGAAGTCGACGGCCTACGGATCATCGTGAAAAAGATGAAAGGCCCGAAGATCGTACTGGCCAAAGTGCTGAAGCTGGATTGATTGCCGCGCCCAGGCCAAGTCCGGCCTAGGCGTTATTCGCCGCCAACGGCGAAGTTAGGCAGGCTGTTGACCGGCTGGGCGAAGTTGAAGGGGATCGACTCCAACGCCAGGCCGACATTGCGTTGCACCACGAAATGCAGGTGCGGGCCGGTACTGTTGCCGGTATTGCCGGAACGCGCGAGCATACTGCCGGCACGCACGCGGCTGCCTTCGCTGACCGCCACCGAGCCCTTCATCAGGTGCAGGTAAACGCCCATGGTGCCGTCGTCATGCAGGATGCGCACATAGTTGCCAGACGGGTTGTTGCCGCGCCCGCTCTGCTGATTCTCGGTTTTCACCACAATGCCGCCGCGTGCCGCAACAATCGGCGTGCCTTCGGGCATGGCGATATCCATGGCGTAACGGCCTTTGGGGGTGAAGTGGCTGTACTTGCCATTGGCACCCTGGGTCAGGCGGAACGGACCGCCGCGCCATGGCAGCGGGTAGCTCTTCTGCGTCGGCAGCAGGCGCGGATCGCCCATGGCGTAGCGCAGCTTGGGGGTATAGCGCATGGGTTTGCTGGCATCACGCGGGGCCAGGGTGGCCAGGCGGATATTGCTGCGCGGCGGCAGCACCCAACTGATCGGCTTGTTCGGCACACCGGTGACGTTATCCGTGGCCTCCAGACGCAGTTCGATCTGCACGGGGGCATGCAGGTCGTTACGTACCAACAGGGTTTCACCGGCTTCGTGCTTCTTGGTTTCCAGCTTTACCTGGTTGTCCAGGCGCTCAACCATGCGGTCGCGGAACACGAATACCTGCGCACCGGGCGCGGCCTGGTCGGTATAGGTGACCACGCCGTTGGCATCGGTGTACTTGTAAATAGTCAACGCCGCTGCCTGGCCGGCAAGGGTCAACAAACTGCAGAGAAGTATCAGACGCCCTAGCATAACGACTCGGATCTTATGATTTGTCTGTGTCCGGACCGTTGAGATTAGCAGCGGAACCCAGGCGACGCGAACCGGCGCGCCAGGGTTGTGAGCCATCTCGCATGCACCGGTAGGAATGGGTTTGCTTAGGCGCCGGGGCTGAAGTGCTTCTGCGCAGTTCCCCGGGCGATCAGCCGGGAGATGTAGTCGAGCTTCTGCGGGTCGCGGTCGACAAATCTGAAGGTCAGTTGCAGCCACTCGCTGTCCGGTTTTGGCTCAAAGGCCGCGACAGCATGCAGGTAGCCGTTGAGCCGTGCGGTTTCCGCCGCTTCGCCCTGCTCCAGATCGAGCACGGCGCTTTCCAGCACCTGCGGCAGCTCCTCGGTGCGTTTGACCACCAGCAGCGCTTCCTTGAGGCTCAGCGCCTTGATCACGCAGGACATGCTGGCACCGCCAGGCAAACGCAACTGGCCCTGACCACGACCGCTCGGCGCGCTGACGGCAGGTGCTTTGGCCGTAGGTTTGCCGGCAAAGGCCGCAGCGGCTTGTACGGCTGGCCCTGCTGCGGGCTTGACCACATCGGCCTTGCCGCCAGTCAGTGCGGATAACGAGTCGTTGGCGAAGGCGCCGCTGCTGAGCATTTTCGGCGGGGCACTGGACATCAGGGCCTGCAACTTGCCGGCACGGCTGAGGGCCTTCTTCACCTTGGTGATCAATTGCTCATTGGAAAAGGGTTTGCCGATAAAGTCGGAAACGCCGGCCTGAATCGCCTGCACCACGTTTTCTTTGTCACCGCGGCTGGTGACCATGATAAACGGGACGATTTTCAGGCTGTCCTGTTCGCGGCACCAGGTGAGCAGTTCTAGGCCGGACATTTCCGGCATTTCCCAGTCACAAAGAATCAGGTCGACCGGCTGGCGTGTCAGCATCTGCAGGGCTTTGCGCCCGTTGACGGCTTCTTCGATCTGGATGCCTGGAAAGTGGTCGCGCAACCCCTTTTTCACCAAATCGCGGATAAAGGTTGCGTCGTCCACTACCAGCACGCTGACTTTGCTCATCGGCCACTCCTGTTCTGATGGCCTTAAGCATAGTCACGGCTACTGGCCAAAGGCCAACCGAAATGCACCATATGTCGCGATCAGGTGCATCTTTGCCATGCAGCGCCGTACAGGGCAGCGCGGCAACACCGCCCGTAACAGCCGCCTCAGTTGCCCTTGCCGGTGCCCTGCACTTCTTCCTGCATGCGGGTCAGGCCGATGTGTTTCACGTCGGTGCCGCGTACCAGGTAGATCACCAGTTCGGCGATATTGCGCGCGTGGTCGCCGATGCGCTCCAGCGAACGCAGGGCCCAGATGATGTTGAGCACTCGGGCGATCGAGCGCGGGTCTTCCATCATGTAGGTGACCAGCTCACGCAGCGCGGTCTTGTATTCGCGGTCGACGGTCTTGTCGTACTGCGCCACCGACAGGGCCAGGTCAGCGTCGAAACGGGCGAACGCGTCCAACGACTCCTGCACCATCCGGCGCACCTGATCACCAATGTGCCGCACTTCCACATAGCCGCGCGGTGCTTCGCCTTCTTCGCACAGCAGGATGGCGCGCTTGGCGATCTTGGTGGCTTCGTCGCCGATACGTTCGAGATCGATTACCGACTTGGAGATACTGATGATCAGGCGCAGGTCGGACGCGGCAGGCTGACGACGAGCGAGAATGCGCACGCATTCTTCGTCGATATTGCGTTCCATCTGGTTGATCTGGTCATCGATCTCGCGCACCTGCTGAGCCAGACCGGAGTCGGCGTCGATCAGTGCGGTCACCGCGTCGTTGACCTGCTTCTCGACCAGGCCGCCCATGGCCAGCAGGTGGCTGCGCACCTCCTCCAGCTCGACGTTGAACTGCTGGGAGATATGCTGGGTAAGGTTTTCTTTGTTGATCATGTGCAAACCCTTGAATTAACCGAAAACGTCTCTGCTTAGGATGGGCTTTGCCAGAGCGTGTCGGGCAAGGCAGCGAAGCGCAGACAGTACGATTTGTACGGCAAGCTTCGCCAACGCCGCCCGGCGCGTTCTGGTGTGGCCATCAACCGTAACGGCCGGTGATGTAGTCTTCTGTCTGCTTCTTCGCCGGGTTGGTGAACAGCGTATCGGTATCACCGAACTCGATCAGTTTGCCCATGTACATAAACGCCGTGTAATCCGAGACCCGCGCCGCCTGCTGCATGTTGTGGGTCACGATGACGATGGTGTATTTGGATTTCAGTTCGTAGATCAGCTCTTCGACTTTCAGTGTCGAGATCGGGTCCAGCGCCGAGCACGGTTCGTCGAGCAGCAGCACTTCCGGCTGCACCGCCACGGTCCGGGCGATAACCAGACGCTGTTGCTGACCGCCGGACAGGCCGAGTGCCGACTCGTGCAGACGGTCTTTGACCTCATCCCACAGTGCTGCGCTTTTCAGTGCCCATTCCACGGCCTCATCAAGCACGCGCTTCTGGTTGATGCCCTGGATGCGCAGGCCGTAGACCACGTTCTCGTAAATGCTCTTGGGGAACGGGTTGGGCTTCTGGAACACCATGCCGACGCGACGACGCAGCTCGGCGACGTCTTCGCCCTTGCGGTAGATGTTCTTGCCGTCGAGGTTGATTTCGCCTTCTACGCGGCAGCCGTCAACCAGATCATTCATGCGGTTGAAGGTGCGCAGCAGGGTCGACTTGCCACAACCAGACGGGCCGATAAAGGCCGTGACGCGCTGGTTGGGGATAGTCATCTGCACGTCGAACAGCGCCTGCTTCTCGCCGTAGTACAGGTTCAAACCCGGTACGTCGATGGCCACGCGTTCGTTGGCCATATTCAAGCCCTGGCGGTCGCGGCCGAGGGCCGCCATGTCGATACCGTGTGTGTGTGCTTCGTGCTGCATGGGATGCTCCCTACGCTAACAAATGCGTTAAGCCGCCACGGCCAGCGGGCCGTGGCGCAATGATTAGTGATCCAGCGCCTTGTACTTCTCGCGCAGGTGGTTGCGGATATAAACCGCCGACATGTTCAGCACCACGATGACCAACACCAGCAGCAGCGCAGTGGCGTACACCAGCGGCCGCGCGGCCTCAACGTTGGGGCTCTGGAAGCCGACGTCGTAGATGTGGAAGCCCAGGTGCATGATCTTCTGGTCAAGGTGCAGATAAGGGTAGTTGCCATCCACCGGCAGGCTCGGGGCAAGTTTGACCACGCCCACCAGCATCAGCGGCGCTACTTCGCCAGCAGCGCGAGCCACGGCGAGGATCAGACCGGTCATCATCGCCGGGCTGGCCATTGGCAGCACCACGCGCCAGAGGGTTTCCACCTTGGTCGCGCCGAGGGCCAGGGAGCCTTCGCGTACAGCCCGTGGAATCCGCGCCAGGCCTTCTTCGGTGGCGACGATCACCACCGGCAAGGTGAGGATCGCCAGGGTCAACGAGGCCCAGAGCAGGCCCGGCGTGCCAAAGGTCGGCGCCGGTGCGGCTTCCGGAAAGAACAGGCGATCCAGCGAGCCGCCCAGCACATAGACGAAGAAGCCCAGGCCGAACACCCCGTAAACGATGGCCGGAACGCCCGCCAGGTTGTTTACCGCGATACGGATTACCCGGGTCAGCGGGCCCTGCTTGGCATATTCACGCAGGTAGATGGCCGCCACCACACCGAACGGAGTAACGATCACCGCCATGATCAGGGTCATCATCACCGTACCGAAAATCGCCGGGAAAATGCCACCTTCAGTGTTGGCTTCACGCGGGTCATCGCTGACGAATTCCCACAGCTTGGCGAGGTAGAAGCCGAGCTTGTCACCCAGGCCCATGGCATTCGGCTGGAAGGCCCGCACTACCTTGCCCAGGCTGATGGTCACTTCACGGCCATCGGCGGTCTTCAGGGTGACGCTGTCGCGGTTGAACGCCTGATTAAGGGCGATCAGCTCGGTTTCCAGCACCTTGTACTCGGCATCCCACTGCGCGCGCTCGGCGTCCAGTTCCGCCTGGGCAACCTCGTCCAGCTTGCCTTGCAGTTCCAGCTTGCGGGTTTGCAGACGGATGCGTTCCAAACCGGCGTTGATCCGCCCGATGTCTTTCTTCTCCAGACGCACCAGTTGTTTGTGCAGCTGCTCGACGCGCTCAAGACGCTCCTGCAGTGCAGGCCAGCTGGCATCGCCTTCAGCAACCAGTTCGCCACTTTCCTTGACGTTGACCAGGTAGCCGTAGAAGTTGCCCCACTCGCGGCGCTCCAGCGCCGTGAGGTTTTCCGGGGTGCGCAGATTGCTCAGCCACTCGCCGACCACCCAAGTGAAGTCCGCGCCATACACATCGCGGTTACCCACTTTGAACAGTTCGCGGGTCATGAATTCGCCGCCTTCAGCCTCCACCGGCAAGCCGGAAGCGGCCAGACGGGCACGCGGCACTTCTTCTATCTGGGTGATCTCACCGGCCATCACCTTGGCTTGCTGACCAGGGATCTGGTAGTCGGCCTCAACGATATCCGCCGGCCAGAAGTGGCCGAGGCCGCGCACGGCAATCACCATCATCAGACCCAGGGTCATGATCACGGCGATCGACACTGCACCGGCGTTCATCCAGATCCACGGCGTACCGCTCTTGAACCAGGTTTTCAGGTTGTTCTGTTTCACGGACATATACCTTCCCAAGCCTTAGAGCGAGGCGTACTTGACGCGCAGACGCTGGCGCACCAGCTCCGCCAGGGTGTTCATGACAAAGGTGAAGCCGAGCAGCACCAGCGCCGAGAGGAACAGCACGCGGTAGTGGGTACCACCGACTTCCGATTCAGGCATTTCCACCGCCACGTTGGCGGCCAGGGTGCGCAGACCTTCGAAGATGTTCATGTCCATGATCGCGGTGTTGCCGGTGGCCATCAGCACGATCATGGTCTCGCCAACGGCGCGACCCATACCGATCATCACCGCCGAGAAGATGCCTGGGCTGGCGGTGAGGATCACCACACGAGTCAGGGTCTGCCACGGCGTGGCACCGAGAGCCAGGGAACCGAACGTCAGACTTTTCGGCACGCTGAACACGGCGTCTTCGGCAATCGAGTAGATGGTCGGGATCACCGCAAAGCCCATGGCCAGGCCGACGACCAGAGCGTTGCGCTGGTCGAACGGAATGCCCAGGTCATTGCTCAACCACATACGCATATTGCCGTCGAACAGCCAGTTCTCCACGTGACCGCTCATGGCCAGCGACACATAGCCCACCAGCAGGATTACCGGGATCAGCATTGCCGACTCCCAGCCATCCGGCACGCTCAGGCGGATCGACTCCGGCATGCGGCTCCACAGGTAACCGGCCAGCAGAATGCCGATCGGGGTGAACAGCAGCAGGCTGAAGATGCCCGGTAGATGGCCTTCGACATAGGGTGCGAGGAACAGGCCAGCAAAGAAGCCGAGGATCACCGTTGGCAGTGCTTCCATCAGCTCGATCACCGGTTTGACCTTGCGACGCAGCGCCGGGGCCATGAAGTAGGCGGTGTACAGCGCAGCCGCGATGGCCAGCGGAGCCGCCAGGAGCATGGCGTAGAACGCGGCTTTCAGGGTACCGAAGGCCAGCGGCGCAAGGCTCAGCTTGGGTTCGTTGTCAGTGCTGGCGGACGTCGACTGCCAGACGTGGCCGGGCGCGTCATAGTTCTCGTACCAGACCTTGCCCCACAACGAGCTCCAGGAGATTTCCGGGTGCGGGTTGTCGATGATCAAACGCTGCAGCTGGCCATCGCTCTCCACCAACACGCGGTTGGCGCGCGGCGACAAGGCGGCCAGAGCCTGGCCCTCAGCAACTGGCTCGACCAGCAGGGTGCGGTGCGCGGTGCTGTGGAAGATACCCAGGTTGCCTTTGACATCCAGGGCGAAGAAGCCCTTGCGGCGCTCTTCCGGGAGAATCTGGATGATCGGGCTGTCAGCCAGCTGGAAGCTACGGATCGACTTCAGCACGGCCTTGCCGTCTGCTTCGCGCACCATGAACCACTGAGCGATGCCGCCGCTGCTGTCACCGATCATCAGCGAGATACCGCCGAGCAGCGAGGTAGCGTTGCTGACTTCCAGCTTGCCGTCTTCCAGCAGCTTATAACGGCCGTTGAGGCTGTTGCTGCGCATGTCGAAGACATCAGCCGTGGCGCGGCCGTTGACCACATACAGCCACAGGTGGCGTGGGTCGATGATCAGTGCCTTGATCGGTTCGGCGATCTGCGGCAGGGCGACGCGCTCTTCGCTGAGGGTCACCTCGCCGGTCATCATGTTTTCTTCGCGACCCAGGCTCAGCACGTGCAGCTCGGTGCCGGTGGAACCCGCCAGCATCAGCGTGCCGCTATTCAGGCTGACGCCCATGTGATCGAGCTCGCGGCCCTGAGGGTCGAGCTCGATCGGCGCTTCGCCGAACGGGTACTCGATGCTCGGCGTGATGGTTTGCACATCATTCGGGTAGCTGAGTTTGTAGACATGCTGGAACACCAGCACCTGCCCATTGGACAGGCCCAGGGCGACGCGGTTGCTGCCTGGCTGGTCCTGGCCGACCGAAGCAATCCGCGCATCCGCCGGGATCGGCAGCTTGACGGTGCTCAGCGGCTGCATCTTCTTCGCATCGAAGAACTGCACCTGACCGCTCTGGTCCAGGCGCATGGCCATCTGGTTCTGTTCTTCCAGGGTCAGCAGCAGTGGCGCGGCGGCTTCATTCAACCAGGCAACCTGCACGGGCTTGCGAGTATCCAGGCTGGCGCCCTGGAACATCGGCAGCACCACGTAGGCCAGGTAGAAGAAGATCAGGGTGATGGCGCCGAGCACGGCCATACCACCGATGGATACCGCCCAGCGGGCGAAACGATCTTTCAGCGCGCGGATACGCCGCTTGCGCTGCAGGGCCGGGGTGTTGAAGTCCAGCCCGAGGGATTTGGATGTGGCGGTCATGGTTTCACTAGCCAAGTCATTCATAGGTAAGAGCGTCTCTGCGCAGCCATGAGCGCGCCATAGTGATTTCTGTCGCTATACGAGGCGCTAACTCTAGCCGCCCTATGTGACAGAAAAGTTACAGCGCTTTGACAAAGCAACGCCCACCTGTCGTAAACGAAGGCGGGCGTGCGACTTACTTAGGCGTCCTTGCCTGTACCGGGATTACTCCAGGCCCAGCTCCTTCAGGGTTTTCGCAGCCACTTTGCTTGGCAGCGGGATGTAGCCGTCTTTCACAACCACTTCCTGGCCTTGCTTGGACAGCACCAGCTTGACGAACTCGGCGTCCAGCGGGCTCAGCGGCTTGTTCGGCGCCTTGTTGACGTAAACGTAGAAGAAGCGAGCCAGCGGGAACTTGCCAGCCAGGGCGTTTTCTTCGTTGGCGTCAAAAGCTTCGCCGCCTTTCTTCGACAGAGGCACAGTCTTCACGCTGGAAGTCTTGTAGCCGATGCCCGAGTAACCGATGGCGTTGATGGTGCTGGAGATCGACTGCACCACGGAAGCCGAACCTGGCTGCTCGTTGACGTTAGCCTTGTAGTCGCCTTTGCACAGGGCTTCTTCTTTGAAGTAACCGTAAGTGCCGGATACCGAGTTACGACCGAACAGCTGGATCGGCTTGGCAGCCCACTCGCCGGTCATGCCCAGGTCACCCCAGGTTTTGATATCGGTAGCGCCACCGCACAGGCGGGTGCTGGAGAAGATCGCGTCAACCTGAGCCATGTCCAGGCTCTTGATTGGGTTGTCTTTGTGCACGAATACCGCCAGGGCGTCGATGGCCACTGGTACGGCAGTCGGCTTGTAGCCGTATTTCTCTTCGAACGCCTGGATCTCGGCATCCTTCATTGGGCGGCTCATCGGGCCCATGCTGGCGGTGCCTTCAGTCAGAGCGGGCGGCGCGGTGCTCGAGCCGGCGGCCTGGATCTGGATGTTGACGTTCGGGTATTCCTTTTTGAACTCTTCAGCCCACAGAGTCATCAGGTTGGCCAGGGAGTCGGAACCAACGCTGGACAGGTTGCCCGATACGCCGGAAGTTTTGGTGTAGCTCGGCAGAGCCGGATCGACAGCAGCAACCGCAGTGGCGGTAGCCACGCCAGCGGCGACAAAAGTCATGGCCGCCATCAAACGCTTCAGTTTCATGCCTTACTCCTAGCAGACTAGTGTTGGATTGAACGGGGCCAAGTATCTGTAGGCCGCATGACGACTGTATGTATGCAATGTGACAGTTAGATGAACGCTGCTGAAATTTTGCCGCAGTCGATGGCCTGGCGTGCAAAACCCAGGCGGCCAAGTGCCATGGTCGCCCTGCGACTGCCGAGTCGCTATACTCGCTGCGCCCGCACTCCCGCGGGCCTGCTGGGCCGAACCGCGATAGCCGCAGAGCCTGACTCGCCGCCACCGCCAAGCCCCGCACCGCGCCAATAAAAACAACCGCGCCGCGAGCCTATCCGATGCACGATTTCGAACAGGAAGACCCCATTCCGCAAGGCGACCTGGCTTTGCAGATCACCGCATTGCCCCGTGAAACCAACGGTTTTGGCGATATCTACGGCGGCTGGCTGGTATCGCAGATGGACCTGGCCGGCACGGCCATGGCCTGCAAGGTTGCCGGCGGGCGAGTAGCCACCGTGGCTATCGATCGCATGGCCTTTCTGGTGCCGGTGGCGGTTGGCGCGCAACTGTCCTTCTATACGCAAACCGTGGAAGTGGGCCGCAGCTCGATTCAGATGCTGGTTGAAGTGTGGAGCGACGATCCACTGTCCAGCGAATGGCGCAAGGTCACCGAGGCGGTCTTCGTCTTTGTCGCCATCGACGGCAGTGGCCGTACGCGCCCGGTGCCTGCGCGTCGCTAATACCAGACGCACAAACGAAAACGCCGGCTGAATAGCCGGCGTTTTGCTATGCGCTAAGAACCTGTTTCTGATCTCGCGAGCTAGAGCGAGACAAGGCAAAAACAGCCGAGGAAGCGGAGTTTACTGGTTGTAAATGAGCATTCCGAGGCTGTTTTTAACGCAGTATCGCCGACGCGCAGCAGATCCGAGACAGGTTCTAGGTTAGCCGCGGATGTTGTAGATATCCTTCTCGTTCAGCTCGGCGTAGTCGTACAAACGCTGCAAATAAGCCTTCTGCTGCGCCCACACCTTGCTCGCTACCGGATCGGCGGCGGCGCTGGCGTCGACCACTTCGGCGGCCACTTCCTTGAGTTTGGCCAGCACTTCATCTGGCAGACGGCGTACTTCCACGCCCTCGCCTTTGAGCTGCTCCAGGGCTTCCATGTTCTTCGCGTTGTAATCGTCGAGCATGTCGCCATTCACTTCGCGAGCGGCGGCGCGGACGATAGCTTGCAGATCAGCCGGCAGGGTTTCCCACGCTTTGATGTTGATATCCAGCTCGAAGGTGACGTTCGGCTCTTGCCAGCCCGGGGTGTAGTAGTACTTGGCGGCTTTATGCAGGCCCAGGGCCTGGTCGTTGTATGGGCCGATCCACTCGGTGGCATCGATAGCACCAGTTTGCAGCGCAGTGAAGATTTCACCGGCCGGCATATTGACCACAGTACCGCCCATCTTGGTCAGCACTTCGCCGCCCAGGCCTGGGGTACGCATCTTCAGGCCCTGGAAGTCGGCGACGCCGTTGATTTCCTTGTTGAACCAACCCGCGGTTTGCACACCAGTCGCGCCACAGGCCATCGGCAGTACGCCGAACGGCTTGTAGGTTTCTTCCCACAGCTGCATACCGCCGCCCTTGTGCAGCCAGGCATTCATTTCCTGGGCATTGGGGCCAAAAGGCAGGGCGCAGAAA
Organism: Pseudomonas sp. SG20056; assembly: GCF_031764535.1. Taxonomy (NCBI): domain Bacteria; kingdom Pseudomonadati; phylum Pseudomonadota; class Gammaproteobacteria; order Pseudomonadales; family Pseudomonadaceae; genus Pseudomonas; species Pseudomonas sp. SG20056. The sequence goes on from NZ_CP134499.1 coordinate 4,312,518, forward strand.
AACTGTGCGGCCGGCACTTTGCCTTTCCAGTAGTAAGGCGCACCGTGGCCCATTTCGGCGGTGCCACGGCTCACTGCATCGAATACTTCTAGCGCCGGCACCAGCTCGCCAGCGGCATAGACCTTGACCTTCAAGCGGCCGTTACTCATTTCTTCAACCAGCTTGGCGAAGCGCTCAGCTCCGACACCTACGCCGGGGAAGTTCTTCGGCCAGGAGGTGACCATTTTCCAGTTGAAGGTTTGGCTGCTCGCGCCTTCTTGGGGCTTACCAGCGGTTTCAGCCTCTTGTTTGCAACCGGCCAGTGCCGTGGCTGCAAGGCCTACGCCTGCTGCTGCGAGAATTTGACGACGTTTCATGCAAAGCTCCTTTATTGTTGTAGTGGTCTGACCACAGGATCGCTGCGGACCCACCGCGCCTGAGTAACATAGGGGTAAGTGACTCTCAAGCCTAGCGGATACGACTAAAGTTGTAGTGCCATTGCCGCACGTGCCCGGGCCTGCCTAGAATCGCCGGCCTGCCTGCCCAGAAAGCCCATAACCATAAGGACTCAAAATGTCCGATAAACCTCCTCTGCTGCTCGGCCTTGCTCATCTGATTGATTCATTCAACGCCCGTTTCGGCAAGGCCTGCGCCTGGCTGACCTTGTTTCTGGTGCTGGGCACCGCCATCGTGGTGGTCCTGCGTTACGGCTTCGGCATCGGCGCCACCGCCCTGCAGGAAGCCGTGCTGTATAGCCACGCACTGGTATTCATGGGCGCTGCCGCCTGGGTGTTGCAACGCAACGGCCATGTGCGCGTGGACATCTTCTATCAGAAGTTCAGTGCCAAACGTAAAGCCCTGGTCGACAGCCTCGGCACCTTGCTGTTTCTGCTGCCGGTATGCCTGTTCCTCGGCTGGGCCAGCTGGGATTACGTCAGTAATTCCTGGTCGACCCTGGAGGGCTCCAGCGAGTCGGGCGGCCTGAAATTCGTCTACCTGCAGAAGAGCATCATTCTGGTGCTGGTGGTCAGCCTGGTCTTACAAGGAATCTCCGACTTGATCAAATTCGCCAATATCCTCACCGGCCGCCTGCAAGCCGCGGAGGTGAACCATGGCTGAGTTGATGGCGATTCTGCTGTTTATCAGCATCTGTGCGGCCCTGATGGCCGGCTACCCGGTGGCCTTCACGCTGGGCGGTGTGTCGCTGCTGTTTGCCGGTATCGGCATCCTCACCGGCACATTCGATGGCGGCTACCTGAGCGCCCTGCCCAACCGCCTGTTCGGCATCATGAACAACCAGACCATGCTGGCGGTGCCGCTGTTCGTGTTTATGGGGGTGATGCTGGAGAAGTCCAGGGTCGCCGAAGACCTGCTCGAATCCATGTCCCGGCTGTTCGGCACCCTGCGCGGCGGTCTGGCGATTTCCGTGTGCGTGGTCGGCGCGCTGCTGGCGGCATCTACCGGTATTGTCGGTGCCACCGTTGTGACCATGGGCCTGCTGGCCCTGCCAACTATGCTGCGCCGCGGTTATGACCCAGCGATTGCCACGGGCACCCTGGCCGCCACCGGTACCCTAGGGCAGATCATTCCGCCGTCCATCGTGCTGGTACTGCTGGGCGACGTGATGTCCAGTGCCTACCAACAGGCGCAGCTGAAGATGGGCATCTTCTCGCCGAAGACCGTCTCGGTTGGCGACCTGTTCGTCGGTGCGCTGATCCCCGGCTTGATGCTGGTGGGCATGTACATCCTCTACATCATCGGCGTGGCGATTCTGCAACCGAAGAAGCTGCCGGCCCTGCCGCAAGAAGAGCTGGGCCCGATCGAATGGGGCAAGCTGATCAATGCCCTGGTACCGCCGCTGCTGTTGATCGGTGCGGTACTCGGCTCGATCCTCGCTGGCTACGCCACCCCGACCGAAGCCGCTGCACTCGGCGCCCTCGGCGCCATGCTGCTGGCCTTCTACAAGGGCAAGCTGAACTTCGGCCAGCTGCGCGAAGTGGCCTACGGCACCACCGAAATCAGCGCCATGGTGTTCCTCATCCTGATCGGCGCCTCGCTGTTCTCCCTGGTGTTCCGCGGCTTTGGCGGCGAGGCGATGATCGAGGACATCTTTGCCCAACTACCGGGTGGAGTGCTTGGCGCGTTCTTCCTGGTAATGGTGGTGATCTTCCTGCTCGGCTTTATCCTCGACTTTATCGAGATCACCTTCGTGGTGGTGCCGATTGTCGGCCCGGTATTGCTGGCCATGGGCCTAGACCCGGTGTGGCTGGGCGTGATGATTGCGCTGAACCTGCAGACCTCCTTCCTGACTCCGCCGTTCGGCTTTGCGCTGTTCTACCTGCGCGGGGTCACGCCGGCGTCTGTGCCTACCAGTACCATCTATAAGGGTGTGCTGCCGTTTATCCTGATCCAGATCCTGCTGCTGGTAATTGCCTACCAGTTCCCGGGGCTGATCACCTGGTTGCCGGAACAGGTCTACGGCAAGTAAGCCTGGCTCCAGCCACAGAACGCCCGTCACTGACGGGCGTTTTGCTTTCTGCGCACAAGCTGGGCTCCAATAGCCTTCTTTATTCTTTCTTTTACGAGTACACCAATGGCCAGATCCCATGTTGCACGCCTTGAGCTGGATGAGCTGACCTGCTGGCGCGCACGCGTTGGTGCCCGCGAGCTGCTGATCAGTCAGCAAGGCGCGCAAATACTCAGCTACCAGGAAGATGACCAGCCGCCGCTGATCTGGCTCAGCGAGCAAGCGGCCTACAAGCGCGGCCAAGGTGTGCGCGGCGGCGTGCCAGTGTGTTGGCCCTGGTTCGGCAGCCTGCAACGCAACCCGCAGGCGGTGCAGGCTATGCATCTACAGCCCGACACTGCGCCCGCCCACGGCCTGGTGCGCAACCTCGACTGGCAGCTACAGGGCATCGACAGCCACGATGACGGCATCCAGCTGGAGTTCGTCTACAACAGCGCCACCCAGCCCCTGGCCGACTGGCCCCACGCTGCCGAACTGTGCCTGAGCATTCGCCTGGATGAACGCCTGCATATCCAGCTAAGCAGCCGTAACCTGGGCGATACGCCGCTGGCCATCAGCCAGGCGCTGCACAGCTATTTTGCTGTCAGCGATATCCGCAACGTCGCAGTCGAAGGCCTGCACGGCTGCCGCTATATCGAAACCCTGGAAGACTGGCAGCAACGCCAGCAGGACGGCCTGCTGCAGTTCAGCGGCGAGACCGACCGCATCTACCAGGGCACCCCGGCACAGCTGAGCATCCTCGACCGCGCCTGGCAGCGGCGCATCCAGCTGCACAGCAGTGGCTCAAACTCGGCCGTGCTGTGGAACCCCTGGATCGACAAGGCGCAGCGCCTCTCGCAATTCGCCGCCAATGCCTGGCACGACATGCTGTGTATCGAGCACGCCAATGTATTGGATGACATCCGCGTGCTGGCAGCAGGTGAGCAACATCAGCTCGATTTGAGTCTGTGGTCCGAACCCTACAGCGATTAACCGACCAACGGTTCACCCCTTCCCAGCGCCGAGACCGCCCGGCCTCGGCCGTAGCACAGCGGTCACAGGCCAACCCGGCAAAACCTGCACTACGTCACACTAACTTGCAGTAATCAGACAACTTCTGTGACGCGCCACTAATTTGCCAGTAAGCAATTACTTACATATATAGAGCCATATCCCTACACAACTTTTCAGACCCATCTTATTGTGACGAAACACCCATAATTTTTAGGAACTATCGTTCCAGTTAATAATCGTTGAATATCTCTCACTGTTACATAATTCACACTTTCAACGGTTGTCCGACACTCGCCATAGGGCTAGGATGCCCACCTCACTAGGACGTGCGCAACTTGTTGCACATTTAAGTGCGCAATTTCTTGCGCACCTGCAGCGCAGCAAGATGATCTTCGCAAGCTTCGCCGGCTTCTCCGAAGTTACCCGCAGCGATAATCGAGTCATGGAATGACCTATTCAAACAAACTCACTGCTCATTATTTAGAGCTGGCAAAACTCCCTATAAATGAAGGGAACTTTGCCGGTAATGACGTGCGTTATTCCAGCGAATATGAAGTTCTCGAAAATGAGCTGGGCAAGGCCACCGCGCTGCACGAAACGGCGGCGATCGACTGGCAAAAGGTTCGTGAAAACAGCGAGATACTGCTCAGTGCCCACTCCAAGGATTTACGTGTTGCCGCCTGGCTGATCTGGGGGCTTTACCAGCGTGAATCCTTCCCCGGCCTGCAGGCCGGTTTCAGCCTGCTGCACTACCTGTGCCTCAACCACTGGGCCGAGCTGCACCCCCGCAAATCGCGTACCCGCGCCGCCGCCATCAGCTGGCTGATTCCGCGTCTGGAGCAGGCGCTGGCCGAACATGTGCCGATTGGCGAACAGCTGGCACTGTTCCGCAGCCTTGCCGAACAACTGCGCGCTCTGGAAGCCTGCCTGGCCGAGCACCTGGGCGAAGATGCACCGCTGCTGCTGCCGCTGTGCCGGCGCTTGGATGAGCTGGTCAAGCGCGCCAGCCAGGGCCAGCCAGAACCCGGTTCCGTCGGCGCGGCGATTGCCCAGGTCAAACAGGCCGCCAGCCAGATGCTCACCCCTGGCGCCCCGGTGGAAAGCGAAAAGGAAGCACATAAAAGCCTGCGCAGCCTGCAAGACCAGGCCCGCCCGCTCTGCGCCTATTGGCTGAAACAGAAAGCCAGCGACCTGCGCGCCCTGCGCCTGGCGCGCACCCTGCTCTGGCTGCCCATCGACAGCCTACCGGAACGCAACGCCGAACAGATCACCGCCCTGCGCGGCCTGCCGGCGGACAAGCTGGCCAGCTATCAAGAGCGCTACCAGAACGGCCAATACGCCGATCTGCTGGTCGACCTGGAAGCCAGCATCGCCCGCGCGCCCTTCTGGCTCGACGGCCAGCATCTGGTCTGGCAGTGCCTGCATGAGCTGGATGCCGAGCAGGCGATGCGCGAAGTGGAAATCCAGCTCGCGCTATTTATGCAGCGCATGAGCGGCCTGGAAGAACTGCGCTTCCATGATGGCAGCGCCTTTGCCGATGCGCAGACCCGCGCCTGGCTCAGCTCCCATGTGATGCCGCACGTGCAGGCACCGGTCAGCGAAAGTGCGCCCACCGCCAGCGAAGGTGGCAGCTTGCCGGCCTGGGATATCGCCCTGCAGGAAACCCTACCCAAGCTGCGCAAAGACGGCCTGAAATCCGCCGTACAGCAACTCAAGCTCGGCCTAGCCAAGGCACGCGGCGGCCGCGAACGCTTCTTCTGGCAGCTGACCCTGGCGCGCCTGTGCTACAGCGCGAAGAAATACGAACTGGCCAAGACCCAACTCGAATCGCTCGACCAGACGCTACAGGCCACCGGCCTCGGCGACTGGGAACCCGATCTCGCCCTGGACGTACTGCGCATGCTGCACAGCTGTTGTGAGCTGTTGCCGCAGAACCACGCAGTGCGTGAAAGCAAGGAAGAGATCTACCGCAGGTTGTGCCACCTCGATCTTGAAGTGGTACTGGACTAGGCCCTCGGGCCATAACCGTAACGGAGAATGACCATGGCCAAAGAAGGCTCGGTAGCCCCCAAGGAACGCATCAACGTCACTTTCAAACCCGCCACCGGCGGTGCTCAGGAAGAGATCGAACTGCCACTGAAACTGATGGTTCTGGGTGACTTCACCCAACGCGCCGACGATCGCAAGATCGAAGACCGCAAGCCGATCAGCATCGATAAAAACAGCTTCGACGAAGTGCTGGCCAAGCAGGAACTCAACCTGACCTTCGCCGTGCCTAATCGCCTGCAGGACGACGCTGAAGGCGACGACATGGCCGTGCAGCTGCGCATCAACTCGATGAAGGACTTCAACCCGGCCAATGTGGTCGACCAGGTCCCTGAGCTGAAAAAGCTGATGGAGCTGCGCGACGCCCTGGTGGCTCTGAAAGGCCCACTGGGCAACGCCCCGGCCTTCCGCAAGGCGATCGAAAGCGTGCTGGCTGACGACGACTCGCGTGACCGCGTACTCGGCGAACTCGGCCTGGCTGCCCAAGGCAAGCTGGACTCCTGATTCAATTAACAAGGAAGCTAATTCATGAGCACTAGTGCAGCAGTAGAAAGCGGTCGCAGCGCCGCCGACCTCGGCATCCTCGACCGCATCATTGCCGAGACCAAACTGACTCCGGACGACGAAGCCTATGACATCGCCAAGCGTGGCGTGTCGGCCTTTATCGAAGAGTTGTTGAAGCCGCAGAACGAAAATGAGCCCGTGAAAAAGGCCATGGTCGACCGCATGATCGCGGAGATCGACGCCAAGCTCAGCCGGCAGATGGACGAAATTCTCCACAACGCCGAATTCCAGGCGCTGGAGTCCTCCTGGCGCGGCCTCAAGCTGCTGGTGGATCGCACCAACTTCCGCGAAAACATCAAGCTGGAGATCATCAACGCCTCCAAGCAGGATCTGCTCGATGACTTCGAAGACAGCCCGGAGATCACCCAGTCCGGCCTGTACAAGCACATCTACACCGCCGAATACGGCCAGTTCGGTGGCCAGCCAGTCGGCGCGCTGATCGCCAACTACTTCTTCGACCCGAGCGCTCCGGACGTCAAGACCCTGCAATACGTTGCCAGTGTCGCCAGCATGTCCCACGCGCCGTTTATCGCTGCTGCCGGTCCGAAATTCTTCGGCCTGGAAAGCTTCACCGGCCTGCCGGACCTGAAGGATCTGAAAGATCACTTCGAAGGCCCGCAATTCGCCAAATGGCAGAGCTTCCGCGAGCAGGAAGATGCCCGCTACGTCGGCCTGACCGTACCACGCTTCCTCCTGCGCAACCCGTACGACCCGGAAGACAACCCGGTGAAGACCTTCGTCTACAAAGAGAACGTCGCCAACAGCCACGAGCATTACCTGTGGGGCAACACCGCCTACACCTTCGCCTCCAAGTTGACCGACAGCTTCGCCAAGTTCCGCTGGTGCCCGAACATCATCGGCCCGCAGAGCGGTGGCGCGGTAGAAGACCTGCCGCTGCACCATTTCGAAAGCATGGGCGAAATCGAAACCAAGATCCCGACCGAGGTGCTGGTCTCCGACCGTCGTGAATACGAGCTGGCCGAAGAAGGCTTTATTGCCCTGACCATGCGCAAAGGCAGCGACAACGCCGCATTCTTCTCCGCCAACTCGGCGCAGAAGCCGAAGTTCTTCGGCATCAGCGAAGAAGGAAAAACGGCTGAACTGAACTACAAGCTAGGCACCCAGCTGCCGTACATGTTCATCATCAACCGTCTGGCCCACTACCTGAAAGTGCTGCAGCGCGAGCAGATCGGCGCCTGGAAAGAGCGCACCGACCTGGAACTGGAACTCAACAAGTGGATCCGCCAGTTCGTTGCCGACCAGGAAAACCCGAGCTCCGAAGTACGTAGCCGCCGTCCGCTGCGCGCCGCTCAGGTGATCGTCAGTGATGTTGATGGTGAGCCGGGCTGGTACCGCGTCAGCCTCAACGTGCGCCCGCACTTCAAGTACATGGGTGCCGATTTCACCCTGTCGCTCGTCGGCAAGCTGGACAAGGAATAAGCATCCTTATGGCCGGGTACGGAAGCCTATTCGAACGCCTCGGCGGTGAAGCCAGCCAACGCGCTGGCTGGAGCCGCGAGGTCGCCGCCATGGCGTCGGTGGCGACCCACCTGGCAAAAATGCTCAGCACCCGGGCGGGCAGCGTGCAAACGCTGCCCGACTACGGGTTGCCCGATCTCAACGATATGCGCCTGTCGCTGCACGATTCACTGCAGCAGGCGCGTATCGCCATCGAACGCTTTATCGAAGCGTACGAACCGCGTTTAAGCGAAGTGCGGGTGATTTCCCTGCCCCGCGACAACAACCCGCTGAGCCTGGCCTTTGCCATCGAAGGCCTGCTGGAAGTGGACGGCTTTAAACGCCAAGTCAGTTTCTCCGCGCGCCTGGACGGCAGCGGACAGGTCAAGGTCAATTAAGGAGAGCCCATGTCCGGTAAACCCGCAGCCCGCGTCAGCGACCCAACCGCCTGCCCGATTCCCGGTCACGGCACCAATCCGATTGTCGCCGGTTCCCCCGACGTGCTGTTCGACAGCCTGCCCGCCGCCCGCATGGGCGACCCCACCGGCTGTGGCAGCGCCCTGGCCAGCGCGGTAATCCCTACCGTGCTGATCAATAACAAGCCAGCCACCGTGCTCGGCACCGTGGGTAGCCATGGCAATCCGGTTATCGCCGGTTCCGGCACCGTGCTGATTGGCGGCTGAGCCGACACAGCCACAAGGACGAACTGCTGAATGTCTTTTAACCACTACTACCAGAGCGAACTCACCGCCCTGCGCCAACTCGGCAAGCGTTTTGCCGAGCGCAGCCCGGCGCTGGCGCCGTTTCTCGGCCAGGCCGGGCGCGACCCGGATGTCGAGCGGCTGCTGGAAGGTTTCGCCTTTCTTACCGGGCGTCTGCGGCAGAAGCTCGATGACGAGTTGCCGGAGCTGACTCATTCGCTGATGCACCTACTGTGGCCGAACTATATGCGTCCGCTGCCGGCGTTCAGCATGTTGCAGTTCGACCCACTCAAGCGTCCGGGCGGAGCCTTGTTGGTGCCACGGCATACGCCGGTGGAGTCCAAGCCGATCCAGGGCGTGACCTGCCGCTTCCGCACCGCCTTTGCCACCGAGGTGCTGCCACTGGCGCTGAATGGTCTGGATTACTCGGTCAAGGGTGACGGTGCGCTGCTCAGCCTGCGTCTGGCGATGAGTGCCGATGGTCATCTGGGTGATCTCAACCTCAAGCAGTTGCGTCTGCACCTTTCCGGTGAGCGCTATATCAGCCAGTTGCTGTACTTGAGCCTGTTGCGCCATCTCGGCGGTGTGCAGCTGGTGCTGCTGAATGCGGCTGGCAAGCCGCTGCAAGGGCCTGATGAGCGTCCATTGATACCGCTGCAGCTGCCGGCCAGCAACGTTCAGCCGGTGGGTTTTGCCGAAGATCAGGCACTGATCCCCTACCCGCTGAACACCTTCCGCGGGTACCGCTACCTGCAGGAATACTTCGCCTTTCAGGACAAGTTCCTGTTCGTCGACCTGCTCGGCCTGGATGTACTCAAGCGCGTTCCCGAGGACGTGCTCAAGCAGGCGCGCGGCATCGAGCTGCGTTTCGATATCCACAAGGCCGGCGTGCAACGTATCCGCCCGACCCTGGATAACGTGCGCCTGTATTGCACGCCGGTGGTCAACCTGTTCGCCCATGACGCCATCCCGATTCGCCTCGACGGTAAACAGGATCAGTACCTGCTGCTGCCTTCGGAACTCGACTCCGAGCATTGCGGGGTGTTCTCGGTGGATCGCGTCACCGGCTGGAAGCCCGGCGGCAAAGGTTACGAAGAGTACGTGCCGTTCGAATCCTTCGAGCACGACGCCAGCTTCGATGTGCCCCTGGCGCGCCCGCACTACAGCGTGCGTCAGCAACCTTCGCTGCTTGGCGACGGCCTGGAAACCTACCTGAGCTTCGGCCTGCGTAACCTCGATCAGCACGAAACGCTGTCCATCGAGCTGACCTGCACCAATCAGAACCTGCCACGTCAGCTGGGCCTCGGTGATATCTGCATGCCCTGCGAGGACACCCCGGAGTTCCTCACCTTCCGCAATATCAGCGCAGTCACGCCGAGCTATGCGCCGCCGCTGCACCGCGATTTCCTCTGGAAACTGATCAGCAACATGTCGCTGAACTACCTGTCGCTGGCCAACGTCGACGCGCTCAAGGTGATCCTGGAAACCTACGACCTGCCGCGCTACTACGACCAGCACGCGGAGAAGGTCAGCAAGCGCCTGCTCGACGGCCTGAAAAGCATCAGCCACCAGCACGTCGACCGCCTGCATCGCGGCCTGCCGGTGCGCGGTGTACGCACGCAATTGACGATCAACCCCGAGGGTTATGTGGGCGAGGGTGACCTGTTCCTCTTCGCCACCGTACTCAATGAATTTTTCGCCCTGTATGCCAGCTTGAACTCGTACCACGAGCTGCGCGTACAGAGCACACAGGGAGAGGTGTACCAATGGACGCCGCGCATGGGGCTACAGCCCCTGCTCTAAACCGGCTTAGCCGGGGCATCCGCGAGTACAGCCTGTTTCAGGGTGTGCAGCTGGTGCTGGAACGCTTGCACGCCGCCCATCCTGAACTGGATGAGGAAGCGCTGTACCAGCGACTGGAACTGCAGGCCAACCCGAGCATGGGCTTTCCCGGTAGCGATATCGATCGCGTGCATTTTTTCGAAGAGCACGGCGAGCTGCGCGCGCGCATGCGCATCAACCTGGTCAGCCTGTTCGGTGCCGGCTCGCCGCTGCCGGCGTTCTACGGTGAACAGGCGCTGGGCGACAGCGAAGACGGCAACCCGACTCGGGATTTCCTCGACCTGTTCAACAACCGTCTGCAGCGCCTGCTGCTGCCGACCTGGCAGAAATACCGCTACCACACACGTTTCCAGAGCGGCGCGGTCGACCCGTTCTCCGCGCACCTGTTTGCCCTGATCGGCCTGGGCGGCGAAACCATTCGCAGCGCCTCCGAGCTGAACTGGAAGCGCCTGCTGCCCTACCTCGGTCTGCTCAGCCTGCGTGCCCACTCGGCAGCGCTGATCGAGTCGGTGCTGCGTTACTACTTCAAGCACGCCGACCTGCATATCGAGCAATGCCTGGAGCGTCAGGTGGAAATCCTTGGCGAGCAGCGCAACCGCCTCGGCCTGGCCAACAGCCAACTGGGCGAGAGCCTGGTGCTCGGCGAGTTCGTACGTGATCGCGGCGGCAAATTCCGCATTCACGTGCAGCAGCTGAACTGGGATCGCTTCCATGAATTTCTGCCCATTGGCAGCGGCTACCAACCGCTCTGCGCGCTGGTGCGCTTCACCCTGCGCGACCCACTGGATTACGACATCCGCCTGGAACTGCGCCAGGACGAAATACGCGAATTGCGCCTCGGCGCGGACAACCCCTGCCTGCTGGGCTGGACCACTTGGCTGGGGCGTGACAACGCCGATGGCGTGGTCACCCTCGGCAGCCAAGCTCATTAAGGATTGATGAAATGATCAACGTCGATTTACAGCAACTGGTGCAAGCCCTCGACGCTGCCAGCAAACAGGACCTGGAAACCGCTGCCGAGCGCTGCGTAGTCCGCGGCGGCAGCAAGATTCTGGTGGAAGACCTGTTGCTCGGCCTGCTCGAGCGTCCCGAAGGCTTGCTGCCCCGCGCTCTGCAGGATGCCGACGTAGACGCCGGCGAGCTGGCCCGTGCGCTGCAACCGCGTGGCGAACACAGCGAATCGCGCAACCCGGTGTTTGCCACCGAACTGGTGCAATGGCTGCAGGACGCTCTGCTGGTTGCCAGCCTGGAACTCGGCCAGAGCCAGGTCGATGAAGCCGCGCTGATCCTCGCCCTGCTGCGCAACCCGATGCGCTATGCCGGCAGCCACTACCAGCCACTGCTGGCCAAGCTGAATGCCGAGCGCCTGCGCGAATTCGCCATGGCCCAGCAGCCGCAAACTGCCGCAGGTAAACCCGCAGCCGGTGGCGAATCGAACCTCTCGCGCTTCACCCACAACTTCACCCAGCAGGCCCGTGACGGCAAGCTCGACCCGGTGCTGTGCCGCGACGGCGCAATCCGCCAGATGATCGACATCCTCGCCCGCCGCCGCAAAAGCAACCCGATCGTGGTTGGCGAAGCCGGTGTTGGTAAAACGGCCATCGTCGAAGGCCTGGCCCTGCGCATCGCCGCCGGTGAAGTGCCGACAGCGCTCAAGGGTGTCGAACTGCTGTGCCTGGACCTCGGCCTGCTGCAAGCCGGCGCCAGCGTCAAAGGCGAATTCGAACGCCGCCTGCAAGGCGTGATCGATGAGGTCAAAGGCTCGCCCAAGCCGATCATTCTGTTTATTGATGAAGCCCACACCCTGATCGGTGCCGGCGGCCAGGCCGGCAGCGGTGATGCCGCCAACCTGCTCAAGCCCGCCCTGGCGCGTGGCGAGCTGCGCACCATCGCGGCCACCACCTGGAGCGAATACAAGAAGTACTTCGAGAAAGACCCGGCCCTGGCCCGACGCTTCCAGCCGGTGCAGCTGCATGAGCCGACCGTCGATGAGGCCGTGACCATCCTCCGCGGCCTGGCGCCGGTTTACGAGAAAAGCCACGGCATCTACCTGCGCGATGACGCCGTGGTCGCTGCTGCCGAACTGTCCGCACGCTATCTGGCTGGCCGTCAGCTGCCGGACAAAGCCGTCGATGTCCTCGACACCGCATGCGCCCGCGTGCGCATCAGCCTGGCCGCTGCGCCGGAAGCGCTGGAGCGCCTGCGCGGCGAGATCGCCGAAGGCGAACGACAGAGCGGGGCCATGGGCCGCGATATGGAAGCCGGCCTGAACATCGACAGCGAAAGTCTCGAACAGCTCGAAGCACGCCTGAGCCAGGCCCGCGCCGAACTGGAGCAGATCGAAACCCGTTGGGCGGTGCAGCGCGAGCTGGCCGAGCGCTTGCTGGAATTGCGCAAGCAATGCGCCAGCCTGCGCCAGAATCCTAGCGACGCAGAGAACAGCGACGGCCAAGCCGCTCAGCTGGAACAACTGGAAGGCGAACTGCGCGCCGTGCAAGCCGAGCTGGCCAGCGCTCAGGTGAATGAGCGCCTGGTCAGTTTCGAAGTCTGCCCGCGCCTGGTGGCCGAAGTGATCAGCCACTGGACCGGCGTACCGCTGAGCCAGCTGGCCCGCGAGCACAACAGCAAGGTGCTGACCTTCGCCAGCGACCTGCGCCAGCGTGTACGCGGTCAGGAGCAAGCCATCGCCGCGCTGGACCGCTCGATGCGTGCCACCGCCGCCGGCCTCAACCGCGCCGATGCACCGGTCGGCGTATTCCTGCTGGTCGGCCCCAGCGGCGTCGGTAAAACCGAAACCGCCCTGGCCCTGGCGGATCTGCTGTATGGCGGCGAGCGCTTCCTCACCACCATCAACATGTCCGAATTCCAGGAGAAGCACACCGTTTCCCGCCTGATCGGCGCGCCGCCCGGCTACGTCGGCTATGGCGAAGGCGGCATGCTCACCGAAGCCGTGCGGCAGAAGCCCTACTCGGTGGTGCTGCTCGATGAAGTGGAAAAAGCCGATCCGGACGTGATGAACGTCTTCTATCAGATCTTCGACAAGGGCGTGGCCAACGACGGCGAAGGCCGCGAGATCAACTTCCGCAATACGCTGATTTTGATGACCAGCAACCTGGCCAGCGAGCGTATCGCCAGCCTCTGCCAGGGTGGCCAGCGCCCGGATGCAGAAGACCTGGAACTGGCGATTCGCCCGACGCTGACTCAGCACTTCAAACCGGCGCTGCTCGGCCGCATGCGCGTGGTGCCGTACTACCCGATCAATGGCGAGGTGCTCAACGAGCTGGTCGGCCTCAAGCTCGCGCGCTTTGGCGAGCGCCTACAGCGCCGTCAGCTGCAGTTCAGCCATTGCCCGGCACTGCTGGAGAACCTCGCCGAGCGTTGCAGCCACAGCGACAGCGGCGCACGCCTGATCGATCACCTGATCGACCAGCACCTGCAACCGCTGGTGGTCGATCGCCTGCTCGACGCCATGGCCAGCGGCGAAAGCCTGCAACGCGTGCACGCCACCCTGAACGGCGAAGGGACGGTGGTCTGTGAGTTCACTTAACGTGTCGCTGATGTTCAGCCAGGTGCCGCAGCCACTGCGCTATGCCGAAGCACTTTTGCAACGCTTCGCCACGCTGGCGCGCGCGGCCAATAGCGACGCCCTGCTCGGCGGCCTTGTGGAAAGCGCCGCGCAGCTGTCGGGCAGCGAATTGAGCCAGCTGTACCTGCTCGACGACACCCACACACGCCTGACCCTATCCGCCGAATGGCAGGACGGCCTGTTGCAGCCGCGCGCGGACGCCAGCCTGTCCAGCGACTACGACGGCGAACAACTGCTGCAGTACTGCCTGTGCCAGAACCAGACGCTGAGTCTCAATGAACTGGACAGCAGCCTGCACCAGACCGGCTTCCTCCCCGAGGCTCAAAAACCCTGGCGCAGCCTGCTGTGCCAGCCGCTACTGGATGAACAGAAAGGCGTCACCGGCCTGCTGTTGATTGCCAGCCAGCGCTCGCGTGAACTGCAGGGGTTTGCCGACTCGCTCGGCCATCTGGGCAGCTTTGTTGTCGCCCAACTGCACCTGCTGCAGCGCCTGCGTTCGCCGCGCAGCGAGCAGCCGGTTGCCGTGGTCAGCACGCCCTGCGCCAGCGGCTATGGCCTGATTGGCGACAGCCCGGCGATGCGCAGCGTCTACCAGCTGATCAGCAAAGTGCTGCACAACCCGGTCAGCGTTTTGCTGGCGGGCGAAACCGGCACCGGCAAGGAGTTGGTGGCCCGCGCCATCCACGATTGTGGTTTCCGCCGTAGCAAGGCCTTTGTCGTGCAGAACTGCGCCTCGCTGCCGGAAAACCTGCTGGAGAGTGAGCTATTCGGCTACCGCAAAGGCGCCTTCAGCGGCGCCGACCGCGACCATCAGGGCCTGTTCGATGCGGCCAATGGCGGCACCCTGTTTCTAGATGAAATCGGTGATATGCCGCTGAGCCTGCAAGCCAAGCTGCTGCGCGTATTGCAGGAAGGCGAAGTGCGCCCGCTGGGCTCCACCGCTACGCACAAGGTCGATGTGCGCATCGTCGCCGCCACCCACCACAACCTGCGCAACCTGGTGGAAGAAGGCCGTTTCCGCGAGGACCTGTTCTATCGCCTGGCGCAGTTCCCCATCGAACTGCCGGCCCTGCGTGAGCGCGATCAGGACATCCTCACTCTGGCGCGCTACTTCGCCGACAAGGCCAGCAGCTTTCTGCAGCGCAATCAATGCCGCTGGGCCGACAGCACCCTCGATCACCTGGCCCGCTACCCCTTCCCCGGCAACGTGCGCGAGCTCAAAGGCCTGGTCGAACGCGCCGTGCTGCTGTGCGAAGGCGGCGAGCTGCTGCCGGAACACTTCGACCTGCGCCAGGCAGGCAGCAACGATGACCCCGGCATGAACCTGCGCGAGCGCATGGAGCGCGTCGAACGCAGCCTGCTGCTCGACTGCCTGCGCAAGAACCGTGGCAACCAGACCAGCGCCGCCTGCGAACTCGGCCTGCCGCGCCGCACCCTGCTGTACCGCATGCAGCGGCTGAATATCAGCCCGGCTGACGTGTAAGGCTTAAGGAGAAGAGCATGTTCAACGCCGCCAATCAGAGTTACGTCAATCCCGTCAGCGCTGTGCTTGTCCAGCCGCAACGTGGTCATGTAGGAGTCTTCGCGTGAAACCTACTCCAGCGAACGCAACCGCTCTCGGCGAACATTTCTATCTGTTCCAGAAGTCCTCTGGGCAGCCAAGCAAGAAACTGATCATCACCAGCCATGGCGCTTATATGCCTGGCATGCACTTGAACGTGCCCGCCAACACCTCGCTGGTGTTTTATGGCCCGGACGGTAAAACCCTGCAAGACCCCGGCCTGGGCAAGGTGATGCGCGGTGAAATCGCGCCGCACGAACAGAAAGGACCGGGGGAATCCACGCGGAACTACCTGGTTTCCAAGTACAGCGACGACCAGTACTCGAGCATTGCCTACGGTGCCAAGCTCGAAGGCGTCGATATCCTCACCGTGCGCAACCGCAAAACCCCGACCCTGTTGTTACAGAACAGCACCATAGCGCTGAGCGATGTATTCAGCGAGTTGAGCAAACACGGCCTGCAGTACGACGAAATCCACTGTGTGTTTTGCCGTAATTTTCTCTTTCACCCCAAGCCCGCAACCCATATTGCTCCGGCCGCGACGACCCAGCCGCCGGCTGAGGCTGTTACAGCCAATGCCAGAAGCAGCGCGGTATCGGCCTCCGCAGTCGTTCGCGCCTTGACCGGCAACGCCGCCAACCTTGCCACAAGCCTGGCGCCAAACCGCTTTACCCTGGCCATCGACGGCCTCGGCCACGATCTGCAAGTGCTTGAATTTAAAGGCCGTGAGGCCATCAGCCAACCCTTTGCATTCGAACTCGAGCTGATCAGTGAACGCCCTGACCTTGATCTGGAAAGCCTGCTACATCAGCCCGCCTTCCTCGAATTCACAGCCGATGGCGGCGGCATTCATGGCCTGGTTTATCGCATAGCCCAAGGTGACTCAGGCAAGCGCCTGACTCGCTATCACATCACCCTGCGCCCGCAACTGGCGTACCTGGCACACCGCATCAACCAGCGCATCTTTCAGCACCTGACGGTAGAAAAGATCATCAGCCAGGTGCTCGAAGAACATGGCATCCAGAGCAACGCCTATAAGTTCGAGTTCGGCCAGACCGTCTACCCAGAGCGCGAATACTGCGTGCAGTACGACGAGTCCGACCTGCACTTTATCCAGCGCCTGTGCGAGGAAGAAGGCATTCATTACCACTTCCAGCACAGCGAGCAAGGCCATGTACTGGTCTTCGGTGATGACCAAACCGTCTTCCCCAAACTCGCGCCAACGGCCTACCAGCAGGACACAGGCCTGGTGGCCGATGAGCCGGTGGTCAAGCGCTTCGCCTTACGCCTGGAAACCCGCACCAGTCGCGTAACCCGCCGCGACTACGACTTCGAAAAACCCAAGCTGTTGATGGAAGCTGCTTTTACCAGTGAGTTCAGCCCCGACCTGGAAGACTACGATTACCCCGGCCGCTTTGTTGAGCGTGAACGTGGCAAGCACCTGGCCAAACGCAACCTCGAACGTCATCGCAGCGATTACGAATTAGCCCAGGGTGAAAGCGACCAACCGCTGCTTGTCAGCGGCCACTTTCTCAACCTCAGCGACCACCCGCGTAGCGACTGGAACCAGCTGTGGCTGCTGACGGAAATCCACCACGAGGGCAAACAGCCGCAGGTGCTGGAAGAGTCCGTCACCAGCGACACCCAAACCAGCGACGGCTTCCAACAGGGCTACCGCAACCGCTTCAGCGCCACGCCTTGGGACGTGCTGCACCGCCCCGCACTTAAGCATGCAAAACCCAAAGTCTTGGGCAGCCAGACGGCCGTAGTCACGGGGCCCGCCGGTGAAGAAATTCACTGCGACCAATACGGCCGGGTCAAAGTGCAATTCCACTGGGACCGTGAAGGCCAAGCCAATGACACCACCAGTTGCTGGCTGCGCGTCAGCTCCAGCTGGGCTGGCGACCGCTATGGCGCTATCGCCATCCCGCGCATCGGTATGGAAGTGCTGGTGACCTTCCTCGAGGGCGATCCTGATCAGCCTCTGGTCACCGGCTGCCTGTACCACGCCGAACACGTGGTGCCTTACGAACTGCCCGCCAACAAAACCCGCAGCGTCTTCAAAACCCTGAGCAGCCCCGGCGGCGCTGGCTACAACGAACTGCGCATCGAAGACAAAAAAGGCGAGGAGCAAATTTACCTGCACGCCCAGCGCGACTGGGATGAAAACATCGAACACGACCAGAAAATCCGCGTCGGCTTTGAGCGCCACGACACCGTCGCAGCCAACAGCTACAGCGAATTCCAGGCCGAAGAAAACCGCACCACCCACGCCGACCGCAAAGTGGAAACTCGCAGCAACGACCACCTCACCGTCGGGCAAAAACAGCATGTGAAAGTCGGCACTGGCCAATTCGTCGAAACCGGCAACGAAATCCACTACTACGCCGGCAGCAAAGTGGTGATCGATGCCGGCATGGAACTCACCGCCAGCGGCGGCGGCAGCTTTCTCAAGCTTGATCCGGGTGGCGTCACGCTAAGCGGTGCGACGATCAAGATCAATTCGGGGGGGGCGCCGGGTAAGGGTTCGGGCATCGCGATTCTGCCGCCCACTATTCCGGGCGCGGCGGATGCGGATAAGGCAGGTGTGGTGACGCAACCGGCATTGTCTAACAGCCCTATGCGCCTGCGCTCAATTGCCAAAGACGATCTGCTGCTGAGTGCCCAGTGTCATCAACAACCTAATGGAACTTGCCCCTTGGAGACCTGCCCATGCGGCAAGAACAGCCAAATTATTTGAACGTGGCACAGCACGAGCACTTGCCCACAAACAATGGGCAACTCCACATTCTGCTGGATGGCGCTCTGTTGGACGCAGCACGGTTTGCATACACACATGACGACAACCCGACGCTGCAAAAGCTTTACGCCGGGACTCGCCACAACAATGCCATTGAGGTCAGCCCGTGCCTTATCCAGCCGTCTGCGGCAAGCCGTCTATGGGATGTAGAAGATCAATGGCGTGACTTCGGTATCGTTCTACAGAGTAATGCCGAGCCTAATGTGCTTGCCGAGCATTTACGTAGCCTGATCAGCATACGTCTGCCATCGCGCCAGCTTGCTTACTGCCGCTTTTATTCGCCCAAGTGGATAGGTCGGCTTCTAGAAAGCTGTACAGAAGGCGAACTAAAAGCTTTCTCCGGCCCAATACAACGCTGGTTCGCTTACGAGCACATGGCTTGGCTCAGCCTTGCGCCGACCATCACAGATCAATCGCGTCCCGCCAGCGAAGAAGGTTGGTTCTGCCTACGTCAGCAACAGCTTGATCTGTTTCAAGCAGCAGAAGAGCAGCGCTATGTCGAGCGCATGGCAAGCCACTTTGATTGCCCCTCCATGACGACTACAGAAGGAACCGCTGCCCGCGATCAGCTGGGGCAGTTAATCCTGCAAGCCCGGCAGTACGGGTTTACCCAGGAGCATCAGTGCACCCACTACCTCGAACTGGCTTGGCGCTTCCCCGAGGAACTCAAGACTCCGGAACTTGGCAGCCTGATGGCAGACCAAAGCCTGGCTACGGATACACGCCTGGAGCAAGCCGAAAGTCGCTTGTTCGGCTTGGTATAAGGAATATTTGGATATGGATTATCTGGTAAAGGCCGGCGACACCTTGAGCATGATTGCTCGCAGCCATAACACCACCGTCGCCACCCTGATGCGCCTCAACCCGCAAATAGAAAACGCCGACCGCATCAGCCCCGGCCAGAGCATCAAACTTCCGGGTCAACAAACTCAGCAACGACAAACCCGCAGCGTTGGACAAGTGGCCGACTGCAGCCAATGCGCAGACACATATGTCGACTTGGTACATCAGGCCAACGAACGACTATTCATACCGCTAACAGCAGAAATGCAGCGCGCCTTCCAACAAGAAGAAGCACGCCTTGAACAACTGATCGCGCAGTTTTATGCAGGGTTGCAAGGCAGCGCAGAGGCTATCCGTGAACACAAGAATGCCTTTGTAGCCAGACTCGAACAGGAGCGCGTCATCGACGACGCCAAGCCCAGCGAACCGTTCCGTCTGACCGAGATCCGTCGCCTCAAAGGCGACAAACATTACAACTACGTGCGTCGCGATGATTTCTGGCAACCGGTTAAACGCCACCGTTCATACAACATCAAGTCGCAAGACGAAGCCAACCGCCAAGGTTGGTACGACCCTGCCAGCGGCAAGCTTGATAAAGCCAAACTGATTGAGTCGATTGCCGACGATTTGAAAAAGCCCGAGCTAAAAGCATCCCTGACGCTATACGAGGAATTCGCCGACTGGTGCCTGCTGGAATGGCAAAGTGATCCGGTTAGCTGGCAGCCTATCGATGGCATGGACCCCATCACTGTGAATGCCGAAGCCCAAGCCATGCGCTTCGCCATTGGCGCCAGCATGAGCACGGGCTTCGACCCAATCGAACGCAACGCCCATATTGCCGCTCAAGCCAGCACCAGCATGAGCCTAGTAGAAGCCAAAGGCAGCATGAGCACCGCCTGGCCGGCTGAAGAACATACCGAATGGAAAATCATCTACCTCGACGATAACGACCAGGAACAGGAATCCTCACTGGGTAAATTCCGTGGCAAGTTGGAGCTGGAAATAACCGGTTTCGCCGGAGCCAGTGCCTTGCTAGCGGCCGATGTACAGATCGACATGGAAGGAGGTATTCCACGCCTGAAAGGTGTGGGTGGCGATAAATATCAAAAAGCCGATGAAGGCCCGGCCAAACTGGCCGCGAGTGCCTTCGCCGGGGTGCGCGCCGACGGCAAGCTGGAAGGCAGCATCGAATGGCAGGACACCCTTGCAAGCGATGCTGAATGGAGTGCCATCTGTACCCTTGGAGTGGGTGCAGGAGCGGCTTTGGGACTGGGGGGGGATGCACGGATCTTGCTGAAATGGAGCCCTGAGACAGGCAAGTTCTACTTCAATGTGCATGCCGGACTCGTAGCAGGTGCCGGTGCCTCCGGAGAAGTGGGTGCCGAGGTGGATGTTGGGGAATTCGTCACCATGTTGCATTGCGTCTATAACGCTTTGCTGGAAGTCGACTTCAGGCATGTTAAAAGCATTGACATACCTGCCTTCAAACAGCTTTGCAACTTTGCACTACTGAACTTGATAAATGGCTCACCCATTAACTCGGCCATCATAAGGCTTGGCAGCTACCTATCCGAAGTACTCGCAACTGAAATAAGAAATATTTATATAGCACACCAATCAGCTAAAAAACGTGAAGAACTAGCCATCAAGACGGCAGAAAATATTCTGCGTGATGTTAAGCAAGGACAAACCAGCTGGGTACGCCATGCCCCCCCCGAGGTAAAAGGGCGTTTGCTGGATATTATCTGCTATGAGTACCGCTTAACGCCTTTCGACTATTACACCCTCGGCTCGAACTCTCGGGAACAGGCCATTTTGACAATTTTAGAAAGCAGTCAAAGTTGGCGCGATTATGAAGAAACCGTAAGTCGGATGAACCCTGAAGGCGAGAAAGGCGACTTTGACGCCAATCGTGAACGTATTGAAGGCTTTATGCGCCCATATAAAGGTCGTCTGATAGGGCCGATTGAGACACGCTTAAAACCCACAAAACCCGTGGCTAATCAACCAGTACGGGTTGCCCGACATATTGAGCTCAGTGGAACCCGTTATGCGTAAGATCTTAAGAAAGACTGCTTGCCTACTGCCTCTGCTATTGGCGGCCTGCCAAGCAGCCGATCCACCACCAAGAGACGCATTCGACCAAGAATTGGCAGCGAAACTGCCGAATGCAAATTATGAAACTCGGCAAAAGGTACGAGAAATACTCCGTGAAACAGTGGCCAATCAAATCTTTATTGAGGGTGGGACTTTCACTATGGGTGACTGGGGTGCCGTCGGCGACGACGGTGTCTGGAGACCTTACTTTCCCCCAACAGCAGAAAAAAACAAGGCACATCAAGTGACCCTAAGCAGTTACAACTTAGGAAAATATGAAGTCACCGGAGAAGAGTACGATACTTTTTTATTGGCCACAGGCAGACCAGTAATTATTAGAGCAAACATTATTGGCGGGGAAATGGGTGGCACCCCCATTGTTATTGAAGAACAAGAAAGAACACCATATGAGCAAAACCCAGAAGCTTTCGATTACATCAAAAAACCCGCGATGGATCGATGGCAAGATGCCAAAGATTACTGCTTATGGCTGGGCGAAATTAGCGGTTTGTCATTTGACTTGCCCACCAATGCGCAGTTTGAATACGCCGCTCGAAATCGCGGGGAAAAGTGGCTGTTCGCCACTTACGACGGAAATCCAGTCAATTATGGTCATCCCTATATAGATCGCCTGAAAATATTCAGCACACCAGTTGGAACTCAACTGCCTCAAAATCCGCTGGGCTTATATGACATGGGCGAGAATGCCCCTGAATGGGTCAACGACTGGTACTCCCCGAGCTATTACAGCAAAAACCCGAAAATTACTGACCCTCAAGGACCGACCAGCGGTACAGAAAGAACGGTGAGAAGTCTGGGCGTTAGTTCTTTAGCGTTTAGCTTTAGCCGCAGCAAGGCACCTGAGATACGGAAAGATGGTTACCTAGTTACCAATGGCTTTCGCTGCGCAGTCAACAGCCCCGCACCCGTGACATTGGAAATCCCCGAATGACGCTGAGTGCTAATCACACCCGATCCACGGTAGCCCTGGTTCTCGTTTCAAGGAATCTGAAGGACCGTTTCATGAACCGGATCAACCCCTAAAAGCCAAGTATTGAACTCCAATACTCGACCAAAGATGTCATTTAGCCAGCACATTGCTAATGAGTACTTCGACTCACACATTCAAGGAGGAAATCCGCATGCACTTACCCCGTCACACCCTCGCCCTGCTCGCCCTGGCTCTATGCCTCTCCGCCTGCAGCGGCAATTACAAGTTCAACGATGACGAATACCGCCCGCTGGGCGAACCGCAAGCAGTGAAACGCGGCAACTGACCGCAAGGAGTTAACAACCATGGAACTGGTCTTCGATGTGGTCAGTGCACAGCAGTTCGTGCCAGGTCTATTGACCACAAAAACCTTCAAGCAGGCCGGCGGCATTATTGGCCGGGCGGAGGAATGCGACTGGGTGATTCCGGATCGCAAGCGTGTGCTATCCAGCCGGCATGCCGAGGTGAGCTATCGCAATGGCTCCTTCTACCTGACCGACACCAGCAGCAATGGCATCCAGCTGAAAGACAGCGGCGCCAGCCTGCGCAAGGGCGAGGCCCAGCGTATCGAGCATGGCAGCGTGTATTGCTTTGGCGATTTCGAGCTTCGTGCGCGGCTGATTCAGGACCCGGCCATGTTTGCTGGCGATATCGGCCGTGCCCAGCCCGCTGGCAGCATCATTCCGGACGATGCCTTTCTCGACCTCGATCCGCTGACTGCCATCGACCAGCAGGAGCGTGTATACGCCGAGGTCGATGACCTGACGGCGATTCTGCGTCCGCATAACGTGCAGGCGCAGCAGCGTGACTATGCGCAGATTGATGAAGAAAACCTGCTGGTGCCTGCGCTGGTAATGCCCACGCCTGAGCCGCAGCCCAAGCGTGCACCGGAACCGGTGCGACTGCCGCCGACCTTCTGGGAAAAATTCTCCGAGGCCCTCGGGGTCAAACTCGATGATCTCGATGACGATGCCCGCGAAGCCCTGGCCATCCACAGCGCCAAGCTACTTAAGCAGAGCATCGGCAGCCTGCAGCAAAGCCTGCGCACCCGCAGCGAGCTGAAGAACGAACTGCGCCTAGCCCTGACCACCGTTCAGAGCGCCGGCAACAACCCGCTCAAGCACACCGCCGACAGCAGTGAAGCGCTGAGCGCACTGCTGCGTGGCGGCAAGACCGGGCAACTGAGCGCTGAGCAGACCATCAGCCGCAGCTTCCGCGATCTGCAAGCGCACCAGGTGGCATTGCTCGCCGCCAGTCGCGCGGCCGTCAAAGGCATGTTCGAGCAACTGTCGCCGGAGCAGCTGAGCCTGCGTTTCGAGCGTGAAGGCCGCAAGCCGCTGATCGCCACCGCTGGCAGCCGCTGGCGCGCTTACCGTCGCCTGCACAGTGCATTGGAGCAGAACGACGACTGGAGCGACCGCCTGTTCGCCCGTGACTTCGCCCACACCTACGAAGAACAGGTTCGCCTGATCGCCACCCTCAACACCGATGTTCAAGGATGATCTCCATGCACCGTTTCACCTGCCTGGCCCTGTTGGCCGCCCTGCTCAGCCTGACCGGTTGCGCCGCACTCTCGCCCTATTCGGACATGACCAAGCTCGACCTGACCCTCAACGGCAGCGATGAGCTCAACCCGGATCTCAATGGCCGCCCCTCGCCGATCGTCCTGCGCCTGATCGAGCTGAAGCACCCGGTGGCCTTTGAGACCGCCGATTTCTTCTCGCTTTATCAGCGCCCGAAAGAAGCCCTGTCGCCGGACATGGTGGTGCTCGAAGAGCTGGAACTGCGTCCGGGCGAGCAGCGCGAAATGAAGCTCTCGGTACAGCCGGGCAGCCGCTATGTCGGCGTGCTGGCGGCTTATCGCGACCTGCCGGAAAGCAACTGGCGCGTGGTAATTCCGCTGCAGGAAAAAGAGCGCAACAGCAGCGTACTGACCCTCAATGCCCTGGGCATCAAAACCCAGGACGACGCCAACAAGGAAGAGGAATAAGCCATGGCCATGCATAAAGTGGTCTGGCAAGAAGGCATGTTGCTGCGCCCGCAGCACTTCCAGCAGAACGACCGTTACTACGACTACCAGCTGAAAACCCGCACGCAGAAGCTCGACAGCTATGCCTGGGGCTTTTTCGAGCTGGAGATCGACCGCCAGTTCCTCAATATGGGCAAGCTGGTAGTGAGCAAGGCCAGCGGCATCCTGCCCGATGGCACCCTGTTCGACATTGGCGCCGAACGCGAGCCGCTGGCCCTCGACGTGCCGCCGAACACCGGCAACACCCCGGTGTACCTGGCCCTGCCGCTGGTGACCGGCAACCATATCG
Source organism: Pseudomonas sp. SG20056 (assembly GCF_031764535.1). Classification (NCBI taxonomy): domain Bacteria; kingdom Pseudomonadati; phylum Pseudomonadota; class Gammaproteobacteria; order Pseudomonadales; family Pseudomonadaceae; genus Pseudomonas; species Pseudomonas sp. SG20056. The sequence goes on from NZ_CP134499.1 coordinate 4,336,764, forward strand.
AAAGCCGCCGCCCTGAACAGCAGGATGTGCTCGCGCGCTTTACCGCCTTCGATGAAGAAGTCACCGACTCCAACGCCGGCGACAGCGCATCGAGCCAGGTCAGCTGCGGCCGCCCGGATTTCCGTCTGCTGCTCGGCGAGCAACAGAGCGACCAGGCTTACGTCAAACTGCAGCTGTGCGACGTACTCGATACCACCCCGGACGGGGTGATCAGCATCGATCCGGAATTTATTCCGACCTACGTCAACTTCCAGGCTTCCGGCTACCTGCTGAGCTGCCTCAAGGAAGTGATCAGCATGCTCGCCCACCGTGGCGACATTCTTGCCGAACGTATTCGCGCCACCGGCAAGGTCGGCGGTGCGGAAGTAGGCGACTTTATGATGCTGCAGCTGATCAACCGCTTCGAGCCGGTGCTGCGTCATTACCTGGGCATCGAGCAGGTGCACCCGGAGCAGATCTACCGCGAATTGCTCGGCCTGCTCGGTGAGCTGGCGACCTTCTCCAGCGAGATCAAACGCCCGCGCCTGGAAGGCCGTTATCTCCACAGCGACCAGGGCGTGAGTTTCCGCAAGCTGATGGATGCGATCCGCCAGGTACTGTCGATGGTGCTGGAACAGCACGCCATCGAAATGCTCCTGCAGCAGCGTCAGTACGGCATTCAGGTGTCGCCGCTGCACGACCACAAGCTGCTCGCCACCTCCACCTTCGTCCTCGCCGCCAGCGCCCAGTGCGACTCGGAAGAGCTGCGCCAGCGCCTGCCGGCACACCTCAAGGTCGGCCCGGTGGAGCAGATTCGCCAACTGGTCAACCTGCACCTGCCAGGCATCAAGGTCAAACCGATGCCGGTGGCGCCACGGCAGATCCCCTTCCATTCAGGGAAAACCTACTTCGCCCTGGAACTGGGCTCCGAAGAACTGGCGCAGCTGGAACGCTCCGGTGGCTTCGCTTTCCACGTGTCCGGCGAGTTCTCCGGGCTTGAGATGAAATTCTGGGCGATCAGGAACTGACGATGACCACCAAGGAAATGGAATACGGCCAGGACGACAAAACCGTCATCCTCAACCGCAAAGGTGATGCCCCCGCGCACAGCCCGCTGACTGACTTCGCCGCGCCGCCGAAATTCGAGCAGCTGGAAGAGCGGATGATCTACGCCGCGCGCCTGCGCCCGGCCGAGAGCTTCAATATCAGCCTCAACCCGTTGGTCGCAGCCGCCGCCACCCTGCTCTCGGAAGTGGTGCGTCTCAAGCACAGCTTCGACAGTGAAGACATGCACGCCCTCAACCAGCGCCTGTCCAGCGCCATCAAGCTGTTCGAACACCGCGCCCTGCATGAAGGCGCGGAAAGCAGCCAGGTGATGGCCGCGCGTTACGTGCTGTGCACCGTGGTCGATGAGGCCGTGGTGACCACGCCCTGGGGCAACGAGAGCGAATGGTCGCAGATGAGCCTGCTGTCCTCGTTCCACAACGAGACCTTCGGCGGCGAGAAGTTCTTCCAGCTGCTCGAGCGCCTGTCGCGCAACCCGGTCAAGCACTTGCCGATGCTCGAGCTGATGTACCTATGCCTGTCCCTCGGTTTCGAGGGCAAGTACCGCGTGCTGCCGCGCGGCATGCTTGAGCTGGAAGCGGTACGCGACAGCCTTTATCGCCAAATCCGCCAGATGCGCGGTGACGTGCCGCGCGAGGTTTCGCCGCACTGGCAGGGCCTGAAAGACACCCGCCGGCGCCTGGTGCGCATCGTGCCGTGGTGGTTGGTGGCGCTGTTTACAGTGGTTTGCCTGGTGGTGATGTACAGCGGTTTTGCCTGGGTCTTGGGCGAGCAGCGCGAAACGATTCTGCAGCCGTACGAGCAACTCGACCCGTCTGCGGGTGTAAGCATGGATGATCTGAAATGAAGCCTTTTTTCGGCAAGTTAGCCGCATTTTTCCGCAAGACCTGGGTATGGAGCCTGTGTCTGGTATTGGTCCTGGCGCTGCTGGTGTGGTTTGTCGGCCCGCTCCTGGCGGTCAACGATTACAAGTTCTGGGAATCGGCCACCAGCCGCCTGCTGAGCATCAGCGGGTTGTTCCTGGTCTGGGGCCTGGCCATGGTGTTCGCCAGCTGGAAAGCCACCGCCCGCAAGCAGGCCGAGGAAGACGATGCCGACGCCCAAGAGCGCCTGCGCCGCGAAGGCCTGATCAACGAGGAGCAGCTCGAGCTGCGCAATCGTTTCAAGCAGGCCCTGCACACCCTCAAACGCTCCAGCCTGTACCGCGGCCGTAGTGAGAAGTGGCGCAATGAGCTGCCCTGGTACCTGCTGCTCGGCCCGCAGAGCAGTGGCAAGACCAGCCTGCTGGACTTCTCCGGCCTGGATTTCCCGCTTAATCGCGGTGACCAGCAACGCCTGACCAAAGACGTTTCCGGCACCCGTTATGCCGACTGGTATTTCGCCGACCACGCCGTGCTGATCGACACCGCCGGGCGCTACCTGACTCAGCCCGACCCAGCCATCGACAGCCGCGCCTGGGACACCCTGCTGGGCCTGTTGCGCAAACGCCGCGCGCGCCCGCTGAATGGCGTGCTGGTGAACATTCCGGTGGAGCAGCTGCAAGGCGGCAGCGAAATCGAACTGGAAAACCTTGCCCGCCAGACCCGTCAGCGTCTACAGGATATTCACCAGCGCCTGGGTGCCGATGTCCCGGTGTACCTGGTGCTGAGCAAAGCCGACAAGGTGTTGGGCTTCGATGAATTCTTCGACCAGCTGTCACGCGAAGAAAGCGACCAGGTACTCGGCGCCAGCTTCCGCAAGGAACAGAACGCTACTGATGTGCAAGTGATTCGCCAGGAATTCGAAGAACTGCTGCGCCGCCTCAACAGCCAGGTGATCCTGCGCATGCACCAGGAGCGCGACACCCAGCGCCGTGGCCGCATCCTCGATTTCCCGCACCAGTTGGGTCTGCTCGGTGAGCGTCTGTGCCTGTTCAGCGAACTGGCTTTCAGCGGCAACCGCTACCAGCGCGCCAGCCAGCTGCGTGGTTTCTACCTGACCAGCGCGCCGGAACTGAACGATCAGCTCGACCCGAGCACCAGCAGCATCGGCCGCAACCTGGGCCTGTCCAGCAGCGCCCTGCCGACCTTCCGCACCGGTCGTGCACGCTTTATCAATCACCTGCTCAGCCGGGTAATCTTCCCCGAAGCCGATCTTGCCGGCCTCGATCAGAAGGAAGTGCATCGTATCGACTGGGGCCAGCGCGCCATGTATGCCACCGCCCTGGTGGTGCTCGGCATATTCGGTGTGGTCTGGGCCGGCGGCTTCTCTGGTAACCACGGCCGCCTGGAGCAACTGCGCGACCTCGCTCAGCAACTGACCCAGCAACACAACAGCCTCGGCGCTCAGGACGATGCCCTGCGTACCCTCAAGGCGCTGGACCACAGCTACGCCGCCACCCAGGTGTTCCCGCCGGTGGATGAGGTGTCCTACCTGCAACGCGGCGGTCTGTACCAGGGCGAGAAAGTCGACCCAACGCTGCAACAGGCCTACCGCGCCGAGCTGGAAAACCTGCTGCTGAGCCGCGTCGGACGCCAGCTGGAAGCGCAAATACGCGCCAACCTGGGTGACCGTGAGCGCCTGCTCAACAGCCTGCGTGCCTATCTGATGCTCAATCTGGAAGAACGCCGCGACAAGGCCTTCCTGCAGGAGTGGCTGGCGGCCGACTGGTCGCTGCGTTACGCCGGCAACAGCGTCGGCCAGCGCGGCCTGAATGAGCACTTTGAGCGTCTGTTGTCCGAGTCGTTTGCACCCTACTCGCTGAATGAACCGCTGGTGGCCCAGGCCCGGCAGATCCTGCGCAGCGAGTCGCTGGCCAACGTGGTCTACCGCATGCTGCGGGATCAGGCGCGCAGCCTGCCGGAATATCGCCTGAGCCAGAAACTCGGCCCGCAGGCCGGGCTGTTCGTTGGCAGCGACTACGCCATTCCGGGTTTCTATACCCAGGTTGGCTACCAGAAAACCTTCACCGCCAAGGGCGCCGACCTGGTGCGCGACCTGCTGCGCGACAACTGGGTACTCGGCGAAGGCGACACCCTGAGCTCGGGCGACCTCAGCCGTCTGCTGGTGGAAATGGAGCAGCTGTACTTCCGCGATTACGCCAACTACTGGGGCGAAGCCCTCGCCCAGCTGTCACTGGACCCTATCGGCAGCGCTGGCCAGGGTGCCCTGCAGCTGGCCGGCCTGACCGCCGCCAACTCGCCGCTGCTGCAACTGCTGGTGGAAGTGCGCGACAACACCCGCTTCAAAGGCATGGCCGAAGCCGCCGATGATGCCGGTGCCGCCGCCGAAGCGCTGGAAGGCGCCAAGGGCAAGCTGGGCAAAGTTGCCAAGCTTGCCGGTGCTGCCGCCGAACAGGCGCAAGCGGCACTGGTGAAAAATCTGCCGGACACCGCACGGAAAACCCTGGAACGCCGCTTCGAACCACTGCACCGCCTGCTTGATGAAAACGGCGGTGCCGGCCCGGAACTGGCCACCACCCTGCAGGCGCTGGATGCCCTGCAACTGCAACTGGCCAGCCTGGCGCACGCCAGTGCGCCGGAGCAGGCCGCATTCGAGCTGGCCAAGGCGCGCATGGCCGGCCAACGCGATGCGATCAACCAGGTGCGCAGCAGTGCCGCACGTCTGCCACAACCGGTCGGCAACTGGCTCGGTCTGCTCGCCGAAGACAGCTGGATGCTGGTGCTCAACGACGCCTACCACTATCTCAATCAGCGTTATAAGAGCGAGCTGTACGCCGCGTATGACGGCTCGTTGAAGCAGCGTTATCCGTTCAGCGCACACAGCGAAAGCGATGTGGCGATTGCCGATTTCCGCGAGTTCTTCAAGGCTCAGGGGATTGCCGAGCGCTTCTTCGACAACTACCTCAAGCCGTTCGTCAGCGGTACCGCCGGCCAGTATCAACTGCGCCGCGTGGATGGCCGTGGCCTGCCGTTGTCGCGCGAGTTCCTGCTGCAGATGAGCCACACGCAAACCATCCGCCGCAGCTTCTTCGCCGAGAACCCCAACGAGCCGAAAGTGCTGTTCAAGCTGGAACCCTACTCGCTGGACTCCAGCCTGGGTCGCGCCGATTTCCGCTTCGGCAACCAGCAAATGGAATACCGCCACGGGCCAATCGTGCAGACCGCCTTCAGCTGGCCGGCTGAAGCCAATGAAGGGCGCACCAGCCTGGTGGTCGAAGAGCTCGGTGGACGCAAGGTGGGTATCGAGAAGAACACCGGCCCCTGGTCGCTGTTCCGCCTGCTCGACCTGATGAGCGTGGACTACCACAGCGGCCGCGACGTGCTGATGCTCAAGGCCGACCTCGGCGGTCTGCGCGCCAACTATCTGTTGCACAGCCAGCGCTCGCCGAACCCGTTTGACCTGGACCAGCTGCGCAGCTTCAAACTGCCGGCCACGCTCTGATGCAGGAGGTTGCCAACCTCTGGCGCAGCGCTGCGCGTACCGACACCGGCAAGGTGCGGGCGCGCAACGAGGATGCCTTTCTGGCCCTGCCAGAGCAGGGCCTGTGGGTGGTTGCCGACGGCATGGGCGGGCACCAGAACGGTGCCCTGGCCAGCCGCCTGATTGTCGAGCAGTTGGCCGAGCCGAGCGCAGGCGATTTGCCGCAGCGTCTGGATGAGCTGCGCAAGCGCCTGCACGCCCTCAACCGCCGCCTGGGTCAGGAACTGACGGTCACCGCCGCCCATCCGGACCCGGTGATCGGCAGCACGGTGGTGGCGCTGCTGATCGAAGGCGACCGCGCCGCCTGCGTGTGGGCCGGCGACAGTCGTTGCTACCTGTGGCGCGGCAGCCGGTTGTATCAACTCAGCCGCGATCACTCGCTCTTACAGCAACTTATTGATGAACAGCAACTCAGCCCCAGCGAAGCTGCACGGCATCCGGCAGCGCACGCCCTGACCCGCGCCATCGGTGCCAGTGACGAGCTGAAGCTGGAAATTCTCGAACTCGATGTGCTGCCCGGCGATGCCTTTCTGCTGTGCAGCGATGGCCTTTACCAAGGTCTTTCGGCCGATGCTTTGGGGGCTGCGCTGAACCTGCCTTCACCGCAGCTGACGCTGAATCGGTTGTTCCAGCAGGCCCTCGACGGCCCGGCGCGGGACAACCTGAGTGCAGTGGTGATTCGCCGATGAGGACTCACGGATGAGTGAACAGCTGCTCGACGAACTGCAGCAGGCCAACAGCCCGGCCAGCGACCTGACCTACTTCGCCCTGGCCGCGACGGCTGCCAAACCGGTAGCGCAAGCCCCGCGCGAAGTACTCAGCGAACTGCCGGAAGTGCTCGGCGGCCGCTACAAGATCGAGCGCCTGCTCGGCGTCGGCGGCATGGGTGCGGTGTATCGCGCTCGTGATCTGCTGCGCGAACAGTTCGGTGATCCCGAGCCCTATGTGGCGCTGAAAACTCTCAGCGATGACTTCGCCGAATACCCGGACGCCAACGCGCTGCTGTACAGCGAGTTCGCCCTCACCGCGCGGCTGAATCACCCGCATGTGGTGCGCCTGTTCGGCTTCGAGGTGGATGTGCCAAGCCAGCGCGCCTTCCTCACCCTGGAGCTGCTCAAGGGCCTGACGCTTGATCAGCTGCTTAGCGAACGCCCCGAAGGGCTGCCCTGGAGCGAGCTGCAGGAAATCGCCATCGCCCTGCTCGACGCCCTGAGCTATTCGCACAGCCTCGGCGTGCTGCATGGCGACCTGAAACCCAGCAATGTGATGCTCGCCGAAGACGGCCTGCGCCTGTTCGATTATGGTCTCGGCCAGCCCGTGGAAGGTCTGCTGCCTGGCCTGCCGCGCCTGTGCCGCAACCGTTTTACCGCCTGGACGCCGCGCTACGCCGCCCTGGAATTGCTCGACGGTGCGCCGCTGAACGCCGCTGCCGATGTCTATGCCGTGGCCTGTGTGCTGTATGAGCTGGCCAGTGGACGCCACCCGTTCAGCCGGCAGAGCGCCAAACAAGCCAAGGCCATGGAGCTGGATAAACAGCTGCAACGCCCCGAGCAGTTACCGGCGCATTGCTGGCCCGCCCTGCGCACCGCGCTGGCGTTCGATGAAGCGCAGCGCAATATCAGTTGCGCACAATTGCTCGAAGTATTTTGCCAGCCCACGCCCAGCGGCTGGCGGCGCTGGCTACGGCGCAGTTGAACGCAGCACGCGCACAGCAGCATCAATGGATGATCTTTTAACAAGGAAATGACCATGTTCAACCCGGCCAATGAAACCCACTTCAGCCTAAGCATCGAAGGCCTTGAGCACGACCTGCAAGTGCTCGAGTTCAGCGGCCGCGAAGCGATCAGCCAGCCCTATCGTTTCGAGGTGGAACTGATCAGCGAGAACGCCGAGCTGGATCTGCAAAGCCTGCTGCATCAACGCGCCTTTCTCGCCTTTACCCCAGACGGTTTGGGCATTCACGGGCTGATCTATCAGGTCGCCCAAGCCGAATCCGGCAAGCGCCTGACCCGCTACAAACTGAGCATCGTGCCGCAGCTCAGCTACCTGGCCCTGCGCACCAACCAGCGCATTTTCCAGCACCTGACGGTGCCGCAGATCGTTGCTCAGGTGCTGCAAGAGCACGGCATCGTCGAAGGCGGCTACCAGTTCCTGCTCGGCCCCACGGTTTACCCCACGCGCGACTACTGCGTGCAGTACGACGAGAGCGACCTGCACTTCATCCAACGTCTGTGCGAAGAGGAAGGCATTCACTACCACTTCCAGCACAGCACCCAGGGCCATGTACTGACCTTTGGCGATGACCAGACTGCGTTTGGCAAACTCGGCCAACCCACCGCCTACCTGCAAGACAACGGCATGACCGCCGATGAGCCGGTGATCAAGCGCTTCGCCGTACGCTTGGAAACCCGCACCAGTCGCATTACCCGCCGCGATTACGACTTCGAACAACCGCGCCTGCTGATGGAAGCCGCTTTCAAGGAAGATCGCGATCCCGAGGCCAAGCCGCTGCCGGATCTTGAGGATTACGACTACCCCGGCCGCTTTGTCGACCGCGCACGCGGCAAACACCTCAGCCAGCGCAATCTCGAACGCCACCGCGCTGATTACCGCCTGGCCGAAGGGCGTGGCGATCAGCCAAAACTGCTCAGCGGGCACTTTCTCGAGCTCTCCGATCACCCGCGCCAGGACTACAACGACCTCTGGCTGCTGCACGAGGTCATCCACCAGGGCAAACAACCGCAGGTGCTGGAAGAGTCGGTCACCAGCCATACCGCAGCCAGCGACGGTTTCCAGCAAGGCTACCGCAACCACTTCACCGCTACACCCTGGGACGTGCCCTTCCGCCCGCCACTGGAACACCCAAAACCCAAGGTGCTCGGTAGCCAGACCGCCGTAGTCACCGGCCCAGCAGGTGAGGAAATCCACTGCGACGAATACGGCAGGATCAAGGTGCAGTTCTTCTGGGACCGCGAAGGCCAGGCCGACGACAAAACCAGCTGCTGGCTGCGCGTGGCCTCCAGCTGGGCCGGTGATGGCTACGGCGGCATCGCCATCCCGCGCATCGGCATGGAAGTACTGGTGACCTTCCTCGAAGGCGATCCCGATCAGCCACTGGTGACCGGCTGTCTCTACCACGCCGAACACGTCGTGCCTTATGACCTGCCGGCGAACAAGACCCGCACCGTGTTCAAAACCCTCAGCACACCGGGCGGTGGCGGTTACAACGAGCTGCGCATCGAAGACAAGAAAGGCGCCGAGCAGATCTACCTGCACGCCCAGCGCGACTGGGACGAAAACATCGAGCACGACCAGAAGATCCGCGTCGGTAACGAACGCCACGACACCGTCGAAGCCAACAGCTACACCGAGCTGCAGGCCGAAGAAAACCTCACCGTCAAAACCGAGCGCAAGGTCGAGGTCAAACTCGATGACCACCTCACCGTCGGGCAGAACCAGCACATCAAACTCGGCACCGCCCAACTGACCAAAGCCGGCCGCGAAATCCACCTCAAAGCCGGACAAAAGATGGTCATCGAAGCCGGCACCGAACTGACCCTCAAAGCCGGCGGCAGCTTTATCAAACTCGACCCCGGCGGCATCACCCTCAGCGGCCCACTGGCCAAAATCAACGCTGGCGGCGCGCCGGGCAAAGGCTCAGGGATCAAGATCAAACCACCGGTACTGCCCGGTGCGGCGGATAGTGATAAAGCGGGGAATTTGCTGGATGAGGCGCTGGTGAACTTACTGCAAAAGACTGAAAAACAGCCGCAAACATTCTTCCTGTTTTCCGAATAATTACCTAGAGACAACCCTATGAATCGAAGCATGACCTCTCTGATGACTTACCTGCCTCTGTTATTCCTCTGCACGGCCTGTGCAGTGGCACCACAGGCCGAGAAACCTGCCATCCAGTTACAGAGCCTTTCCTACGACGAAGCATTGCAGGCCTATCGCAGTGCCGCACGCGACGAAAACTACCGTTGTATCCACCAAGCTGCAGACGACCTCTACAAATCCAGTACCGATGCCCAAATTTTGGCGATCGTGATCGATGACGTGCTGTATCTGAAACGTGATGGGGTTTTGTTGGAACTGGAACAAGTGGAAATCAGCGAACAGGCTGCCCACTACACGAGCGCTGATGCACGAGTCGAGGCCGGTTACTCGATCATCAAGCAGTTCAATTTTTCGGAGTACAACGAGTCAGATGACCGCAATGTCGATCTGTGGGTAAAAACACCCGAAGGCACACGGCATTTGAAGACATTCGGCAACCGTTGTGGGATCTGATCACGCTGGCAATCGCTCACATGCCAGCCTGAAGAAGTCAAGGAAGAGTCATGTCTAACCGATACACAATTGTTGAAAGCGTTGGCAGTGCCATCCAGTCAGTCACGTCTTTTGATGACTTGGAAAAGCACCATCCATCTTCAGGACAAGAGGCAGGGCGAGACTACGAGACCATCGATGGTGATTTTGAGGAAGTTCGTAAAACTTCAGATGGCCGCACACTGATTAAGAAAGACTTCGTGCTTTTGATCAATGGCAGCAACAAGTCCGTCCCCGTGCCTTGCCCTATTTCCGGTTACGTTAAAACGAAGGTAGCAAATGGAACCGTTTCGATTTACGACAGTCCCGGCGGAAAGCTACTGGGGCAAGTGCTCCACCTGAACACAGCGTTCAAAGTCAAGGATGGTGACTTCATCAAGTATGGCCAGCCAGTGGGTATTCAGTCCGGTACCGGAGCTACAGGCACCGTTACCTATGCAATTCACGCCCACGTCGAGCTGGAAAAAAGCCAGTTCGTAAAGTACATCGCCGATATCGTCAGCGGGGCAATAACCCCGAACGCCGGAGCATCCGGTGCCTCTTCAAACAATGAACCACCCTTTCAATTCCCTATCCGTAAACCCGACGGCAGCCACTATCAGCTAGAAGAGCTCTACAAGGAACTGGAGAAAGAAACCTCTGGCCATTACCTGCTGGGCAACCATGGCTTCTGGCATGGCGGCATCCACTTCAGCGATGCCAGCGTGCCACATGCCAAGCTCAAACAGGCCGTGCGCTGTATGGCAGATGGCGAAGTGGTCGCTTACCGGCTGAACAAGAATTATCTATCGTCCACATTCATGGGCGAACAAAGCTGCGACAACCTGCGCTACTCCACGTCTTTCTGCCTGGTTCGCCATACCTATGAATCGCAAAAGCGTCCGGCGGAGAGCAAACCTGCTGCCAAAATCGAGTGGGTAGGTAAGACCGTGCAACTCACCAGCTCGCGCTATGGACGCGATATCGCAAGCACAGTCCTGGGTAATACGGGTAACTTCGAAGCGCTTATGCCGGCAGGCACAGAGCTGCAGATTCTCAAAATCCATGACACCAAAGATATGCGTTTCGCCTTGGCCACGATCAAGACTGCATTGCCCGGTAAAGATCGAGCTGGTAATCCGGTAACTCGTGCCGCAACGAGCGAAATCTGGTTCGCCGCATTCGACAAACAAGATGCGATTCTCAAGGATCGAAACAAGCAAGCCATCTTCAAGGATGTAACGCCTGCGCCCCCAGCTGAAGCGAAGACAGAAGACAAGAAGCCAGAAACCAACAAACTTGAATTCTTCAGCCTGTATATGCACCTGCTGCCTTTTGAGCATTACCCGCTACAGGATGGTGAGAGTCAGCGCCGTTTCAAGGTAAAGGTCAAAGGCCGCAATGTACGCAAGGAAGCGAACCTGACTGGTACCGTACTAGGGCAGATTGATAGCGGTGCGGAATTCGAGTTGATCTCAGTCACATCCGGGCACCAGATAAAGCCCGGTGATACCGCTACCTATGAACTGGCTCAGATAAAGATTCTCAGCAAGGGCGTAAAAAAGAGCGGCGTACAAACAGCCAAAGAAGGTGACGTGGTCTGGATGGCCATCAGCAAGGCGGAACCAGGCAAAGCAGACGAGCACTATGCGGAAGAAATCCCGCCACAAAAACGCATTCGCCCCACCTACTGGAAAGGCCAGGTCAAAGCTCAACTGAAAAAACGAGTTCCTGCCTTCAATAAACCAGAAGACCCAGTCGATAAAAAAATCGGCTTGCTTGCAGAAAATACCGTATTGGAATATGCCACAGGCACAGTAAAGCGAGTCATTCAGGCAGGCCGCCCGCAGATCATGGCCCCCTGTACCATTGTTAGCGGAGGATTCTGGGACACCCCAATGTGTCCTTCAGGCCCTATTTGGGTCGTCATCGATACTGATGCGGCTGAGCTTAAACCCGATGATCCAAGCGACTTCGACTCTGTCGTCACCTGCGCAATCCCAATCAAAGCAGGTGATCCTATTGGCTACCTCGGTCTCTACGAGACACTCGCCAGCGCCAAAGGCGGGGTGAAAAGCCGACATCAGGTTCACGTAGAGCTGTTCTCTACAGACCCCAATCTGGAAGCATTCCTGAAGAACCCGGCGGGATTGAAGGACGGTAAGCAATACTTACGCGTTGCCAAGGGCAAGACCATATATAACAAAGGCGGTACTGCAGAAACCCCGACGTTTACACCCAGCGGACTGGTCATAAACGAGAACTACCTGATTGCTGCGAGCCAGGCAAAGTTGCTCAAGGCCCCAGACAGCAAAGAGTGGTACCCGATCAAAGTCAACAGCGCCACCACCCCCGTGGATGGTTATATCGCCAAGGCTGATGGAGAAATTATCAGCCAGCACGATAGGGAAAAATTGGGCTTCCAAATTATCAAGGAAAGCAACGATAACGCCGACGGCTTTCTCGACCCGAAGAAAATGCCGGATTTCTTTCAGAACCTCTACCTAAAGATCGATCAACTGGGTAACAAGGATGGCAAGGTCACTGCTGACGAAATATCCCTTGCCTTGAAAAATCACAAGCTCCGCGACCGTTGGTCGAAACTAATTGGCTACCATCCGACCGAGTGGCAAGCAAAATCATCTGCTCCTAAATGGCAGCGATTAGAAGAGTTACTCAAGGATGTCCCGGAAGTGCTCCGCCATGAAAAAGAACGTATTGATAATCTGGTGTTCTGGGATGAGCTGGCTGGGGCAATGCAAGTTGCGTTACCAAAGCAGGTTCACCATTTTCACCCGCTCGCGTTTATTGACACAGTACAAAATAACGGGAAGAAATCCGGCTGGGCGCATAGCGTATTTGCCGATTTACTCGGCAAGGTTGAATCGAAAAATGATTACTCTGCCTACAACCGAACGTACCCCGCCCCGCTCAAATCATTCTACAAAACCGACCTGACAACCTTGACCATCGCAGAGGTACAGAAGAAACAGGCTGATCGGGACATGTTTGCCACAGGCCGCTACCAGCTTATTCCCGACACACTTTCCGCAGCGGTTAAACACTTAGGACTCGATACCTCATTAAAATATGACGAAACATTGCAGGACAATATTTTCGAAAATTACCTGATCAAAGTTAAGCGCAAGGCTTTCATAAATTACCTAGAGGGGGACGGCAGTGTCGAAGATGCAATTTATGCCTGGGCCATGGAGTTCGCCTCCGCAGGGGTACGCAAGGGCAAGAGCATCAGCCCTGTCAAAAAGCGCGATGAGAACGGAAAAGTAGTTAAAGAAAACGGCAAAGTGGTATGGCTTACACGAACAGCCAGCACTGAAGGGTTGTCATACTATGCAGGTGATGGCCTGAACGTTGCTCATATCACCCCGGATGAAATGGTTAAGGCTTTAGAGGAGTCAAAGAAAAATGGCAAATAATGCGGCCCTCGGATTTATATCGCTGCTCGGCAGCCTATTAATTTCACTCAGCAGTTTCGCGGCCGATCCGAAGTTCGAGGAATATAAGGTCGAGCAGATTTTTCAGGGCGATAATCACAAGCTCGTAATTGAAGACGATAACGACGATAACTGGTCGCTCTACCGCAAACAAGCTATTAAGAAACCGATAAATTTCGCCGGCCATTACATTGTTTTTGCCACTGGCTGCGGAGGCGGTGCCATATGCGGCGAAATACTTGATGCACAGACCGGAAAAATCGCAGCATCTTTCCCTAATGCTTATGAAATTGATAGCGCCGATGGCAGCTATTACGATGCCAGTTTCAGGCTGGATAGCCGCCTTATCGTGATCAGCGGCATAGCCGCTGATCCAGAGCGAGGAATGAATGGTGAGTTTTTAGCTAGCGCTAACAGGACACGCTACTTTGAGCTTAAAGATAATCAATTAAAACTTCTAAAGATCATTGAAGAATAAAATTTCAATATTTATTGAAAGTACAGATTTATTTATTGCCAAAATAAATTTGTTCCATTTTTTCCTTCAGACGGCACCGACACTATCGGTTAGGTGCCGTACAACTTGCCCCAACGCCAGCTATTCAACATCTCAGGTGACATTGAGTACCCCAAAGAACTGAATTTCGATACATAATTCGCATCCAAACATGAAATTTGCTTAGGTCGCTGAGAATTCAGCAGTGTTTTTTAACAGCAAAGATTGCATATAAAATTATACATTTAATATGATATTAAAAACGCACTTATAACTCACCAATCGTCAGCAATGACGATTACAGACTCTATAAAGGCTAGCTTACTGGCTCTGTCTATTTCAGCGACGAACATATGCTCTGCCGAGAATTACTCGGAAAGCCTCGAAATCTCAGGCAGCGAATGGCGGGTCGAAAGTCGATGCTCGACCGTAGCCCAAGCCACCCAGTGCACGATTTCCGTCAACGATGGTAATACGGAAGAGAAGGTACTTAACTACCCTGCCCCTCCAGCATCAGCAAGCTATGAAGCACACATTTTCCTACTCACTTTCGGCTGCGGCACTGCATGCTCAGCAACCTATGCCTACAAATTAGGAGGATCTCTAGGGGGACCATTCCCGCTGGTAGAAGCTACTGATAATGAGCGTGAAGTGGTAATGAGCCTGGGCGCTAAGTCTGTGCTCTTCTATCGTATGTTTGACAATAGCGATGCGCCCTTACATGAAATCACTCCCGACCTGAACGATGCCAACTTACTGGACGTCGTTGATGACAGCAGCCTCGAAGACCATATATTCCGCCTGTCATATCGCACAGAAAATGGCCTGAAAGAATTGCAATACGAAGCGCCGCAATAAGCATTAATCGCGTATTTGGAGCAGATGTGGGGTAACGGTGTGCCGAAAGACCGCCGGCACACGACCGTTAAAGATCGCTTTCCTCCACCACCCTCACCACCCCCGCATCCAACGCATACGCCGCATCCGCCAGTTCATTATTGACCTGTTCAATCTTCAGCGTACCGCTGACCCAGAGCGGGGCGTAGATGTCTTCGAGTTCGATGCCTTTGGGGTAGCGCACCAGCACCAGTTGATTGGGCGGTGGCGGCGGTACGTGGATGCAGGCGCCGGGGTAGGGAACCAGGAAGAACAGCGTGCTGTGGCCCTTGCTGTCGGTTTCCAGTGGCACGGGATAGCCGCCCAGGCGCACCGCCTTACCATCGAAGGCGGCGACGGTTTTCGTCGAGTACATCACCGCCGGCAAGTTCTGATCCTGCTGCTTGAGGCCACCGGGGTTATAGAAGCCGCTGTCCTGCTCAAGGCCTTGGTGGCTGATCTCGGGCATGTCTTCCAGGGCCTGGCGATCTTCCGGTGGCATCAGCTCCAGCCAATCGGTTTCCGGAAGTTCGGCACAGGCCAGGGTGCTGAGCAGCAGCAGAGGTAACAACAGGTAGCGCATCGGTGGGCTCACAGGGCAGCGAAGTGACAGGGCCTTAGCCCTTTTTAACAGCGCCGTAGATTACCAGCAGCACCACCGCGCCGATCACTGCACCGATAAAACCAGCAGACTCGCCCACCTTGTAGATGCCCAGCGCCTGGCCGCCATAGGTCGCAGCAATCGAGCCGCCGACGCCCAGCAGGATGGTCATGATCCAGCCCATGCTGTCGTTACCCGGCTTGATAAAGCGCGCGATAAGACCGACGATCAAACCGATAAAAATGATGCCAATAATGCTCATGCGAGCCTCCTCAGTGGACGGTGGGATTTGCTACCGTTGATCTGACCACGGGAAATGCTGGCAGTTCGCTACTCTTCGGTTTCTGGCGGTGCGACGCCGTAGCGGTGGTAGATGCGGGCAATTTCGCCACTCTCGCGCATGCCGCGCAGCGTCTGTCCCAACTGCTCGTAGAGGGTCTTTTTGTCACCCTGATAGTGGCGCTTCGAGGCACCGTAATAGTTACCAACGGATTGCTCGTACTGGTAGTCGGCATAGCTGTAGTCGCTGAAGCCAATCTTGTGGAACTGCGCCTCAATGGCTTCGGCATCCAGCACCACCATCACATCCAGGCGCCCGGCACGAAACATCCCGGCCAGCAGGTAGTCGTCCGTCGCCAGGCTTTTTGTCAGGGCACTGTCGCCGTCGAACTGATCGAAATAAGCGGTACCGCGTTTGACCCCGATCACCTTGCCCTGCAGATCGGCATAGCTGCGCAGGCTGGCCTGTTGCCCGGCCTTGATGATAAAGCGGATGCTTTTGCGCTGGGTGCCGATGGACGGCAGAAAATGCACGTAGTCCTTGCGCTCAGTGGTGAACAAAACACGGGGGGCTAGATCAATCCGCCCGGATTTGAGGTCTTCCAGGCTGCGCACGAAGGGCGCGTAACGCCATTCGATTCGCGCACCGACGCGTTGCGCAGCCGTATCCAAGACCTCAATCAACGGGCCAACGGGCAGCGCGTCGATGGCCTGCATCTCTGGCGGGCGCTCGCGGTAATCGGCGCGCAACACCTGTTCGGCATGGCACAACGGCAGGAAGAAGAGAGACAACAGCAGTAGACACTTCATGACTAGGCTCTTGTGTGTTCTACGCAAGAGCCTAGTCACAAAGCAGGGGTCAGGCCTTAGCGATCAGCGCTTCGACAGCCGCGATCTGCTTATCCAGAGTGGCGCGATCCGCACAGCGCAGGGTGGCGTGACCGACCTTGCGCCCAGCCTTGAAGGCCTTGCCATAGTGGTGCAGGCGGCAGTCGGCGATGGCGATAACCTGCTCCACCGGCGGAACCACGCCGATAAAGTTAAGCATGGCGCTCTCACCGACCTTGGCAGTCGAACCCAACGGCAGGCCGGCGACGGCGCGCAGATGGTTTTCGAACTGGCTGCACTCGGCGCCTTCGATGGTCCAATGCCCGGAGTTGTGCACGCGCGGGGCGATTTCGTTGGCTTTCAGGCCGCCATCAACTTCGAAGAACTCGAAGGCCAGCACGCCGACATAGTCGAGCTTGGTCAGCACACGGCTGACGTAATCTTCGGCCAGCACCTGCAGCGGGTGATCGGTGCTGGCGATGGACAACGCCAGCACGCCGCTGTCGTGACGGTTGTGCACCAGCGGGTAGAAGCGCGTTTCGCCATCACGGGCACGCACCGCCACCAGCGACACTTCGCCGGTAAACGGCACGAAGCCTTCGAGGATGCACGGCACACTGCCCAGTTCGGCAAAGGCGCCGACTACATCTTCTGCTTTGCGCAGGACCTTCTGGCCCTTGCCGTCGTAACCCAGGGTGCGGGTCTTCATCACCGCCGGCAGGCCAATGCTCGCCACGGCGGCGTCGAGGTCGGCTTGCGATTGGATATCGGCGAAATCCGGGGTCGGAATGCCGAGGTCCTTGAACATGGATTTTTCAAACCAGCGATCACGGGCGATACGCAGCGCGTCCGCGCTCGGGTAAACCGGGACGAACTGCGAGAGGAAGGCCACTGTCTCGGCCGGCACGCTTTCAAACTCGAAGGTCACCAGATCGACTTCATCCGCCAGCTGACGCAGGTGATCCTGATCGCCGTAATCGGCGCGGATATGTTCGCCCAGCGCTTGCGCGCAGGCATCCGGCGCGGGGTCGAGGAAAGCGAAGTTCATCCCCAGCGGCGTGCCTGCCAGGGCCAACATGCGGCCCAGCTGGCCGCCACCGATTACGCCGATTTTCATGGGTTAGGCCTCACGCGGGTCCGGATTTTCCAGCACGGATTCGGTCTGCTCGGTGCGGAACGCCTTCAGCCGCTCGTGGAACTGCGGATGCTGGTGACCGAGGATGCTCGCAGCGAGCAGCGCGGCGTTGACGGCACCGGCCTTGCCGATGGCCAGGGTGGCGACCGGAATACCGGCGGGCATCTGCACGATCGACAGCAGCGAATCGACGCCCGAGAGTACGGCCGACTGCACAGGCACACCGAGTACCGGCAGGTGGGTCTTGGCCGCACACATGCCCGGCAGATGGGCCGCGCCGCCAGCACCGGCGATGATCACCTGAATGCCGCGCTCTTCAGCCTGCTCGGCGTACTGGAACAGCAGGTCCGGGGTGCGGTGGGCGGACACCACCTTCACTTCGTACGGAATGCCCAGCTTGTCCAGCATCTCGGCGGTGTGGCTAAGGGTGGACCAATCGGACTTGGAGCCCATGATCACGCCAACCAGTGCGCTCATCGTCGTGCCTCTTCTTCATCAAGTGCCCGTAGGCGCTGCAGAAACTAACAAGCCACGCTGGAAACCAGGCGTGGCTTGTTAGTGTATGAATTATGGCGGTGCGAACCGCCAAAGGCCGCGCAGTATACCGTAAAGCCTTGGCTGGCGTGCACCCCAGCGCGCCGTTTGTCGCGGGCCGCCCGCCGTGATGCCGAGTGGCAGGTCAGTGAACGCCACGAGCAGACCTGGCGCACAAATCGCGGACGGTGGCCTGGCTATACTGGGCGTTCTTTTAATTACCAAGGACACCACCATGACAAGGCTGTCACTGCTTCTCACCGCGTCGCTGTTCACCCTCAACGCCAGCGCCCTCGAACTGGCCAAGTACCCGCAAGTATTCGATGCCGGCAAGGGCATCAGCGTGACCGTCGCGCCCAGCAGCGATGGCAAGCAGGCGCTGATCCAGGTCAGCGGCATCAACCACCCATTGGATGAAGTGGTGCTGCTGAGCACGGTCAACGAGCGCGGCAACGATGAGCGCGATTACACCACCACCCTCGACGGCAGCGCCTACAACATGCTGATCAAGCGCCAGGGCTGGGGGGGCGAGCAATACCAGCTGTACCTGCCAAGCACCGACGGCTTTGAGCTGGGTTTCGATGAAGCCAAGAGCAAAGAGGCCAAACCAGCCAACCTGCTGGCGCTCTACGAGCAGCAGAAGAAAAAAGGCATTCAGGACAAGCTGAGCCGCTTCGACCGGGAAAAGCGCGTGGCCGACTTCAGCGCCCAGCTGCAGCAGATCGACCAGGACGCCTCGAAGGCCTGCAACACACCGCTGACCACCCAGGTTGAGTGGAACGCCATCGACGACGACACGCTCAAGCGCCTGAGCGTGCCGAGCTTCTGCGGTGAAGTGGTCAGTCAGTTGGCCAACCTGTGCCAAAACGGTGATGAGCAACAGGCTGTCGCCAAGGGCCTGAAAACCGTGCAGTGCAGCTTTGCGCAGAAGCTCAAACTGCGCGAAAACGAGGCGACGCTGACCTTCACTACCCATGAAAAAGCACCCAATCAGGGCGACTTTATCAACGCATTCCTGCGTAATCGCTAAACCTGGCTAAAGCGCAGCGGCCCGGATCAGCCCCGGCCGCTGCGGTGCTGCGGCATAGTTCTTGCCTCCTCCAGGCATTCTGAACTGTTGCGGTCGCCCCGATGTTGCACGCCCACCTGACCACCCTGCATGTGGTTTCGCAGATCCTCGAAATATTTGCCACTCAACCCGAACTGACCGAGCAGCTATTGGCCAGCAGCGGTATTGCTACGACTGATCTGGCCTGCGCCGACACGCGCATCACCCGCACCCAGGAGTTGCAGGTCTGCGCCAATGCCCTGCTGCTGCGCAGTGATCTGGGTCTGGAACTGGGCCGGCGCATGCATGTATCGGCCTATGGCATGGTCGGTTACGCCGCGCTCTCCAGTGCCACCTTTGGTGACGCCTGGCGGCTGATGCTGCAGTACCCGGCACTGCTCGGCACCTACTTCAAGCTGGATATGCACCTCGAAGGCGAGCTGGCCTGGGTCAGCGCCAGCGACTATCAGCACGCACCCGCGCTGGAAGTGTTCAACCTGGAAATGTGCCTGGCCTCGCTCAAATTGATCAGCGACGACCTGCTAGGGCAACCTCTGCCGCTCAGCGCCGCGCAGTTTCGCTACAGCGAGCCGGACTACAGTGCGCGCTACCCGCACAGCTTCGCCTGCCCGCTGCAGTTCGATGCCGCGCGCAATGCTTTTGCCTTCCCCGCCAGCTGGTTACAGCACCCTCTACCGCTGGCCGATACGGTGACCCACCGGGAAATGCTCGAACGCTGCCGCAAGCAGAATAGCGAGTTCAATACCCGCCAGGCCTGGCTCACGCGCATCCGCCAACTCCTGGCCGAACAGCTGACCGCACCTCCTGGTCTGGAGCAATTAGCGCAGCAGATGCACTGCTCGCCGCGCACTCTGCGCCGGCACCTGCAGGAACTCGGCACGCACTATCAGGAACTGCTCGATGAGCTGCGTTTCGAGCGGGCAAAAACCCTGCTTGGCCAAGAGGATTGGCCGATCTGCCGCATCGCCGAATACCTCGGCTTTAGCGAAACAGCCAGTTTCCGCCACGCCTTCCAGCGCTGGAGTGGCGTGCCGCCGAGCCGCTTTCGCGCCTGACCCTGCGCCTTACGTTGGTTCCTACAGAGCTCTACCCTGGCCGCGCAATTTATGGCTTCCATCCCTGACAACCACCCTACGGGTCATCGCTGCGCGACGTTAAAAAACGCTCCCGGCGATTTTTTTGGCCATTTCGATCCCCTTTTGGCCGTTGTCAGCGTTCTTTCATAACGCCATACGGGCGAACAATGGTTGCCAGAACAACAAGCCTGGGAGCCACCTGCATGCTGACCTTTTACAGCGACGACCATCACCTGCACCACGGCAGCTGCGAGCTGATCGACGGCCAGTTGATGCCCTGCTTCGAGAAACCACAACGCGCCGACCATATCCTCCAGCGCGTCAAAGATCGCCAGCTCGGCGAAGTCCGCCCGCCACAGGATTTCGGCCTGGCGCCGATTGAGCGCATCCACAGCGCGGCCTATCTGAACTTCTTCAAGGGTGCCTGGGCGCGCTGGCAGGCGCAGAACGGCAGCGGCGATCTGCTGCCCTTTACTTGGCCGGCGCGCACCCTGCGCCAGGTAATCCCCAGGGATTTACACGGCCAGCTCGGTTATTACAGCTTCGACGGCGGTGCGCCGATCACCGCCGGTACCTGGCAGGCGGCATACAGCGCTGCACAAGTGGCGCTTAGCGGCCAGCAGGCAATTGCCAACGGCGCCCATAGCGCCTTTGCCCTGTGCCGCCCGCCAGGCCATCACGCCGCCGGCGAGTTGATGGGCGGCTACTGCTACCTGAACAACGCCGCCATCGCCGCCCAGGCGTTCCTCGATCAGGGCCACAAGAAGGTGGCGATCCTCGACGTCGACTACCACCACGGCAACGGCACTCAGGACATCTTCTACAGCCGCAATGATGTGCTGTTCGCCTCGATCCACGGCGATCCGGCCGACGAGTTCCCGTTCTTCCTCGGCTACGCCGATGAACGCGGCGAAGGCGCCGGTGAAGGCTGCAACTTCAACTACCCGCTGGCCATGGGCAGCCCATGGGCGGTGTGGAGCGCCGCGCTGGATGAAGCCTGCCAGCGGATTGCCGAATACGGTGCTGAAGTGATCGTAGTGTCACTGGGCGTGGACACCTTCAAGGATGACCCGATTTCCCAGTTCAAGCTCGACAGCCCGGATTACCTGGCCATGGGCAAGCGCATCGCCGCCCTCGGCAAGCCGACCCTGTTCGTTATGGAAGGCGGTTATGCGGTGGAAGCCATCGGCGTCAACGCAGTCAACGTACTCGAAGGGTTCGAAGCCGCACACGCATAAGCCGCACAGGCCAGGCCAACACAACATCAATAATGATTCAGGGGTGAGACACGATGAACACGATCAAACACCTGCTCGCCGTCGCCATCTGCGGCGCAACCCTGCTGGCCACGGCGGCCCAGGCGCAAACAGCGGAGAAACCGCGCGAGCTGCGCGTGTACAACTGGGCCGACTATATGCTGCCGGCGGTGCCCAAAGAGTTTCAGGAAAAAAGCGGCATCAAGCTGACCTGGGACGTGTTCGACACCAACGAAGCGCTGGAAGCCAAGCTGCTGACCGGCAACTCCGGCTACGACCTGGTCGTGCCGACCAACACCTTCCTCGACACCCAGATCAAGGCCGGGGTATTCCAGAAGCTGGACAAGAGCAAGCTGCCCAACTGGCAGCACCTCGACCCCGGCCTGCTGCAGCTGATGACCGCCAACGACCCCGGCAACCAGTACGCCGTGCCCTACATGTACGGCACCGTGCTGATCGGCTTCAATCCGGACAAGGTCAAGGCCGTGCTCGGCACCGATGCACCGGTGGACAGCTGGGACCTGATCTTCAAGGAGGAGAACATCAGCAAGCTCAAGCAGTGCGGCGTGGCCATGCTCGATTCGCCCGGCGATATCCTGCCAATCGCCCTGCATTACCTGGGTCTGGACCCCAACAGCAGCAAGCCTGAGGACTACGAGAAAGCCAGCGCGCTGATGCTGAAGATTCGCCCCCACGTGGCCTACTTCCACTCGGCCAAGTACATGACCGATATCGCCAACGGCGACATCTGCGTGGCCATCGGCTATTCCGGCAGCTTCTACCAGTTCGCCAACCGCGCCAAGGAAGCCGGCAACGGCGTGGTGGTCGACTGGCGTCTGCCGAAGGAAGGTGCGCCGCTGTGGTACGACTCCTTCGCCATCCCGAAAAGCGCCCTGAACGTTGCCGAGGCCCATGAGTTCCTCAACAACCTGCTCGACCCGAAAGTGGTGGCACCGATCAGCGACTTCCTCGGCTACCCCAACCCGAACAAAGACGGCATGCCGCTGGTGGGAGCGGAGATCCGCGACAATCCCGGCCTGACCCCAACCGCCGAAGCACAGAAGACCCTCTACGTGCTGCAGCCGCTGCCGCAGAAGATCGAACGCGTGCGTACGCGAGTGTGGAACACCATCAAGTCGGGTACCTGATGGCAACCCGGCGCAGCGGGTAAACCGCTGCGCCGGCTGTTCAACGCAAAGGCTTTAGCGGCCCACTTCGCCGCTTTCCAGCTTGCGCCAGAGCAAACGTACCGACGCCTTGCGTACCAGCGCGCAGCGGTACAGACGAATCTCCAGCGGCGCCTGCCACTGTTCGTCGCCGCACACCACCAACTCACCCCGAGCCAGTTCGGCCGTCACACTCAACCTCGGCACCCAGGCCACGCCCATGCCCTGCAAGGCCATGCTCTTCAGGCTATCGGCCATCGCCGTTTCGTATACCGTGGTCGAGCGCAGCGCGCGCTGGCGAAGCAGCAGGTTGACCGAGCGACCGAGAAACGCCCCGGCGCTGTAGGCCAGCAGCGGCACACTCTGGCCGTTGTTGAGGTCGAACAACGGCGCACCGTTTTCGCCCACCGCGCACACAGGGAGCATTTCCGTGCGCCCCAGATGCAGTGAGGGAAATATCTCCGGATCCATCTGCAATGCAGCGTCCGGGTCGTAGTAGGCAAGGATCAGGTCGCATGCGCCTTCACGCAGCGCATGCACCGCCTCGCCAACGTTGGTTGCCACCAAGCGGGTGGTCAACGGCAGCCCTTCACGGCGCAGGCGGGCGATCCATTCGGGGAAGAACCCCAGGGTCAGCGAATGCGCGGCGGCAATCTGCATCACTTCACCCTGCTGGCCTTCGAGGTTATGCAGATGGCGCACCACCTCGCCGAGCTGCTCAACCATGCTGCGGGCCGTGACCAGAAACAGCTGGCCGGATTCGGTCAGCTCGATGGGCGTGCAGGCACGGTTGACCAGGGTCAGGCCGAGCATGCTCTCCAGGCTGCGAATCCGCCGACTAAACGCCGGCTGAGTGACAAAGCGCTTCTGCGCTGCCTGAGAAAAACTACGGGTAGCGGCCAGGGTGACAAAGTCTTCCAGCCATTTGCTTTCGAGGTTCATGGATCAGCCCTTGTGCATGCGAACACGTCGGGCGACCTTGGGCGGTCACGCCAACGTTATGCCGATTATGCATGACCCAGCGCTTAACAGCATTGGCCAGCACCAAGCTGCAGCCCCTAATCTACGGGCCATCGCGGCATATGCCGTATTTCCTGAGACGACCTTGATCATGTCCCCTGCTGCATCTACTCGCCTTGAAAAAGACCTGCTCGGCACCCTCGACGTTCCCGCTGACGCCTATTATGGCATCCAGACCCTGCGCGCCGTGCAGAACTTCCGCCTGTCCGGCGTGACGCTGTCGCACTACCCGAAACTGGTGATTGCCCTGGCCATGGTCAAGCAGGCCGCTGCCGACGCCAACCGCGAGCTGGGCCACCTGTCTGCCGCCAAGCACACAGCGATCAGCACCGCCTGCGCACGCATCATTCAGGGCGAGTTTCACGACCAGTTCGTGGTCGACATGATCCAAGGCGGCGCGGGCACCTCGACCAATATGAATGCCAACGAGGTGATTGCGAATATTGCCTTGGAGGCCATGGGCTTCGAGAAAGGTGACTACAAGCAGCTGCACCCGAACAACGACGTGAACATGGCACAGTCGACCAACGACGCCTACCCGACCGCCATCCGCCTCGGCCTGCTGCTCGGCCACGACAGCCTGCTGACCGCGCTGGACAAGCTGATCCAGTCGCTGTCGAAAAAGCACCTGGAATTCAGCCACGTATTGAAGATGGGCCGCACCCAGCTGCAGGACGCCGTACCGATGACCCTCGGTCAGGAATTCCGCGCCTTCGCCACCACCCTTGGCGAAGACCTGCAGCACCTCAAACTGCTCGCCCCGACCCTGCTCACCGAAGTGAACCTGGGCGGCACCGCGATTGGCACCGGGATCAACGCCGACCCGCAATACCAGCTGATGGCGGTCAAGCGCCTGGCGATTATCAGCGGCCAGCCGCTGACTCCGGCCGCCGACCTGATCGAAGCCACCTCGGACATGGGCGCCTTCGTGCTGTTCTCCGGCATGCTCAAGCGCACGGCGGTGAAGCTGTCGAAGATCTGCAACGACCTGCGCCTGCTCTCCAGCGGCCCGCGTACCGGGATCAACGAAATCAACCTGCCGCCGCGCCAGCCGGGCAGCTCGATCATGCCGGGCAAGGTCAACCCGGTGATCCCGGAAGCGGTCAACCAGGTGGCTTTCGAAGTGATTGGCAACGATCTGGCGCTGACCATGGCAGCCGAAGGCGGCCAGTTGCAGTTGAACGTGATGGAGCCGCTGATCGCCTACAAGATCTTCGACTCGATCCGCCTGCTGACCCGCGCCATGGATATGCTGCGCGAGCTGTGCATCGACGGCATCACCGCCAACGAAGCGCGCTGCCGTGAACTGATGGAAAACTCCATCGGCCTGATCACCGCACTCAACCCCTATATCGGCTACGAGAACGCCACGCGCATCGCCAAAGTAGCGCTGGAAAGCGGCCGTGGCGTGCTGGAACTGGTGCGCGAGGAGAAGCTGCTGGGCGACGCCGAGCTGGCCGACATCCTGCGCCCGGAAAACATGATCGCCCCGCGCCTGGTGCCCCTCAGCCAGTAAGCGAACCCCTGCGTAACAGGAGGCTCCCCCGCCTCCACTCCTCAAGGGATGGCCACGGCCATCCCTTTTTTTGCCTGGCGCTAAGGCGCATTCCAGGCCTGGCGCAAGGCTGCCAACGCCTCATTAATCTGCGCCTCGGGCACTGCGGCAAAGCCCAGCACCAGCCCGGCGCGCTGATCTTCTGGCGTGGCGCTACCTGGCAGCCAGTAACTGCTGAGCGCGCTGATCTCCACGCCAACCCTTTCGGCGGCGCTGATCAACTCACGCTCGCGGGCCAGGCTGTCGACCCGCACACACAGATGCAACCCGGCTTCCACCACCGGCAACGGCGCGCAGCCCGGCACCGACTCAGGCCAGCCGGCTAGCAGCGCATCGCGCCGGCTGCGGGCGGCCGTGCGCATACGGCGGATATGCCGCTGAAAATGCCCGGCGGCGATAAATTCGGCCATCACCGCTTGGGTGCCGATTTCCGAATGGCGCATATCCAGGGCGCGACGCTGGGCAAAGGCTTCGGCCAGCGCGGGTGGCAATACCAGATAACCCAGACGCAACGCTGGAAAGGCAATCTTGCAGAAGGTGCCGACATACAGCACGCGGCCCTGGCGGTCGAGCGCCGCCAGCGGGGCCAGCGGCGTGCCGCTGTAGCGGTACTCACCGTCATAGTCGTCCTCGATGATCAGGCCGTTATGGTGCTCGGCCCACTCCAGTAACTGCAGGCGCCGCGCCAGCGACAGGGTGACGCCGGTCGGGTACTGGTGCGAGGGCGTGACATAGACCAACCGGCAGTCCTCAAGCTGCGCCAACGCCGGAACATCTAGACCTTCGCCATCCACCGCCACGCCGCACAGCTGCGCCCCGGCTATCGCCAGAGCATGGCCGGCGGCACGGTAGCCGGGGTTTTCCACGGCCACCCGTGCACCCGGCGTGACCAGCAACTGCGCGCATAGGCTGATGGCCTGCTGCGCGCCATTGGTGACGACGATCTGCGCCGGGTCGCAGTGCAGTCCGCGACTGTTGCGTAGATAGGCGGCAATCAGCTCGCGCAGCTGCCAGTCGCCAGCCGGGTCGCCGTAGCCCAGGCGCGCCGGCGATGGCTTGCGCCAGAAGCGCGCGGACAAACGTGCCCAGGTCTCGAAGGGAAACAGATCAAAGGCCGGCACACCGACGCGAAAAGCCCGTGGCGCGCCGCTCAATGGCGGGTACAGATGATGCTTCTGCAACAGCTCCAGCGCCGGGCTCTGCGTGCTGACGAGTGGCTGCGCGGGCGCCGGCCGCTTCACCGCACTCAGCTCAGCTACGTAAGTGCCGGCACCGATACGCCCCTCGATATAGCCCTCGGCGTACAGCTGATCGAAGGCGCGCGTCACGGTATTGCGCGAGATACCCAGCAGGTTCGCCAGATCACGGCTGGCCGGCAGGCGTGTGCGGCTTTGCAGACGACCATCGAGGATGCGCTCGCGCAGCGCCTGATACAGCTGACGCGCCAGGCCGCGCTGTGGGTCGAGGTGAATGCCGGACAGATCGACCGGCAGCGGCGCAGCGGACGGAATGGCCATGCCGATTGGCTCCATAGAAGTCGCAGAAAGTGGATCTTACAACAGGCCAATAGGCGGCCTAGCATGGCTCCACCCGTTCAGGAGCAAATCTATGTATACGCCCGCCGCCTTTCGCCAGGACGACCTCGCCACGCTGCACCAGCAGATACGCGCCACGCGCCTGCCTACGCTGGTCAGCCATGGAACTCAGGGCCTGCTCGCCAGCCATCTGCCGTTGCTGCTGGAACCTGGCGAGAGCCAATACGGCACGCTGTACGGCCATTTCGCCAAGGCCAACCCGCAGTGGCGCGATTTGGCTGAGGGCAGCCCGGCGCTGGTGATCTTCCAGGGCGCAGAGGCCTATATCAGCCCGTCCTGGTACGCGGCCAAGGCCGAGCACGGCAAGGTGGTGCCGACCTGGAACTACATCAGCGTGCAGGCCCATGGCCACGCGGAAGTGTTCGATGACGCCGAGCGTCTGCTGCAGCTGGTCAGCCGCCTCAGCGATCAGCATGAAGCCAAGCGCCCGCAGCCCTGGGCCGTCAGCGATGCACCGCGCGAGTACATCGACAGCATGTTGCGCGCCATCGTCGGCTTCGCCCTGCCCATTGAGCGCCTTGAAGGCAAATGGAAGCTCGGGCAGAACCGCAGCCAGGCCGACCAAACCGGCGTACGCGACGGCCTGCACGCCAGCCATGACCCACGCGACCGCGAACTGGCCGCACAGATCAATAGCCAACACTTAGCCAAGGAAGCGCCATGAGCATTGAAATCCGCCCCGTCAGCCCTGCCGATCACGCCGCCTGGTGGCCGCTGTGGCAGGGCTACCTGCACTTCTACCAGAGCGCGTTGCCCGCCGAGGTCAGCGCCATGACTTGGCAGCGCTTTCTCGACCCGAACGAGCCGACCCATGCTGCTCTCGCCTGGCGCGACAGTCAGGCCGTGGGGCTGGTGCAGTGGATCTTCCACCGCACTAATTGGTCGGTGGAACACAGCTGCTACCTGCAGGATCTGTTTGTCAGCGCCGATCAGCGCGGCGGCGGCATCGGCCGGCTGCTGATTGAGCACGTCTATGCCCAGGCCCAGGCGGCCGGCAGCAGCCGCGTGCATTGGCTGACCCAGGAAACCAACTACACAGGCCGTCAGCTCTACGACCGCATCGCCGAACGCTCTGGCTTTATCCAATACCGCAAACAGTTCTAAACAGGAGCCGCCGCATGCCCCAGCAACCGCTACACGACTGGCAGCCCGTGCCTACACCGGCCCATAAACCCTTGGACGGCCAGTATGTGCGCGTCGAGCCCCTCGACCCGACGCGCCATAGCGACGACCTGTGGCAGGCGTTGCAAGGCCCGGACAGTGACCCACGACTATGGGACTACCTGCCTTACGGCCCCTTCAGCGAGCGCGCAGCGTTTGATACCTGGCTAAGCGGCCAGGCCGCCAGCCGCGACCCGCTGTTTTTCAGCGTTATCGACCTACGCCAGCAGCGCGCCGTCGGCCTGCTGAGTTTTCTGCGCATCACACCCAAGGATGGCTGTATCGAGATCGGCCATATCGCTTTCGGCCGTGCCATGCAGCGCAGCCCGGCGTCGACCGAAGCGGTGTATCTGCTGGCCAAGCTGGCCTTGGGCGAACTGGGCTACCGCCGCCTGGAATGGAAGTGCAACGCCGCCAATGCCCGCTCAATGCGCGCGGCCAAGCGTCTGGGCTTCAGCTACGAAGGGCTGTTTCGCCAGCATATGGTGGTCAAGGGAGAGAACCGCGACACCGCCTGGTTTGCCATCCTCGACAGCGAATGGCAGGCCTGCAACGCGGCCTTCAAACACTGGCTGGCGGCGGACAACTTCAACGCCAACGGCCAACAGCAACAGCGCCTGGAAGATATGCGGAACTAGGCTCTGTTCGGCGTGAGCGCAGCCCAACGCTGCGCCCGGTCTCGATGCGGATAGGGTTTGCGCCCAAGACCATCATGCGATCAAGCGCTTATTCGATCTCGAACAGGCCGTTCTTTAGCGGTGCGTCGGCCAGGCGCTGACGCACGTCATCGTCGATGCGCGGATCATCCGGGCGATACAGGCGCACCTGACGGTAGGCGCTGATGCGGTTGATTTCGGTGCCCAGGTATTCCCACACCACGCGGGTACAAGCCGGGCTACGGCGGTCGCCGCTGGAGACGCCGGTCTTCAGGCCGTTGAGGCGGGTAATGCGGCTCTTGTAGCTGGGGATGAGGATGGTCTGGCTCATCTCGTTGAGGGTCAGCGATTCGTAGTCCATCAGAAACAGCCGGTCCTGCAGCTGGAATGCAGCGCCCAGGTAACGGCAACGCACCCAGTCTTCGGCTTGCACGTCAGTACTGGCCGAACGCTCCTGACGCTCCTGGCGCTCGAACAGGAAATCGCCGTCCTCCTCCCACAGATGCACCAGCGACAGCAGCACGGTGCCCGGCACCGACATGCAGTTGGAATATTCGAAGTAGTAGCCGCAATAGCGCGACAGGTTGCCGGCATGTGCGCGCAGCGGTTTGAGTAATTCCATCAGCGCGTCGCTGCGCGTGCCTGCATCCTGGCCCGGTGCGCGTGCGCCAATCAGATCGGCAAATTGCTCGGCGGGCAGGCTCAGCTCGTAGGCTTCGACGCCAAAAAAATCGCAGATCCGCTTGAGGTTATAGGCCGTTGGTCGGCTCTGTCCGCTCAGGTATTTATTGAACTGGGCGCGATTGATCGCGAGCTTGCGACAAACCTCGGCGATCGACCGGTAATGGCTGCACAACAGCTTTAGATTGGGCCCTAGATGGTCAGACATGCGAATTTCCTGGTGATGCGAGCGACGCGATTCTAGCATCAACTCGCATCAGTTCGCCGCCACCCGCGAAATTGCACCACGGCCGCGTCTGCTCAACCATTCGGCCCCGCCTATATTTCCTTCACAAAACAACAAGAGAGACCTCACTGCCATGCTCGATATTCTCAACGACCTGATCTGGAGCAAGCTCCTGATCGTGATGCTGATCGGCCTTGGTCTGTACTTCACCATCGCCTCGCGTTTCGTCCAGTTCCGTTACTTCGGCAGCATGTTCCGTATCTTCGCCGAAGCCTTCCAGCGCCAGCCCGGCCAGCTCAGCTCGTTCCAGGCGCTGATGCTCTCGGTAGCCGGCCGCGTCGGTGCCGGCAACATCGCCGGTGTCTCGGTGGCGATCATGCTCGGTGGCCCGGGCGCGATCTTCTGGATGTGGGTCGTAGCCCTGGTCGGCATGGCCACCAGCTACTTCGAGTGCTCCCTGGCGCAGCTGTACAAGCGCCGTGAAGACGACGGCACCTACCGCGGTGGCCCGGCCTTCTATATCCAGCACGGCCTGGGCCAGCGCTGGTTGGGCATCGTCGTATCGATCCTGCTGCTGGTGACCTTCGGCTTCGGCTTCAACGCCGTACAGTCGTTCACCGTGGCCAGTTCGCTGCATGACACCTTCGGTCTGCCAACCATCGCCAGCGGCCTGATCCTCACCGTGGTGATCGGTCTGATTATCTTCGGCGGCATCAAGCGCATCGCCAAGTTTGCTGACGTACTGGTACCGGTGATGGCGTTCGCCTACATCGGCATGGCGCTGGTGGTGATCGGCCTGAACCTGAGCGAAGTGCCAGCGGTATTCGCCCTGATCGTCAAGAGCGCCTTCGGCCTGGAGCCTGCGTTTGCCGGTGGTATCGGTGCGGCAATCATGATGGGCGTTAAGCGCGGCCTGTTCTCCAACGAAGCCGGTCTCGGCAGTGCGCCGAACGTCGCTGCAGTCGCCCAGGTCAAGCACCCGGCGGCGCAGGGCATCGTGCAATCGCTCAGCGTATTTATCGACACCCTGCTGGTCTGCACCAGCACCGCACTGATCATCCTGCTCTCGGGCGTGTATCAGCCAGGTAGCGAAATGGCTGGCGTAGTGCTGACCCAGACCGCTCTGGCCGCCGTAGTCGGTGAGTGGGGCCGGGTGTTCGTCAGCATCGCGCTGCTGCTGTTCGTCTTCACCACCCTGATTTACAACTACTACCTCGGCGAAAACGCCCTGGGCTTCTTCAGCAAGAAGCGCGCGCCGGTGGTGGTCTACCGTGTGCTGGTAGTGGCTCTGGTACTCTGGGGTTCGGTACAGGATCTGGGCACGGTGTTCGCCTTCGCCGACGTGACCATGGGTCTGTTGGCCATCTGCAACCTGATTGCCCTGACGCTGCTGTTCAAGGTTGGTCTGCGCCTGATGCGCGACTACGACAACCAGATCAAGGCTGGCGTAGAGTCGCCAGTGTTCGATGCGAAGAACTTCGCTGATCTGGACCTCGACCCAGCCGCCTGGCCAAACGCGACGCAAAACGCCCCGGCCAACCATGCGGAAATCGGCAACAGTGTTCACCAGCGCTAAGCCGCTGCTAAAGCTGCATTAGCTGTAATAAACAGGGGGCTAAGCCCCCTGTTTTCTTATAGAGCCTGTTTACGATCAGCTGCGCGTCGGCCAGCCTGCGTTAAAAACAGCCTCGGAATGCTCATTTACAGCTCGTAAACTCCGCTTCCTCGGCTGTTTTTGCCTTGCCTGGCTCTAGCTCGCTAGACCGTAAACAGGCTCTAAGAACAATAAAAAATGGAGACCCCTGATGGGTTGTAGCAATCTTCTGGTGCTCTACACCGGTGGCACCATCGGCATGCAAATGAGCGCTACGGGCCTGGCCCCGGCGTCCGGCTTCGATGAACGCCTGCGCCGCCAGCAAGTGCTGGAGTCCCAGCCGCTGCCGCAATGGACCTTCCGCGAGCTGCTGCCGCCAATCGACAGCGCCAATATGAACCAGAGCAACTGGCTGGCGATGGTCGCGGCGATTCGCACCGGCATCAAGCAGGACGGCTGCGACGGCGTACTGCTGCTGCACGGCACCGACACCCTGGCCTACAGCGCCGCCGCCCTGAGCTTTCTGTTGCTGGGTTTGCCAGTACCGGTGATTCTCAGCGGCTCGATGCTGCCGGCCGGTGCCGAGGGCAGCGATGCCTGGGGCAATCTGTTCGGCGCCATGCGTGCGCTGCAGGCGGGCGTCACCCCGGGCGTGCATCTGTATTTCAATGGCGCGCTGCTGCATGGCGCGCGGGTCAGCAAGCTGCGCAGCGATGCCTTCGACGCCTTCCACGTGCTGCCGCGCCAGCGCCAGAGCCCACGCGCCGAGAGCATCCCGGCGAGAATCGATTACCGCCAGCCGCGCCAGCCGGTCAATCTGGCCGTGCTGCCGTTTTACCCGGGCATCCAGGCAAGCCATGTACGCGCCCTGCTCGGCAGCGGCGTGCAAGGTCTGCTGCTGGAATGCTACGGCAGCGGCACAGGCCCGTCAGACAACGCTGAACTGCTGGATGTGCTCAAGGCCGCCCATGCACGCGGCGTGGTGCTGGCCGCGATCAGCCAGTGCCCGCACGGCCATGTCGAATTCGGCGTGTATGCCGCTGGCAGCCAACTGGCCAGCGCCGGGCTGATTTCCGCCGGCGGCATGACCCGCGAAGCGGCACTGGGCAAGCTGTTCGCCCTGCTTGGCGCGGGCCTGAGCCAGGCCGAGGTGGAGCACTGGTTTGCCTTGGATCTGTGTGGTGAACGGGCCGATTAAGTAGCTGCTTGCCGACGAACAAGTCGCTATAGTCGCGCCCCCGGCGAGCCTGCTCGCCAACCTACAGACCATCAACCATCCGATTTACAAGGACGTTCTGCATGTCATCGCTTCGCCTCGCCACGTTTCTACTTCTCGCGCTCACCATCTCTGGCTGCTCCACCAAGGCCTGGTTCAAGCTGCCGGAGCACAGCACCATCAGCGTCAACCAACGCACCGAACAGCACCCGCAAGGCCTGGTGAAAACCCGCCCGTTCTTCTGGAACCGTACAGCAGGCGTGCCGTATCGGCTAACCAGCGCCACCGGCGAAACCCTGAGCGAAGGCAAACTACGCACGCGCTTTCGCGTGGTGTCGATCTTCTGGCCGCCCTACAGCATCATTTACTGGCCCATGGGCTTCGGTCAGCGCTGCTATGACCTGAGCAGCCACCTGCCGGCCGAATGCTCGCGTGAAGACCTGGTCAGCCTGATCAAGGACTATCGCGCCACACGTTAATGGAGTGAATGGCGGCAAACAGGGTCAAACCATCTACCCTGTTTGCAACACCTATAACCCAGCTAATGACGCCAAGGAGGTTGCCGCCATGCCCGTGCGCATTCCCGTCGAAATCCGTCCGATCACCGACGCCGACCATGCTGCCTGGCTACCCTTGTGGCAGGGCTATCAACGCTTCTATATGACCGAGATAGGCGCCACGACCAGCGACATCACCTGGCAGCGCTTCCTCGACCCGGCCGAGCCGATGCACGCCGCGCTAGCCTGGCATGACGGTCAGGCGATTGGCCTGGTGCACTGGATCTACCACCGCTCGACCTGGACCACCGGCGACTACTGCTACCTGCAGGACCTGTTTATCGCCAAGGACATCCGCAGCAGCGGTGCCGGCCGTCAGCTGATCGAGCACGTTTACCGCGAAGCCCAGACTCAGGGCTGCTCACGCACCTACTGGCTGACCCACGAGAGCAACAGCAAGGCCATGCTGCTGTATGAGCGCATCGCCGAGCGCTCGGGCTTTATCCAGTACCGCAAGCTGTTCTAAGCACTGACCTGCTGGTCAGAAATTCTGTTCTGCAGTCTTGCCGCTGGCAGATTACGGCGTTATCTTCTGCGCCACGCCCGGCCACCTGCGCCGGCCGCGCACCTGGATCAGCAGACAGGGTAAACACTGAGCTGGCTAACCTGAACCCTACTTCAGAGGAGCCAACTCAATGGCTGCTACACGTATCTGGATCAAGAACCCCCTCGCCATCTTCACCGCCAATACCCTCGACGCCGCCGGCGGCCTGGTGATTGAAGACGGTGTAATCGTCGAGCTGCTCAAGGCCGGCCAACAGCCAGCCCAGCCGTGCAACCGCACCTTCGATGCCCGTGAGCATGTGGTGCTGCCGGGCTTGATCAACACCCACCACCACTTCTATCAGACCCTCACCCGCGCCTGGGGCCCGGTAGTCAATCAGCCGTTGTTCCCCTGGCTGAAAACCCTCTACCCGGTGTGGGCCCGCCTGACCCCCGAGAAACTCGCCCTGGCCAGTAAAGTGGCCCTGGCCGAACTGTTGCTGTCTGGTTGCAGCACTGCGGCAGATCACCATTACCTGTTCCCGGGTGGCCTGGAAAACGCCATCGACGTGCAGGTCGAAGCCGTGCGCGAACTGGGCATGCGCGCCATGCTCACCCGTGGCTCGATGAGCCTGGGCGAAGCCGATGGCGGCCTGCCGCCGCAGCAGACGGTGCAGGAGGGTGAAGTGATCCTGGCCGACAGCCAACGCCTGATCCACGACTACCACCAGCGCGGCGACGGCGCGCAGATCCAGATCGCCCTCGCGCCCTGCTCACCGTTCTCGGTGACCCAGGAAATCATGCGCCAGAGCGCCGAGCTGGCTGAAGAGCTGGACGTACGCCTGCACACCCACCTGGCGGAAACCCTCGACGAAGAAGATTTCTGCCTGCAACGCTTCGGCCTGCGCACCGTGGATTACCTGGACAGCGTCGGCTGGCTCAGCTCGCGCACCTGGCTGGCCCACGGCATCCACTTCAACCCGGATGAAATCGCCCGCCTGGGTGCAGCCGGCACCGGCATCTGTCATTGCCCAAGCTCGAACATGCGCCTGGCTTCGGGCATCTGCCCGACCCTCGACCTGGAAGCCGCCGGCGCACCAATCGGCATCGGTGTAGATGGCTCGGCCTCCAACGACGGCTCGAACATGATCCTCGAAGCGCGCCAAGCCCTGTATATCCAGCGCCTGCGTTACGGCGCCGAAAAAATTACCCCGGAGCTGGTACTGGGCTGGGCCAGCAAAGGCTCGGCCAAACTCCTCGGCCGCACGGATATCGGCGAACTGGCCGTGGGCAAGCAGGCCGACCTGGCCTTCTTCAAACTGGACGAGCTGCGCTTCTCCGGCAGCCACGACCCGATTTCCGCGCTGCTGCTGTGCGGCGCCGACAAGGCCGACCGGATGATGATCGGTGGCCAGTGGCGAGTGATCGACGGCCAGATCGAAGGCCTCGACGTGGCCAAGCTGATCGCCGATCACCGTCAGGCGGCCAAGGAGCTGATTGCTGGCTAAAACGCCGACTATTCCAGCGTATTGTCAGGTGACAAACACCAGGCAAAAAAAGACCGGCCCCAGGGCCGGTCTTTTTTATCGCGCAGATCAGTGCCACATGCCCTTGATCTGACTCAGCGTCAGACCGTTGATCAGGCAGTGGTTGGGGTTACCACGCAGTGGGTCCTTGACCACATGGCCACCGAAGTTGATCACGGTGGTGGTGTTGCCGCTCATATAAGCGCCCCAGACTCGAGTGGTATCCGTGGCTACCAGGGCGGCAGCCGTCTGGCTGCCGCTGCTGGCACAAAGGGCGGAGACCTGACGCAACCGGCCATTACTGTCCTGGTCTTCCTTGTCGTAGTTAGCGTTCGTGTTGGCGGCGCCGCCGCGCACGATCAGCACGCCCTTAGCAACGTCTTCGGCCTGCGCTGGCGATACGCTGCCCGCGCACAGCGCGGCAAGCAGGATGCAGGCGGCAAGATTTTTGTGGCTATCGAGAAATTTTTGCATGGTTGCAGCCCTCCATGGGCTAAGCGATTCGATTGATGCTGGAGCCTGAACGTCTGCCCCGGCTCCGAGCCGATGTCACATGGCGATATCGTTGGCGTGAGTCTGGCCCGGCCAGACACCGGTCATCTCGATCTCGCGCTGGCCGGTCAGCCACTGGCCAAGCGGGTTCGGCCACTTGAAGCTGTACTTGTCGCTGTTGATCACACCCTTAAAGCTGATATCGGCGACGATGTTGGTGGCGTTCAGCGGGATATTGCCGACGGTCTTGGACAGGCCACCGCTCAACGAGAACGACTGGTGCTGCGGCCCCTGCGGGGTGTCGTAGCTCAGCTTGATATCAGTGATGTAGGTGCAGCCCGGTTTGTTGTTGAACAGTATCTGCAGCGAACCCAGGCGGGTAATCCAGTTGGGGATCAGCAGATTGCCGTCGTAGGAGGCGAAGGTGTAGGCAATTGGCACCGAGCCGTTGGGCAGGCTGTTCGGGTTGATCGGCCAAAGGTGCTGGTCGACCTGCTTGCTCTCCTTGGAGGAGACAAACGAGCCCTTGCCGTTGGCCCCGGCCAGCATGTCCTGCACCGCACCGA
The DNA here is from genome assembly GCF_031764535.1 of Pseudomonas sp. SG20056. Taxonomy (NCBI): domain Bacteria; kingdom Pseudomonadati; phylum Pseudomonadota; class Gammaproteobacteria; order Pseudomonadales; family Pseudomonadaceae; genus Pseudomonas; species Pseudomonas sp. SG20056. The sequence continues at coordinate 4,372,640 of NZ_CP134499.1, forward strand.
CCGAGCCGGAGATGGAGAAAGACGAACTGTTGTCCTGGGAGCCGATATTCAGGCCGCTGTTGGCATAGATCACGCTGGTGACTACGCCAAAGCCCTGGGCGATATTGCCGCTGCTGCCCATGCTCACCGAGGCAGCCTGCTGCGCCATCCAGTTCAGGGTTTCCGGCTTGCTCAGCACGGTGAGGTCACTGATAAAGCTCTCGCTGGAAATACCGAACTCCGAAGCCATCGAACCGACATTGGCGAAGTCCCAGGTGATTTCCGTACCCGCAGTGATCTTGGTGCCGGTCTCCGGGTCAGTGGCCGAACCATCCAGGTTGATGTTGGCCTGGCTGCGTTTGACGTTGCTGGAGGACAGCTTCCACTGGTTGGGCACACCACGACTGCTGATGGCGATACCCGGCGTGGCTTCCTGCACCAGGGTGAAGTCCCCGCTATCCGGAGAAACAATGCCCACGGCGCCAACCTTGAACTTGGGATCAAGGGTCCAGTTGCCCCAATAAGCCGGACGGCCAGCGCGGATAAGATCGGTAAACGTACGATTCCAATTCATGACTGTAATCCTTGCAGTTATCTAAATGGAGTGCGCCGCAACTCATGTCGTGGCGCGTACGCCGAATAAGGCAACTCACGTTCAGCCCTGGCGAGCCCCATTGAGTTAGTCGACGAATAAATCCTGGCGACTATGCGAATAACTGTGTATTGGGCAAATTCGGTATATCTGGGGAAGTATTTCCATCTCGGTTTATGACGAGTCGAGTTTTAACTTTCGATCCTCTCTGCCATGCCAGAAAGGATTCGCAGTGTGCTTACACCACGGGAGCTACAGACCCTTTCTCTTATCGCCCGTGGCTGCACGGACCGGGATATATCTGCACTGCTGTGCGTCTCCCTGAGTACGGCCAGAAAACATCGAGAACATTTACACAGCAAACTTGCACTGAACAAATCCACACAACTGGTTATTTATTATTTAGAAACTTTCCCCGCACCCGAACCGATTAATAACGCACAACCAAAGAACGCTAAGTTGAGTGAGCGAGAAGTGCAGGTAGTGCAGTTATTTGCCTTGGGTTTGAGCGATAAGGAAGTTGCCCGCAGACTTGGCATCAGCGACCTGACCGTGCGTAAACACCGCAGCAATATGCAGGGCAAGCTGGCCGCTTCAAATATCTGCGGATTGCTCTATAAGGCGGTGGCAAGCGGTTGGCTGGCGTTGCCACTGAAAGCACCAGCGACAGCGGAAAACGCAGCTGATCGGGCAACCCCCGCAACGGTTGGACAAGGCCACGGGCGGCTGCTTAGTTGATTATTCGGGTCGCCAGTGAACGGGGCGGCCCAGACCCGCCTCCCTGCCTGGAGCCACAGCATGAACAAACTGCCAACCCTGACTGCCCTGTTAACCGCCAGCGGCATCGCCCATGCCGCCAATCTGCCGGCATTCGAGGTCACCTGCCCGACCGATCTCAGCGTGCGTGCCGAGGCCGGCGGCCCGGTCTACGTCAACGATAAGCCACTCGTTCTGCACAAGCTCAGCGAGCAATTCTTCGAGGCCAAGGGCGAGGGAATAACCCTGTCCATCAGCCTGAATGCCGCAGGCGCGCCGACGGTGTCCTACACCGGCAAACAAGGCGCCAATGGCATCTGTGAAAAAACCGAGCAAGCACTGCAGGAAGAGACACCAGCGCCTGACGAATCAGCCGAGCCAATGGCCGATTGATCAGATGTAGTCGCAGGCTCGTCAGAACACCGACCAGCCAATCCGCTCGCTGAGCAGCTCCAGGGCCTTGATTCCGGCCAGGGAGTTACCGGCAGCGTTCAGCTCCGGCGACCACACGCACACGCTGAAACGCCCTGGCACCACGGCGACGATGCCGCCACCGACGCCGCTCTTGCCCGGCAGGCCGACGCGGTAGGCGAAGTTGCCCGCCTCGTCATACAGGCCGCTGGTGGCCATGATCGCGTTGACCTGCTTGCTCTGCCGCGCACTGAGAATCTGCTGGCCGCTGTGCTTGCAAAAGCCGTCGTTGGCCAGAAAGCAAAAGGCCCGCGCCAAGTCGACGCAGCTCATGCGCAGCGCGCAGTAGCTGAAGTAGCTGCGCAGCACCGCCTCGACATCATTGTGAAAATTGCCGAAGGACTGCATCAGATAAGCCGCCGCCGCATTGCGCGCGCGGTGCTGGTATTCCGACTCAGCCACGTGCCGATCCACTACCACCTCGGGATTGCCGGCCAAACGCCGCACAAAGTCGCGCATCGACAGCACCGGCGCGGCAAAGCGCGACTGATTGATGTCGCAGATCACCAGAGCGCCGGCATTGATAAACGGGTTACGCGGCTTGCCCCGCTCGAACTCCAGCTGCACCAGCGAATTGAACGGCTGCCCGGACGGCTCATGACCCAGGCGTTGCCAGATATCCTCACCGGAATGCTCAATCGCCTGCACCAGGCTGAACACCTTGGAAATGCTCTGCACCGAGAACGGCGTGTGTGAATCGCCGGCGCAGTACAGCTCACCGTCGTTGCTGTACACCGCAATGCCCAGCTGGTTGGCCGACACACCAGCCAGCGCCGGGATGTAATCGGCCACCTTGCCCTGGCCGATCAGCGGGCGGACTTGATCCAGAATTTCATTCAACAGCGCTTGCATGCTCAGGCTCGCACAAGGTCCGAGCGCGCCTCGGACGATGGCAGATAGACGCTTGCCTGGCGGCGCTGATCACACGCCTAGAACTTTTCCGCGCGCAGCACTTCCACCTGGGCCAGGTAGCAGACCATGGCGTAGTTGGCGTAGTAGCGCGCCTGCAGGTGGCCGGCGATGCGCTCGGCGATATCACGGGTGCAGATGATCTCCACACGGATATTGCCTTCGGTGTCCCAGCCGGCGCTGCGCACGCCACGGCCACCCCGGCCACGGGCGTCGGAGATGGTCCAGCCCGGCGCGCCGAGCTGTTCCAGGTCAGCCACCAGCTTTTTCTCCAGCGCGGCTTCGCAGATCACGGTGAGCAGGGTGCGGGTATGCGCGTCCATCTAGAGCCCCCAGGCCATCAGCTGTTCGGCCAGCATCAGGTACAACGGGATGCCGACGATGATATTGAAGGGAAAAGTGATACCCAACGACGCCGTCAGCGACAGCGACGGGTTGGCCTCGGGCAAGGCCAGACGCAAAGCCGCCGGCACCGCGATATAGGACGCAGATGCCGCCAGCGTAGCCAGCACCGCTGTACCGCCGAGACTCAGGCCCATAAAACGACCGAGCAGTGCGCCGATCAACGCACCGAACAACGGCATCAGCAAGGCAAAACCTAGCAGGCGCAGACCGAACTGCCTGAGCGCGCCGAGCTGACCGGAGGCAATCAGGCCCATCTCCAGCAGGAACAGCGCCAGCACCGGTTTGAACATGCTGGTGTAGAACGGCTCCAGCGGCTTGATTGCCTCTTTGCCGGCAATCGCACCGATGATCAGGCCACCGAGCAGCAGCATGATGCTCTTGCCGAGAAAAATCTCCCGGCCCAGCTCGCCCCAGTCGGTGTCGCGGGCAATGCCCTTGGCCAGCAGGATGCCGACCAGAATCGCCGGAATCTCCAGGATGGCGACAAACAGCGGCATATAGCTTTCGAACTCGATGCCTTTGGCCAGCATGTAGGCCACCACCACGGCGAACGTACCGGCGCTGACCGAGCCATAGTGCGCCGCCACTGCCGCCGCGTTGACTCGGTCGAAACCCAGACCGCGCAGCACCGCAAAAGCCAGCAGCGGCAGCGCCACACCCAGGCCCAGCACCCAGGCCGCCTGGCCGAGCAACTGCCCGCTGGCCTGCTCGGCCAGTTCCACACCGCCGTGCAGACCAATCGCCAGCAACAGAATGATCGACAGCGTTTCATACAGTGCGGGCGGCAGCTTCAGCTCGCTTTTCAGCAGACCGGCCAACAGGCCGAAGACAAAGAACAGCACCACCGGATCCAGGCTCACCGCGCATTGCTCCCGTATTGAACTGCCATTAAGACGCCTGCTGCGTCACCACCTGCTCGAATAAAAGGTCATGCCCCCACCACGCGTTGTGCTGATACCCGCAGTTTTGCCCAGTCTCCTGCTGAGAACAGCAGAACCCTGCACAGCGGGGCATAACCGAAAAAAAGGAGCCGTGCGGCTCCCAGGGGACTCAGGCAACAAGTACCTACGCACTTGGCCCAAAACCCTTGCCGGCGCAGCAAATGAGCCACGCCGGCGGTGTAAAAAGAAGCCCCAAAAAAGCCATTCAAATGCCTGTTCAAACAGCCGGGGCTTCCGAGGTTAACCTTCGATTTCCACCAGTACGTCACCCGGATTGACCCGGTCGCCCTTGGCCACATGCACCGCCTTCACGGTGCCGGCAATCGGCGCCTGCACTTCGGTTTCCATCTTCATCGCTTCGCTGATCAGCACCGCCTGACCGGCCTTGACCGTGTCACCGACCTTGACCAGCACATCGACGATATTGCCCGGCATGCTGGTGCTGACATCACCCGGCGCGCTGGCTTGCTTGCGCTTGCCGCTGGCACCCGCGACGAAATCATTCAGCGGTTCAAACACCACTTCTTCCGGCATGCCGTCGATGGACAGGTAGAAGTGGCGCTTGCCGTCGCTCTTCACACCAACGCCGGTGATGTCGACGCGGTAGCTTTCACCGTGCACGTCCACCACGAACTCGGTCGGCACGCCTTCGCCACCGGCCGGGGCCACGCCGCCGGCCTCGGGAATCGGCAGCAGTACTTCCGGAGTCAGGGTGCCGGCGGCACGTTCTTCAAGGAACTTGCGCCCGATATCCGGGAACATGGCGTAGGTCAGCACGTCTTCTTCAGACTTGGCCAGGGCACCAATTTCTTCACGCAGCTTGGCCATTTCCGGCTTGAGCAGATCGGCCGGACGCACTTCGATCACGTCTTCGCTGCCAATCGCCTGCTTGCGCAGCTGCTCGTTTACCTTGCCCGGTGCCAGGCCATAACGGCCCTGCAGGTACAACTTCACCTCGTTGGTGATGGTCTTGTAACGCTCGCCGGCGAGCACGTTGAACACCGCCTGGGTGCCAACGATCTGCGAGGTCGGCGTCACCAGCGGCGGGAAGCCAAGGTCTTCGCGCACCCGTGGGATTTCCGCGAACACTTCGTTGATACGGCTCAGCGCGCCCTGCTCTTTGAGCTGGTTAGCCAGGTTGGACATCATCCCGCCCGGCACCTGGTTGACCTGCACGCGGGTGTCCACGGCGGTGAATTCGCTTTCAAACTGGTGGTACTTCTTGCGCACGGCATGGAAGTACAGGCCGATCTCCTGGATCAGCGCCAGGTCCAGTCCAGTGTCGTAGGGGCTGCCCTTGAGCGCCGCGACCATCGACTCGGTGCCGGGATGACTGGTGCCCCAGGCGAAGCTGGAAATCGCCGTGTCGATATGGTCGGCACCGGCTTCGATAGCCTTGAGCTGGCACATCGAGCCCATGCCGGCAGTGTCGTGGCTATGGATAAACACCGGCAGGTCGACGTCCGCTTTCAACGCCCGCACCAGATCGGCGGTGGCATAAGGCGTCAGCAAACCGGCCATGTCTTTGATCGCGATGGAGTCGATGCCCATGGCCTGCATAGCCTTGGCCTGCTTAACGAACGCTTCGACGGTGTGCACCGGGCTGGTGGTGTAGGCGATGGTGCCCTGGGCGTGCTTGCCTGCGGCCTTCACCGCCTCAATGGACACACGCAGGTTACGCACATCGTTCATCGCATCAAAGATGCGGAACACGTCGATGCCATTGACCGCTGCCTTGGCCACGAAAGCGCGGACCACGTCGTCGCTGTAGTGGCGATAACCGAGCAGGTTCTGCCCGCGCAACAGCATCTGCAGACGGGTGTTGGGCAAGCCGGCCTTGAGCTTGCGCAGACGCTCCCACGGGTCTTCCTTGAGGAAGCGCACACAGGCATCGAAGGTCGCGCCGCCCCAGACCTCCAGCGACCAGTAGCCAACCTGATCAAGCTTGGCGCAGATCGGCAGCATGTCGTCCAGGCGCATACGCGTGGCGATGATCGACTGGTGGGCATCACGCAGGATGGTATCGGTGACGGTAATTTTTTTACTCATGATCTGATTCCTTCCCCTACAGGCCGGCGTGGGCAGCAATGGCGGTGGCAATGGCGATGGCCAGGTGCGACGGGTTGCGCTTGATCGAGTACTCGGTCAGCTCCGGGTGCGCCTCGACGAAACTGGTGTTGAACTGACCGCTGCGAAATTCCGGGTTGCGCAGGATTTCCTGATAGTAGGCGGCGGTGGTCTTCACCCCTTGCACGCGCATGTCATCCAGGGCACGCAGGCCACGGGCCAAAGCCTCTTCCCAGGTCAGCGCCCAGACGATCAGCTTCAGGCACATGGAGTCGTAATAGGGCGGAATGGTGTAACCGGTGTAGATCGCCGTGTCGGTGCGCACGCCGGGGCCGCCGGGCGCGTAGTAGCGGGTGATCTTGCCGAACGAGGGCAGGAAATTGTTCTTCGGGTCTTCGGCGTTGATGCGGAACTGCAGGGCAAAACCGCGGTGGATGATGTCGTCCTGCTTGATCGACAGCTCCAGGCCCGAGGCAATACGAATCTGCTCGCGGACGATATCGATGCCGGTGATTTCTTCGGTGATGGTGTGCTCCACCTGCACCCGGGTGTTCATCTCCATGAAGTACACCTCGCCCTCGGCGAGCAGGAACTCCACGGTGCCGGCGTTCTCGTAGCCCACGGCTTTAGCCGCACGCACGGCCAGGTCGCCGATGTAAGCACGCTGCTCGGGGGTCAGCTGCGGGCTGGGGGCGATTTCGATCAGCTTCTGGTTACGCCGCTGGATCGAGCAATCGCGCTCATACAGGTGCACCACATTGCCGAAGCTGTCGCCGAGGATCTGCGCCTCGATATGTTTGGGGTTGACGATGCATTTTTCCAGGAACACCTCGGCGCGCCCGAAGGCCTTGGTCGCCTCGGAGATCACCCGCGGGAACGCCTGCTCCAGTTCCTCACGGCTGTTGCAGCGACGAATACCGCGACCGCCGCCACCGGAAGTGGCCTTGAGCATCACCGGGTAACCGATACGGTCGCCCTCGTTCAGCGCCTCGGTGATATCCGCCACGTTGCCTTCGGTGCCTGGGGTGACCGGCACGCCAGCCTTGATCATGCTACGCCGCGCTTCGGTCTTGTCGCCCATGCGGCGGATCACTTCCGCACTCGGGCCGATAAACTTGATCCCACGTTCAGCGCAGATGTCCGCCAGTTCAGCGTTTTCCGAGAGAAAGCCATAACCGGGGTGCAGCGCATCACAGCCGGTTTCCACCGCCAGATTGACCAGCTTGCGCGGGTTCAGATAACCGGCCAGCGGCTCTTCACCGATGCTGTGGGCCTCGTCCGCACGCTTGACGTGCAAGGCATGGCGGTCGGCATCGGCATACACCGCCACCGAGCGGATGCCCATTTCGGCGCAGGCTCGCACGATGCGTACGGCGATCTCACCGCGGTTGGCTATCAGAATTTTCTTGATCACGAGCCAGCATCCTCGATCACGTGAACAGGCAACCGACAAAAACGGTCGACGTATGACCGCAGCAGCAAAAGCGGTCAGGCACTCACGCTACGCCGGCTTGGTGATTAACCAAAATCAATATTTATTGGGTTAGCCATTAGCTAAAGCTTATAGTTGAGCCTGATCGACTCCATTACACAGGTGCTAATCGTGCGTAAGTCTTTGTTGCGTATGACTTTTCGTCAAATTCAGGTGTTTCGCTCGGTGTGCAGCCATCTCTCCTACAGCCGCGCCGCAGAAGAAATGGCCCTGACCCAGCCGGCGGTCAGCCTGCAGATTCGTCAGCTGGAGGAGCTGATCGGCCAACCGCTGTTCGACTATGTCGGCAAAAAACTCTACCTGACCGAGGCTGCTGAAGCGCTGCAACGCGCCAGCGCGGATATTTTTGGCCGCCTGGAGAGCCTCGACATGCAGCTGGCCGACCTGCAAGGCTCGCTGCAGGGACAACTGAGTTTGGCCATCGAATCCAGCGCCAAGTACTTCGTTCCACACCTATTCGCCGCTTTTCGCCAGCACTACCCGGAAGTCAACTTACAGCTGGTGGTCACCAATCACACCCAGGCGCTCAAGCGCCTGAACGCCAACCGCGATGACCTGCTGATCATGTCGCGGGTGCCGACGGACATGAATCTGGAGTTTCTACCCTTCCTTAATAACCCGATCATCGCCGTGGCACCGCCCGATCACCCGCTGTGCACGCAGGGGCCGCTGAGCCTGCAGGACCTCACCGCCTTTCCGCTGCTGATCCGCGAAGCCGGCTCCGGCACACGCCAGGCCTGCGAGGAGTATTGCCATCAGAAACGTGCGCACTTCGCCCAGACGCTGGAAGTCGGCTCCATGGAAGGCCAGTGCGAAGGGGTCATCGCCGGCCTTGGCCTGGCTCTGCTACCACGCCACGCGGTGCGCCGCGAGCTGGAATGCGGCGCCTTGCGCGAACTGCCTGTGACCGAGCTGCCACTGCTGCGTAGCTGGTGCCTGGTGCACCCGCGCAGCAAATATCTGTCACCGGTGGCCCAGGCGTTTTTCGCCTTCGTGCGCGATCAGCGCAGCCTGATCAATGCCCTGGCTGAACGGTTTGCCGAGCCTATCGGCGACGCTACTCCCAGGCATATAACCAACCCACCGCACTGACTCGCCCTCCGCTGAAGGCCACCAGCAGCTGATCATGCTGGCCGCGCCAGTGGTAGCTCCAGAGCAGCGGCCCTGGGCTGCCCTGCCATTCGGTGCGGCGCTGCCAGTCGGCGTAGTCCGCTTGATCGACCGTGACCTTGGCATCAGGCTCGCCCAGCAGCGCCAGCACTGTCGACGTATCGCTGCGCGCAGTCAGCACCTCTGCGGCCAGCCCCTGCATCAGCTGATGCTTGCGCCCCTGCCAGGCATCCAGATCCTGGCGCCACTCGCCACCAGCAAAATGCCCCTTGGCCTGCCGCAGCTGCGTCCACTCGGCCGCCATCGTGCGCCCCTCATCAGCGCTCTCCTGCTGCTCGGCTCCGCCTGAAGCACAGCCCAAGGCCAACCCGAGGGTCAGCAGCAACATGCCGATCCGCAATCCATTGATTCCTTGCATAAATCCCTCCTTGCACGGTTGCCATACATAGCCAGTAGCCATCATTTAAGTCGGCATCGTGTCGGCTATATGCCGTGAAAATGCGAAAAACGACAGCGATCTACGAAGAAATTGACAGGCACTAAAGTGCCTTCTAATTTCCTTTGCACTCTTGTACCAGATCGGCCTGCCTCTCATAACAAGATGTTCGGAGGCATGCAGTAGCGCCAACGCATTCGGCATCAAGAGCTTCCACTGCCAAACATCCCGCGCCCTCCACAAGGGGGCAAAAAGCACACCGTTTCCTTACCAGGGGCGGATAAACAATAAGTAAAGGATAGGAATCTCAAGAATGAGAAAGCGGAAGTTAACCCTCGCCATCAGTGCCAGCATCACCGCGCTCTGCATGCTCAACACGGTTCAGGCACACGCCCACCCCCAAGAAGACTTTATGCTGCTGGAGCAGGAAAAAGCCGCCAACCAGGTGTACAAGGCGTTTTTCCCCAACGAAGACATCGCCCGCAAAGCGGCCATCAGCTTCCACGGTCAACTGCTTGAATCGCACTATAAACAGGGCTACCTGATCATGGAGCTGACCGAAGAAGAACAGGAGAAACTCGCGGCCTTCGGTTTTACCTTCGCACCGGCCAACGAGTTTATTGCCAAGCGCAATGAAGTCCTCACGCTGATCCAGAATCGCCTGCAACAGCGCAGCCTGAAAAGCGCCACGGCGATGAGCGACGCAAGCCTGGCCAGCATCCCCGGCTACGCCTGCTATGAAACCCTGGAAAGCACCTACAGTGTGGCCAGCGGCATGGCCAGCCAGTTTCCCGGCATCGCCGAATGGCTGCTGGTTGGCCAGTCCTGGGAAAAACTCAACGGCCAGGGTGGACACGACATCGGTGTGCTCAAGCTGACCAACAAATCCATTACCGGCAATAAGCCCAAGCTGTTTATCAACAGCGCCATCCATGCCCGCGAATACACAACCGCACCGCTGGTGCTGGATTTCGCCCGCTGGCTGGTCAACGGCTACGGCACCGATGCCGACGCCACCTGGATTCTCGATCACCACGAAGTCCATCTGATGCTGCAGACCAACCCGGACGGTCGCAAGAAAGCCGAAACCGGGCTGTCCTGGCGCAAGAATGCCAACCAGAACTATTGCGGCGCCAACAGCAACAGCCGCGGCGCCGACCTCAACCGCAACTTCACCTTCGGCTGGAACAGCACCAACGGCCAAGGCTCCAGCGGCAATGCCTGCAATGACACCTACCGTGGCCCAAGCGCCGGCTCCGAGCCGGAAATCCAGACTCTGGAAGCTTATGTGCGCAGCCTCTGGCCGGACCGTCGCGGCCCCGGCAAGAATGACGCAGCGCCAAGTGATACTAGCGGCATCCACCTGGATATCCACAGCTACAGCGAACTGGTTCTATGGCCGTGGGGCGATACCAGCCAGGCCGCACCCAACGGCACTGCGCTGCAGACCCTGGGACGCAAATTCGCCCTGTTCAATGGCTATTCGCCACAGCAGTCCATCGGCCTCTACCCGACCGACGGCACCAGTGATGGGGTCAGCTATGGCGAGCTGGGTGTCGCTGCCTACACCTTCGAGTTGGGTACGCAGTTCTTCCAGAGCTGTTCGGTCTACCAGAACACCATCAAACCGAAGAACCTGCCAGCCCTGATCTATGCGGCCAAGGTTGTCCGTACGCCCTATGTCACCCCGGGCGGCCCGGATATCAGCAACCTTGCGCTGAGTGGTAATGCGTCCAGCGGCGTGCCGTCCGGCACTCTGGTTACGCTGAGTGCCACCGCGAGTGACCTGCGCTTCAGCACCCGCAACGGCACCGAGCCGACGCAGAACGTCACCGCCGCCGAGTACTACATCGACAAGGCGCCCTGGGAGTCAGGCGCTCAGGCGATGCCATTGCAACCCCTGGACGGCAGCTTCAACGGCAAGACCGAAGGCCTGACCGGCAGCATCGCCACCACTGGGCTGCAGCCCGGCAAGCACACCGTATATGTCCGCGCGCGGGATGCGTCCGGCACCTGGGGTGCGGTCTCGGCGGCATTTCTGGTGATCGGCACCGGTACGCCGCAGCCAAACTACTGCAGCGCGGCCAGCGGTAATGCCAACGATGAGTGGATCAGCCAGGTCAGCTTCGGCAGCTTTACCCGCAGCTCAGCCGCCAGCACCTACAGCGACTTCACCGAGCCGCGGATCGGCCAGGTGGTGAACCTGCAACGGGGCAGCAACAGCCTGCGCCTGACGCCGCAATTTGCCGGCACGGCGTACAACGAGTACTGGAAGGTCTGGATCGACCTGAACAAGGACGGCGACTTCACCGATGCCGGTGAAGAACTCTTCACTTCGGCACGCGCGCTCAGCACGGTGGTGAACGGCAACCTGGTGATCCCTGCAGGCGCCGCCACCGGGAAAACCCGCCTGCGGGTAGCCATGCGCTACAACACCGCACCCGTGCCGTGTGGCACCTTCAACTACGGTGAAGTGGAGGATTACACCGTCAATATCGAGTAAGGCCTGGCAACCTGGAGCCGTTTTATACGGTTCCAGGTTCGCCTCCAGCCCTCGCGCATTCAGCGCGCCGTCGCTGATGCATCCTTCTTCGACCCCACCTGCAGACTGTGCAGGTAGCTGGTCGCGATCAACTCCGGAAAATCGATCAACTCATGCTGCAGCTGACGCTGCTCGGCATAGCTTTCAATCGCGCGGCGGTATTCCATGCGGCGCTGATCCAACAACTTGCGCCGGGCCTTGGCGTCGCTGCTTTCGTGAGACTGCGGTTTATCCAGATAGCCAGACATAGGGTGCAACTCCCAAGCTGAATAAGGGGAGTACCAGCATCGACCCTGGATATGACGCTTTGATGGCCACGCGATAACGTGGCGATGAAATCAGTCTTCGCTGTTCTTATGCGCCTTAGGCGACAGCCGCAGGCTGCGCAGACTGCGCTTGACGCTCTTGAGATGGTTAACCAGGCCTGGGCCGCGGGCCATCGCCACGCCCATGGCGAGCACGTCGATCACCACCAGGTGAGCGATACGCGAGGTCAGCGGGGTGTAGATTTCGGTGTCTTCCTGCACGTCGATGGCCAGATTGACCGTGGCCAGGTCAGCCAACGGCGTCTGGCTCGGGCACAGAGTGATCAAGGTCGCACCGGTTTCACGCACCAGGTTGGCGGTGATCAGCAAGTCCTTGGAGCGCCCGGACTGGGAGATGCAGATGGCCACGTCGGTAGGCTTCAAGGTCACCGCACTCATCGCCTGCATATGCGGGTCGGAATAGGCGGCGGCCGTGAGCAGCAGGCGGAAGAACTTGTGCTGGGCATCCGCCGCCACCGCGCCGGACGCGCCGAAGCCGTAGAACTCCACGCGCTGGGCATTGGCGATGGCCGCGATGGCCTGCTGCAGGGCCTGGGTGTCGAGCTTCTCGCGCACCTCGATCAGGGTATGCAGGGTGGTGTCGAAGATCTTCAGGCTGAAGTCGGCCACCGAATCGTCTTCATGGATGGCGAACTGGCCGAAGCTGGCGCCGGCGGCCAGGCTCTGCGCCAGTTTCAGCTTGAGGTCCTGAAAACCGGTGCAGCCAATCGCTCGACAGAAACGCACGATGGTCGGCTCGCTGATGCCGACGCTGTGCGCCAGCTCGGCCATGGAGCTGTGCATGACCGACGCCGGGTCGAGCAGAACATGGTCGGCAACCTTGAGTTCCGATTTGCGGAGTAGATGACGCGACTGGGCAATGTGCTGCAACAGGTTCACAGGTTTAGGCTCGGCTTTTGGCTAACGAATCCATCTAGCACGCCGCATCGGAGTCATGACTCGGTTATGATCGGCGTAAGACGGGTTGTAGTGGTCTTGTAGTTATACTACATGGCCGCCGCCCTCGCACGGTTAAACCGAGTCGGAGTTCCCACCTTGAGCATTCCCTGCGACATGCTGGTGTTTGGCGGCACCGGCGACCTGGCCCTGCATAAACTGCTGCCAGCGCTCTATCACCTGCATCGCGCTGGTCGTCTGCATGGTGACACGCGGATTCTCGCCCTGGCCCGTAGCGCCCATAGCCGTACAGCCTTTCAGGCCCTGGCCGAGCGCCATTGCCGTGCTCAAGTGGCGCGTAACGACTTCGACAACGACACCTGGGCCAGCTTCGCCGCACGCCTCGACTACTTCGCCATGGACGCCAGCCAGAGCGCCGATTTCGGCCGCCTGGGCAAGCGCCTGGGGAACGATCCAGAGCGGGTGCGCATTTACTACCTGGCCACCGCGCCGGATCTGTTTGAAGACATCGCCTCGCACCTGAAAATCGCCAGCCTGGCTGGGCCCAAGGCGCGCATCGTGCTGGAAAAGCCGATTGGCCATTCGCTGGAGTCAGCGAAGGCCATCAACGCGGCCATTGGCGCCGTGTTCGATGAGTCGCGGGTGTTCCGCATCGACCACTACCTGGGCAAGGAGACAGTACAGAACCTGATGGCACTGCGCTTTGCCAACGCCCTGTTCGAGCCGATCTGGCGCGCCGGGCATATTGATCACGTGCAGATCAGCGTGTGCGAAACCCTCGGCGTGGAAAACCGTGGTGCCTACTACGAAAAAGCCGGCGCCATGCGCGACATGATCCAGAACCACCTGTTGCAACTGCTCTGCCTGGTGGCCATGGAAGCGCCGGTGCGTTTCGACGCCGAGGCAGTGCGCAACGAGAAGGTGAAAATCCTCGAAGCGCTGAAGCCCATCACCGGCCTCGATGTGCAGGACAAGACCGTGCGCGGCCAGTACACCGCCGGCAAGATCGGCGGCCAGGAAGTGCCGGCCTACTACTTCGAAAAGAACGTCGACAACGACAGCGACACTGAAACCTTTGTCGCCGTGCAGGCCGAGATCGACAACTGGCGCTGGGCCGGCGTGCCGTTCTATCTGCGCACCGGTAAACGCCTGGGGCACAAGACCTCGGAAATCCTCATCCAGTTCAAGCCAGTACCGCACCAGCTGTTCGGCGGCGGCGAAGCCAATCGCCTGCTGATACGCCTGCAACCGGAAGAACGCATCAGCCTGCAATTGATGGGCAAGAGCCCCGGCAAGGGCATGCACCTGCAGCCGGTTGAGCTCGACCTCAACCTGGCTGATGCCTTCCACAAGCAGCGCCGCTGGGACGCCTACGAACGCCTGCTGCTCGACGTGATCGAAGGCGATTCGACGCTGTTTATGCGCCGCGATGAAGTGGAAGCCGCCTGGAACTGGGTCGACCCGATCATCAAGGGCTGGCACCAGCACTACCAGAGCCCGCGCCCCTACCCGGCCGGCAGCGACGGCCCGGAGCAGGCCAGCAATCTGCTGGAACGTCACGAGCGGCAGTGGATGGAATAGCCGCTAGGCCAGCTGTTTTTCAAACAACTCCAGCACCGCCTCCGGCAACTGCTTGCGCAGCCCCTCACCGCTGATCAACAGCAGCAGCGGCAGCAGTTGCCGCAACGTGCTCGGCTGCAAGCCGGCGCACACATCGGCCTGCCGCGCCAGTGACAGGCCGCCGAGCACCTGGGCGGCCACCGGCAGATTGCGATCCAGCACTGCCGCTTCGGTGAGCTTGCACAGATAACCGGTGGAGAAGCTGCGCAGGCTCTCGCTGATCAGCGGCATATCGACGATATGCCGAGCTATCTGCAGCACATGGTCAACATCGTTAATGCCGTAGATCAGCACCTTGATCTGCTTGGCCGACAGGCACTCGGCGTAACGCGCCGCCGTGGCAAAGGCGCCATCGGCGCAAAGCTGGCGCGCTACCTCCAGGTGCAGGCTATCGGGCAGGCTCAGGTAGGTATCGAGAATCAGCCGTGGGTCGAGGTGGGTGGTTACCTCGGCGGCAAACTCGATGGGCATGACCATGATCAGCTCACGCAACTGCCCCGGCGGCATATGCGGCGCCAGCAGCGCGGCCTTCTCCGCTCCCAGTTGCTGCACCAGCCCCAGCTTGACGCTTAACGGGGCCATGGCCTGGGACGCCAACAGCAGGCGCAGGCCGACACTCAGGCTCGCGGGTTTGCGCATACGCACCTCTATTCAATCCGGACAGGCCCGCAGGATTGCCCGCCCGAGGCGCAAAGACAGCCATCTTTGATCCGGTTGCGCACCCTCCGGGCAGGCAGCACCCGGCGCAGGTGGGAATAGACGAAACACCCCGGCGAAAAGCCAGCGACTTATGCCGCGCTGGCCGCCGGCCGTGCGCCACGCCAGAAGTACAGCAGCACGATGGGCAGCGCCAGCAGCCCCAGCACGCCGGCACTGATAAACAGATTGGCAAAACCCAGCTGCTCGGCCAGCCAACCGCTGGTGGCACCCACCAACCCGGCCAATAGCAGCTGCACACTGGCCTGCAGGGTAAAATCCGCGCCCTCATGCTCGGGCCGGCACTGGCGCATCATCACCGCGAACAGCGCCACCGTGGACATGCCATCGGCGGTCTGCTCGAACAACGCCACCAGATAGACCAAGCCGATGCTGCCGCCGGCATTTACTAGCAGAGCCATGGCGGCGATCCCGCATGCCTGCAACAGACCGAACAGCAGCAGCGCCCGTAACGCGCCGATGCGTGCATACAGCAGACCGCCGAGAAACGCGCCGGCGATGCCCGCCAGACTGCTGATCAGGGTCAGCTGGCCCAGCTCGGCATTGCTCCAGCCCTGATCCACCAGCATCGGCTTGATCATCGGCGAACCCAGCGCATCGCCCAGCTTGAAGCTCAGCAGCACCGCCAGCCAGAACAGCATGCCGGACTGCAGCAGCAAGCCACGGTAATGCCGCAGCAACAATCCCGGCCCGGCCGGTTCTGCCTGGGCCGGCTGAAATGGCAACTCGCGCCGCTCGTTAAAGCGCCAGATGGGCAACGTCATCAGCACCAGCAGCCCCGCTACCAGTGCCACACTCAGGTTCCAGCCCAGCGCATCCATCGCCAGCAGCAAACCACTGCCGCTGACCAGCATACCGACCTTGTAACCGCCCACCTGCAAGCTGTTGCCCAGCCCGCGCCAGCGCTCGGGCAGCAGGCGTACGGCCAGGCCATCAGTGGCAATGTCCTGAGTCGAGGCAGCCAGGTTGACCAGCAGTAACAGGCCAATCAGCAAGAAAAAATGACTGTCGAACAACCGCTCGGGACTCATCAGCGCCAGCGTCGCAATCACCGTAATGACGCCAAGCTGCAACGGCAGAATCCAACCGCGGTGATGACCCAAACGCGGCGAAGCCAGCCGATCCACCCACGGCGCCCAGAGCACCTTGAGCAACCAGGGCAAGGCCAACAACTTGAGCAAGCCGATCAGCGCCAGATCAACGCCGTGCTGACGCAGCAACACCGGCAGCGAATGGGCCAGTAACCCCGAGGGCAAGCCCTGGGCGCAATACAGCGAGGCCAGCAGAATCAGCGTGGCATTGGCCGGGCGCGCTGCGGGAGCGGAAGAAGTGGGCTGCATGGCGCATCCTGCAAATCAGCGAAAGCGCGACAGTAGCGGCCAGGCTGGCGGTAGACAAGCCGCCAGCCTGGCAATCAGAACTTGTCGACCTGCTCGCGCAGCAGCTGGGCGAATTGTTCGGCCGGCACCGGTTTGCTGATCAGGTAACCCTGGATCTCGTCGCAGCGCTGGCTCT
The DNA here is from genome assembly GCF_031764535.1 of Pseudomonas sp. SG20056. Lineage (NCBI taxonomy): Bacteria > Pseudomonadati > Pseudomonadota > Gammaproteobacteria > Pseudomonadales > Pseudomonadaceae > Pseudomonas > Pseudomonas sp. SG20056. The sequence goes on from NZ_CP134499.1 coordinate 4,389,415, forward strand.
TGAGAAAATCCATCTGCGCCTGGGTTTCCACACCCTCGGCGACCACCTTGAGCTCCAGACTGTGGGCCATGGCGATGATCGCGCGGGTGATGGCGGCGTCTTCGCTGCCGGGGGTCAGATCGCGGATAAAGGTCTGGTCGATCTTCACGTAATCCACCGGAAAGCGCTTGAGGTAGCTGAGCGAGGAATAGCCAGTGCCGAAGTCGTCAATCGCCAGTTTGACGCCCAGTTCGCGCAGTTGCTGGAAGGTGCTGATCACGCTTTCAACGTTGTCCAGCAGTTGGCTTTCGGTCAGTTCCAGCTCGAGGTACTGCGCCTCAAGGCCGGTTTCATCGAGCACTTGGCGCACCAGACTGAGCAGGTTGCCCTGGCGCAGCTGGTGCACCGAGAGGTTTACCGACACGCGAATATGCGCCAAGCCCTGCAACTGCCAGGTACGCGCCTGCAAGCAGGCCTGGCGCAGGACGAATTCACCAATCGCGCCAATCAGTCCGGTTTCTTCGGCCAGACCGATAAAGTCGCTCGGCGGCACTAGGCCCAGTTCCGGATGCCGCCAGCGCACCAACGCCTCGGCGGCGTTGAGGCTGTCGGCGGCCAGGCACAGTTTGGGCTGGTAGAACACCTCCAGCTGGCCTTCGTTGATGCCCTTGCGCAGCTGGTTTTCCAGCTGCAGGCGCTCCAGGGTGCAGGCCTGCAGGTTGTCAGTGAAGAACTGGAAGGTGTTGCCGCCCAAATGCTTGGCGTGTTGCATGGCCATATTGGCCTGGCTGACCAGGGCGGAAATCTCCCGCGCGTTATCCGGCAGCAGGCTGATGCCCAGAGAGGCGCTGACCACCAGTTCATGCCCGCCCACGGTCATCGGCACGCGCAGCTTGCTCAGTAGACGGCTGGCCAGCCGTGCCAGGCTGGAGAGGCTGCCGTATGCGTCAATGAGGATGGCGAATTCATCACCGGACAGACGCGCCAGGGTATCGGCCTCCGGCACGGCCTGAGTCAGACGGCGGCTGACCTGGCGCAGCAGCTGGTCGGCAACTTCATGGCCGAGGCTGTCGTTGAGCAATTTGAAGCGGTCCAGGTCGACGTGCAGCAAGGCGATACTGCGCCCGCTCTGTCGCGCCCGCTGGCTGGCTTCGTGCAGGCGCTCCTTGAACAGGCTGCGGTTGGCCAGGCCGGTCAGCTCGTCGTAATGCGACAGGTAGCGCAGGCGCTCTTCGGCCTCGCGCCGTGACGACAGATCGGCGAAGAAGCCGACGATATGGCTGACACTGCCCCGCGCATCGCGCACCACGTTGAGCTGCAGCCACTGCGGATACAGCTCGCCGTTCTTGCGCGTTTCGATCAGCTCACCGCGCCAGGTGCCGCTGTGCTCCAGTTCCAGGCGGATCATCTGGTACTGCCGGCGGCTGTCGCCACTGCTGATCAGGCTGATCACGCTTTTGCCGACCACTTCGTCCTGGCGATACCCCGTCACGTCGCTGAAGGCCTGGTTGACCGACAGCAAGCGATAGTCCGGGTCGAGAATCACGATGCCTTCGCTGGCGGCCTCGAACACCGTGGCGGCCAGCTGTTGCTGTTGCTCCTGCACTTTGCGCGCGCTGATGTCGCGGCGCGTGCCGAGCATGCGCAGCACGCGGCCCTCTGCATCGCGCTCAACCGCCCGGCCACGGTCTTCGATCCACACCCAGTGGCCAGCCGCGTGCTTGATACGGTATTCGACCTGATAGTCATCGCTGCGCCCCTTCATATGCTCGACCAAGGCGCGGCGCAGCACCGGCAGATCATCCGGGTGCAGGCGTGGCTTGAGGTCGCGCAGCATCACCTGCACGGCGTGCGGCTCCAGGCCGAAGATTTCCTTGAGCCGCGAGTGGTGCACCTCATCGCTCTGCAGGTCCCAGTCCCACAGGCCCAGTTCGCTGGCTTCAATGGCCAGGGTCAGGCGTGCGCGACTCTTGCTCAGGGCGTAGGTGGTTTCATCCAGTTCCAGGGTGCGCTCGGCCACGCGCATTTCCAGCTCGCTATGGGCCAGGCGCAATTCACGCTCGGCGCGGCGGCGCTGTTCCACTTCATGGGCCAGCTCACCATTGAGCCCTTCCGCCTGCAACTTGGCGTGTTCCAGATTGCTGATCAGCGCCTGATTGTGGAAGCGCTGCAAAAGACTGCGCTGCACCAGCCGATTGACCTGCCAGGCCACCACCAGCAAGGCCAGCAGCAGGATACTGCCGAGCAGGCCCCAGCCTTGTTGCAGCGGGTTATCGCTGAGCAGCAGATAGCCCACCGAAGGCAGCAGGCAAGGCAGGGCAAAACTGAGAAAAGCGGTAAAGCTGATGGCATAGGCCACACTGGCCGAGAGGATCGCCGCAGCAATCAGGCCGTAAACCAGCGCTTGCAGGTAGAACACATCCGCTGGCACCAGGGCGATGGCGGCAAACGCCAGGGTCAGCCCGGAAGCGCCGGCACCAAACAGGAACAGCCGGCGCCAATGGCGTTCGGCCTGTCGACTGGGCAAGGCGTTATTGAAGGCGCGCACCTGCACCAGACGCAACACGGCGAGAATCAACAGCCAGATTGACCAGCTGACCAGCAACGCATGTGGCAGCCCACCCCATAACAGGAAGGCACACACCACACCGCTAAGCAGCATGAACAGGGTCGGCACCTGCGAGCCCTGATAGAGCATGCGGGTGCGTTCGGCGGCGATGTCTGTGGCAAACAGCTGGGCCACTTCCCGCCCGGAAGTCGGCTTGAAGCCGTTGGCGTCAGCGTATGAAGTCGATGCGGTCATAGGCGATTTTCTTATAGTGGTTGCCTAAACGTCGGCGCAGCATACGCGAGCTAGACGCTTCGCCCAAGCCAGACGTGCGCTAATTCACATTACAAATACCCAACTTTCGGTGAGCGCGGCCATAGCCCATCTACGCTCGTTGAGCTGACTCACCAGTCGTCCACTAAACCCCTGGTTTGCCCTGCCTGGCGCAGCCCCCTAGAATGCCGCGATGCAAAATGACCCCGAACTCCTGATTGCCTCTCTTAACGATGCCCAGCGCCAGGCCGTCGCCGCGCGCGTGGGCCGCCAACTGGTGCTGGCCGGTGCTGGCTCTGGTAAAACCCGCGTGCTGGTACACCGCATCGCCTGGTTGATCCAGATCGAGAATGCCTCGCCGCACAGCATTCTGTCGGTGACCTTTACCAACAAGGCCGCCGCCGAAATGCGTCACCGCATCGAGCAGATGCTCGGCCATAACCCGGCCGGCATGTGGGTGGGCACCTTCCACGGCCTGGCTCATCGCCTGTTGCGCGCGCACTGGCAGGAAGCCGGCCTGGCCGAGAACTTCCAGATTCTCGACTCCGACGACCAGCAGCGCATCGTCAAGCGAGTGATCCGCGACCTCGGCCTGGATGAACAACGCTGGCCGCCGAAACAGGCGCAGTGGTTTATCAACGGGCAGAAGGATGAAGGCCGGCGGCCGAAGAACATCCAACCCGGCGGCGACCTGTTCCTCGCCACCATGCTGAAGATCTACGAAGCCTATGAGGCCGCCTGCGCCCGCGCCGGGGTGATCGACTTCTCCGAGCTGCTGCTGCGCGCCCTCGATCTGTGGCGTGACAAACCGGGTCTGCTGGAGCATTACCAACGGCGCTTCCGGCATATCCTGGTCGATGAATTCCAGGACACCAACGCCGTGCAGTACGCCTGGCTGCGCCTGCTCGCCAAGGGCGGCGACAGCCTGATGGTGGTCGGCGATGACGACCAGTCGATCTACGGCTGGCGCGGGGCGAAGATCGAGAACATCCAGCAGTTTTCCGACGACTTCAGCGATGCCGAAGTGATCCGTCTGGAGCAGAACTACCGCTCCACCGCCGGCATCCTCAAGGCCGCCAACGCGCTGATCGCCAATAACCAGGGCCGTCTCGGCAAGGAACTGTGGACCGAAGACGGCGACGGCGAGCCGATCAACCTGTACTCGGCGTTTAACGAGCACGACGAAGCGCGCTATGTGGTCGAATCGATTGAAGACGCCCTGCGCAAGGACGGCCTCAAGCGCAGCGAGATCGCCATTCTCTATCGCTCCAACGCCCAGTCGCGGGTGCTTGAAGAAGCGCTGCTGCGCGAGAAAATCCCCTACCGCATCTACGGCGGCCAGCGCTTCTTCGAGCGCGCGGAAATCAAGAACGCCATGGCCTACCTGCGCCTGCTTGATGGCCGCGGCAACGATGCCGCGCTGGAGCGGGTGATCAACGTGCCGGCGCGCGGCATTGGCGAGAAGAGCGTCGAGACCATCCGCGAATACGCGCGCGCCCATGATGTATCGATGTGGGAAGCGATTCGCCTGATGGTCGCCGCCAAGGCCCTGCCTGGCCGTGCGTCGAGCGCGCTGGCCGGGTTTATCGAACTGATCGAAAACCTCGCCGCCAAGGCGCTAAGCATGCCGCTGCACCTGATGACCCAGACCGTCATCGAGCAAAGCGGACTGATTGCCTACCACAAGGCCGAAAAAGGCGAAAAAGCCCAGGCACGTATCGAAAACCTTGAGGAACTGGTCAGCGCCGCGCGCACCTTCGAGAACAACGAAGACGACGAACTCAGCCCGCTGCAGGCCTTTCTGACTCACGCTTCACTGGAAGCTGGCGACACCCAAGCTGCGGAAAACGAGGACAGCGTGCAGCTGATGACCCTGCACAGCGCCAAGGGCCTGGAGTTCCCCCAGGTATTTCTGGTGGGCATGGAAGAAGGCCTGTTCCCGCACAAGATGAGCCTGGAAGAGCCCGGCCGCCTGGAAGAAGAGCGGCGCCTGGCCTACGTCGGCATCACCCGCGCCATGAGCAAGCTAGTGATTACCTACGCCGAAACCCGCCGTCTTTACGGCAACGAGACCTACAACAAGGTGTCGCGTTTCGTCCGTGAGATTCCGCCGCAGCTGATTCAGGAAGTACGCCTGTCCAATAGCGTCAGCCGGCCATTCGGCGCGGTCAGCCGCAATATGGGCGGCAACAGCATGAGCGGCGACAGCATGTTCGCCGGCAGCGCCGTGCCGGACACCGGCTTCAACCTCGGCCAGCGCGTGCAGCATTCGCTGTTCGGCGAAGGCACCATCCTCAACTTCGAAGGCTCCGGCGCCCAGGCGCGGGTGCAGGTGAATTTCGAGAACGAGGGCAGCAAGTGGTTGATGCTCAGCTATGCCAAGCTGCAACCCCTTTAGAGACAGGCCGTAGGAGCGGGCCATGCCCGCGATGGCTTTTGCCGGCGCCACTGTCGCGGCCATGGGCCGCTCCTACAGGTGCCCAAGCGTGACTGATCGTTTATTCAAATAACAAGGAGCCTCCATGATCCGCCGTCCTCTGCTGCTTGCCAGCGCCCTGCTCGCCGCCATCGGCCTGAGCGGTTGCAAGGAAGAGTCTGCTGCACCGCAAGCCGCAGCAACGCCTGCCGCAGAAAGCTTCCACTGGAAGATGGTTACCGCCTGGCCGAAAAACTACCCCGGCCTGGGCACTGCCGCTGAGCGCTTGGCCGAGCGGGTCAAGGCCATGAGCAACGGCCGCCTGACCATCAAGGTGTATGCCGGCGGCGAGCTGGTGCCGCCGCTGGAAGTGTTCGACGCCGTGTCGCGCGGCACTGCCGAATTGGGTCACGGCGCGGCCTATTACTGGAAGGGCAAGGTGCCGGCGGCGCAGTTCTTCACCGCCGTGCCATTCGGCCTGTCCACCAGCGAAATGAATGCCTGGCTGAGCAAGGGCGGCGGTCAGGCGCTGTGGGACGAAGCCTATGCCCCCTATGGGGTAAAACCCATGGTGGTGGGCAACACCGGCATGCAGATGGGCGGCTGGTACAACAAGGAAATCAACTCGCTGGATGACCTCAAGGGCCTGAAGATCCGCATGCCCGGCCTGGGCGGCGAAGTGCTGAGCAAGCTCGGCGCGACCACCGTAAACCTGCCGGGCGGCGAGGTATTCACCGCCTTGCAAACCAACGCCATCGACGCCACCGACTGGGTCAGCCCCTACAACGACTTGGCCTTCGGCCTGCACAAGGCGGCCAAGTTCTACTACTACCCAGGCTGGCAGGAGCCGCAGGCGGTGCTCGAACTGCTGATCAACCAGAAAGCCCTCGACAGCCTGCCGGCCGATCTGCAGGCAATCCTCACGGAAGCCGCCCGCGCCGCCAGCCAGGACATGCTCGACGACTACGTCTACCACAACGCCATGGCCCTCGATGAGCTAAAGCAGCAAGGCACCTTGCTCAAACGCTTCCCCGACGATGTACTCGCTGCCATGCAGCGCGAGTCCGCCGTGGTGCTCGGCGAACTGGCCGCGCAGAGCGAGCTGAACGGCCGCATCTGGGCCTCGATGCAAGCCTTCCAGGCCCAGGTCAGCCAGATGCACCAGCTGTCAGAGAAAGAGTTGCACAACTGGCGCTGACAGCTGACTGCAATCACCACAAGCGGAACCTTCGGGTTCCGTTTGTCGTTTCAGGTCGGCCCTGCCGTGCTCGCCGCCCATACTGCTTGGCGAGGTGAGCCGATGAAACGCGCAACTGTCTCCGCGTCACAGATACTCGATAGCGCCCTGCGACTGGCCGATGTTTGCGGCTGGGAACGCCTGCATCTGTTCGATGTAGCCGCTGATCTGGGCGTAGGCCTGGATGCCATCGCCGCGCATTACCGCGAGAAGGATCAACTGGTCGAAGCCTGGTTCGACCGTGCCGACCAGGCCCTGCTGGCGCGCGGCAACGCCGCAGATTTATTGACGTTAGAGCCCGCCAAACGTCTGGAAGAACTGCTGATCACCTGGCTCGACAGCCTGGCCGCGCACCGCTCAGTCAGCGGGCAGATGCTGCTGTACAAACTCGAACCGGGGCATATCCACCTGCAGATTGGCGGTCTGCTACGCATCAGCCGCACCGTGCAGTGGTGGCGTGAAGCGGCGCGGCGGGAAACCCTACACCTGTGCCGCATCGCCGAGGAAAGCCTGCTGACCGGCGTCTACCTGCGCTGCTTTATCCACTGGCTGCGCCACCTCGAGGAAAACCCCGCCGACTTCCGCGCCCTGCTGCGCCGGCAGTTACGCTGCGGACCGCTGCTGGTGCTGCTGCGCCGCTGACTCAGGCGCACGGGCAAAAGCTCGAAACATTCTAGGCCTAGCCAGCGCCGCTCACGCCGGGCAAGATGCCGCGCGTAGATCCAATCACCAAGAGACAGCTAACCATGCAGCGTTTCCTTAGCATCGCCCTGGCCATGTTCCTCAGCCTGGGACTGACCACCATGAGTTTCGACGCCGAAGCCAAACGTATGGGCAGCGGCAAATCCTTCGGTTCCGCGCCAAGCCACCAGGCTCGCCAAGCGCCAGCCCAGCAAAGTGCAGCACCTGCAGCGGCCGGCCGTCAGCCTGCAGCAGCCAGCGGTGCATCGAAGTGGTTGGGCCCATTGGCCGGTCTGGCCGCAGGTGGTCTGCTGGCCTCGATGTTTATGGGTGACGGCTTCGAAGGCCTGCAGATCATGGACATGCTGATCTTCGGCCTGATCGCCTTCCTGCTGTTCCGCTTCCTCGCCGCTCGTCGTCAGCAAGCCAGCCCGGCGACTGCCAACGGCGCACCGATGCAGCGTGAAATGCCAGCGGCTCCAGCCTCGATCTTCGGCGGTAGCAGTGCAGCGGCTGCGATCAAACCGGTGATCAATGCCCCGGCCTGGTTCAACGAGCAGAGCTTTATCAGCGCCGGTCGTGAGCACTTCCTCAGCTTGCAACAGCACTGGGATGCCAACGAGATGGACAAGATCGCCGAGTTCGTCACCCCGCAGCTGCTGGAGTTCCTCAGCCGCGAGCGTGCAGACCTGGGCGATGGCTTCCAATCCACCTACGTCGATAACCTCGATGTGCAGCTGGATGGCGTCGATGACCTCAGCGACAAGACCGTCGCCACCCTGACCTTCACCGGCGTGGCCAAGACCTCGCGTTTTGACCAGGGCGAAGTATTCAGCGAAAGCTGGCGTCTGGAGCGGGCCGTTGGTGACAACCAGCCGTGGCTGGTTGCCGGTATCCGCCAGAACGGCTGATCCCTCGCTATGCTGAGAAAACCCGGGCAAGTCCCGGGTTTTCTTTGTCTATCATTCAGCAACTGTATGAACTGGCGCGCGGCCTACTCAAAGTGCAATCTGATCCGCGCCAAGCACACCATCCTGAGGATTAAGCAATGATCGGATACACCACTGTGGGCACCACCGACATGGAGAAAGCCAAGTCGTTCTACACCCCTTTGCTGGCAGAGATGGGTGCCAAAATCGTCATGGATTTGGGCCGCATCGCGTTCTATGGCATCGCCAAGGGGCAACCGATGTTTGCCATCTGTATTCCCCATGACAAGCAAGCACCGACGCCAGGTAATGGCCAGATGATCGCGCTGCCAGGCGGATCACGCGAAGGGGTCGACAAACTCTATGCCAAGGCCATTGAGCTGGGCGCAAGCTGTGAAGGCAAACCCGGCGAACGCATACCGGGCTTCTACGGCGCCTATTTCCGTGATCTGGATGGCAATAAGCTGGCCTTCTACCACATGGGCTAGTTGACGCTCTTACCCGGCGGCTTGGCCGCCGGGGCAGGCTGCTGGGCCTTGTCGCTCCAGGCCTGGATATCTTCACTGCGTTTGCGACTGTTGAGCTGAGCACGGTCAATCGCTTCTTCGTAATGCGCCAGCCAACTGCGCGAGCCTGGCAGCATATTGGCCAAATCGCGCATACCAACCTTCAGGCCCTGCATTACCTGCTGGTAATCGCGCTCCTGAGCCTGCAGCACCTTGCTCACTTCAGCGATGCTATCCGGGTTCTCCACGCGCTCGAACATTCCCGTCAGCTGCGATGCCTGCTGACTGGCCAGCAGCTCTTCCTGGTTACTCAATGCGGTCTGCTGCACCGCCAGCTGCTGCTCAAGCCGCAGTATCTGCTGTTCCAGCGCCTGGATACGCGGTTCATCACCGGCACTGAACACGCTGTGAATATTCAGCCCGACCGAAACCAGCATCAGGCTACCCAGTACTCCGGCCAGCGCCAGGATAAACAGGCGGTTGCGCTTGCCAGCCGTGGTCAGCAGCTGTAACCGCTCTTCCTCGCTGAGTGCAGTGCTTTCGGGCTCTTGCGTTTGGCTTTTCATAACAAGACCATTTTTATGACGTTAAAAAATTGACACGCCGTTGAGCTGAACGATAGCACTTTGCCAGCTTTTTGCTTAGACCCGTCTAGGGTATAAGACGCTCCCGTATACCCCGTAATAAATGAGGCAGACACAGTGGAAGAAGTCATCGAACAGTTGCGCGAACTCAACGAGCCGGTGCCCGTCCCGCTGGAGTTGCCGGAAGAAGAAACCCTGGTAGAGATTCAGGAGCAGATCCTGATCCATCTGCCCTACGGCCTGCGCGAATTTCTCTTACAGGTCAGCGATGTGGTCTACGGCCGCCTGGAACCGGTAACCGCCAGCGACCCGCAATCGCATACCTACCTGCCGGAAGTCGCTGCCACCGCCTGGTCCCTGGGCGTGCCGCGCGAATTCGTGCCGCTGTGCGAAGACCACGGCAACTACTACGTGGTCGAAGAAGACGGCACCGTGCTGCTGTGGGAAGCGGAAACCGGCGAAATCAACGAAGACGAAACCTGGGAATCGGTCTGGCACTGGGTGCGTGACGTCTGGCTGGAAAGCTAAGCGTTTTTTACGGCCTTAGTGCGGCCCTGCGGCGCTATACACACCGCAGGGCCGCAGTCGTTTCAAGGCAGATAAATCCTAAATACCCCACCACCCAGCGGTGCACCGTTGGCCAGTTCGATATGCCCGCGCACGCCCTGGCGTTCGTGCAGCTCGGCGATACGGCCGGCGAAGTAGAGGCCCAGGCCGGTGCTGCCGGTGCTGTGCTTGAGGCCGAGGGCGTAGTTGGATTGCTGGCTGAGCATCTCCTGCGGGTAGCCCTGGCCGTCGTCGCAGATCGCCAGCACCAGCTTGCCGCCTTCCTCCCAGGCCCGAATCAGCAAGGCGCTGTGGGCGTAGCGGATGGAGTTGGTGATGATGTTGGCGACCACCGAGCCGAGTAGCTCTTCATCGAAGAAGCCCATCAGATCGAAACTTTCTACCTCGCAACGGGCACTGATCTGCCGGCTTTGCAGCACCTCGAAGTGCCGCGCCAGCTGCGCCTGCAGGAAATCCTCAACTTCGTGATAACCGGGGCGCATGGGCAGCTGGTTGACGCCGAGCTTATACAGGCCGAGCAGTTGCACGAGCATGCCGTTGAGGCGGGCAAACTCGTACTCGATCACGCCCTGCTCGCTGGCCTGCTGCTGTTCCGGCGGCAGCTGCGCCTGCCACTGCGCATGGGCGCGGGTAAGCATGGCCAGGGAGTTTTTCATGTCGTGCACGGTGGAGGCGATCACCGTAGAGAAGTCCAGTCCGCCAGGGGAATCACTCATTGGCCGGACGCCCGCCGCTGCAGTTGCAGGTAACGCGCATGCCGGGCATCCGTCTCGGGCATCTGGCTGACCATCTCCAGGCAACGCCGGCATTCGTCCAGCAGAGTCGCCGACATCTCGCCGCCGGCCGATTGCAACAGCGATTGCGCAGTGTTGAGGGCGATGCTGATGTTCTTCGGTTGCAGGGCAAAGGCCTGACGGAACAGCCTGAGCGCCTCGTCGAACTGCTTCTGCTGGTAGCAGCGTACCCCCTGGCGGTTGAGCTCCACGGCCTCTTTGCCGCCGGAGAGAATCTCGGCGTTGTCGGTCTGCCGAGCGACGCCTTGCATCACCTGCGGGTCGTCGCCGTATACCTCGACACAGCTTTTCAGCAACGCATCACTGGCTGCCGTCTGGCCGAGCGCGCGCAGCTGGCTGGCGACGCTGAGGGCAGTATCGGCGGCAAACAGCTGCGGCAGCTTTTCCATCGCCGCAGCGGCTTCGGCGGCCAGTTGCGCAGCACGCTTGGGCTCGCCGGATTTATTCAAGCTGCTGGCCAGGGCCAGGCGAGAGCGCACCTGCACATTGGGGTCATGGGCATAGATTTTATCCAGCTCACCGAGGGCCTGGCTGACCTCGATCTGCAAGCGCTTGTCGAGCGAGCCATCGCCGGCCTGAGCGGTGATCGCCTGGGCCAAACCGAGGTAGTTTTCCGGGCTCTTGAATTTGGAGGTGCGACCCTGCTCCATGGCCTGCCGATAGGCCTTGCCGGCACTGTCGAAGTCCTGGTTATCCAGCGCCAGTTTACCCAGCTGCATCTGCCGGCGAATCGCCAACGGAGCCAGTTTGACTGCATCTTCCAGGGCTTGCTGAGCGCGTTGGCTCTCGCCCTGTGCCAGCAGCACGGCGGCCAGGCCGTCATACAGTGCCGGCATCATCGGAAACAGCTGCAAACCCTTCTCGTAGAGGCTCTGCGCGCGGCTCAGGTCGCCGCGTTTGTGCATCAGACCGGCCAGCGCCACCTGCGCCCAAGGCAACGGTCGCTCGGCCAATACACCATTGAGCAGCTGCTCCAGCTCATCCAGCCGGCCCAACTCGCGCAGCGCCGTGGCCTGGTAGCGCTGACACAGCGGCAGATAGCGTTTGTCCTGCTGGCTGAGGGTTTTGCAGGCATCCAGTACGGCGGCTGGGTCCTGTTTGTCGAGGCCTTGAAGAATGCCCTTGAGCGCAGTCTTGCGCTCCACCAGCTTGTCCAGGCGCTGATCGAGGCTGGCGCGGTTGAACGGCTTGGTCAGGTAGGCATCCGGCTCATGCTCAAGAGCGCTGAGGACCATGGCCTGGCTGCTTTCGGCGGTGACCATGACAAAGATGCACTGATGACTGATCAGCTTGCCGGCGATCAACTCTTCCAGCACCTGCTGGCCGTTCTTGCCGCCACCCAGGTTGTAGTCGTGCAGGATGATGTCGTAGCGCTTGTTGCGGCACATGCTCAGGGCTTCTTCGCCGCGGTCGGCGGTGTCCACATCCCGCGCGCCCATATCGCGCAGCATGGCCTTCAGCGAGCTGCGAAAGTCGGTGAAGTCATCGACGATCAGAATGCGTTTACTGCCGTAATCCAGCATTGAAGAGCCCTTGTACTGTCGTCTCAGAATCGCATCAGTGTAGTTGTCGGCTATCGCGCTGCCAGCGCTTCAGCATCCAGTCAACGCTGGCCCGGCTCAAGGTCGAGCAGGTTGAGCAGAAAGCGCGCGAAGTAAGTCAGGTCCTGCTCCATGGCCTGGCGCGCAGCCTTGGCATCACCGGCTTCGATGGCGGCAAAGGCTTCCTCGTGAAAGTCATTGAGGCGCAGCGACAGATCGGCACCGGTGAACAATCGGTTGAAAAACGGCCCAACCTGCAACCACAACGACTCGATTGAGCGCAGCAACACCGGGTTGCCGCAGGCGCTGTAGAGGTGCAGGTGGAACTGGCTGTTAGCATCCAAATAGGCCTGCACCTGCCGCTGCTCGATGGCCTGATCCATGCGCGCCACGCATTCGCGCAACTCGGTCAGGTTGGCCGCAGTCAGGCGCGGGGTAGCCAGTTCTACAGCCAGACCTTCAAGGCCCAGACGCACCTGGAAAATGTCCTGGTAACGCTCGCGGGTCATCGGCGGCACGCGCACCGAGCGCTGTGGCTCGCCTTCCAGCGCACCCTCAGCGACCAGCCGCTGCAAGGCGCCGCGTACCGGCATCGGGCTGGTGCCCCACTCGGCAGCCAGATCACGGATTTTCAAGCGCTCACCGGGCTGAAAGCGCCCAGCCAGCAAACCTTCTCGAATACGTTGGTAGAGCTGATCCTGCAGGTTATCGGCCATGGTTCAGCAGCATCCTTGTGCCGGCGGTGCAGGGAGTTGGGCAAGTGTCAGCGAGCAGTTGCGCATGGGTATTCCTTCTAACGAAGAGCGCCGCAATTGAGCGGCGGCATGAATTCTACTGGTTCACGGTGCCTTGTTTTCGATCAGGCAGTTCCCGCCATCCACCACCAGCACTTCACCGGTGATGTAACTGGCTTCCGGTGACGCAAGAAAGGCCACGGCGGCAGCCACTTCTTCGGGGCGGCCGGCACGGCGCATCGGCGTGTACTCAGCCGCATGGCGCTCCTCCTCGGTACTGGAGCCGGTGGCAATCCAGCCCGGCGCCACGCTGTTGACCGTGATGCCCTGCTTGGCCACTTCCAGCGCCAGGCCCATGGACAAACCGAGCATGCCAGCCTTGGCCGCGCTGTAAGCAGACTCACCGGGGTTGCTGCCACGGGTGCCGGTGGTCGAGCTGATATTGACGATGCGCCCGTAACCGCGCGCCCGCATGCCCGGCAGCACCGCGCGGGTAAGCAGAAACGCCGTGCCGAGGTTGCGCGCGATGGACAGATTCCAGGTGGCCAGGTCCATGTCCGCCAGTTCGGCGAAGGGCTCGGGGCTGCCTTGCATGGCCATACCGGCGTTGTTCACCAGAACGTCGATCTGCCCCCACTGCGCCTGCGCCCAGTCGAGCAATTCAGCGACCTGCCGCTCATCGGTCAGGTCAGCTGCGCGGCCACGTGCTTGAATACCTTCAGCGCACAACTCGGCGACCCGTTGCTCGACCCGCGCGCTGCTGGCAGTCAGCAATACCCGCGCGCCGGCACGACCCAGGCGGCGCGCAATGGCCAAGCCGATGCCCGAGCCACTGCCCGCACCGCTGATCAATGCAACGTGCTGTTGAAAGACCATTGCACAATATCCTGTGATCACAAATATGGCGATAATCTAGCAATAAAGCCTGATCAAACCAATGCTTGAGTTTTCTGTGATCACAAAATAGCATGTGCAGATATTCGAACGAGGTGTTCAACATGACTGCCAGTGGTATCAGCCCATCCGCCGTAGAAGCCTTCGCCCAGCGTGAGCGTGAGCGTTTTATCGCGCGCAACCCGAAATCCGTAGCCCTGGCCGAGCGCGCGCGCCACTCGCTGTACGGCGGCGTGCCGATGCACTGGATGGCCGACTGGTCGACCCCGGTGCCGCTGTTCGTCGAGCGGGCCAAGGGCGCGCGCTTCTATGACGTCGACGGCCATGAGTACATCGACTTCTGCCTGGGCGACACCGGCACCATGTTCGGCCACTCGCCGGATCCGATCGCCAAGGCCATTGCCGAACAAGGCAACAACGGCCTGACCACGATGCTGCCGGGCGAGGACGCGGTGGTCTGCGGCGAGCTGCTGGCCGCGCGCTTCGGCCTGCCGTTCTGGCAGGTCACCGCCACCGCCACCGACTCCAACCGCTATGTGCTGCGCTGGGCGCGGGCGATTACCGAGCGCAAGACCCTGCTGGTGTTCGACGGCTGCTACCACGGCACCGTGGATGATGTGATGGTGCGCTGCATCGACGGCGAAACCGTGCCGCGTTCCGGCCTGGTTGGCCAGGCTTACGACCTGACCCAGTACAGTCGCTCGATCCCGTTCAACGACGTGGCTGCGCTGGAAGCGGCGCTGGCTAAGGGCGACGTCTGCGCCCTGCTCTGCGAGCCGGCGATGACCAATATCGGCATGGTACTGCCCGAGCCGGGCTTTATGCAGCAATGCCGCGAGCTGACGCGTAAATACGGCGCGCTGCTGATCATCGACGAGACCCACACCATCTCCACCGATATGGGTGGCTGCACCAAATTGTGGAACCTCGAGCCGGACTTCTTCGTGGTCGGCAAGCCGATTGCCGGCGGCGTGCCGTGCGGCATCTTTGGTTGCAGCGCGGCAATGGCCGGGGCCATGACCGCCGCGCGCCAACGCGCCAGCGAAGGCAGCCACGGTCATGGCCACAGCGGCATGGGCACCACACTGTCGGCCAACGCCTTAGCCATGCACTGCATGCGCGCCAACCTGGAACAGGTGATGACCGAGGCCGCCTACGCGCATATGTTGCCGCTGGCCAAGCGCCTGGCCGATGGTTTCCGTTCTCTGATCGGCAAGCACGACCTCAAGTGGTCGGTGACCGAGCTGGGCGCGCGCAGCGAATTCCAGTTCTGCCCGGTATCGCCGAAGACCGGCGCCGAGGCCGAAGCAGCGTTCCACGACGAGCTGCAGATGGCCCTGCACCTGTACCTGATCAACCGCGGCATCCTGATCACCCCGTTCCACAACATGACCCTGTGCTGCCCGAGCACCACAGCGGACGATGTGGACAAGCTGATCAGCATGCTCGACCAGGCCCTGACCGAGCTGCTGGCCATCCCCGACGCCCGCGAGTAATTCATCGATCAGCCTGTGGGAGGGGCTTCAGCCGCGACAATCGCCGCTAAAGCGCCTCCCACGAAATGACGACTCACTGTGAGAATCACCATGCAATTCGCCAATCCCCAGGAAGCCCGCGACTTTCTCGCCGCCCATCCCGACGTGCGCCTGATCGAACTCATGTTGATCGATGCCAATGGCATCCCGCGCGGCAAGCTGCTGCACCGCGACGAACTGCTGGCCATCTACGAGAACGGCCGGCCGCTGCCCAGCTCGATCCTGGCATTGACCATTCAGGGCGAGGACGTGGAAGAAAGCGGCCTGGTCTGGGAAGTCGCCGACGCCGACTGCTGGACCTACCCGCTGCCCGGCAGCCTGACACTGCAACCCTGGCGCGCCACGCCCACCGGCCAGCTGCAGGTGAGCATGCACCCCACCCAGGGCCTGCCCGCCGCACCGGCCGACCCACGGCATGTACTGGTGCGCGCCATCGACCGTCTCAAAGCCGACGGCTATCACCCGGTAATGGCGGTGGAGCTGGAGTTCTACCTGCTGGACAAAACCCGCGACGCTAATGGCCGTCCGCAGCCGGCGCTGCAAGCCAACGGTGCCCGCCCGCAGGCACCGCAGGTGTATGGCGTGCTGGAGCTGGAGCAGCAGCAAGCCTTCCTCGACGACCTCTACGCCGCCTGCGAAGTGCAGGGCCTGCCAGTGCGCACGGCGATCTCTGAATACGCGCCCGGCCAGCTGGAGCTGACCCTGGAGCACCGCTTTGACGCGTTGCAAGCGGTGGATGAAGGCGTGCGCTACAAGCGCCTGGTCAAGGGCGTGGCCAACAAGCACGGGCTGCAGGCCTGCTTTATGGCCAAGCCATTTGGCGACCTGGCCGGCAGCGGGATGCACATGCACGTGTCGCTGGCCGATGAACAGGGCAACAATTTAATGGCCTCGGAAGACCCACACGGCACGCCGCTGCTCAAGCACGCCATCGGCGGGATGATGGCCACGCTGAATGATGCCCTGGCGATCTTCTGCCCCAATGCCAACTCGTTCCGCCGCTTCCAGGCCAACAGCTATGCGCCGCTGGCCAAGAGCTGGGGGGTGAACAACCGCACCGTGTCGTTCCGCGTACCGGGCGGCCCGGCCAAGAGCCGGCATGTCGAGCACCGCATCTGCGGCGCCGACGCCAACCCGTACCTGGCCGCGGCGGCGATTCTTTCTGGCATCCACCACGGCATCCAGAACCAGATCGATCCGGGCGAGGAAATCATCGGCAACGGCTACGAGCAGGCCCGCGAAACCCTGCCCACCGACTGGTTGACCGCCCTGCGCGCACTGGAGAGCTCGGCCTGGGCCAAGGACGCATTCGGCGAGGACTTCCTCAAGGTGTTCCTGGCGATCAAATGGAACGAGTTCCGCCAGTTTATGGGCGAAGTCGGCGAGCAGGATTGGCGCTGGTACCTGACCCACGCCTGACGGCCGGGGCGCTACCAGCTACGCTGTACAGATTCTGAGCACCCTGGAGTGGCCCATGCGCCTCTGCATTATCCTGGCCTGCTGGCTGTACAGCACACTCGCACTGGCCGACCCCTTACGCGTAGGCCTGGAGAACCACGACTACTATCCCTATTACAGCGCGGTAGAGGGCCAAAGCATTGATGGCTACTGCATCGCCCTACTGCAGGCCTTCGCCAAGCGCGAGGGCCTTGAGCTGGAGCTGCGCCCGCAGCCGGTCAACCGCCTTTACCGCAATTTGCTCAGCGGGCAGAACCTCGACCTGCTGTTCCCCGACAACCCGGCCTGGCCACGTGAAGCCCGCGATGGCCGGGCGCTGTATTACAGCCAGCCGGTGGTAGAGATTGTCGACGCCACCCTGGTCCGCCCCACGCGGCTCGGCCAGGGCCTGACGGCGATCAAACGCCTGGGCATCGTCCGTGGCTTTACCGCCGAGGCCTGGCAGCCACTCCTGGCCAAGGGCGGCATCGAACTGGTGGAAGTGCAGGATATCCACAGCCTGATCCGCATGCTCGAACGGGGCCGCCTGGATGCCATCTACGCCAACCCGCGAGTGGTACAGCACCAGCTGCGCCAACTGGGCCTCGACGCCGCACACGTACAGCTCGACCCGCAACTGCCGCAGGTCAACACCAGCTTTCACCTGAGCAGCTACCAACACGCCGATCTGATCAAACGCTTCGACCGTTTTCTGCTTGAGGATGCCACGCAGTTAAGCCAGCTACGCCAGCAGTTCAACCTGCCCTAAAGCAGCGCCAAGCGCGCCTTAAACGCAGCCAACGGTCAGTGCCAGCTGCTATGGTTGGGCAAATCCCTGCACAGAGCCTGTTATGGAACCCGGAAACGCCCAGCTGACGATGACCGTACTGATGACCCCGGACATGGCCAACTTCTCCGGCAATGTGCACGGCGGCACCCTGCTCAAATACCTTGATGAAGTCGCCTATGCCTGCGCCAGCCGCTATGCCGGCTGTTACGTGGTAACCCTGTCGGTGGATCAGGTGGTATTCCTCAAACCCATACACGTCGGTGAACTGGTGACCTTTCTCGCCTCGGTCAACTATGCGGGGCGCACCTCGATGGAAGTCGGCATCAAGGTGATCACCGAGAACATCCGCGAACGCTCGGTGCGCCACACCAACAGCTGCTTCTTCACCATGGTCGCGGTGGATGAACAGGGCAAACCCGCACCGATCCCGGCTCTGGAGCCAAGCACCGCCGACGCCGAACGCCGTCAGCGCCAAGCCCTGCAGCGCCGGCAGATCCGCCACGAACTGCAACAGCGCTACCAGGCGCTGAACGAAGAAAAAAACTGAGCAAGCAGACAACCACACACGTCCCCGGCACAATCGCGCCCTGTGCATAACACCGAGTAAGGCCATGGAAAGCCTGTATTTTTCCCCCATGCTGCTGGGCCTGAACCTGATGCTGGCGAGCGCCATTGCCTGCAGCGGGCTCTGGTATTTTTCCCGCCCCTACCGTGGCCCCGGCTTGTGGATGCTGGGCAGCTGGACCCTGATCATTGGCATCCTGCTGTTTATGGGTTTTATGGCCAGTGGCAGCAAACTGCTGAATATTCTCGGCAATGCCCTGCAACTAGCCGGAGAGGCGATCATCCTGCTCGGCGTGTTCCGCTTTCTCGGCCGGCCGCTGCCCTGGTGGAGCGTGCCCGCCAGCGCCGGGGTGATGAGCCTGGCCCTGAGCTGGCACTGGTGGCTCAGCCCCATCAATTCGGAATACCTCGTCGCGCTGTACGCTGCCATTGGCGGCCTGCTGCCCCTGCAAGCCTGTTATGCGCTATGGCGTGGGACTAACGAAGTGGAACTGCGCGGCGTCTGCCAGTTTGTCGCCATCGCCTTGCTCGGTTATGCCCTGGTCACCCTGCTGCGCGGCGTGATCGGCCTGCACGATGGCCTGCAAGGCATCGTCCATGAGGACGTCACGCGCTCGGTAAGCTACCTGCTGCCCTACAACTTCGGCATTCCCCTGTGGCTTATGGCCCTGATCGGCCTGGTGCTGCTGACGATGCGCCGCATCCTCGCCGACAGCCAGCGCAACGCCCAGCAGGCGGCTGCCAACGCCGAGCGTTTCGAACGCCTGATGAGCGTGAGCAACGCCGGGGTGATGGTGCTCGACGGCGAACGCATCATCGACAGCAACCCCAAGCTGGAACAGCTGTTTGCGCAAACCCGTGAGCAACTGCTCGGCCAACCGCTATCGCGGCTATTCGACAGCAGCAGCCAACAGCCGCTCAGTGACCTGCTGCACCAGGCCGATGGCCGCCCCCACGACCTGCTCGCCCTGCGTGCGGACGGCCAGATATTTGCCGCCGAGCTGAGCATCGCGCGCCTGGCCGAAGCCCAGCAGCAGGTTGCCGAGATCCGCGATGTCAGCCAGCGCAAGGTTCTGGAAGAGCAGCTGCGCCAACTCGCCACCACCGACCCGCTGACCAACGCCCTGAACCGCCGCGCCTTCCAGCAGCGCGCCGAACACGAACTGCAACGCAGCCAGCGCCAGGGCACGCCGCTGTGCCTGGCAATGCTCGACCTTGACCACTTCAAACGGGTCAACGACCAGTACGGCCATGCCGTCGGCGATCAGGTGCTGGTGGAGTTCAGTGCCCTGTGTCGACAGCAGGCGCGCAGCACCGACCTGTTCGCCCGCTTCGGCGGTGAAGAATTTGTCATCCTCCTGCCCGACAGCGACCTCAACGCTGCGCAGCAGCGCCTGGAACGCCTGCGCAGCGACCTGCACACGCAGCCCATCGACACGGTTCAGGGCCAGTTGAGCATCAGCGTCAGCATCGGCCTGGCCAGCAGCCGTCCGCATGAAACCCTGGAGCAGCTGCTACAGCGCGCCGATACCCAGGTGTACATCGCCAAAGCGCAGGGGCGTAACCGTATTGCTACAGAGCAATGACGGTCACTCGTGCCCGATATAGAACAACAGCTCGCGCCGCTGTGGGTGATCCTTCAGCCAGCTTCGAATATCGTCCGCACGGGCAATGGCTTCATCGCCGACCAGGCGGGCGAAGCGTTGCCGCCGCGCCTCCTCGGAGGCTTGCTGGCGTACCTTGCGTTGCCAGGCTTCGGTGAAGATGCTCGGCATCTTGTGGCTGAGTTCCAGCGCCTTGAGCAACTGCCATTCGCCATTATCCAACCAGGCCTCATCACAGCTGCTGCAAACATCCAGGCGGTTACCGAGGGTGCCGCTTATCTGGAATTTGCTCATCAATTTGGCGCATTTGGGGCAGCTCAGAGCCTGCTGGCTCTCGCTGGCCGCCTCAACGGCAACCTGCGCCTGCGGCTCATCATTCTGTGGCTGACGCTCAGCCCAGTCGCGGTAATACAACAAGGCCACCAGCGCGCCAGAGCACTGCGGGCAGCCGTGGGCCAGCAGGCCGTCATCCAGCTTGGTGGGTTGCAACGGGGAGGTACGGCAGGCAGGACACTGCATGGGAAATTCCTTTTCGGGTGGGCGTGCGCGGACGCTAGGGTCTGTTGCCGTTTCGTCGCGAGCCGCGTTGCTGCGTAAAATCTCGCCAGGCTAGGCGGAGGACGCAGGTAATGGTTGTTCCCTTGCCAAGTCCTCCAACACCGCATGGCGAGATTTTGCGCGCAACCCGTAGGGACGGGCCTGTTTTAGCGCGATGCTGCGTTTCTCGACACTCATTTGGGACAACCAAACTTCGTGTCTCGTGCCTTGCCTCGCGCTAAAACAGGCTCCGGCGCGGCCGCGAACGAAACGGCAACAGACCCTAAAGCAACTGCTTAACGGCGACAAGTCCGGCACCAAGAACTGTGCGGCAATCGGTTAAGCTCTGCACTCTGCCGCGGAGCCACCATGATCGACCTCTTCGATGTATTTCTGCTGATGCTGTTCGCCACCGCCTGCGCCTGGCTATGGCATGCCCATGGCCTGCGTGAGCGCGCGTTGACCCTGGTGCAGCAGCACTGCGCCAAGGCTGATGTGGAGTTGCTCGATGGCAATGTTGCCCTGCGCCGGCTCGCCCTGTTGCCCGATGCTCGTGGACGCAAGCGTCTGGCGCGGGTGTATGGCTTCGAATTCACGGTAACCGGTGAGCAGCGTCATGCCGGCAGCATCGTGATGTTCGGCAAGCAGGTGGGGCGTATCGAACTGGCGGCCCACCCCTTCCGCGAACCGCCGGCAGACAGTGCCCAGGTGATTGAAATGGCACAGTGGCGCAACCAGCGCCATTTGCCCGACGACAGCAGCCCGCACCAGTAAAAACACCGCCCCACTCGCCATAAGCGGCACTGCCAAAGCGCTAAATCGAACCGCCCGCAGGTGGCTCGGCCAAGTACCCGAGAATCTGCTGCCATTCACTCTGGCAGCCGTAGGTCATCGGCCAGCGCAACAACCGGCATTTGCAGCGATGCCAGCGCCCACGCTGCTGGTTGCGCCGGCAACCGGCGAGCAACCACTGCGAATCGAAGCCGCCCCACACACCGGTAAAGTTCCAGTGATTGAGCCAGACCACGGGGGCCACTTCATACAACCAGATTGCCTCCAGCTGCGCCCTGCTCAGGCCGCTACGCCGCAATACATCAGCAATCCCTGCCAGCCAGCGCTGATCCAGCTCGGTATCCAGCCACAGGTCGGACAACATCAACCAGACGTCCTCCCGAGTAGCGGCCTGCATGCTCAGCCACGCTGCAGCAGAAAGTCGCTAACGCGCGCTGCAGCGGCCTCTGGCTGCTCCTGCATAAAACAGTGCCCACCGGGCACCACATGGCCGCTGACATGCCCATTGCTGGCGCACCAACGGGCCACCGACTTGGCCACAAAGGGATAGCTGCGCTCGCCATAGAGCACCTGGGTCGGGGTAGAGACTTTGCCCAGCGACGGCCACAGACGCTTGGGGAATGAGCTGAAAATATCCGCCTCGCGACTCGGCCGGCAGCGCAGCTCGGCGCCTTTGTCGCTGTCCTTCAAGGCATGCTGGATATAGGCAGCAAAGGCCTCTTCGGTCCAGCCGCGAAACATCCCACGGCCATGCAGTGCCGCGTGGGCGGCGGCGCGGTCCGGCCAGCTGCTGCGGCGCTTGAGCGCCTTGCTGGCCAGGGTGGTACGCCGGCTCAAGCCCACCACATCGGACAACGCCATCACCCCGATCATCGCCGGGCTGAACAGCACCGGATCGAGCAAAACCGCACGCTGGAATAGCGCTGGATGACGCGCCAGGATCAGGCTAGTCAGTACCCCGCCAAAGCTGTGGCCCAGCGCATAGACAGGGACATCGGCAAAGCGCTCACGCCCAGCGGTAAATGCTTCAACTGCCAGTTCGGCGCTGCGGTTCCAGCCATGAAAGCGTCCGCCGTGATCGCTCTCACCATGACCCTGCACATCGCACAGCCACAGATCAAAATCCTCGGCCAACAGCGCCAACATCGGCGTATACACCCGCCCGCAATAGCCGTTGCCATGCAGAAAGTGCAGCACGGGTTTACCCGTAGGCGGCGTATACCAGCCACGCAGGGTGAAACCGGCGCTGCTGTCGTGGGACCAGGGTTGGAGGTGCATGGGCGTGATCCAGAGAAAAGTAGCCGCAGTTTATCAACACCCGGCAGCCGTTCGCCTCAGGCTAATCGGCACTGGGCGAACCCCGCTTGCAGAGTGGCGATGTCTTGCGCCTCACTGAAGATCAACTCCAGCCGCGAGTCCTTGCGCCATTCGCTGTTTTGCCAGTGCAGGGCCTGGCCATTGAGAGCGTTGGCGGACAGCCAGCCGGCGTTGGTGTGCAGCACCAACTTGGCGCGGCGCCAGGGCAGCCCACTCAGCCACTGCTGCACGCGCAACAGCTCGAACTGCTGACTGGGGTGCCAGCGCCAGCCGATGCTCCAGCCTTCGGCCTGCTGTTGCACCTGGCAGATCGGCTCGCGTGGACTGCGCCACAGTAGCGGCAGCGGCGCGCTGCCACTGGGCAGGTTGTCCAGCGTGCCCGCGCTCTCGGCCTGGGCGCTAAAACCGGGCAGTTCTGCCAGTGGCAATGCACCCTGGCGGGTCCAGTAAATCGGTCGCGCGGGCAGTTGCAGCTGAATGCGCGCCTGGGTAGCCTCATCCAGCCCTTCGGCCTTGTTCAACAGCAGCAGCCCGGCGTGGCCAAGCGTCGCCTGCTGACTCTCTGGCAGCGCAACACCGGCGGCCAAAGCCTGAGCATCCAGCACCAGCAACGGCTCCTGCACCGCCAACACGCCAGCCCAGGGCGCTTCGCGCAGCTGTTCGAGCAATACCAGCGGATGGCCGAGGCCGGACGGCTCGATCAGCAGGCGGTCCGGTTTGGCCTTGCGCAACAGCCGGCTAAGCCCAACCTGAAACGGCACGCCGTTAACGCAGCACAGGCAGCCACCCGCCACTTCACCGAGGGCCACTCCGTCGTCGTCGGTGGTCAGCAGCGCGGCATCCAGGCCGATCAGGCCGAATTCATTGATCAGCACCGCCCAGCGCTCATGCGCCGGGCGCTGCGCCAGCAGGTGGCGAATCAGGCTGGTCTTACCGGCACCGAGCGGCCCGGCGATCAGATGAGTGGGGATATTTTTCAGCATGGGCCTATGGTGCGGGTTTGCCGGCCCAGGGAGAACCCCGATCCAGAGCGCAGACTGAATAAAAGCTGCATGCTAGAGTCGCCGGCATATTTTTTGGGGGATCGGTCGATGCGTGTTTTTCTGTTGCTGAGCCTGTTTACACTGTCCGGCCTGGCCTGGGGTGAAGCCTGTGTGGTGCATAGCCAGGCCGAGCGCCTAGATGTGAAGGTCTGCCAGCAGAACCGCAGCATCCCGCCCAACCTGTTCCGCACCGGTTTCTGCCAGCCGCAGCTGCAGGGTCAGAAGGTCGAGGTGGAGTTTGTCGAGCAGTGCCCGATGGGCGCCTTTGGCGTATGCCGCAACGCCACGGTAGGCGGCACGCCTTACCAGCAGGATGTGCACTATTACGGCGTCGCCACGGATGCCACCTACCTCAAGCCCTTCTGCGAAAAGCAGAGCAAGGGTGTGTGGATGGCGCGCTAACCGGCCGTTGAAAAACGTTAGCCAGGCAGCCTGTTTTTAACGCCGCAATGGCAACGTAGGTAGTTTTTCAACAGCCTGCGAGCCGTCATCAAAGCGTAACCCTGTCTATGTTCTAGTGGCCTTGGGTACCTCACCCCTGCATGCCGGGTCACGCGCCGGTGTGCCTTTCTGGTGCTTAAGGCTGCTTTCTCGCAGCCTATTTTTTGCCTGAAATTTAAGCCAGCCAGTCCAGGGTCAGGAGCAATCGCCCCTCACCGGCCGCTGGTTGCGGCGAGCGGTGGATCAAGCCGCCGCCCTCGTTGCCTATCCATTTTTCACCCTTGGCCAGCAGCACATGGCCAGCCTCGGCGCGCTGGATCAGGGCCGGATCGCTCGGTTCAGCGCCAAGGTCGCCCAAGCGGCGGCGCGCCATCACGCCTTCTTCCAGCCACTCACTACCGACCCCGGCGTAGCTGGTAATCAGCCGTACCGGCACATGATCAACGTGGAAACGCGGGCACATGGCCTTGTCGAGAATACGCAGGCGCAGGCCGATGCGTTTGGCGTCGAACAGACAGGCGAAGGCGCTGACCAGCCAGCTGACGTCCTGCAAAAAGGCCGCCTGCCCCGGCAAATCGCTGTAGGTATCGACCAGACCGCTCAGGTTCGGCTCACTCTCCGGGCTGGCCAACTCCAGCACGATGGATTGCCCCAGCGGCTCGCCCTGAGCTAACAGGGCGTTGGCAAAATCGCTGATCTGCGCGGGCAGCTGGCGCTGCCAGAGCGCCAGGTTGACCTCATCACGCAGCACCTCACCGAATACATCAATCTGCTCGCTGGCGATCTGCTGCAGCGGCTGGCGCAACACCTGCGCGAGCATCAGGCTGCCTCCTCATGCCAGGGGCCAAACGGGTCGGGCAGTGCACGCCAGGCATCAACACCGAGGGCCATTTCCGCCTCGGTGAGCAGACAGGCATCCAGTTCGGCGGTCAGTCGAGCAAAGTCGATGTTCTGGCCGATAAACACCAGCTCCTGACGGCAGTCACCGGTCTGGGCTTGCCAGTTTTTCATGATCGCCTGCAGGCCCTCCTCATCCTGTGGCCACTGCGCCTTGGGCACAAAGCGCCACCAGCGCCCGGCAAAACCATGGCGCATCAGACCGCCCGCCTGGGACCAGCTGCCGGCTTCCTGATACTTGCTGGCCAGCCAGAAGAAGCCCTTGCTGCGCAGCAGGCGGCCATTGCGCCATTCACGGTTGATAAAGTTGAAGAAGCGCTCTGGATGCAGCGGCCGACGCGCCCGGTAAGCGGTGGAGGCAATGCCGTATTCCTCGGTTTCCGGGATGTGTTCACCGCGCAACTCTTTAAGCCAACCCGGCGCCTGAGCAGCGCGCTCGAAGTCGAAACGACCGGTGTTGAGGATCTTCTCCAGCGGCACAGCGCCCATGGCCATCGGCACGATTTCGGCGTGGGTGTTGAGGCCCTTGAGAATGGCCATCAACTCCTCGCGCTCATGGCTGCTGATCAGGTCGATTTTGCTGATCAGCAGCACATCGGCGAATTCCACCTGTTCGATCAGCAGGTCAGTGATTGAGCGCTCATCCTCTTCACCGAGAGTTTCGCCACGGCTGGCCAGGCTTTCGGCCTCGTGGAAATCGCGCAGAAAATTCACCCCGTCGACCACTGTCACCATGGTGTCCAGGCGCGCCACATCGGCCAGGCTCTGGCCGTCTTCACCGCGGAAGGTGAAGGTCTCGGCCACCGGCAGCGGTTCGCTTATCCCGGTGGATTCGATCAGCAGATAGTCGAAGCGGCCATCACGGGCCAGGCGGCCGACTTCTTCCAGCAGGTCTTCGCGCAGGGTGCAGCAGATGCAGCCGTTGCTCATTTCCACGAGCTTTTCTTCGGCGCGGTTCAGGCTGACATCACGCTGAACTTCGCTGCCATCGATATTGATCTCGCTCATATCGTTGACGATCACCGCCACTTTCAGGCCCTGACGGTTTTTCAGGATGGCGTTGAGCAGGGTGCTTTTACCGGCACCGAGAAAGCCGGACAGCACGGTTACGGGAAGGCGATTGGTCATGGTTTCAGTCTCCATCAACGTGGCGCAGGTGTTTTTCGCGTTGTTCCTGACGCTCTTTGGCTTCGATGCACAGGCTGGCGGTAGGCCGTAGCAGCAGACGCTTGAGGCCGATTGGCTCACCGGTCTCGACACACCAGCCGTATTCGCCGCGAGCCAGGCGGTCGAGCGCTTCATCGATCTTGTCGAGCAGCTTCTTTTCCCGCTCCAGCAGGCGCAGTTGCCACTGGCGCTGCTCTTCGGCGCTGCCAATGTCGGCGGGGTCGCTGCTGGTTTCGCGTTCGCGCAGGGTTTCGAACTCCTCGGCTATACGGTTTTGCAGTTCATCGCGCTGGCTGAGCAGCAGCGTGCGGAAAAACTGCTGTTGCGCGGCGTTCATGTAGTCATCCGCCGGCTGGGCGAGCAGCTCGGCGTGGGTGAGCGGTGTTTCGGTCATCGTCAGGATTCACTGGCTTTGTAATTTACTTGTTATAACATAACACTTAAACCCACAGCCGAGCGGCAGATTTCTGATGAACGCACTGACCTTGCCGGACATAGCCGCGCAAACACCCGACCACACACAGGCGCTGGACTGGGTTGGCATGCAGGGCATCGCGCTGCCAATCAATCTGGCTGGGCAACGCATCAATGCCAGCGCCGATGTCGGGGTTAGCCTGGATGATGGCCATGCGCGCGGCATACATATGTCGCGCCTGTACCTGGCGCTGCATCGGCTGGAACAGCGCGAACTGAGCCCGTCGACGTTGCGAGAGTTGCTGAACGAGTTTCTGCACAGCCATCAGGACCTGTCGCGGCAGGCGTCCATCACCTTGCGCGGCGAGGCCTTGCTCAGCCGCCCGGCACTGGTCAGCCCTCTGGCAGGATGGAAGTCTTACCCCTTCGAAGTGCGTGCACGCCAGGATTCATGGGGGTTTCACGTGGAACTGCAGGTAGAAGTGGCCTATTCCTCGACCTGCCCGTGCTCCGCTGCCCTGGCGCGCCAGCTGATTCAGCAGCGCTTTGTCGAGGACTTCGCCGACCAGCCGCTGGATCACACACAACTGCTAGCCTGGCTCGGCTCACCCCAGGGCATCGTCGCCACGCCACACAGCCAGCGCAGTTTCGCCACTTTGCAGGTGCGCCTGCACAGCGACAGCGCGGAGTTGCCACTGGTTGCACTGATCAATATTGCCGAACAAGCCCTCGGCACCGCCGTGCAGACGGCGGTAAAGCGCGCCGACGAGCAGGCCTTCGCCTTGGCCAACGGGCAAAACCTGATGTTCTGCGAAGACGCCGCCCGCCGCCTGCACAGCGCCTTGCGCGAACAGCCTGCGTTCCGCGCCTTCCAGCTGCGCGTGGTACACGCAGAAAGCCTGCACGTCCACGATGCTGTTGCCGCCAGCACTTGGAACTGGCGCTGAAGCGATTTACCTAGCGCATACGCGGCGCTAACCTGCCGGGCGAACCCTTGCAGACCACTCCGATGACAACCCAGCCGTCCGCCGCGTTCAATTTACGGGCCTACCAGCCTCAGGATCTATCCGCCCTGGTCGCCCTGTTTCAGGCATCGGTCAGCCAGTTGACCACCCAGCACTACGACACAGCGCAGCGACAAGCCTGGTCTCCCGAGGTCGCGGACATGCTTGCCTGGCAAACACGTTTTGCCCAACTTGAGTTACTTATCGCCGAAGATGGCTGCGCTATAGCCGGCTTTATCGGCTTTAGTCTGGATGGGCATATCGACCTGCTGTACTGCGCGCCCAGCCATGCCCGTCAAGGTGTCGCCAGCGCCTTGTATGCCGCTGCCGAGCAACGCTTGCGCGCAGCGGGGGTGCGCGAGCTGTTTACCGAGGCAAGTCTGGTGGCCCAAGCGTTTTTTGCCGCACAGGGATTTTCTGTGCAGCAGGCACAGACGGTGACGCGCGGCGCTGCTATGTTGCCGCGCATGCTGATGGGCAAAACGCTGGAGCGCCGATGAACACCCTGACCATTATCGTGCTGAGCGCCGTGGTACTGGCCGCCTGCGCCCTGGCGCTGTGGAGCTGGTTTAACCAGCGCAAGCTGGAAAAGCTCGATGAGCGGATCAACCGGCAGAGCGAACTGATCGCGCAACTCGACAGCGTGCTGGAAAACCCGCAGCTCAGCGAAGCCGAGCAGTTGGCGAAAAGCGAAGCCTTGCTGGCCAAACTGCAGGAAACCCGCAAGCCCTAGGGTTGTGACAGGGTTCAACTGTCACAACCCTGTAGGAACCGCGGGGATGCCTAATCCATGCGTGCGAATCGCGGGCATGGCCCGCTCCTACAAGCCGATGGCCGAACCAGCCTTGGCCGCGATGTTGTTGGATTGACTGTGATCGCGGGCAATAACTGGGCGTCCCCCCCGCTCCTACAAAAGCTGAACCGCGCCCTACCAACCGCCGCCGCCACCGCCACCGCCGCCGCCACCTGACGAACCACCGCCGGATGAACCGCCCCCACCTGACGAGCTGCTCGACGGTGGCGATGAAGCCAGTGCCGTGGCGCTGCTCAGGCCAGCAGCCAGAGCGGCGCTCATCGCCAGTGGTGTGCTGAATGAGCTGCGGCTGTGGTACCAGTCCGGTTGATAGTCACGCTGCGCCGGGTCGATCAGGCCATTGGCCAACGCCGTACTGAAGCGCGCGCTCCACTTGTCCTCCACGCCCAGGGCCATGGCGTAAGGCAGGTGCTTTTCGTACAACGCAATGCTCATCGCCGGGGCATTGCCGGCCAGGGCCAGTGCCTCACTTTCCGCCAGTTGCAGGTAGTCGCGATAGCCTTCCAGCTGATCGAGCAAACGCCGCCCTTCAACCGATGGCGCCGGCAACAGGTAATAGAACAGCACCACCACCAGCACATACACGCAAAGCAGCAGCAAGGCCGGCACCGACGCCGCATCACTGAGCATCCACAAGCCAATCGGCACTGGCCAGACAAACATCAACCCCGCCAGGCCCAGGCCGATCTGCTTGCCCAAACTGGGCTGATTCCAGGCCATGTACAGCACAAACAACGACGGCACGCCAAAGCCCAGGGTGAACACCACACCGGCCAGGCCGACAGCCACATCGTCCTCGTTACGCGCGCCGGTCAGCACCATTACCAGGCAGCCGACCACCGCCCACACCAGCCCCCAGGTCCAGATGCCACGGTTATTGCTGAACCAGGCCTTGCCCTCGGTTTGCAGCTGGGTTTTCAGCCCAGCCACGGCATCGGCCAGGCGCGGCTCGTAGTCGCTGCCAATCTCCAGGGCGATACCTTCCTTGTTGGCCGGAAACAGGCGCTTGCGCAGCTCGCGATCAGCCTCACTGAAGTCAGCGCGCTCACCCGTGCCGCGGGCCAGGCTAAAACCGCCACCGCGCGGTTTGTCTTCGAGGTGCAGATGCTTGCGGATAGCCATATCGGTGAGCCACACACTGAACGCCCGCGCATCCTGATACGCGCCCTTGAAACCGCGATGCCAGAGGTAGCCGGCCTGCACCGCGCTCATGCCTTTCGGAGCTTCGAACAGTGGAATGATCAGACCTTTTTCGGGGTCACGGCCGACTCGATCCCAGGTACGCATATAAAAGATCACCAGACCAACCAGCAGCAGCGCGCCCAGGCACAGGCCAAGGTTATCCAACAGCATCGAGCCCAGGCGCTGCATTACACCCGGCCGCGCCACCAGGCCGGCAGGCCAATCCACGGCAACAGTCAGGCCGTGATAGGCCGGCAAGGCTTGGGTGGTGGCCAGACGCAGGGTGTCGTCGCGCTGTTCGAGCACCTCATAGGCTTTGCCCTGATCACCGCCGGCTCCGGTATAGGCGGCCACATCCCCCATCCGCGCACCCGGCGGCAGTTTGACCTCGACCGAGGCCTTGAGAATCGGAAAGACCCACTGATTACCGGTGACGTTCCAGTACAGCTCATCGGTATTGAGGTGGTGCAACAGCTGGCGCTCAACCCGGTAACGCAGTTCGTACTGATAGCGTCCCGGCTGCAGCAGCTGGTTGGCCGAGCCTAGGTAATAGCGCACCCAGCTGCCGTTCTGCTCGACCCGCGCCCGCTCCGCCTGACCATCGCGACTCACCGCAAGCAGGGTGATCGGGCTGCTCTGCAACAGGCCGAGGGGCAAGCTGTAGCTGACCGGCAGATCGCGGTAGATGCCGCGCTTGATCTGCTCACCCTCGGCCTGCACGGTGATCCGCTCGGTCACCAGCAGGTTGCCGTCCGCCTGCACCTGCAGGGTCACGGCAAAGTCTTCAATCACCTCGGCTGCTGCAGCCCACAGCGGCAGCAGGCACAGGCTCAACAGGGCAAAACGCAGCACTCGCAGCATGTCAAAACTCCATTTTTGGCGACTGGGCATCACGCGGGTCATCCAGGCTGAAGTACTCCGCCTGGGTAAAGGCAAAAGGCCGCGCCACCATGTTGCTCGGCACCGACTCCACCAGCACATTCAACTCGCGCACCGCGCCGTTGTAGTAACGCCGGGCCATCTGAATATGCTCCTCGACCTCGGTGATATTGCGTTGCAGGTCGAGAAATTGACCATCGGCCTTGAGCGCCGGGTAATCCTCGATCAAGGCAAACAACTGGCGCAGCTGCGTGCCCAGATGCGCCTCTACCGGGCCCCGCGCACCCGGCGGTGAATCGGCCAGCTGCACCGCACGCATGCGCTCCTGTACCAGCGCCTGCAGGGTGCTCTGCTCGTAGCTCATGTACTGGCGCACACACTCGACCAGTGCCGGAATCAGGCTGGCGCGGCGCTTGAGCTGCACATCGATACCACTCCAGGCCTCGGCCACCCGCGCGCGGTTGAACACCAGGCGGTTGTAGTAATAAATCGCCAAACCAGCGAGCGCCGCCAGCAGCGCCAGCACCACCCAGAATCCCGCCCCTTGCATAGCCACTCCTTGATAAAAACCCGCTGATCGCCTGCGCTATCTGCTTACCACCTCACACCATAGCCGGCGTCGACCGCGCTTGCTGGCACACCCGGTAACGCCAGCAAGGCGGACAGCACCGGACAATCGCCGTATCCTCTAGGGCCAGCCACTGCGAGGCACCCCATGCAGATCGAGTTACTGGAAATCCGCGATCACCTGCAGCGCTTCCCGCCCTTCGATGCGCTGCCCGACGAAAGCCTGGACGCCATCGCCCGGCAGATCGAGGTGGCCTACTTCAAGGCCGGCAGCGACATCCTGCTGTACGGCGCGGCGATTCACGAGCTGCACTATGTACGCAGCGGCGCGGTGGAAATCTACCGACGCAACGGTGCGCTGTACAACCGCCTGAGCGAGGGCGATATCTTCGGCCAGGCCGGCCTGCTGCGCAGCAACAAGGTGCGCTTCCCGGCGCGGGCGATTGAAGACAGCCTGATCTACTTTATCCCCGCCACCCTGTTCGCCCAGCTCTGCGAAGAGCACGACGGCTTTGCCGAGTTCGTCGAGGCCGAAGGCCAGTCGCGGCTGAAATCTGCGGTGGAAAGCCAGGGCCAGGCCAGCGAGCTGATCCAGCTCAAGGTGCGCAAACTGATCTCCCGCCAGGCGGTCAGCGCGGCACCGCACACCACCGTGCAGCAGGCCGCGCAGCTGATGACCGAGCAGAGCGTGTCCTCACTGGTGATCGTCGACGACAGCGCATCTTCGGCCGGCATGGTCGGCATCCTCACCGACCGCGACCTGCGCACCCGCGTGCTCGCCGTTGGGCTGGACAGCGCCACGCCGGTCAGCGAGGTGATGTCGCCAAATCCCATCACCGTTCAGGCGGATGACAGCGTATTCGACGCCATGCTGTGCATGCTCCGCCATAACATCCACTACCTGCCGGTGATGCAGCGGCGTCGGCCGATTGGCCTGATCAACCTCAGCGACATCATCCGCTACGAGTCGCAGAGCAGCCTGTACCTGGTCAACTCGATCTTCAACCAAACGGATGTCGCCGGCCTGCAGAGCCTGCTGGCGGACCTGCGCGGCACCTTCGTGCGCATGGTCAACGAACAGGCCACCGCGCATATGGTCGGCAGCGCCATGGCCGGCATCGGCCGCGCCTTTACCCAGCGCCTGTTGGAGCTGGCCGAACAGCAACTCGGCCCGCCGCCGGTGCCTTACTGCTTTATGGTCGCCGGCTCCATGGCCCGTGATGAACAGCTGCTGGTCACCGATCAGGACAACGCCCTGGTGCTCGATGACCGCTTCGATCCGGCGCAGCACGATGCCTACTTCGCCGCCCTCGCCCAGTTCGTCAGCGACGGCCTGGCCGCCTGCGGTTACAGCTATTGCAAGGGCGGCATAATGGCCAGCAACGCCCAGTGGCGGCAGCCGCTGAGTGTCTGGCGCGACTACTTCCAGCAGTGGATCGACCAACCCAAGCCGCAAACCCTGCTCAACAGCTGCATCTTCTTCGACCTCGACGGCGTGTATGGCGAGGTCGAACTGGTGGAAAACCTCAAAGACCTGCTCGCGCAGAAAGCCAGCAGCAACCCGGCCTTCCTTGCCGCCCTGGCGCGCAACGCCCTCAACCGCACGCCACCGCTGGGCTTCTTCCGCACCTTTGTGATGGAAACCGACGGCCAGCAGAAGCACATCATCAACCTCAAGGGCCGTGGCACCGCGCCGCTCACCGACCTGATCCGCGTGCACGCCCTAGCCTGCGGCAGCAAAGCGCAGAACTCCCTGGAGCGCTTGGACGCCATCGGCAAAACCAAACTGCTGCAGCCCGAAGCCATCAGCCAGCTGCGCTACGCTTTGGAGTTTCTCAGCCTGGTGCGGGTGCGCCACCAAGCCCTGGCCGTGGCCGAAGGGCGCCCGCCGGGCAACTACATCGAACCGGCAACGCTGTCCGCCAGCGAACGGCACACCCTCAAGGAAGCCTTTGGCGTGCTCAGCAACGCGCAGAAATTCCTGCGTTTCCGCTACCCTGCACAACCGGGCAAAACCCTGTGACCGCCACAGCACTGGACTGGGCCGCGCGCTTTGCCGAACTCGCCAGCAGCGCCCGCGACCCACGCCTGCAAGCCTTCTACCGGGCCGGCTGCGTAACCGCCGACACCCCGCTGGAGCAGGTGCCGCTACTGGCCCTGGACGTGGAAACCACCGGCCTGGACGCCAACCAGCACGCCATCGTCAGCCTCGGCCTGCTGCCCTTCAGCCTGCAACGCATCCGCTGCGGCGCAGCACGCTACTGGGTGGTCAAACCGGCCAGCGAGCTGAGCGGCGAATCGGTGACCTTCCACCACATCACCCACTCCGACATCCGCCACGCGCCGCGCTTAGAGCAAATCCTCGACGAGCTGCTGACGGTCATGGCCGGCAAGGTGATGGTGGTGCACTACCGCAACATCGAGCGCAGCTTTCTCGACCAGGCGCTGCGCCAGCAAGTGGGCGAAGGTTTGCAGTTCCCGGTGATCGACACCATGCAGCTGGAGGCGCGCCTGTATCCCAAGCGCCAACCGGGCTGGCTGGGCCGCTTGCTGGGCCGCCAGCCGGTGTCGATCCGTTTGGCTGATACCCGCCTGCGTTACAACCTACCGCTGTACCAGGCGCACCATGCGTTGACCGATGCGCTGGCCACTGCCGAATTGCTGCAGGCGCAGGTGGCGACGCGCTATGCGGCGGATACGCCGGTGGGGGAATTGTGGAGTTGAGGCCGCTACTCGGAATCGACTTGGGCGGCACACACCACCACGCTTGATTTATACGCTGAACAAGCCTTCTAAATAACCCAGCCCGGATTTACGACTTAGAGAACTCAGGATGACTAGTTTCGACTGGCACAGCGACAGAATAACGGCAGAAACACCGATCACTACGACCTATCGAAATACACAGAATGTTCGCCGTTTTTGACGGAAGCTTGCGGCCCAGGTTTCCAATTTAATCGCGCGTTTATGGCGTGGATAAAAGATGGGTCGCCCAAAACAATGGGCGACGTGGCCGCTGAATGGCTGCGGCGCCAGCAGCAGTAGCGAAGAGACAAGCAACACCGTTGTCCGTCGCCGCTGCACCCAAACGCCGGGCATAAAAAAGCGCGCCCAAAGGCGCGCTCTTGTACTACCTGCCAACAGCGGTCAGCGCGGTTCGCTCATCAAGCCTTTGACGATCGACACACAGCCCACCAGCAGCACGATGGTAAACGGCAACCCCGTCGACACCGCCATGGCCTGCAGGGCTACCAGGCCGCCGCCGAGCAGCAGGGCGATGGCGATGATGCCCTCGATCACCACCCAGAACACCCGCTGCGGCACAGGCGCGTTGACCTTGCCGCCGGCGGTGATGGTATCGATCACCAACGAGCCGGAGTCCGACGAGGTGACGAAGAACACGATCACCAGCACGATGCCGATAAACGAGCTGATCTCCGCCAACGGCAGTTCCGCCAGCATGGCAAACAGCTTCAGCTCCAGCGCGGCGTCCTGCACACCGGTAAAGCCATCGCTGACCAGCTGACTGATGCCGGTGCCACCGAAGGCGGTCATCCACAGCACCGACACCAGCGACGGCACCAGCAGCACGGCAATCAGAAACTCACGCACGGTGCGGCCACGGCTGACGCGGGCGATAAACATGCCCACGAACGGCGACCAGCTGATCCACCAGGCCCAGTAGAAGGCCGTCCAGCCTTGGCTGAAGTTGGCGTCTTCACGGCCGACCGGATTGGACAGCGCCGGCAGATGCTGCAGATAAGCGCCGAGGTTGTCGAAGAAGCCGGTGAGGATGGCCAGGGTCGGCCCGGCGATGATCACGAACAGCAGCAACAAAATGGCCAGGCCCATGTTCAGCTCGGACAGGCGTTTGACGCCCTTGTCCAAACCCGCCAGTACCGACACCAGGGCGATGGCGGTGATGCCGATAATCAGCAGTACCTTGCTCGCGTCTGTGGCGGCGATGCCGAACAGTTTGTCCAGGCCGGCAGCTGCCTGTTCCGCACCCAGGCCGAGGGAGGTGGCCAGGCCGAACAGGGTGGCGAACACCGCGAGGATGTCGATGATATGCCCCGGCCAGCCCCACACGCGCTCACCGAGAATCGGATAGAAGATCGAGCGGATCGACAGCGGCAGGCCCTTGTTGAAGGAGAACAGCGCCAGCGCCAGGGCGACTATGGCGTAGATCGCCCAGGGGTGCAGGCCCCAGTGGAAGATGGTCGCGGCCATACCCAAGCGCGCTGCGCCTTCGGCATCACCGGCAGCGCCAGCCAGGGGCGCCCAGTCGGTGCGTAAGCCGTCTTCACCGACGCTGACCCCGCCCATGGCTGCCGAGAAGTGCGACATCGGCTCGGCCACGCCGTAGAACATCAGGCCGATGCCCATACCGGCGGCGAACAGCATGGAGAACCAGCCGACGTAGCTGTAGTCCGCCGTGGCATCCATACCGCCGAGGCGTACCTTACCCAGCGGCGAGACGATCAGGCCGAGGCAGAGCAGTACGAAGATGTTCGCCGAACCGAGGAAGAACCAGGCCAGGTGATGGGTGAGCCAGCCGCGCATGGCGCTGAACAACGGCTCCACCTGGTTTTGCAGGGCCAGGGTCAGCACCACAAACAGCACGATGGTCAGTGCCGAAATGCTGAAAACCTTGCCGTGGATGTCGAGGGAGAAAGAGAACTGCCCTTTGATGTTGTCCTGACCGATGACGTAGTCGGTATCGATCAGATTAGCCTCGCCCGAAGGGGCGGGGATGCCGTCCAGAATTGCCGCTTCTGGTTGCGGGGTCGTGTCAGACGAAGGGTCTTTTTCCATATGGAATGCTCCTTTGGCGTGTGGCACGCATTACGCGCACGAGGACGGATTGCCCTACTCGTACAGCCGCAAAACCGGCGGCTGCGGGGTACAGGGTAACAGCCATAGCTCATTCGTGCAGGCGCAAGGCCAGTATTGGCGGCCATTACGGCCCTTTACCCGGCGGTTTTTTGCACTTTGGGTCAGATTATCTCTGTGGCAAAACTCCCGCTTTGCCGAGCTATTAGCTATGGTTTGGCTAAGGCCTTAGGGTCGCTGTACGAGATGTCGTCCATGAGACTCCTGCTGCCCTTGCTGGCATGCCTGTCATTCCAGCTGCTGTCGTCGGCACAGGCAGAGACCTTCAAGATCGGGGTCGAGCTGCAGCCCTACCTGCCTTACTCCAACGTGCAGGATGGTCAATATCTGGGTTACGGCCGCGACCTGCTCGACGCCTTCGCCACGCACCAGGGCCATGAATTTATCTACCAACCACTGCCGGTGCGGCGCCTGCTTAGCGAATTTCTCAGCAACCGGGTGGATTTCAAATACCCGGACAACCCGCGCTGGAATGGCGACCTGAAACAAGGCCACACCCTGCATTACAGCCAGGCAGCGGCGCCGGCCATCGATGGCGTGCTGGTCAAGCCGCAGTTTCTCGGCAAGGGCACACAGCGCCTGCGCCGCCTCGGCACCCAGCGCGGCTTTACCCCCTGGCCGTACTTGAATGACATCAAGGCCGGCAAGATCCTGCTGATCCAGGCCAACCAGATCGACTCGCTGCTGGCCATGGCCATGAGTGACCGCGTCGACGGCGTTTACCTCAACCCGCAAGTGGTGCGTCATCAGTTCTACAACAGCGCGGAAAACAGCCTGGTGTTCGACCCCAAACTGCCCTATCAGAATGACCACTACTTCCTTTCCAGCATCAACCACCCCAAAGTGATCAAGCAGTTCGACGCCTTCCTCA
Source organism: Pseudomonas sp. SG20056 (assembly GCF_031764535.1). Lineage (NCBI taxonomy): Bacteria > Pseudomonadati > Pseudomonadota > Gammaproteobacteria > Pseudomonadales > Pseudomonadaceae > Pseudomonas > Pseudomonas sp. SG20056. The sequence goes on from NZ_CP134499.1 coordinate 4,425,846, forward strand.
CCAGCCAGGCCGAGCTGGTGCAGACGCTGAAGGAACGCCACGGCATCAGCGACCCGCTTAACGGCCAGTGACTCACCTCAGCGGCTTACTGCGGCTGCAACGTCCCGCAATCCGCCGCCACCCAGCGCGCGTGGCTTTGCATGCTGCTGCTCTGGCCGTCGAAGGTGCCGTTGACCGTTGAAGTGAATTCCTTGTCGCTGACAAAGCGCGTCTCCCCTTCGCCCTGGCCGTTGGGGCAGCTGAAGCGGAATTTCCACAGCTCGTCGCTGCGCTCGGTGACTTCATTGCTGCAGCCGGACTCGGGGTCTTGCATGGGGATCTGCTGGGCTTTGATCTGCGCTTCGCTCATGCAGATGCGCACGCCCTTGTCGCCCAGTTGCACGCCTTGCTGGGCCATCATCTGCTCCATCATTTGCCGTTGCTCGGGCGGCAGGTTTTTCATCTGCTCGAGCATCTGTTCCATCCCCGACACTGCCTGGCCGCCGACCTGCATATTGTTCGAGCTGATTTCCCAGAGGCCGGGCTGGATGTCCACCGCGCTGGCCAGGGCGGGCAACAGGCAGAGGCTGAGTAACAGGGGGTTGCTAAGAACGCGGTGCATAAGCGGCTCCTGAAATAAGTGGGCGACCCTGCAAGCGTAGACCCTCTTAGGACGCGTCCACCTCGACCTCTTCACGGTAGATACGCAGGCCGCGCGCCTGGTAGTTGGCCAGCGCGCTGGGGTGATCCAGGCTGCAGGTATGCACCCAGACCTTGGTGGTGCCGGGCCAGGCCCAGGCAGATTGCAGGGCGTGAGTCAGCAGCGGGCCGCCAAAACCCTGGCCGAAGAAGGCCTCAGCCAGGCCGAAATAGAGAATCTCCACCGCGCCGTCGGCATCGCGCAGCAGCTCGTAATAGCCGGCGATGGCGCCCTGGTGATAGGCCACCCAGGTGCGGTGATTGGGCTGCTCAATCAGTTCGCGCCACTGCGCGTCCGTCCAGCTGAGTTTGTCGGTCCACTGCCAGGGCTCACCAACCAGCTGGTAGAGAAAGCGGTTGAGCTGAAACTGCTTGAGATGGCATTCCACCACGCTCAGGTCAGCCGGCAGCGGCTTGGCGCGGATCTGCTCGGGGTGCTGCATGTCCAGGTAATAGGTGATGGTGCTCATAACATCCTGCTTGTCAGTCAATCGGCTGAAGCTAACCCTTACTGCAAACGAACAAAACCCCCACCGGCTGGGCCAAATGGGGGTTCTCCTCTACAACAACCAGGGCTTGTGGCCCGGGAGCAGACGCCGCCTTAGCCGTCGTCCTGGCCTGCCGCCGAGGCGGCCGGGGAGCTTTGCTCACAGCTCCAGAGTTCCAACGCCGGCTGGGTCGCTTGTGGCGGGCCGAGCCATTCACTCATCGAGTGGCAACGCTGGTTGAAACACAGTTGATAATCCCCTGCCTCGGGGGTTCGCCCCAAACGCAGTGGTTGCAAGGGTGGTAGCTGACGCTGGTAATGCCAGCTGCCCTCGCGCAGTTCGGCGCCGTCTGGAATCTCCATACCGGCCCCGGAACCCTTGACCCGCGCTTCGCCGAGCAGCAATCCCTCAGGCGTCACGCGGTAATCCTCTTCCCAACGAATCTTCTCTATCGTGTGTGTCCAGGCCAGGGTAAAGCTGGGCGTGGGCACTTCTGCCCATACCGCGCCCGCCAAACCCAGGCACAGGCCGATCACGCCGCCGCTACCTGGGCGCGATGCGCACGCCAGAAGTGCTGGGCGATAAACAGCGCAGCCAGGGCGAAGCCGATCTCGTCACTCATCGGTGTCGCCAGGATCAGGCTGGCACCGGCAGCAAAGCCCAGCGCGCGCTCCCACCAGCTCAGTTTGGCCTGCAGGTAACCGGTAAACACCACTCCCCAGATGCCGATGGCCAGCAGTGCCTTGAGCACCACATAAAGGGTGGCCAACAGACTGTCGCCCTGCAGCATCAGCGCCGGCTCATAGACCGCCATAAACGGCACCACAAACCCGGCCACGGCGATGCGAATCGCCCACAGGCTGATCTTCAGGCCGCTTTCCTTGGCAATCGGTGCGGCTGCGAAACAGGCCAGCGCCACCGGCGGCGTAAGGTCGGCCATGATGCCGAAATAGAACACGAACATGTGTGACACGATCAGCGGCACGCCCAGCTCCAGCAGCGCCGGCGCAGCAATCGAACTGGTGATGATGTAGTTGGGAATGGTCGGGATGCCCATGCCCAGCACCAGGCAGGTGAGCATGGTCAGCACCAGCGAGAGGAACAGGTTGTCCTGGCCGATGGCGAGGATGTAGCCGGCAAAAGTCGAAGCCACCCCGGTCAGCGAGACCACGCCGATAATTACCCCCACCAGGGCGCAGGCAATGCCCACCGGCACGGCATGGCGTGCGCCTTCCACCAGCGCATGCAGGCAGATCACCAGGGTGTCGCGGCCGCCTTTGATAAACCAGCACACCGCCACCAATAGCGCGACGACGCCAAACACCACACCGATACCGAGCTGGAAGAAGCCGGCGCAGAGCACGCCCAGGGCAATCCAGAAGGCAAAGCGCATGACCTTGGACGACACCCGCAGGATGATCGCCGAGCCGAGAATCACGATGGCGGTCAGGGCCAGGCCGACCATGCCGGAGAACAGCGGCGTGCGTCCGGAGAACAGCAGGTAGATGAGGATGAACAGCGGAATCAGCAGATACCAGCGCTCTTTGATCGCCGTCCAAGGATTCGGGCACTGGTCTTTCGGCAGCCCCTGCAGGTTGGCGCGCTTGGCTTCCAGGTGAACCATCCAGAACACCGAACCGAAATACAGCAGCGCCGGAATCAACGCGGCCTTGGCCACCTCGAAGAACGGCACGTTAATCGTCTCGGCCATGATAAAGGCCACCGCACCCATGATCGGCGGCATGATCTGGCTGCCCATCGACGAGGTCGCTTCCACGCCACCGGCAAACGCCGGCTTGTAGCCGAAACGCTTCATCAGCGGGATGGTGAACTGGCCGGTGGTGACCACGTTGGCCACGCCCGAACCGGTGATGGTGCCCATCAGCGCCGACGACACCACCGACACCTTGGCCGGGCCGCCGAGTTTGTGGCCGAACAGGCCCATGGCGAAATCGGTGAACAGCTTGATCATCCCGGCCTGTTCGAGGAACGCGCCGAACAGGATAAACAGGAAGATATAGGTGGCCGATACATAGGTCGGCGTGCCGTACAGCCCCTCGGTGCCGAAGGCCAGCTGGTTAACGATCTGGTCGATGGCATAGCCACGGTGCATCAGGTCGCCCGGCAGGTACTGGCCGAACAGGCCGTAGGCGAGAAACAGCGCGCAGATCAGCGGCAGGGCAATGCCCATCACCCGCCGAGCGGCTTCAAACACCAGCACGATCAGCACCAGGCCGACGACCATGTCGCTCTGGGTCAGATCACCGGAACGCTGAATCAGATCGGCTTCGAAATACCACTGGTAAAACGCCGTGGCCATGCCGGCCATGCCCAGTAGCCAGGCCAGCGGCTGCCAAGGCTGCTCCTTGCCACGGGCGGGAAAACAGAGAAACACCACCAGCAGCAGAAAGCCCACATGCACGGCACGCAGAATCTGGCTGGATACCGGGTGGAAGGCCGCGGTGATGATCTGGAAGATGGAGAACAGCAGCGCGACATAAAACAGCGCTTTCGGCCAATCGCTGGGGTTGGCGGCGAGGCCTTGGTTTTGCTCACTCATGAAGGTCACACCCTCGTTACAACGTCGATAGCGCAAGAGTCGCCAACAAAACCTGCCGTGGCCTGCACGCCGGTTTTATTCGCAGCTCTAGCTCGTGTCCGGAGAGGTTGACGCTGCGCACAGCGCCAACCTACACCCTCAACCCTTCAGCAGCCTTACAGTGCGCCGGCTTCTTTGTAGAAGCGCTCGGCACCCGGATGCAGCGGAATCGGTAGGCCCTTGGCGGCGCCTTCCAGCTTGATGTCCTTGGCCGCCGAGTGGGCGTTGCCCAGGCGCTCGAGGTTATCGAACATCAGTTTGGTCATCTGGTAGGCCACTTCATCGGATACGCCGTCATGGCTGACCAGGATGTTGGTGATGGCCACGGTCGGTACATCGCTGTCCTGACCGTCATAGGTGCCGGCTGGAATCGAGGCAGCCTGGTAGGCGGCGTTGTCGATCTTCGCGGTGATCTCCGCCGGGATGGCGACAAAGTTGATCGGCAGAGTCGCGGCCAGGTCGCGAATCGCCGCCATGCCCAGGCCCGAGGACTGCAGGGTGGCATCCAGCTGACGGTTCTTGATCAGCTCGACCGACTCGGCGTACGGCAGAAACTCCACCTTGCCCATGTCTTCATAGCTCAGGCCAGCGGCCTTGAAGATGGCGCGGGCGTTCAGCTCGGTGCCGGATTTCGGCGCGCCGACGGAGATGCGCTTGCCTTTCAGATCCGCCAGGGTGGTGATACCGGATTCCTTGCTGGCAACGATCTGGATGTAGTTCGGGTAGGTGCCGGCAATCGCCCGCAGCTTGCTCAGCGGCGCCTTGAAGCCGGCGTCTTCCACGCCATTCCAGGCATCGGCTACCGAGTCGCCGAGGGCGAAGGCCAGTTCACCGCGACCGGCTTGCAGCAGGTTGAGGTTTTCCACCGAGGCCTTGGTCGCCTGCACCGAGGTTTTGGCGCCGTCGATGCCGTTGCCGTAGAGCTGCGACAGGCCTACGCCAATCGGGTAGTACACACCGCTGGTACCACCGGTCAGCACGTTGATAAAGGTCGGGGCGGCGAGTACCGCGGTGCTCGCGGTAAAGGCTGCGGCAGCAGCAAACAGGCTGAATCGTTTGGTCATTCGCATGGAAGAATCTCCGTCGTTGTTATGGCTTTATGCAGAGGTTTTCACTGTAGACGCTGCGCGCCACCCAGGTGGCAATGCAGCGCCGGGACTAACGCAATGGCGAAAAGGAGCAGAGGCTCACGCGCGGCCTGAGCCGAGCGCACAAGAGATGGGCAGTGGATGCCGAGCGCGACAGGCGCGCAGATGCTGCGGGGCAGTGCATGGGATTCACCTCTTGTCTTTCTTATGAGGCCGAGGCAATCGAGTGCCTGGCTGACAAGAGCTATAGCAGATGCCGTGCCAGTGAGAGAAAAGCCCGTGCTAGAGCCTTTAACCTGCCAAACACGGCCCGCCTGGCGGCGATGGTGAGCGGAAATCCGCCAGTGCAAAAACCTGGATAAGCGAAATTCCGCCGACTAGTTCTCACTCGTCATCAGCACTGCCGGCCGGCCGATAGCTGCTGCGCAGTAGACCGTGGCGCTGCATCTTCTCGTTAAGGGTGCGGCGTGGCAGCTGCAGCAGTGTCATGACTTCGGCGATATTGCCCTGGCAATGCTGCAGGGCGCGGTGCAGGCACTGTGCTTCGAAAGCCTCCATCTGCTCGGCCAGCGACTGTTGCGGCAGGCCATCGTCGCCCTCCACACCGCCACTCAAGCCCAGGGCATGGCGTTCGGCAGCGTTGATCAGCTCGCGCACGTTGCCCGGCCAGTCGTGCCCGAGCAGCCGGGTCAGCTCGCTCGGTGCCAGGCTCGGTGTCTCACGGCCATGGCGTTGCGCGGCCTGGTTGGCGAAGTGTTCGAACAGCAGCGGAATATCTTCACGGCGCTCGCGCAGCGGCGGAATGCGCAGGGTGGCGACATTCAGCCGGTAGTAGAGGTCTTCACGGAAACGCCCAGCCTTGACCTCATCGAGCAGATCCGGCTTGACCGCGCTGATCACCCGCAGGTCGACCTGGATGCTGCGGTTGGAACCGAGGCGCTCCAGGGTTTTCTCCTGCAACACGCGCAGCAGTTTGACCTGCTGGGCCAGCGGCAGGCTTTCCACCTCATCGAGGAACAACGTGCCGCCGTCGGCATGTTCGATGCGGCCAATACGCTTGCCCTGGGCGCCGGTAAAGGCGCCGCTTTCATGGCCGAACAGCTCGCTCTCGAACAGGTGCTCGGGAATCGCCGCGCAGTTCAGCGCGACAAACGGCTTGCCGGCGCGGTTGCTGAAATCATGCAGGCAACGGGCAACCCGCTCCTTGCCGCTGCCGGTGTCGCCACGCAGGAGGATATTCACCGAGGTGCCGGCCAGTTCGAGGATCTGCCGACGCAGGGTTTCCATCGACCGCGAGACGCCGAGCAGCTGCGCCTCGATATGGTCCTTGAGGGCGAACTGCTGACGCAGCTGGCGGTTCTCACAGACCAGACGGCGTTTGTCCAACGCGCGGCGCACGCTGTCGAGCAGGCGTTCGGGGGTAAAGGGCTTTTCGATAAAGTCATAGGCGCCCTGGCGCAGCGCCTGCACCGCCATCGGCACATCGCCATGCCCGGTGATCAGAATCACCGGCAAGTCGCGGTCGCGCTCCAGCACGCTGTCGAGCAGCTGTAGGCCATCGGTGCCGGGCATGCGCACATCGCTGATGATGATGCCGGGGTAGTCACGGTCGACCAGCGCCAGCGCGGCCTGCGCCGTGGCACAGCTGTGCACGCGAAAGCCGGACAGCTCCAGCCACTGCTGCACGGCCTCGCGGATTGCCGCTTCATCGTCGACGACTATTACCTGCCCAGTCATGGCATTTCCCCCTCTTTAAATCGGCGGGCAGTGTAGCCCGGAAGGAATCTGGGAAAACAACACTCCTGTGGCGATTCAGCAACTGACGATGGAATACCGCCTAGAGGGAGGGGCTTTAGCCGCGACAAAGACACCCGTGTTTCGCGGCTAAAGCCCCTCCCACATGATTTAGGGTGCGGCCGGCAGGCGCAGGGTAAACACCGCGCCCTGCTCGCCATTGGCCGCCTCCAGGCTGCCGCCCAGTTCGCGGACGATACCGTAGGACACCGCCAACCCCAGGCCCAGTCCGGCACCCACCGGCTTGGTGGTAAAGAACGGCTCGAACACATGCTCCAGCGCCTCGCTGGCAATGCCGCCGCCGCTGTCGGCGATGCTCAGCAGGCACTGCTCGGCCTGGCGCTCGATACGAATCTGCAGTTGCCGCACGGTGCTGTCCGCCATGGCATCCAGGGCATTGTTCAGCAGATTGAGCAGCACCTGTTCCAGGCGAATCGCGTCACCCAGCACCCGCGCCTCGCTGTCGATCTCGCTGTGCAGCTGCACCTGTTCGCTGCGCAGGCGCGGCGCCAGCAATTGCAGCGCCTGCTCCAGCACATCGCTCAAACGCAGACGCTCGCTGAGACCCGCCGGGCTTTTGCGGGCAAAGGTTTTCAGGTGACCGGTGAGCCCAGCAATGCGTTGCAGCAGGCCATCGATACGCTGCAGCCCTTCGCGCACATCGTCCTGGCGACCGCTATCGAGCAGCAAACGTAGGCTGCCAAGCTGCATCTGCATGGCAGTCAGCGGTTGGTTGATTTCATGGGCCATGGCCGCCGACATCTGCCCCAACGCCGCCATCTTCGCCGCATGCACCAGGCCTTCCTGAGCCTCGCGCAACTCGGCGGTACGCAGCGCCACTTCACGCTCCAGGCGTTCACGAATGCCGGCCTGCAGACGCTGAGTCTTACGCCGCTGGGCCAGGTAGAGCAGCAGAAACGCCAGGGTCATCCACACCCCGGCGGCGGCCAGGCGGTAGCTGCGCACGCTGTCGACCAGGGTTTTCGGCTCGTGCAGCAGGTGCAGGGTCCAGCCTTCATCGCCCAGGGCCTGGCGTTGCCAGAGATAATCACGCGGGCCATCCGGGCCATCGACCCGGCGCCACTGGCTGTCGCTGTCGATCTGGCGGCGCAGCGTGCTGGCCAGCGGCTGCAACGCCTGTTCGGCGTATTTGCGCACCTCCACCAGCTCGGCGCGGGCCTGCTCGCTCAAACTGTCGAGGGCGAGAAAACGCCAGGCCGGGCGGTTGCTGAGGATAACCACCGAGTAGCTATCGGCCACCAGCAGCACGCCGGGCTGGCTGGCCCATTCGCGCTGCAACTCTTCCAGCTCCAGCTTGACCACCAGCACGCCGAGCACCGTGCCGTCGTCGTCGCGCACCGCATGGGAGAGAAAATAGCCGGGGATGCCGGTGGTCACGCCCACCGCAAAATAGCGCCCGGAGGACTGGCGAACGGCATCCTGAAAATACGGGCGGAAGGCGTAGTTGTTGCCGACAAAACTGCTCCAGTCACGCCAGTTGCTGGCCACCAGGGTTTCGCCTTTCGCGTTGAGCAGGTACAGCACGTTGGAACCGGCGGCGCTGTTGAGCTGTTCCAGGCGCTCGTTGAGCTTGCTGCGCAGCAGGCTATCGGTCGGCGCACGCAGCAGCGACTTGATATCGCTGTCCAGCGCCAGCACTTCGGGCACCGAGCGGAAGCGCTCGACCAGGGTGTGGATCGACTGCGCATATAGCTGCAACTGTCCGCGCGCCTCCAGGCTGCGAATCTGCCAGGCGCGCTGCTCGGCATAACGCCCGGCCAGCCAGATGCTCGCCAGCAGGCCGAGCAGAATCAGCAGGACGATCAGGGCAACGCGGTAACGCAACAAAAATGCAGACATGCGCGGCTCGCAACAAGGCGGAGCCGGCATGGTAAGACAAAGCACCGCGCCGTGCAGAGCGCAGCGGCTCGACTGTTTGAACAAGCGCCTGCGGCCGCTATAGTCAGCGCTGGCTATACGACGATTACGCCAGGGACGCATGATGAGCACTGAGCAACAGGCCACCACCCCACGCTTCTGGCGCGACCCGGCGCTGCCCTTCGTGGAAACGCGCGAAGCCCTCGATGGCCGTCTGTTGTGCTACGCCAAGCATTCCCATGAGTGCTTTTCGATTGGCACCATCACCCAAGGCCGCAGCACCTACCTCAATGAAAAGGCGCGCGAGCAGGTCGCGGCCGGCACGCTGGTACTGATGAACCCGGGTGACGTGCATGCCTGCAACCCCGTGGATGGGCAGCCCTGGTCGTATCGCATGTTCTATATCGACAGCGCCTGGCTGGGCGAGCTGCAACACCAGCTGGGGTTCGGCCACAACCCGCAACTGCAGCCCTTCTCCGCCATCCTCAGCCGCGACCCTGAACTGTTCAACGGCCTCAATCAGCTATACGACCTGCTCAACGCCGCGTCGGTCGATCAGCTGCGCAAAGAGTGCGCCCTGATCGACTATTTCAGCACCCTGCAACAGCGCCTGGCCCCCGCACCGGCTCCGATCCGCGAGGACAACCCGCGCATTCGTCTGGCCGCAGAATTTATCCGCGCGCACTGCACCCAAACGCTCAAGCTGGAAGACATCTGCAGCGCCGCCGAGCTATCGCCCTCGTACCTGATTCGCAGTTTCCGCCAACACTACGGCATGACGCCGCATGCCTACCTGCTCAACTGCCGCGTGCAAGTGGCCCAGGCCGGGCTGAAACGCGGCGAGTCGATTGCCGAGGTGGCGCTGGACGCCGGCTTTGCCGACCAGGCGCACTTGCAGCGCACCTTCAAACAGCTGCTCGCCGCCACCCCCGGGCAATACCGCCGCGCCTGATCAGACCAGCAGATAAACCGCCGACAGCACCAGCAGCAAGGCCAGGCCGCGATTGAACCGGCGCAGGTACAGCGGATTCTCCAGGTACTGGCGCAGGTAAACCCCGGCCAGCGCCCAGCAACTGATCGACAGATAACAGATCACGAAATACAGCGCCGCGAACTGCCCCACCCGCCACAGATCACCATCTGCCGCATAGGCGCCCATGCCTGCCATCGAGGCCAGCCAGGCCTTGGGGTTGAGCCACTGCATCAGCGCGCCCTTGAACAGCGACGGGCGCTGCTGCGCGGCGTTGCCACTCAGCTGCCCGTCAGCCCGGGCCAGACCGTAGGCCATGTACAACAGAAAGGCGACGCCAAACCAGGCCACCCATTGCGTCAGCACCGGCCACTGCTGCAACAGCTGTTGCAAACCCAGGCCCATAGCCAGCAACAACGCGGTAAAGCCGAACGTCGCCCCCGTGACATGGCGCATGCTGCTGCGCAGCCCATGGGTCGCGCCGGCACTAAGCGCCAGCAGGTTGACCGGGCCGGGAGAGATCGAAGCAGCGAGGGCAAAACCCGCCATGGAGTAAAACAGCGTATTCATCACACACCTGTCAGCACAACCAAAGGAGGTGCCAGGCTGACAGGCGCACGGCGCAGGGTATTGAAGGAAATTGCCCTGTCAGGACAGAGCACTCAACGCGAGAGGTGATCCGCCCGCTGCAACAGCCCATCCGCCAGCCACTGACGCAACCAGCTCACCGCCTGCACGGGTGCCTGTTCGCCCAGGTTCGCCAGCTCGCCGCACAGCTCGGCGAAATTCCAACCCTGCACAGTCATGCCCTGCAGTGCCGCCGCTTCATCGGCCGCCAGGCTGCGGTAGCGGGTAATCAGCTGATCACGCCAGACCACACAGGTCTCTGTCGCAACCAGTGGCTGGCTGCCGGGGAAGTCATCCTGCTCCTTGCCCGCACGCCAGATCGCCAGACTGTTATGCCGGCACGCCAGCCACTGCACGCTCGGTAGCAAACGCACCTGCAGGGTCGGCCAATCTTCGGCCGGCAGTTCGGCCATCTGCGTCAGGCTCAGGGGCTGGCCTTCAGGTGCATCAAAGGCCAGGGTAAAGGCCCATTCCAGCCGCGCCAGCTCGCTGAGCGGCGCGGCCTGTGCGGGAATCAGGTAGCCGTCGATAAAGTCCGCCAGCTTTGCGCCTAACCAGCGCAGGCTGAAATGCTGCGAGGGGTGCGCGTCGAGATAGGCCAGAGCCAGGGCATCGAATTCCTCATCACCGAGCCAGCCATGCACCGCCGGATAGTCACCACGCAAGGCCTCCAGCAGACGCGCGCGGTAGGCGTTGTGGTAAATCGCCAGGCCCTGTTCGGCACTCAGCGCCGCACTACCCAGCAGACTGGCCTGCAGCGCCGGATTAGGCTGGGCATCGGGGCCCTGCAGGTAGGCCTGCACCTGCGCCTGCCAGTCACTCAGGCGCATTGCGCTGTGCCTTGCAGTGCTTGGGCGGCAAACCGGCGCGCGGTATTCAGCTCGTCGAGCAGCACATCCAGATCGGGGAAATGATCGTCACGCTCCAGCAGCGTGGACACCGGGCCGAGGTGCTGCAGGGTGCGTTGATAAAGCTGCCAGACCGGATCACTGACCGGCTGATCATGGGTGTCGATCAGGTAGCTGCCGTAATCGCTGTGGCCGGCCAGGTGCAGCTGACGAATGCGCTGCTTGGGCAGGCTGCTGATAAAAGTCCAGGCATCAAAGCCATGGTTGCGTGCACTGACGTAGACATTGTTGACGTCCAGCAACAGCTCGCAACCACTCAACTCGCTGAGCGCGGCGAGAAACTGCCATTCGCTGAACTGATCATCGGCGCAGCGCAGGTAACTGGAGACGTTTTCCAGCACCAGCGGCCGCTCGATCACGTCCTGCACCTGGCGCACCCGCGCGGCCACATGCTGCAGGCTCTCCTCGGTGTAGGGCAGTGGCAGCAGGTCATGCAGCTGGTGGGCATTGCCCCGGCTCCAGCACAGGTGATCGGAGATCCACGCCGGCTGCACGCGCGCGGCGAGGTGTTTGAGCTGGCGCAGGTAGTCGCGGTCCAGCTCATGCGGGCCGCCAATTGACAGCGACACGCCATGCATCACCAGCGGGTACTGCTCGCCGATGGCATCGAGAAAGTAGAGGGCCTTGCCGCCCGCTACCAGATAATTTTCCGAGACGATCTCGAACCAGTCGATCGCCGGCCGTTGTTCGAGAATGGCTTGGTAATAGGTGCTGCGCAGGCCCAGGCCGAAACCAAGATTGCCGCGTTGAGCATTCATTGCTGGCTCCTTGCAGGGTGATGCGGGGCAACCGCACGGCGGCCGCCCCGGCTCACTTACTCGCCGACAGTACCTTTGGCGGCATTGCACTCAGCGAGGGTCATCGACTTGAAGCCGTGACCTTTGCAGGCACCCTGACCTTTGCAGCTGTTTTCGGCGGTCTTGCAGTCATTCTGGCCTTTGCAGGACGTGACGCCGTAACAATGTACTTTGGCTTCTTCAGCCACTGCTACGGTGCTTGAGAGACCAGCGAACAGGCTGGCAGCAGCGAAAGCGATAGCAGCACCAGTAGCAGCGGTAGATTTCATGTTCATGTGCGTATCCTCGGGTGATCTGGGTTGGCCGGACGAAAAGGGTTTTGTGTGCCGGCATTCAACTAGAGCGACGAGACGAACAGGCGTTACAGCAGCGCTGAAAAAAACTTTAGCGATTCAGCGCCGACGCAGTAAAAGCACGAAAAACACCCCACCAATCGCCGCAGTGGCGATGCCGATGGGCAGGTCCTGTGGGGCCAGCAGGGTGCGCGCGGCGACATCCACCCAGACCAGAAACAGCGCGCCAAGCAGCGCACTCACCGGCAGCAGGCGACGGTGTTCGGCGCCCACCAGAAAGCGCGCCACGTGCGGCAGGATCAGCCCGACAAAGCCGATGGCACCGCTCAGCGACACCAGCACCCCGGTCAGCAGCGAGGCGCAGACAAACACCAGCAAACGCACCCGACGTGGCTCCAGGCCCAGGCTGACGGCGCTGTGTTCACCGGCCATCAGCGCATTCAGCGCCCGCGCCAGACCGAGCAACAGCAGCAGGGCCAGCGCCAGGCACAGCGCCGGCAGCCACAGCAGTTCCCAGCGCGCCAGACCAAGGCCGCCGAGCATCCAGAAGATCACCGAACTGGCGGCATGGTGATCACCGAGAAACAGCAGCAGGTTGCTCGCTGCCATCATCACAAACGACACCGCCACCCCGGCCAGCAACAGGCGATCACTCTCCAGCCGACCGCCGCGACTGGCAATCGCCAGCACCAGCAGCATGCTCACCAGTGCGCCGACAAAGGCCGCCAACGGCAGGCTGAGCAGGCCGATAAACTCACCCAGATAGAGCACCACAATCACCGCGCCGAGCGCCGCACCGGAGCTGACCCCAAGCAGATGTGGATCAGCCAGCGGATTGCGCGTCACCGCCTGCAACGCCGTGCCGACCAGCGCCAGCCCGGCCCCCACCAGTGCACCGAGCACCACCCGTGGCGCACGGATCAGCCAGACGATGCTGTCCTGGGCGCTGCTCACCGCCTGCGCCGGCTGCAAGTCAAACAGGCGCTGGCCGAGGATCTCCAGCACACTCGGCAAGGGCACCGGCGCGGCGCCAAAGCCCAATGACGCGGCGCAGGACAGCGCCAGCGCCAAGGCCAGCACCAGCAACAACAGGCGGTAGGCGCGCGGGCTGCGAATCATTGACCGAACGCCTGCGGGTGCAGTGCGGCGGCCAGGGTTTCGATGGCGGCGGCGTTGTCCAGGCTCGGAGTGACGGCCAGGTACGGCAGCACCACAAAGCGCTGTTCACGGATCGCCGTCAGCCCCTGCAAGGCCGGGTGCTGCAGCAGAAAGTCACGCTTCTGCGCCGCGCTGCGCTCGCCGTAATCGACGATCAGAATCACCTCGGGGTCGCTGCTGATCACCGCTTCCCAACCAACGCGCACCCAGCTCGCGGCCAGCTCATCCATCACATTGCGCCCGCCAGCGGCTTCGATCAGCGCCTGTGGCATGGCCAGGCGGCCGGCGGTAAACGGGCTTTCCTCGCCGCTGTCGTAGAGAAACACCCGTGGCGCCGGGCCGCTATCGGCCAGGCGTGCACGCACCGCCGCCACCCGTTGCTGCATGCCCTGCACCAGCGCCTCAGCGCGAGGCTGCACGGCGAAGATGCGGCCAAGGTTGTGCAGATCGTTGTAGACATCCTCCAGGCTGGCCACCCGGCGTGGCATGACATGGGCGCAGGACTCGCTCAGCTCATACACCGGAATGCCGAACCGCGCCAGGCTGGCCGGGGTGACTTCACCACCGACGCGCATGCCGTAGTTCCAGCCGGCGAAGAAGAAATCCGCCTCGGCGTTGAGCAAGTTTTCCAGCGACGGATGCCGCGCGGCCAACTCGGGCAAGTCGGCCAGCTGCGCCATCAGCTCGGGGTTGGGAGTTTTCCAGGCGCTGATGCCGCTGTAACCGACCATCCGCGATTTCAGCCCGAGGGCCAGCAGCATGCCGGTCAGGTTGATGTCCTGACTGACTGCGCGCTGCGGCGGTTGTTCGATGGTCAGCTGACGGTCGCAGCTGGTGACGGTAACCGCCTGGGCAGACAGGGCCGCGCCCAGCAGCGGCAGGCAGAGGGCGTAATGCAGAAAACGCTTCATGGATTGATCCAGGTAATACGCGGGTGCCCCGCGAGGGGATGACGGTCGACCAGCGCCTGCACGCCATACACCTCGGCCAGCAGCGCTTCCGTCAGCACTTCGGCGGGGGTGCCGCTGGCCACCACGCGGCCATGGTCGAGCACATACAGGCGGTCGCAAAAGGCCGCTGCCAGGTTGAGATCATGGAAGCTGGCCAGGGTTGCCAGGCCAAGGTTTTTGATCAGCCGCAACAGCTCCAGCTGGTAGCGCGGGTCGAGGTGATTGGTCGGCTCGTCGAGGATCAGCAGCGTCGGTTGCTGCACCAACGCGCGGGCCAGCAGCACACGTTGCTTCTCGCCGCCGGAAAGGTGGGCGAAAGCCTGGCGCTTGTGCTCGGTCAAACCCACCCGCGCCAATGCCTGCTCGACCAGGGCGAGATCGGCCTGATCATCGCCATCGAACAGGCCCTTGTGCGGCGTGCGGCCCATGGCGGCGACTTCGGCCACGGTGAGGCCGAAGTCCTGGGGAAACTCCTGCAACACCACCGCCACCCGCTGCGCGCACCAGCGCGGCGAACGGCTCCACAGCGCTTCGCCGTCCAGCTCGACACAGCCCTGATCAGGCCGCTGAAAACGGTAGGCGCAGCGCAGCAGGCTGGTCTTGCCGCTGCCGTTGGGGCCGAGCAGACCGACCAGCTGGCCGTCGCCCACCGCCAGGTCGATGCCGTCGAGCAAGGCCTGCTCGCCGTTGGGCGACCAGGCCAGGTCGCTGATCTGCAAGTGCGGCATCAGAAACGGTAATCGGCAGTGACGAACAACGAACGCGGCGCGCCTAGGTACCACTGCTGGCCATCGCTGCTGCCGGTGGTGGCGTACTGGCGGTCGAACAGGTTGTTCAGCTCCAGCCCCAGACGCACGTCCGCCAGCACTTGCCAGCCGATGTTGGCATCGACCACGGTGTAGCTCGGCAGCGTCACGTTGTTCGCCGTGTCGGCGTAGCGCGCATCGACATAACGCGCGCCGACACCGGCCTGCACCTGCTCGCTCAGCGCCTTGCTCAGCCACAGGTTGGCGGTGCGCCGTGGCACGTTGGTCGGCCGATTGCCGCTGCGGTCACCACCGGCTTCCGTGAAGTCGTCGTACTCGGCGCGCACCCACGCGGCGTTGGCCGACACCTGCCAGCCCTGCCCCAGCGCCAGCTCCAGGGTGGCTTCCAGGCCGTCGGACGACTGCTGGCCGATCTGCTCGGTCGACGCGGTCGGGGTGGCGCGGCTGAGCAGCTTCTCCTTGACGATATGGTAAGCAGCCAGCGTCCATTCGCCCTGGCCATTCCAGAACGCCTGCTTGAGGCCGATTTCGGTTTGCTTGGCCTCGCTCAGGTCGAACTGCTGCTGGGTCGGGTTGAGTGTCAGCAGGTTGCTCACGCCCTCGGTGCTAGTGGCATACTGACCATACAGCGACAGCTCGGGCGTGACCTCGAAGACCAAGCCGGCGCGCCAGTTATCGCCGCTGAGGCTGCGGTCCTTACGCGAGTCATCAACCAGGTTACTGCGGTCGATATGTACCTGATCGCGGCGCACACCGCTGACCAGCGACAGGCGCTCAGTCAGCTGGGTGCGGTTCTCGGCGAACAGCGAGAATTGCCGCGCCAGATTGCGTTCGCGCGGGCCGTACCCCAGTGGATCGGTGCTCTGGTACTGGCCACCACCGCTGCCGGCGAGCGGCACGCTGTCAGTAAAGCTGCTGGCAAAGTCGTGCTGACGGGCGAAGTGAATACGGTTGTAGTCCACGCCCACCACGCTGCGGCTATCCAGACCGAAAAGGGCGTGCTCCAGGGTGAAGGTCTGACGGTCGCCGACCTGCTCCTGGGTGTGCTTGATCTCGTAGAAATCGCTGCGCTTGACCTGATCACCCGGCTGCCAGCGGTAGGACTCAGCATTGCGCCAGTAGCGCTGGGTTTTGATGTAGTAGAGCTGGTTGCTGGCGCTCAGGGCATCGTTGATCCGCCAGTCGCTGACCAGTCGGGTGATCTGGTCGTTGTAGCGAATCTCGGCGTTATCGACGTTGTAATTGCTCTCGCGCAGGCTCTCGCGGTACTGGCCGGCGACCAGCGGCGTGCCCAGGTAGCGCTGCGGGTCCTGATCGCCCTGATCATGGGACAGGGTGAAACTCAGCGCATCGCTGGCATCCCAGCGCAGGGCCGCGCTCAACGCCTGGCTCTGCGACTCGCCGTCATCGACCCAGCCATTGCTGGCCTGCTGATTGAGGTTGAGCCGGTAGCTCAACGCATCGCTGAGCGAACCACCGCTGTCCAGCGCGGCCTGGCGGCGATCGTCGCTGCCGTAACCGAAGCGCAGCTGGTTGCTGATGGCGCCGGTAAAGGGCTTTTTCGGCACCACGTTGATCACCGCGCCGGTCGCGCCTTCGCCGTACAGCACCGAGGCCGGGCCGCGCAGCACGTCGACGCGCTCCACCGACCAGGTGTCGACCGGGAAGGTCACGGTGCCGGCCCCGACATACTGACGGGTGCCGTCGTACAGCTGCATGGTCGCGCTGTGCCCGGTAAAGCCGCGCGCCGACAGTGCGGTGCCGCCATTGCCGGGGCTGCCAATGCTGCTGATGCCAGGGGTGCGGGTGACCGCGTCCTGCACGCTGAGGTTGTTGCGCCCGCGCACCTGCGCGCCGCTCAGGCTGCTGGTGCTGGCAGGGGTTTGCAGGGCCGTCAGGCCCAAGCGCGAACCACTGCTGCTGGGCGTATGCAGATCGCTTTCGCCCTCCGCAGCAGCCTTGGCCTGAATGGTCGTGGCCGGCAAATTGACCGGGGACTCGCCCGCCACAGCCGTACCGGCCAGGCACAGGGCAAGGGAAACAGAGAGTTGAGACAGGGGATAGCGCGCCATGATGCTTCCATCGCAAAAGGGATAGGCACGGCAATCCCGATGGAAACGCGCAACAGCAAAACACGGGCGCACAGGCACCCACGATCGGCGTCAACGCCCGCCCACCGCGGGTTGCCAAACAGTTGGGAGTTGCCGCTGCATCACTGGCAGCGCACAACATCCCTAAGAACCTGTTTACGATTCCGCGAGCTAGAGCAATGCAAGGCAAAAAGAGGCAAGGAAGCGGAGTGTACTTTTGTACATGAGCATTCCGAGCCTGTTTTTAACGCAGCAGTGCCGACGCGCAGCAGATGGTAGACAGGTTCTAAGAATCAGGCCGGTCTCCGGGCTTACGAGGGTCATGAAGCCATCGCCTTCCCATGCAGAAACTGCACAGTGGCATCGTGATGACGTCGCTCGCTTACCGTTGCGGGGGCAGCGTCGGACTAGCCCAAAGGGCGCACCGACTTCCCGTTTAACCTCACGCACGGCGGCGTGAGACACCTGAAACGGCGCGGATATGACCATCCGCGCCAGCACAAGTCAAGACGTGAACTCGACAAGGCCGCCCGCTCAAGGACGAGGGTTACATCTGTGGGAGGCGCTTTAGCGGCGACTTCTGATAAGTGATAGAGCGGCTGTAGTCGCGGCTAAAGCCCCTCCCACACTCAGCTCTGATCAATGCGCAGCTCGGGCACGGCGCGGCCGGCCACCAGGCGCTCATCGACCAGGCGGATCAGCTCGGCTTCATCGCGCACGCGGAACCACTCACCGGCCGGATAAAGGCTGGCCGTCGGGCCCAGATCACAGGGGAACTGGCACTGCGTACGGGTGATATGCACGCCGCCTTCGCACTCCAGTTTGCCGGCGGCCTTGAGGCGCTGACGCAGGGTTTTCCACAGGTCCAGCGCACCGCGCCGGGTGCAGCGCGGGCCGTTGCACAACAGCAGGCGCTGCGCATGCGGCGGAATCTGCGACCAGGCGTGATGCCCCG
This sequence comes from Pseudomonas sp. SG20056, assembly GCF_031764535.1. Classification (NCBI taxonomy): domain Bacteria; kingdom Pseudomonadati; phylum Pseudomonadota; class Gammaproteobacteria; order Pseudomonadales; family Pseudomonadaceae; genus Pseudomonas; species Pseudomonas sp. SG20056. The sequence goes on from NZ_CP134499.1 coordinate 4,443,886, forward strand.
GCACCGCGGCCACACCGACACAAGGCAGGTGCAGCTCGGGGCGCTCGATCAGCGCGCAGGCGGCCTCCACCGGCAAGCCCTCGGCCTGGCCAATCGCACTGGCGACAAACAGCTGATCGGGATTGGCCTGCTGGCCTAGCTCGCTGCGCAGCCAATCGAGGTGCGGGCTGCTGCTCTGCGGCTCCAGATCAATCACCAGCAACGGCCGCTCGCCCTCGGTAACCCGCTGCCAGAGCGGCGCATAGCCTGCGCTGGTATCGACGATATCGGCCAACGCCGCTTCCCCGCGCAGCTCAGCCAAGCGCCGGCGGAACAGCTCAGCAAACGCGCCCTCGGCCAGGTCAGGGCCGACAAACAGAATGCGGGCGTAAGGGGAAACGGACGTGGTCATGGCGGCCTCCAAAGCGGGGCGGCAGTCTAACAGGGGATTTTTTGCCTTGGGGGGCAACCGCTCGGCGGCCAACTTGCCCTATAACTGCAGCGCCTCGGTCAGCGCTTCGAGGCTAACAAACTCGCGGTCCACACTCGGCAAGAGCGGCCGGCGCAGCAGCAATACCGGCAAACCCAACTCGCGCGCCACCTGCAATTTCGGCTCGGTGGACTGGCTGCCACTGTTCTTGCTGATCAGCACATCGGTGCCCAGGCGAGCGAATAACGCGCGTTCCTCGTCCAGCGCGAACGGCCCGCGCGCCCCGATAATCTCGGCACGCGGCACGCCTTGCTGGGCCGTCAGACAACGTACGGTCCAGTGCTGATGCAGGGGTATCTCGTGCAGGTGTTCCAGCGGCTCGCGGCCCAGGGTAAACAGCGGACGGCGGAAATCCTTCAGGGCTTCGACCAAACCGGCCCAGTTATCCACTTCACGCCAGTCATCACCCTCGCCGGCTTGCCAGCCGGGACGACGCAGCGCCCAGCAGGCGATTCCGCTCAACTCGGCGGCGCGGACGGCATTGGCGCTGATCTGTGCGGCATAGGGGTGGGTCAGATCCAACAGCAGTTCGATGCACTGCTCGCGGATAAACTCCGCCAATCCTTCGGCCCCGCCAAAGCCACCAACGCGCACCTGGCAGGGCAAGTCATCCGGCACCCGACCCAGCCCGGCCAGGCTGTAGATGGCTTCGGGGTTTAAACGGCGCGCCAGACGCAAGGCCTCGGTAGTGCCGCCAAGCAGCAGGATGCGCGGGCTCACGGCTTGCGCACCTCCAGCAGAGTGATCGGCAAGGCGCTGCGCCAGGTGTCGAAACCGCCCAACGGCTGCGCCTGGGCCACGCTGATACGGGTCAACTCACCGCCCACCTGCTCGCGCCAGGCCACCAGTGCCGCTTCGCTTTGCAGGGTCACGGCATTGGCCACTAGGCGCCCGCCCGGTTTCAGGCTGGCCCAGCACTGCTCCAGCACGCCGGGGATGGTCACGCCGCCACCGATAAAGATCGCATCCGGCGCAGCCAATCCGGCCAAAGCTTCGGGCGCGCGGCCGGCGACCAGTTGCAGACCCGGCACGCCGAGAGCATCGCGGTTGTGCTGGATATGCGCCTGACGGCCGGCATCAGCCTCAATGGCCAGCGCCCGGCAGCTGGGGTGCGCGCGCATCCACTCGATGCCGATGGAACCGCAGCCGGCACCGACATCCCAGAGCAGCTCACCGGGTTGCGGCGCCAGGCGCGCCAGGGTGATAGCGCGCACGTCGCGCTTGGTCAGCTGGCCATCGTGCTGATAGGCATCATCCGGCAAACCCGGCGTCAGCGGCAGCAGGCGCGCCTCAGCGCCCGCCACACAGTCGATTGCCAACAAATTAAGGTCGGCCGCGCGCGGCAATGCCCAATCGCTGGCCAGACCATCGATGCGCCGTTCCTGATCGCCGCCCAGGTGCTCCAGAACGGTCAAACGGCTGGGACCAAAACCGCGTTCACGCAGCAGCTCGGCCACCGCCGCCGGGCTGTCGCCGTCATTGCTCAACAGCAGCAGCCGCGCGCCGGGGAAAATCTGCGCCTGCAGCGCCGCCAACGGCCGCGCCACCAGCGACAGCACCGTCACGTCCTGCAGTGGCCAACCCAGGCGAGCAGCAGCCAGTGAGACGGATGAGGGCGCAGAGAACACCTGCAATTCCTCAGCCGGCAGCTGCCGCGCCAGGCTCGCACCCACGCCATAGAACAGCGGATCACCGCTGGCCAGCACGCACACCGGCGTACCGTGCCGCGCCAGTACCGGCTCCAGGCTAAAGGGGCTCGGCCAGCGTTCGTGCTGCCCTGGCAGATTGCTGGGCAACAGCGCCAGCTGCCGTGGGCTGCCAACAATCCACTGCGCCTCGCCCAGCGCCCGACGCGCCGCCTCACCCAGGCCGGCATAACCGTCTTCACCAATGCCCACCAGGGTTAACCAGGCTGTCATACCCACTCCTCTGCCCCCGCCCGACAAGCTAGGGTGTCAGCGCATCAAACAAAGCGGGCATAATACAGCCTTCGTCGGTGCCCACCGCCATGGTGCGAGGGGCCTAAGAGGGAATCCGGAGCGATCCGCTGATCGTGACCGAGCTGCCCCCGCAACTGTAAACAGCGAGTCTGCCGCAACTGCGCCACTGGGAAACTGGGAAGGCCGCGCCAGATGATGACCTGTCAGCCAGGAGACCTGCCGACGACGCTAGTCGCGAGTGCCAACATCGGGCGGGGTGTACCGATGCCATGAAATCCCCTGTGGGCGGATTTCGCTGGTTCGGTCGCCGCGTCTTTGTTGTTGGTGACCCTTTTTGCACGACTGTCCAACCTCCGCCGACCTGCCCGACCCACGCCCTAGCGCGTGCCCCGGCCTGCTGCGCATCGTACAGGCGCTGGATGGCGGCATCTGCCGGGTCAAGCTGGCCGGCGGCGTACTCAGCAGTCAGCAGGCTCGCGCCATCGCCGAGGCGGCCGAGCGCTGCGCCAGCGGTGTGCTGGAGCTGACCAACCGCAGCAATCTGCAAATTCGCGGCGTACTGCCAGGCCAACAGACCGAACTGATCGAACGCCTGCTCGCCGCCGGCCTTGGCCCGAGCAACCCAGCCTCCGACGATGTACGCAACCTACTGCTCAGCCCCGCCGCCGGCCTCGACCCGCAGGCCCTGCTCGATACCCGCCCGCTGGCCGCCGCGCTGCTCGACCTGCTGCAAAACACCCCGGCGCTGCATGGGCTGTCGGCCAAGTTCGCCCTGCAGCTGGACGGCGGCGAAGCCCTGGCCATGCTCGAACACCGCCACGATATCTGGCTAAGCGCCCTGCCTGGCACGCCAACCCGACTGGCCTTTGGCCTGGCCGGCTGCCCGACTGACCGGCCGCTGGGCGTGGTCGAGGCTGAGCAAGTCATGCCGCTGGTGGAACAATTGCTAAGGCTGTTTATCGAACTGGCTGGCAGCGAACACAGCCGGATGCGCCAGCTGCTGAGCGTGATTCCCGCCCACCAACTGCTGCAACAGCTGCAAACGCGCCTGCCCTTTACCGTTCAGGCGCCACCGACCGATTGGCAACACAAACCAGTCAGCCCACGCGCGCCGATGGGCATTTATCCACAGCAGCAAAACGCCCTTTGCATGGTTGCCGCCGCTTCACGTCTGGGTCGAATCGACGCCGCACAACTCAACGCCCTGGCCGATCTGGCCGAGCAGCACGGCGATGCCAGCCTGCGCCTGACGCCCTGGCAGGGCCTGCTGCTGCCAAATATCCCCGAGCGCTCGGCAGACAACCTGCTGCACAAACTGGCCGAACTGGGCCTGCTGATCGATGCACAGGAACCGCTTAGCCAGCTGATCGCCTGCACCGGCTCCAGCGCCTGCGGCAAAGGCCTGGCCGACAGCAAGGCCGATGCCCTGCATCTCGCCGAGCGCCTAGGCGCCAGCAGCGCACGGCCGCACGTGCATCTCAGCGCCTGCCCGCGCTCCTGCGCCGCCGCGCATACCGCGCCCTTTACCCTGCTGGCCAGCAGCGCCGGGCATTACCAGCTCTATCAACGCACGCCCGAGGCGGCCGGTTTCGGCCAACTGCTGGCCAGCGCCATGACTATCGACGAGGCCGGCGACTGGTTCGCCGCCCACTGCGCAACAGGAAACAGCGATGCTTGAGTACATCCGCGACGGCCAGGAAATCTACCGCCAGTCCTTCGCCACCATCCGCGCCGAGGCCGACCTGTCGGCGATCCCGGCAGACCTGGAAAAACTCGCAGTGCGCGTGATCCACGCCTGCGGCATGGTCGATGTGGTGCAGGATCTGCGCTTCTCCGCCGGGGCCGGTGCTGCCGGCCGCGCCGCCCTGGCCAAGGGCGCGGCAATTCTCTGCGATGCGCGGATGGTCGCCGAGGGCATCACCCGTCCGCGCCTGGCCGCCAACAACCCGGTGATCTGCACCCTGCATAACGACGGCGTGATCGAGCAGGCCCGCGCGCTGGGCAATACCCGTTCGGCAGTTGCATTGGAACACTGGCGCGAGCACCTGGAAGGCAGCGTGGTGGTGATCGGCAACGCCCCCACCGCGCTGTTCTATCTGCTGGAAATGCTCGACGCCGGCGCGCCGAAACCGGCGCTGATTATCGGCATGCCAGTGGGCTTTATCGGCGCGGCGGAGTCCAAGGACGCTCTCGCTGCCGACAGCCGTGGCGTGCCCTATGTAATTGTGCGTGGCCGTCGCGGCGGCAGTGCCATGGCGGTGGCGGCGGTCAACGCCCTGGCCACGGAGGTGGAGTGATGACTGTGCAAAAAGGCCGCCTGCTCGGCATAGGCGTCGGCCCCGGCGACCCGGAGCTGATCACCCTCAAGGCCCTGCGCCTGCTGCAATCGGCCGCCGTGGTTGGCTACTTTGTGGCCAAGGCCAAAGCCAACAAGGGCCAGGGCGGCAACGCCTTCGGCATCATCGAACAGCACCTGACGGACACGCAGCAGCGCCTGCCGCTGGTCTATCCGGTGACCACGGAAAAACTCGCCACGCCGCTGAGCTATGAAGATGTGATCAGCGACTTCTACGACACCTGCGCGGTGCAGATCGCCGCCCGGCTCGACGCCGGCCAGGACGTGGCGGTGATCTGCGAAGGCGACCCGTTCTTCTACGGCTCCTATATGTACCTGCACGACCGCCTGGCCGACCGTTACGACGTGGAAGTGGTGCCCGGCGTGTGCTCCATGCTCGGCTGCGCCTCGGTGCTCGGCACCCCGTTGGTGTACCGCAACCAATCCTTGAGCGTGCTCTCCGGCGTGCTGCCCGAAGCCGAGCTTAAGCAGCGCTTGAAAGATGCAGAGGCCGCCGTGGTGATGAAGCTGGGGCGCAACTTCGAGAAAGTCCGCCGTGTGCTGCAGGAGCTGGGCATCGACCAGCGCGCCCATTACGTCGAACGCGCCACCATGGGCAACCAGCGCATCGTGCCGCTGGATGAAGTGGAGCCAATGTCTTCACCGTACTTCTCGATGATCGTGATTCCCGGCGAGAAATGGCGCGGTTAACCGCCTGCAAATAACCCGTGGGAGGGGCCGGACGGCGATCCGCTTTAGCAGCGACATGCCTTATGTAGCTCGCGGCTAAAGCCCCTCCCACAGAACAGATGGAACACCTTATGACCAGCGTCCCCGCCATCATTATCCTCGGCCCCTCCGCCCTGCCCTGCGCACGGCGCATCCAGGCGTTGTATCCACAGGCTGAGATCCACGGCCTGCACAGCCGAGTGACGGACGCTGAGCGCACCTATGAAGACTTTGGCGACACCCTGCGCACGCTCTACCGCGCCGGTACGCCGCTGATCGTGCTGTGTGCCGCCGGTATCGTGATTCGCAGCCTGGCCGCCGTGCTCGGCGAGAAAGACAGCGAACCGCCGGTGCTGGCCGTGGCCGAAGATGGCAGCGCCGTGGTGCCGCTGCTTGGCGGCTTGGGCGGGGTCAACCGCATGGCGCGGGAGCTTGCCGCGCACCTGCAGGTCAGCGCGGCGATCACCACCAGCGGCGAACTGCGTTTTGGCACCTGCCTGCTGGAGCCGCCGGCCGGCTATGTGCTGGCCGATCTTGAGCAAGGCAAGGGTTTTGTCAGCGACCTACTCGGCGGCCAGGCCGTGCGTATCGAAGGCGACGCGCCCTGGCTGGCTCAGGCCAAACTGCCGGTGGATAACCACGCCAACCGGGTTATCCATATCAGCCCGCACAGCCGCGCGGCCAATGCCGATGAACTGCTGATCCATCCGCAGCAAGTCGCTGTATGGGTCGAGCATGCCGGCGCCGATTTACTTAGCGAACTGCAGCAGGCGCTGCAAACCAGCAACCTGGCACCGCAAAGCCTGGCCTGCCTGCTGGCCGAACCAGAACTGATGGCCAAAGCCGAGCTGCACCACGCCGCCGCACAACTCAAATTACCGCTGCGCTTTATCGACGACGCGCAGCAACTGCCGCCGCTGCACAGCCAGCACGCCAACCTGCGCCTGCTGCTGGCCGCTGCACCCATCGACGCCAATCAGCTCGGTCGGCCCCGTGGCCGCCTGACGGTGATTGGTCTCGGCCCCGGTGCCGCCGAATTTATGGTGCCCGCCGCACGCCAGGCGCTGGATGAAGCGCAGGACCTGCTCGGCTACGAAACCTATATCAATATGGCCGGCCCGCTGCGCCCGGAGCAGGTGCGCCACTGCACCGATAACCGCGAAGAAATGCAGCGCGCCCGCCATGCCTTTGAGCTAGCCGCCAGCGGGCGGCGCGTGGTGGTGGTGTCGTCCGGCGACCCTGGGGTGTTCGCCATGGCCGCCGCCGTGCTGGAAGCCCTGCATGAATCAGCCGACGCAGAATGGCAGCGGGTCGACCTGCAGGTGTTCCCTGGCGTTTCCGCTGCGCTGGCCACCGCAGCCAAGGCCGGCGCACCACTGGGCCACGACTTCTGCCTGATCTCCCTATCGGACAACCTCAAGCCCTGGGCGATTATCGAAAAACGCCTGGCCCACGCCGCCGCCGCTGACTTGGTGATGGCCTTCTACAATCCCATCTCCAAAGCCCGCCCTTGGCAGCTCGGCGCTGCGCTGGAGATCATCCGCCAGCAACGCACCCCGGAAACCCTGGTGGTGCTAGGCCGCGATATCGGCCGCCCCGGCGAAACCCTGCGCACACTCACCCTCGGAGAACTCACCCCAGAGATGGTCGATATGCGCACTCTGGTAATAATCGGCTCCAGTCAGACCTGCCGCTTTCCGCGTGCTGAGGGTGGGGAGTGGGTGTATACGCCGCGGAGTTATCCACAGTCGTAGGATGGGTTAAGCCTGCGATACCCATCGCCGGCATCAAGTGGTGGGCTGAAAACGGCCAAAGCGGTCTCTCGCGGACAATAACGCTCCCGCCAGCACAGGATATGGACACGTTGCCAACGACTTCGTAACCTCCCGTCTACTTTTGTCGCTTTTCCATCAGCCCCATGTCGCGTTTTGAGTGATCGGCTAAATTAGATCTGGGGTTACAGGTGAGCCACGGATGTAATACGACACAAATGGTGTAAGAATCACCTCACATGTGCCAGCTACTTATAATTATGTTTTCGAAATATTAAGAAGAGGCGCCATTGAAGCAACTCTTTAAATACATGAGCGAACCTCGTGACTTTTTCGATGAGGGATTTATTCGTCTTTCGCAACCAAGCGTATTGAATGATCCTTTTGAGGCGGCATTCTGTCGTAAAAGTTTAGATGAAATGGCCAGCCATTTTGATGAGCCAACTTCTTGGGATCCGAAGTTTGGCGAGTTGAAATTTTCGCAGTATGTTGATTTGAGGATGCACCACATAGGTGTAATCAGCTTCACTGAAAGTAAAGAAAATCTTCTAATGTGGGCGCATTATGCCAACGAACACAAAGGGATTGTTGCTGGCGTAGCATACTTTCCTCAAATAGGTTCAATTTTTGAGCGACTATTTAGGGCAGATTGCTTGATAAACTCTGCCTGGGGCCAGAAATGGTCGAAGTTCGATGGCACTCCCACGCCTGTTTCTTATAGAAAGGGCTTGAGATACCGAAACGATAAGTTTGATTATGATTATTCAAATATATCGGCAGAGGGTGCCGACAGGGTTCTATATGAGATTTTTTTACAAAAGAGTGATGAGTGGGTTTATGAACAAGAGCATCGCGTGATTCTTAGGTTAGAGCAAGCTGATCGAGTGATAATTCCAGATATACGTTCTGTTGGTAATCTGAACATACAAAATAGAATAAAAAATGCTAGATATTCAACTTTAGACATCAATACAGGCTCATGCGTTGTTAATCTCTTTGAGGTTGCCGACGACGCTGAGCGAACGGCTGTAGCAATGGAGCTGGCCAAGCTAAGCAAAAATCCCAAGACGATATATCTGATGAAATTATCATCCAGCTCAATAAATAATTGCTTGATAGGTTTAAATTCGAAGTTCACCAAAGCTGACATTCAAGGAAAGCACGCCTGCTCTACCGGATATTTGGATATATGGAAAGCCACCAGAAATATGGACTATTACAGCATTGAGTTTGAGGAAATATAAGCAAGTAGCCCGGATAACCAATGGTGGACAACGCTTTGCTTGTCCACCGCCCAGCTTAAACGCTCTCCCTCTCCCGTTTCCGCAGCAAGTAGCTATCCATAATCCACCCATGCTGCTCCCGCAGCTCTGCACGGCGAGTGCGAATAGTCTCAGCGACCTCGCTTAGCGGGCCGGCAATCATCACTTCGTCCGGGGTGCCGATATAGGCGCCCCAGTAGATATGCATGGGCTGGTCGACAAAGCGTTGGTATGTGTCCTGGGCGTCGAGCATGACCAGCACGCTATCCAAACCCTCGGGAAAGCCGCCTTCGGCCAGGCGGCGCGCCGGGGTGATCTGGAAGGCCTGGCCGATGCTGTTAAAGCAGACCTTATGCTTGGCCGCCAGGGCTTGCAGACTGGTGATGCCGGGGATCACCTCGTACTTGATCTGCTCGCTGCTGTTGCTAACTATCTGTTCGACGATGCGCAGGGTGCTGTCGTACAGCGCCGGGTCGCCCCAGACCAGAAAGGCGCCGGTTTCGCCGTCGCGCATCTGCTCGCGGATCATGCCTTCGAACACCTGCTGCTTGTCCTGATTCAGATCGACCACGCTGCCGCGATAGTCCGGCACATCGCGCACCCGCTCCGGGCAGTCGGCGCTGACAAAGCGGTAGTCGCGGCCCTGGATAAAGCGCTCGCAGATGGTCTTGCGCAGGCCAATCAGGCTGTCCTTGGCGCTGCCCTTGTCCATCAGAAAGAACACGTCCGTGCGGTTAAGCGCGTTGATCGCCTGCACGGTCAGGTAGTCCGGGTCGCCGGCGCCGATGCCGATTATCAGCAGGGTTTTCATAAGGCAGTCTCCAGGCTGCCGGCCATAGCCGGCAGCGAATCGATATGTCGGTAGTCGGCGCCCAGCTCAGCGGCCAATTGGCGCGCGCGGCCGAGACGGATCGGCGCGCTTTCGATATCCACCAGCAGCGCCGGGCAGGCGCTCGGGGTTAAGGCCGGCCAATCGCGCAGGCGGCCATCGGTGATGATCAGCAAACGCTGACGCTCGGCCTGATGCAGCCGCTTCCGCCGCGCCTGCCAGTCGGCGGCCTGCTGCAAAGCATCAAACAGCGGCGTGCCGCCGCCCGCGCCCAGCTCGGCCAACCACTGCTGCAAGGCCTGGGAGGCTTTCTGCCCTTGCCAGAGCCATTGCGCCTGGCGGCCGGTGGCGTGCAGCAAAGCCAGGCGCGCACGTTGCCGGCGAGCCTGCTCGAACACTTCACTAAGCAAGCCTTTGGCTTTGCTCAGCGCGCCATGGCGGCGGGTCGAGGCCGAGGCATCGACTATCACCAGCCAGAATTCCGCCGGCTTGGCGCTGCGCGGACGCAGCACGAGATCCTGACGGCTGCGCGGGCGGCCCTTAAGCAGGCTCGCCGGCCAGTCGATACTCCCCGTCGCGCCACTGCGACTGGCACCGTTGCGACCATTGCCGAGTGTGCCGGGAGCGGCCCGGGCATCCGCGCCTGGGGCTGTGCGCGGGCGGATGCCTAGGGCTTTTTTGCCCAGCGCGGCGGTTCACGCCGGACGCCGAGGCTCTGCGCCTGGGCGGGTAATTCGCCCCACTGGCCTTCGCCTTGCGGCTCCTCGCTAGGCTTATCGCTGCTGGGCTGAGATTGCGACTGGGGTTGTGGCGGTTGTGCGACAGGCGGCGGATTCTGCCGGCGACGGTGACGCAGCACGAAGTCTTCCACCGCATCGATATCCACAGATTCAATGTGTTCGGCACCGCGCCAGGCGGCATGCGCACGGGCGGCGCGCAGCCAGACCAGATCGGCGCGCAGGCCATCGACGGCAGCGGCGAAACAGCGCTGGCTGATCTCCTCCAGTGCGGCGTCATCCAGCGCAATCGCCGCCAGTCGCACACGGGCGCTCTGGCAACGTTCACGCAGCTGATCCTGCTGCGCCTGCCAGCGCTGTAGAAACGCCTGCGGATCAGCATCGAAGGCCAGGCGGCGGCGAACGATTTCGGCGCGCTGGGCCGGTTGCGGTTGGGCGTCCAGGGCCAGGTTAAGGCCGAAGCGATCCAGCAGTTGCGGGCGCAGTTCGCCCTCCTCCGCGTTCATCGTGCCGATCAGTACAAAGCGCGCGGCATGCCGATGCGAAATACCGTCGCGCTCGATATGGTTGACCCCGCTGGCGGCGGCATCCAGCAGCAGGTCGACAAGATGATCGGGCAGCAGATTGACCTCATCGACGTACAGCACGCCGCCATTGGCCTTGGCCAGCAGGCCGGGGCTGAACTGCGCGCGGCCCTCGCCCAGGGCGGCGTCGAGATCGAGGGTGCCGACAATGCGCTCCTCGCTCGCGCCCAGCGGCAGGGTGACAAAGGTACCGCTGGCGAGCAGGTCGGCCAGGCCACGGGCCAGGGTCGATTTGGCCATACCGCGCGGCCCCTCGATCAGCACACCGCCAATCGCCGGATCGATGGCCGCCAGGCACAGCGCCAGTTTCAAGTCATCGGCGGCGACCACGGCGGCGAGGGGGAAGTGATGAACGGTCATGGCAGGGTCCGTTTCGCTAAAAGATGAAGGGTCACTGGCCGATACCGAACACGGCAAAGGGCAGCAAGACGATGCCAATAACTTTTGGCCAGATGGCGCCCAGCACCGCACCGACGCAGGCACCGAGCCCTGCCCAGATAAACAAGTCAACCAGCGGAGTTGGCAACGGGCCGAGAACCAGGCCAGCCAGTAGGCCCAGCCAGAAACCACCAAACAGGCCGATACCGGCGGCGCCGATGCGCTCCTTGCGAGTAACTGGCCTGCGCCACCAACACACCAAGCGATGTCGCAAGCGTTGCGACATCGCTTGGTGTGGCTGTTTGCTCTCGCTCATGCTTCCTCGCTATCAATCAGCAGGTTTTCCAACGCTTCGCGGTACTCGCCGGGATCTTGCCAGAGGCCGCGTTGCTGGGCTTCGAGCAGGCGTTCGAGGATATCCTGCAGGGCGCCGGGGTTGTGTTGCTGGATAAAGTCGCGGGTGTTTTTGTCGAGCAAATAGGCATCGGTGAGTAACGCGTACTGGTGGTCATCGACCAGCTCACTGGTGGCATCGAAGGCGAACAGGTAGTCGATAGTCGCAGCCAGTTCGAACGCGCCCTTGTAGCCGTGGCGCTTCATGCCGTCGATCCACTTGGGATTGGCCGCGCGGGCGCGCACCACGCGATTGAGTTCTTCCTTCAGGGTGCGGATGCGCGGGGTGTCGGGCTGGCTGTTGTCGCCGTGGTAGCTGGCCACCTTGGCGCCGCGCAGGGTTTCCACGGCCGCGAGCATGCCGCCCTGGAACTGGTAGTAGTCGTTGGAATCGAGAATGTCGTGCTCGCGGTTGTCCTGGTTGTGCAGCACCGCCTGCATCTGCTCCAGGCGCTCGGCGAACTGCGCGCGCGCCGGGGTGCCTTCGCTGTGGGTGCCGTAGGCGTAGCCGCCCCAATTCAGATAGACCTCGGCGAGGTCTTCGCGGGTTTGCCACAGGCGTTCTTCGATGGCGTTCTGCACGCCCGCGCCATAGGCGCCGGGCTTGGAACCGAACACTCGCCAACCGGCCTGTTTACGCGCCTCGGCTTCATCCAGGCCGCTGTCCTGCAGGGTCAGGGATTCGCGCCAGACCCGCGCCGACAGCGGGTTCATCTCTTCCGGCTCATCGAGATCAACCACCGCCTGTACCGCGTCGTCGAACAGGCGAATCAGGTTGCTAAAGGCATCGCGGAAGAACCCGGACACGCGCAGGGTCACGTCCACCCGTGGGCGGCCGAGTTGCGCCAGCGGCAACACTTCAAAGCGCTCGACGCGCTGGCTGCCGGCCTGCCACACCGGGCGCACGCCCATCAGCGCCAGGGCCTGGGCCATATCGTCGCCGCCGGTGCGCATGGTCGCCGTGCCCCACATCGACAGGCCGAGCTGACGCAGGTGGTCGCCGTGATCCTGCAGATGCCGCTCCAGCAGGCGATCCGCCGCCTGCACGCCAATGCGCCAGGCGGTCGGTGTGGGCAAATTGCGCACATCGACGCTGTAGAAGTTGCGCCCGGTGGGCAGTACATCGAGCCGCCCGCGACTCGGCGCGCCACTCGGCCCGGCCGGGACAAAACGCCCGCTTAGCGCTGCCAGCAATCCGTGCATCTCGGCCGGGCCGCAGGCATCCAGCAGCGGCGCGATCTGCTCACGCAAACGTTGCAGCACCTGGGTGCTTTCCGCACCAACGGATTCAAAATCCGCCGCACCAATCAGCTGCAAGGCCAGCAGCTCCAACCGTTCACGGGTATCGCCGGCGCTGCGCCAGCTATCATCGCTGAGGCTCTGTAACAGCGCCGGGCGCGGGCCCTGCCAGGGCGCGGCCATCTCGCAGTCGAGCGGATCGAAGTCCAGTTCCAGATCGTGGGCCAGGGCGCGCAGCAGGCTGGCGTTGCCGCCCTGGCCGTCGCCACGGGGAATACGCAGCAGTGCCAGCAAGGTGTCGCGGCGTAGGGTACCGGCCGGCGATTCGCCGAATACGTGCAGGCCATCGCGGATCTGCGATTCCTTGAGGTCGCACAGGTAGGCATCCAGCTGCGGCAGCCAGCTATTGGGGTCTTCGTTAAGTTGCAGGCCCAGCTCGCGGTCGAGGCTGGCCTCACGCACCTTGAGCAGAATCTCGCCACGCAATTCGGCGGCGCGACGCAGGTCGAGCTGGCTGGCTTCGTAATACTCGTCGGCCAGGCGCTCCAGATCGCGCAGCGGGCCGTAGCTTTCGGCGCGGGTCAGCGGCGGCATCAGGTGGTCGATAATTACCGCCTGGGTACGGCGTTTGGCCTGGGCGCCCTCGCCCGGATCGTTGACGATAAACGGGTAGATATTCGGCAAAGGGCCGAGAATCGCGCTCGGCCAGCATTGTTCGGACAGGCCGACGCTCTTGCCCGGCAGCCATTCCAGATTGCCGTGTTTGCCTACGTGTATGACGGCGTTCGCCGCAAATGCCGTACGAATCCAGCAATAAAACGCCAGGTAGCCGTGCGGCGGAACCAGATCGGGGTCGTGATACACCGCTGCCGCGTCCAGCTGATAACCGCGCGCCGGCTGGATGCCGACAAAGGTCAGGCCGAAGCGCAGGCCGGCGATCATCAGCCGACCGCTGCGGAACATCGGGTCCTGCTGCGGCTCGCCCCAACGTTCGCGCACCGCCTGCTGGTTGGCTGCGGGCAAGCTGTGGAAAAACGCCAGATAGTCATCCAATGCCAGGCTCTGGGCGCAAGGCCGCGCGTCGAGCATGTCCAGATCATTGGTCACGCCGCCAAGCAGCTGATGAATCAGCGCGGTGCCGCTGTCGGGCAAGCCTTCCACCGGATAACCCTGCTGTTGCAGCGCCTTGAGGATATTTAGCGCCGCCGCCGGGGTGTCCAGGCCGACGCCATTGCCGATACGGCCGTCGCGGGTCGGGTAGTTGGCGAGGATCAGGGCGATGCGCTTGTCGGCGTTGCCTTTGTGCGCCAGCGCCATCCAGTTGCGCGCCAGCTCGGCGACGAAATCCATCCCCGGCAGATGCGGCTGGTAACAAACCACATCGCTCTGGCTGCGCTCGCTGCGCCAGGCCAGGCCCTTGAAGCTGATCGGCTGGGTGATCAGGCGGCCGTCCAGCTCGGGCAGCACGATATGCATGGCCAGGTCACGCGAACCCAGGCCCTGGGCATTGGCCTGCCACTGTGCATGGTTATCCAACGAACAAATGGCTTGCAGCACCGGAATATCGCGGCGGAAAGGCCGTGCGCTCGGCGCTTCCGGGTTAGACAGGGCGAATGCCGTGGTGTTGATAATCAGGCGGGCATCGGCTTCGTCCAGCCAGCCCTCGACCTGGGCCAGGCAGGCGGCCTCCTTAAGGCTGGCCACGGCAATCGGCAGCGGATTAAGGCCTTGGGCCTGCAAGCGCTGGCAGAACACATCGATAAACCCGGTATTCGCCGCCTGCACCTGGGTGCGGTAGAACAGCAGCGCCGCCACCGGCGCATCAACCTGCCAGTTGGCTTGCCAATCGGCCAGGCTCGGATTGGCCAAATGCGGGTGATAGAGGCCCACGCGCGGCAAGGCCTGGGGTTCTACCCAGGAATAATCGCGCTGTAGCCACTGGCTGGCGATGCAGTTAAACAGCTGCAGCGCATTGCCTGCACCGCCCTGGCGGAGAAACTGCCAAAGCCGTTCGGCCTCGGCCACTGGCACGTTGCTCAGGGCCATCAGCTCCGGATCGGGGTTGTCGCACCCCGGCACCATAATCACCCGCGCGCCGCGCTCGGCCAGTTCGACCAGGCGCTCGATGCCGTAGCGCCAATAGCTGACGCCGCCGTGCACGGAAATCAGGATGACCTTGGCGTGCTGCAGCACCTGCTCAACGTAGAGATCCACCGAGGCGTGATTGCTCAGCTGCGCCGGGCTGGCCAGACGCAAACTGGGGTAATCCGCCGGCAGCTGCCGCGCCACTTCGGCCAGCAACGACAGGTGCGAATCGCCGGTGCACAGAATCACCAGCTCGGCCGGGGTCTGGCCGAGGTCGGCAATGCTGTCGACCGGCAGCTGGCTGCCGGGCTGGGTGCGCAATAGATGCATGGGGAATTCACCTGTGGGAGGGGCTTTAGCCGCGACAGGCCCTATAAGGCTCGCGGCTAAAGCCCCTCCCACATTTCCATCAGGCCAATGCCGTCTGCAGCTCGGCTTCGATAGCGGCTTGATCCAGCGTCTGGCCAATCACCACCAGGCGGGTGATGCGCGGCTCATCGGCCTGCCAGGCGCGGTCGAAGTGTTTATCGAAACGTTGGCCAACGCCTTGCAGCAGCAGGCGCATCGGCTTGCCGGGAATCGCGGCGAAACCCTTGATGCGCAGAATGCCGTGTTTGCTGACCGCCTCCTTCAGCGCTTGCAGCAGACACGCTTCCTCGGCTTCAGGCAGTTCCACGTGGAACGAGGCGAACTCGTCGTGATCGTGGTCTTCATGGCCTTCCAGGTCATGGTGGGTCTTACGGCCCTCGATATGCAGTTCGGTCTCGCAGTTCAGGCCCAGCAGCACGTCCAGCGGCAACTCGCCGCCGTGGGCTTCGATGATTTTCACTGCGGGCGGCAGCTCCTCGGCTACTTCTGCACGCACGGCAGCCAAAGCGGCGGCGTCGAGCAGGTCGGCCTTGTTGAGGATCACCAGGTCGGCGCTGGCCAGCTGATCGGCAAACAGCTCGTGCAGCGGCGATTCATGGTCCAGATTCGGGTCAAGCTTGCGCTGCGCATCGACCTGATCAGGGAAGGCGGCAAAAGTGCCGGCCGCCACAGCCGGGCTGTCGACCACGGTGATCACTGCATCCACGGTGCAGGCGTTACGAATTTCCGGCCAGTTAAAGGCCTGTACCAGCGGCTTGGGTAACGCCAGGCCGGAGGTTTCAATCAGGATATGGTCGAGCTCGCCGCGCCGTGCCACCAGCTCGCGCATCACCGGGAAGAACTCTTCCTGCACGGTGCAGCACAGACAGCCGTTGGCCAGCTCGAAGATGCGGCCGCTGGCTTCTTCTTCGCTGCAACCGATGGAGCACTGCTTGAGGATTTCGCCGTCGATGCCCAGCTCGCCGAACTCGTTGACGATCACCGCGATGCGCCGCCCGTCGGCATGGCCGAGCATGTGCCGCAGCAGGGTGGTTTTGCCGGCGCCGAGAAAGCCGGTAACGATGGTGACGGGAAGTTTGGCGAGGGTTTGCATGGCGAGTCCTGCGTGACGTCGAAAGAAAGACGAGCAGGAGGCGGCACAGACATGACAGCCACGGGGCGTCAGCCAACACCACCGGATCACCCCGCCCGGTTGTCGAAAACGTGACGAGGCAGGTCTCCTGGCTCACGGTCTGCGCCTTGCGCGACCCTTCACCTTCCCGCCGCTGGCAGTGGTGTATCGAAGGGCTTTGGACCGTTCACAGTTGCGGGGGCAGCCAAGGCATCAACCTTGTTCCCTCTTAGCTTCGTGGACATGCCCACGAAGAACCTCGAACGCGACAAGGCTACGCAGGCCATGGCGGCCGGTCAATCGCGGTTGACCACTGCCGGCCACCATGTTGAGCTACGCCGCCGCACACACCGAGCGCCACAGATGATCCCCAGCCACACCCCTCGCCGCCCCGCTGCCGCCGTTCAGGTGGTCGCCGGGTTGGGCTGCCGTAGTGGCTGCAATGTGGAGGACTTACTCAGCCTGCTGCTGCATAGCTTGCAGACGCATGGCCTGACTGTGGATAACTTGGCGGGGCTGGCCAGCATCGCGCATAAACGCGACGAGCCGGGCCTGCTGGTATTGGCCGAACGCCTTGGTCTGCAGCTGAACTGCTTTAGTGCGGAAGAATTGCAGCCCTATCAGCACCTCGTGCAAAGCTCGCCGCTCACCCTGGCCGCAACCGGCAGCCCGGCTGTCGCCGAACCCTGCGCCATGGCCCTGGCCACGCTTATGAGCGGCAATGCTGCCCGCCTGCTCGGCGAAAAAAACCGCAACGCCAGCGCCACCTGCGCGCTGGCGTCGATTGCACCCAAGGATCTGTCATGACCGTCTACTTTATCGGCGCCGGCCCCGGCGACCCCGAGCTGATCACCGTCAAAGGCCAGCGCCTGCTGCGCAGCTGCCCGGTGATTCTCTATGCCGGTTCGCTGGTGCCGGCAGCAGTGCTCGAAGGACATAGCGCCGAACTGGTGATCAACACCGCCGAGCTGCATCTGGATGAAATCATCGAGCTGATCCGCCAGGCCGATGACAAAGGCCAGGATGTGGCCCGCGTACACTCTGGCGACCCGTCGCTGTATGGCGCGATTGGCGAGCAGATCCGCCACCTGCGTCGGCTGGGCATCGCCTTCGAGATCATCCCTGGAGTCACGGCCACTGCGGCCTGCGCTGCCTTGCTGGAAAGCGAACTGACCCTGCCTGAGGTGTCGCAGACGCTGATTCTCACGCGCTATGCGAGCAAGTCGAACATGCCCGAGGGCGAGGCACTGGGCGACTTGGCGCGCCACGGTGCGACCATGGCCATCCACCTGGGCGTGGTGCACCTGAGCAAGATCGTTACTGAGTTGCTGCCGCATTACGGCGCGGATTGCCCGATTGCCGTGGTCCATCGCGCCAGCTGGCCGGATCAGGATTGGGTCAGCGGCACCCTCGCCACCATCGAGGAACAGGTGCGCGCCAAGGGCTTTCGCCGCACCGCGCTGATCCTCGTCGGCCGCGTGCTGCACGCCGAACAGTTCGCCGACTCGGCGTTGTACAACGCCGAGCATCGACACCTGTTCAGATCAGCGGACGATTAAAGCCGGCTAGAGATGAATCTCCGCAGCCTTGATCCCCAGTAAGCGCAGCTCTTCGATCAGGCCATTGAGATCGGCGAAGGACTCCACCTGCTCCTGGTCATCGACCAGAAAGAAGCTGGTGCCTGCACCTTTCTTCAACAGCACGATCCACTCCCGCGTATTGGCCGGGTTGGCGATGATATGGGTATCAAAGAGCACGCCCTGAGCCTGCTTGCTCTTTATATCTTCACGCCGCATCGGCCAGCCCCTGCTTACTCAACCGTTACGCTCTTGGCCAGATTGCGCGGCTGGTCGACGTCGGTGCCCTTGAGCACGGCGACGTAGTAGGACAGCAGCTGCAGCGGAATGGTGTAGAGGATCGGCGCGAGGGCGTCGTGGATGTGCGGCATGTTCACCACATGGGTGCCCTCGCCATTGCTCATGCCGGCCTGCTGATCGGCAAACACCACCAGCTCGCCGCCACGGGCGCGCACTTCCTGCAGGTTGGATTTGAGCTTTTCCAGCAGCTCGTTGTTCGGCGCCACGGTGACCACCGGCATATCGCTGTCCACCAGCGCCAATGGGCCGTGCTTGAGCTCGCCAGCCGGGTAGGCTTCGGCGTGGATATAGGAGATTTCCTTGAGCTTGAGCGCGCCTTCCATCGCCACCGGGTACTGCGCGCCGCGGCCGAGGAACAGGCTGTGGTGCTTCTCGGCGAACAGCTCGGAGACTTTCTCCACCACGCTGTCCATGGCCAGGGCTTCGCCCAGGCGGGTCGGCAGGCGGCGCAGCTCTTCCACCAGCTCGGCTTGCAGGGCTTTATCCAGGGTGCCACGCACCTGGCCGAGGGACAGCGTCAGCAGCATCAGCGCGACCAGCTGGGTGGTGAAGGCTTTAGTTGAGGCCACACCGATTTCCGGGCCGGCCTGGGTCAGCAGGGTCAGGTCGGATTCGCGCACCAGCGAGCTGATGCCAACGTTGCAGATCGCCAGGCTGGCCAGGTAGCCCAACTCCTTACCGTTACGCAGCGCGGCCAGGGTGTCGGCGGTTTCGCCGGACTGGGAGATGCTGACAAACAGGGTGTCCGGCTGCACCACTACCTTGCGGTAGCGAAATTCGCTCGCCACTTCGATCTGGCAAGGAATCCCAGCCAGGCCTTCCAGCCAGTAACGGGCGACCATACCGGCGTGATAACTGGTGCCGCAGGCAACGATCTGCACGTTGCGCACCTTGGCAAACAGCTCAGCGGCTTGCGGACCGAAAGCCTGAACCAGTACGTGGTCGGAACCCAGACGGCCTTCCAGGGTGCGTTGTACGACCTTGGGCTGTTCGTGGATTTCCTTGAGCATAAAGTGGCGGTACTCGCCCTTGTCAGCGGCCTCGGCACCTTCGTGGTACTGCACGCTCTCACGCGTCACCGACTGGCCGGCGGCATCCCAGATCTGCACGCTGTCGCGCTGGATCTCAGCAATATCGCCTTCTTCCAGGTACATAAAACGGTCGGTGACCTGACGCAGAGCCAGCTGGTCGGAGGCAAGGAAGTTTTCGCCCAGACCCAGGCCGATCACCAGTGGGCTGCCACTGCGCGCGGCGACCAGGCGATCCGGCTGCTTGCTGCTGATCACCGCCAGGCCATAGGCGCCGTGCAGTTGCTTGACCGCCTGTTTCAGCGCGGCCGTCAGGTCTGTCTGCGCTTTGAGGATGTGATCGAGCAGGTGCACGATCACTTCGGTGTCGGTGTCAGAGCTGAACACATAGCCCAAGCCCTTGAGCTCGCTGCGCAGTTCTTCGTGGTTCTCGATGATGCCGTTGTGCACCACCGCCAGGTCATGGCCGGAGAAGTGCGGGTGGGCATTGCGCTCGCTTGGCGCACCGTGGGTAGCCCAGCGGGTGTGGGCGATGCCCAGGCGGCCGGCCAATGGTTCAGTGCTCAGCGCGCTTTCCAGCTCGCTGACCTTGCCGACACGGCGGCGACGATCGAGACCGCCCTGCTCAGTCAGCAGCGCCACACCGGCACTGTCATAGCCGCGGTATTCCAGGCGCTTGAGGCCTTCAACCAACACGGCGGTGATATTGCGTTCAGCGACTGCGCCTACGATGCCACACATAATCTTCTCCTTAAGCTTCAACAGCCGCGCAGATCAGCTTGATGCCGCGCTCGGTTAATTGTTCACGAGCCTCAGGGCTGAGGCGTTCGTCAGTTATCAGGGTATGGATGCTGCTCCAGGGCAACTCCAGGTTGGGAATCTTGCGGCCGATCTTGTCGCTCTCGACCATCACCACCACTTCGCGAGCCACCTCGGCCATGACCCGGCTCAGGCCGAGCAATTCATTGAAGGTGGTGGTGCCACGGTTCAGGTCGATGCCATCAGCACCGATAAACAGCTGGTCGAAGTCATACGAACGCAGCACCTGTTCGGCGACTTGGCCCTGGAAGGATTCCGAATGCGGGTCCCAGGTGCCGCCGGTCATCAACAGCACCGGCTCGTGCTCCAGCTCGCTGATGGCGCGGGCCACGTTGAGCGAGTTGGTCATCACCACCAGGCCGGGCTTGTGGCCAAGCTGCGGGATCATCGCCGCGGTGGTGGTGCCGCTGTCGATGATGATCCGCGCATGCTCACGAATGCGTGCCACCCCGGCGCGGGCGATGGCCTGCTTGTACTGGGAGATCGGCTGGATATCGCTGATCAGCTCCTGCGGCATCGGCACAGCACCGCCGTAGCGGCGCAGCAGCAAGCCGTTCTTTTCCAGGGCGGCGAGGTCTTTGCGAATGGTCACTTCAGACGTGGCGAAGGCTTTCGACAACTCATCCACACTCACCTCACCTTGCTCGGCGAGCAGGGCAAGAATGGTGTGGCGTCGCTGCGGAGTGTTGCGTTTCGACATGCTAAGTTTCGATTCGAAAGATAATGGCGCGAATCAAAACCTAATGAAGCTTTTCCGTCAAGCGGGAATCGACATCTGGCGATGTGTGCCCAAGCGATTTCAGCGGGTTGGCAGGTGCTGGTTAGGGTCGAGATAGAACATCTTCTTCCAGCCTTGGGTCGACTCGTCCGCCCGCCAAGGCAGCGGCAACAGGCTGACAATCGAATAATGCAGGTGCGCCGGTTTGCCTCGCGCGTTACCCGTATCGCCCACCGTGCCAAGCACACTGCCGACCAACAGCGGTTGGCCTGGGTAAGCATCGATGGTGTCTAGATGGGCGTAGTAATGCATGCGCCATTTCGGCCCCAGAGCGACCACCACTTTGCCGCCCTGCGCGAGCTCACCGCGAAACAGCACCAGGCCATAGCTGGCAGAAAGCACTGGCGTGCCCTGTTTGGCGAAGATATCGATGCCCTTGTGCACGCCGGAGCGGCCCCAGGGCTCGAACCAGAAGGTGCGCGGATGCCAGTCCCGGTTACTGGCACCCTGCACCGGGATCTGCGGCCATTCCGGCAGCACGGCCCAGACAAGAAACAGCGCCGGGACAATCCAGCGTTTGCGTAACGGCATCCTTGCCAACTCCATCAGCTCTTCTTGGTCGGGCGCTTCCAGCCCTCGATATTGCGCTGTTTGGCACGGCCGACGGCCAGCGTGTTATCCGGCACATCGCCGGTAATCACCGAACCGGCACCGGTGGTGGCGCGATCACCCAGCGTCACCGGCGCAACCAGGGCGCTGTTGGAGCCGATAAACACGTCCTCGCCCAGAACCGTCTTGAACTTGTTGGCGCCGTCATAGTTGCAGGTGATGGTGCCAGCGCCGATATTGGTTCGCGCACCGATCTCGGCGTCGCCCAGGTAGCTCAGGTGCCCGGCCTTGGCACCCTCGCCCATTCTGGCGTTCTTCAGTTCGACGAAGTTACCCACATGCGCTTTGGCGCCCAGTACCGAGCCCGGACGCAGGCGGGCGAATGGACCGCAATCGGCACCCTCACCCACTTCGGCACCTTCCAGATGGCTGTTGGCTTTGACGATGGCACCTTTGCGCAGAACCGAGTTTTTGATCACGCAGTTCGGGCCGATCTGCACGCCATCTTCGATCAGCACCTGGCCTTCGAGGATTACGTTGATATCGATCGACACATCGCGGCCTACCGTGACTTCGCCGCGCAGGTCGAAACGCGCCGGATCGATCAGGGTCACGCCCTGCACCATCAAACGGCGCGCTGCGCGGTACTGATAGTGGCGCTCCAGTTGCGACAGCTGGATGCGGTCGTTGGCGCCCAGTACTTCCATCTCGTCAGCCGCCTGCTCAGTAGCGACGACCAGACCATCGGCCACCGCCATGGCAATCACGTCGGTGAGGTAGTACTCGCCCTGGGCGTTGCTGTTGGACAGACGACCGAGCCAATCACCGAGTTTTTTCCCTGGGACGGCGAGAATGCCGGTGTTGCCTTCACGGATCAGGCGCTGCTCGGCGCTGGCGTCCTTGTGCTCGACGATGGCCTTCACCACACCCTGCTCATCGCGCACGATGCGGCCGTAGCCAGTCGGGTCGTTCAGATTGACCGTGAGCAAGCCGAGTTGCTGTTCGCTGACCTGCTGTAACAGACGCTGCAGGGTTTCCACTTCGATCAACGGAACATCGCCATAGAGAATCAGCACGCGCTCGGCGCTCAACGCCGGTAGCGCCTGGGCCACGGCATGCCCAGTGCCCAGTTGTTCGCTCTGCAGCACGAAATTCAGGTCATCCGCCGCCAGTCGCTCGCGCACCAATTCCGCGCCATGGCCGATCACCACATGAATGCCTTGCGGTTTCAGCAGGCGGGCAGTGTCGATCACATGACCAAGCATGGATTTCCCGGCAACCGGGTGCAGTACTTTCGGCAAGGCGGAACGCATGCGGGTGCCTTGGCCGGCGGCGAGGATAACGATATCGAGCGACATAAGAGCAGATTCCAGGCAGACGAAGGCGGGCTAAATCCCTAGCCCGGCCAACTGAAAAGGTAAAAACAGCAGGCAAAGAAAAAGGGTAGCCAAGGCTACCCTTTTACTCGTTTGCGATGAAGCGCCGGAATTAACCGCCGAACTTCTTGCGCAACTGCTGAACGGTACGCAGCTGAGCCGCGACCTCAGCCAGGTGAGCGGCTGCGGAACCGTAGTCGAACTCCGCGCCCTTCTCATTCAAGGCATTCTCGGCAGCCCGGAGGGCTTCCTGAGCAGCAGCTTCATCGATATCGGCAGCACGCTGCACGGTATCGGCGAGAACTTTCACCACACTCGGCTGAACTTCGAGGAAGCCACCGGAGATGTAGAACACCTCGGTTTCGCCACCCAGCTTGACCAGACGAATCGGACCCGGTTTGAGGTCGGTGATCAGCGGCGCGTGGCCTGGAGCGATACCGATATCACCCAGGTTGCCGTGCGCAATCACCATCTCGACCAGACCGGAGAAGATCTCGCCTTCTGCGCTGACGATGTCGCAATGGACTGTCATAGCCATGTCTAACCTCACGTATCGATCTGCTTACACACTACTGCGGATAAACAGACCGTAAGCGCCCGTTGCCGGGCGCACGGGTGATTACAGTTTCTTCGCTTTCTCAACAGCTTCTTCGATGCTGCCAACCATGTAGAACGCCTGCTCTGGCAGGTGATCGTAGTCACCTTTCAGAATGCCGCTGAAACCGGCAATGGTGTCCTTCAGGGAAACGTACTTGCCTGGCGAACCGGTGAAGACTTCGGCCACGAAGAACGGCTGGGACAGGAAGCGCTGGATCTTACGAGCACGGGATACCAGCTGCTTGTCTGCTTCGGACAGTTCGTCCATACCCAGAATCGCGATGATGTCCTTCAGCTCTTTGTAGCGCTGCAGTACGTACTGCACGCCGCGAGCGGTGTCGTAGTGCTCCTGGCCGATAACCATCGGGTCCAGCTGGCGCGACGTCGAGTCGAGTGGATCGACCGCTGGGTAGATACCCAGGGAGGCGATGTCACGGGACAGTACAACGGTGGCGTCCAAGTGGGCGAAGGTGGTCGCCGGGCTTGGGTCGGTCAGGTCGTCCGCAGGTACGTATACGGCCTGGATCGAGGTGATCGAACCGGTCTTGGTCGAAGTAATACGCTCTTGCAGAACGCCCATTTCTTCGGCCAGGGTCGGCTGATAACCCACTGCCGACGGCATACGGCCGAGCAGTGCGGATACTTCAGTACCGGCCAGGGTGTAACGGTAGATGTTGTCCACGAAGAACAGAACATCACGGCCTTCGTCACGGAACTTCTCGGCCATGGTCAGGCCGGTCAGTGCTACGCGCAGACGGTTGCCTGGTGGCTCGTTCATCTGACCGTAAACCAGGGCTACCTTGTCGAGAACGTTGGAGTCCTTCATCTCGTGGTAGAAGTCGTTACCCTCACGAGTACGCTCACCCACACCGGCGAACACGGAATAACCGCTGTGCTCGATGGCGATGTTACGGATCAGTTCCATCATGTTTACGGTTTTGCCTACACCGGCACCACCGAACAGACCGACTTTACCGCCCTTGGCGAACGGGCAAACCAGGTCGATAACCTTGATGCCGGTTTCCAGCAGCTCGTTGGAGCCAGCTTGCTCGGCGTAGGTCGGTGCGGCACGGTGAATGCCCCAACGCTCTTCTTCGCCAATCGGGCCAGCTTCGTCGATTGGGTTGCCCAGCACGTCCATGATACGGCCCAGGGTTTTCACCCCAACCGGTACCTGGATGCCTGCGCCAGTGCTGCCGACGCTCAGGCCACGCTTGAGGCCTTCGGTCGAACCCATCGCAATGGTACGTACCACGCCGTCGCCCAGCTGCTGCTGAACTTCCAGGGTGGTTTCGGCGCCGACTACTTTCAGCGCTTCATAAACACTCGGCACTTGATCACGCGGGAATTCCACGTCGATAACGGCGCCGATGATTTGAACGATACGTCCGCTACTCATCTTTGGTTCCTCTGAATATTTGAACCGTGCTTAAACCGCGGCAGCGCCGCCGACGATTTCCGAAATTTCCTGGGTGATCGCTGCCTGACGTGCCTTGTTGTAAACCAACTGCAGGTCTTTGATGATATCGCCAGCGTTGTCGGTGGCGTTCTTCATCGCGATCATCCGGGCCGCTTGTTCAGCCGCGTTGTTCTCAACCACTGCCTGGTACACCTGCGACTCCACGTAACGCACCATCAAGCCGTCGAGCAGCTCTTTGGCGTCGGGTTCGTACAGGTAATCCCAGTGGTGCTTGAGTTCTTTATCCGGATCAGCCACCAGCGGAATCAACTGCTCCACTGTCGGCTTTTGCGTCATGGTATTGATGAACTTGTTCGAGACCACGGACAAACGATCGATGCGACCATCGAGGTAGGCATCGAGCATTACCTTGACGCTACCGATCAGATCATTGATCGACGGTTCTTCGCCCAGGTGGCTGATCGCAGCAACGATGTTGCCACCAAAGTTGCGGAAGAACGCCGCACCCTTGCTGCCAACTACGCAGAGATCGATCTCTACGCCTTGCTCGCGATTGCTCGCCATGTCTTTGACCAGAGCCTTGAACAGGTTGGTGTTCAGACCACCACACAGACCACGGTCCGAGCTCACCACGACATAACCTACGCGCTTAACTTCGCGCTCGATCATGAACGGGTGACGGTATTCCGGGTTGGCGTTGGCCAGATGACCAATCACCTGACGGATACGCTCCGCGTAGGGACGGCTAGCAGCCATGCGCATTTGTGCTCTGCGCATTTTGCTGACCGCCACCTTTTCCATGGCGCTGGTGATCTTCTGCGTGCTTTTGATGCTCGCAATCTTGCTGCGAATCTCTTTTGCGCCTGCCATTTGACACCTATCGGGTTAGCAAGCGGGGACCTCACGGCCCCCGCTGCGGCTTACCAGGTTTGGGTGGCCTTGAACTTCTCGATACCGGCTTTCAGGCCAGCGTCGATTTCGTCATTAAAGTCACCCTTCTCGTTGATCTTCGCCAGCAGTGCGGCGTGATCCCGGTTGAAGTAAGCAATCAGGGCCTGCTCGAATGCACCAATCTTGGCGACTTCGATATCGACCAGGAAACCACGCTCGGCGGCATACAGCGACAGCGACATGTCAGCGATAGACATTGGCGCATATTGCTTCTGCTTCATCAGCTCAGTAACGCGCTGACCGTGCTCAAGTTGCTTACGGGTGGCTTCGTCCAGGTCAGAAGCAAACTGGGCGAATGCCGCCAGTTCACGGTACTGAGCCAGAGCGGTACGGATACCACCGGAGAGCTTCTTGATGATCTTGGTCTGTGCAGCACCACCCACGCGGGATACCGAAATACCGGCGTTGACCGCAGGACGGATA
Source organism: Pseudomonas sp. SG20056 (assembly GCF_031764535.1). Taxonomy (NCBI): domain Bacteria; kingdom Pseudomonadati; phylum Pseudomonadota; class Gammaproteobacteria; order Pseudomonadales; family Pseudomonadaceae; genus Pseudomonas; species Pseudomonas sp. SG20056. The sequence continues at coordinate 4,469,936 of NZ_CP134499.1, forward strand.
CCCGAGTTGAACATGGCCGATTCCAGGAAGATCTGACCGTCGGTGATCGAAATTACGTTGGTCGGAACGAACGCGGAAACGTCGCCCGCCTGGGTTTCGATGATCGGCAGAGCGGTCAGGGAACCGGTCTTGCCAGTCACGGCGCCATTGGTGAACTTCTCAACGTACTCTTCGGAAACGCGGGAAGCGCGCTCCAGCAGACGGCTGTGGAGATAGAACACGTCGCCTGGGTAGGCTTCACGGCCTGGCGGACGGCGCAGCAGCAGGGAAATCTGGCGGTAAGCCACTGCTTGCTTGGACAGATCGTCATAAACGATCAGCGCGTCTTCACCGCGATCGCGGAAGTATTCGCCCATGGTGCAACCGGCGTACGGTGCAATGAACTGCAGTGCAGCGGATTCGGAAGCGGAAGCTGCGACAACGATGGTGTTAGCCAGCGCGCCGTTTTCTTCCAGCTTGCGCACCACGTTAGCGATGGTCGATTGCTTCTGACCGATGGCTACGTAAACGCACTTAATGCCGCTGTTTTTCTGGTTGATGATGGCGTCGATGGCCAGAGCGGTTTTACCGATCTGACGGTCACCGATGATCAGCTCACGCTGGCCACGGCCAACCGGGATCATGGCATCGACCGACTTGTAACCGGTCTGTACCGGCTGGTCGACCGACTTACGCCAGATCACGCCCGGCGCAACCTTTTCAACAGCGTCGGTAGCGACGTTGTTCAGCGGGCCTTTGCCGTCAATTGGGTTACCCAGTGCGTCAACGACGCGACCCAGCAGTTCCGGACCAACTGGAACTTCGAGGATGCGACCGGTGCACTTGGCGCTCATGCCTTCGGCCAGGGTGGTATAGGCACCCAGGACAACTGCACCGACGGAGTCTTGCTCCAGGTTCAGTGCCATACCGTAGACACCGCCCGGGAACTCGATCATTTCGCCGTACATCACATCGGCGAGACCGTGAATGCGCACGATACCGTCGGAGACGGACACGATAGTGCCTTCGTTACGGGCTTGAGAGGCGACATCGAGTTTCTCGATACGCCCCTTGATGATTTCACTAATTTCGGAAGGATTGAGTTGCTGCATAGCTCTGCTGCCCCTTCAAACTCAAGATTTCAATGCTTCGGCCAGCTTCGCGAGTTTGCCACGAACTGAGCCATCGATAACCAGGTCGCCGGCGCGGATCACGACACCACCAATCAGGGTGGCATCCTCCGCGGCGTGCAGACGCACTTCTCGGCCGAGCCGTGCACTGAGAACCTTGGCGAGTTTGTCTTGCTGTTCATCGCTCAATGCGAAGGCACTGGTAACGTCCACGTCGATCGACTTTTCCTGCTCGGCTTTGTACAGCTCGAACAGTTCAACGATCTGTGGCAACAGGGCCAGGCGATCGTTTTCAGCGACGATGTGAATGAAATTGCGTACCTGGGCGTCGAACTTGTCACCACACACGTCAATGAACGTGGTGGCCTTGTCTGTACTCGTCAAACGCGGAGCCTTGAGCATGCTCTGCATGGTGCCGTCTTGCGACACCGCTGCAGCCAGGCCGAGCATGGCTGACCAATTGGCCAGCTGCTGATGGGCCTGGGCATACTCAAAGGCAGCCTTAGCGTAAGGTCGGGCCAGCGTGGTCAGTTCTGCCATGATCGCGCCCCTCGCTTAAATTTCGGCTGCCAGTTTGGAAACCAGCTCCGCATGCGCGTTTTGGTCGATAGATGCGCCCAGGATCTTCTCGGCACCGCTAACGGCCAGGGTACCCAGTTGGGCACGCAGCGCGTCTTTGACACCATTCAGTTCCTGCTCGATCTCGGCCAGAGCCTGGGCCTTCACACGGTCAGCTTCGACACGGGCCTGTTCACGGGCTTCGTCGACGATCTGAGTACCGCGTTTCTTGGCTTGCTCAATGATTTCGGCTGCTTGGCCTTTGGCTTCGCGCAGTTGCTGACCCGCTTTTTCTTGGGCCAACTCCAGATCACGAGCCGCACGGCTAGCAGCGTCCAGGCCGTCTGCGATCTTCTTCTGACGTTCTTGCAAAGCCGTAATGACCGGAGGCCACACGTACTTCATGCAGAACAGCACGAAGATGAAGAAGGCAACGGACTGGCCAATCAGGGTTGCATTAATGTTCACGCCAACACCTCGCTCGTTCGTTGTCTATCCAGCTAATCAACTCGGAAGAGTTGATTAGGCTGGGATTTGACCGATGAACGGGTTAGCGAAGGTGAAGAACAGTGCGATACCAACACCGATCATGGTCACGGCGTCGAGCAGACCAGCGACGATGAACATTTTCACTTGCAGCATCGGAACCATTTCCGGCTGACGCGCAGCGCCTTCCAGGAACTTGCCGCCCAGCAGGCCGAAACCAATGGCGGTACCCAGGGCACCCAGGCCAATCAGCAGTGCTACAGCGATAGCGGTCAGACCAACTACAGTTTCCATCTTTCCTCCCGACTTTTTATGTCGTATTGGTTAAGGTTTTCTAAGGTAAAGCGGTAAAGCAAAATCGGTACTTCTGGTTGCCCTTGCGGGCGTCCACTGCGAGCGCCTAAGCGCTCTTAGTGGTTGTCTTCGTGCGCCATCGACAGGTAGACGATGGTCAGCATCATGAAGATGAACGCCTGCAGCACGATGATCAGGATGTGGAACACAGCCCACGCCCACTGCAGGGCAATACCCAGCGCGCCCAGCAGCAGACCGCCGCCAAACATGATCGCGATGAGGATAAAGATCAGCTCGCCGGCATACAGGTTGCCGAACAGACGCAGAGCCAGGGAAATCGGTTTGGCGATCAGGGTCACGAACTCAAGCAAGAAGTTGACCGGAATCAGCAGCGCCTGAACCACAATGTTCTTGCTGCCGAACGGGTGCAGGGTCAGCTCGCCGATGAAACCACCGATACCTTTGACCTTGATGCTGTAGAACAGAATCAGGGCAAATACCGACAGAGCCAGGCCCAGAGTGGCGTTTGGATCAGTAGTCGGCACGACGCGGAAATACAGGTGCGGGTCGCCAGAGATTTTTGCCGCCAGCATTGGCAACCAATCTACCGGAATCAGGTCCATGAAGTTCATCAGGAAGACCCAGACGAAGATGGTCAGACCCAGCGGAGCGATCAAGGCGTTGCGGCCATGGAAGGTGTCCTTGACGCTGCCGTCAACGAACTCGACCAGGACTTCAACGAAGTTCTGCAGCTTGCCTGGTTGCCCGGAAGTGGCGCGTTTAGCAGCGGCACGGAACAGCAGGATGAAAAACAGGCCCAACACGACAGACACCGCCAGGGTGTCGACGTGAAATGCCCAGAAGCCCATTTCCTGAGCTTCTTTTGCGTTGTGGGCGAAACTCCAGCCGTTGACCGGGTGCTGACCGTAGGTCAGGTTGGTCAAGTGGTGCTGGATATAACCCGAAGCGGTTTCTGCTGCTGCCATATATCCCTCGAGCGCTAAGGTCTTAAAAGTCTTGTTTTCATCAGCAGGGGCGAAAACCAATTGACCAACTGGGTCAGGAAGAACACGCCAAATACTGCCAGCGGTTCCAGAGGTTTCACACCTGCAAAGGTCAGTGCAAACAGCACTGCCGTTAAAACCAGTTTGCCCGCCTCACCGGCATAAAAAGACCGGACGATGGCTTGAGCAGCCCGCGCTCCACTGAAACGGAACGCCTTGTGGGCAAAGTACAGATTCGGCAGCCAGGCAATCAGGCCACCACACAACCCGGAGTAGCCTGCTACTGCGCCTTGCCACTGCCACAACACTAGGGCCAGCAACAGCAGTACCAGCAGTTGCACCAGCAGTACCGGGAAAACAGCTAGACGATGGAAGGGCAGGCGATTCGGCGTGCGAACGTCCATCTTGTTTTCCTGAAAGCTGAACTCGGGCGTCGGCACCTGAAAATCAATAACTTGGCATACTTTGTGCCGACGAAATGCGCGCAGAGTATAGGGGTGCTTCCCCCCCCATTCAACTGTCGGGTAGTGATTTCCGACTAGTCGCTACACGCTCAATTGTTTCAACGAATGTGGGCGAGTACGCCCTGCAGTTCGTCCAGCGAGCTGTAGCTGATCACCAGCTGCCCTTTGCCTTTCTGCCCGTGCTTGATCTGCACCGGCGAGCCCAGGCGCTCAGCCAGGCGCTGTTCCAGACGGGTGATGTCCGGATCAACTTTAGCCACTGCTGCTGGCTTCTCTTTGCTGTTCAACCACTGGCGCACCAGTGCTTCGGTTTGGCGCACAGTGAGGCCGCGTGCGACAACATGTCGCGCACCTTCGGTCTGCTGTTCGGCCGGCAAACCGAGCAAGGCGCGGGCATGACCCATTTCCAGATCACCGTGGGACAGCAGCGTCTTGATCTCTTCCGGCAGGGCAATCAGGCGCAGCAGGTTGCTGATGGTGACCCGCGACTTACCCACCGCATCGGCGACCTGCTGCTGAGTCAGCTGAAACTCCTGCTGCAGCCGCTGCAAGGCCATGGCTTCTTCGATAGGGTTGAGATCTTCACGCTGGATGTTCTCGATCAGCGCCATGGCGATGGCGGCTTCATCCGGCAGCTCGCGAACCATGGCCGGGATCTTGTCCAGACCAGCTTGCTGACTGGCACGCCAACGGCGTTCACCGGCGACGATCTCGAAACGTCCTTCACCAATCGGCCGCACCACAATCGGCTGCATCACGCCGTGGGCCTTGATCGATTGCGCCAGTTCTTCCAGAGCAGTGGCGTCCATGTCGCGGCGCGGCTGGTATTTACCGCGCTGAATCAGGTCTAGGGGTACGTATTGCAGTTCACGGCTGTCGACCTGCGCGGCCTCTTCCTGCAAGGCGCTGACACTGGTGCCGCCCAACAGGGCATCCAGACCGCGTCCCAGTCCTCGTTTTTTCACAGCCATGGGTATTTCCTTATGCGGTTGCGGTGTGGGCACTTGCGCGCTGGCGGCGAACCAATTCGCCGGCCAGCGCCAGGTAGGCAATGGCACCACGGGATTGCTTGTCATACACCAGCGCCGGCATGCCAAAGCTTGGCGCCTCAGCCAGACGCACGTTACGCGGGATGACCACGTCGTAGAGCTGGTCAGGGAAATGCTGCTTCAACTGCGCCGACACATCGTTGGTCAGGCTGATGCGCGGGTCATACATGGTGCGCAGCAGGCCCTCGATCTTCAGCTTGGGATTGAGGATCTCGGCGATGCGCTGAATGCTGTTTACTAGGTCGCTCAAGCCTTCCAGCGCGTAGTACTCGCACTGCATGGGGATGATCACCCCATCGGCGGCCACCAGGGCGTTAATCGTCAGCATCGACAGCGCCGGTGGGCAGTCGATGAGAATGTAATCGTAGTTCTCGCGGATCGGCGCCAACGCATAACGCAGGCGGCTTTCCTTCATTTTCATTTCCAGCAGCGAAACTTCGGCTGCGGTCAGGTCGCGGTTGGCCGGCAACAACTGGTAGCCGCCGTGCTCGGAGAACTGCATGGCATCGACCAGGTTGCATTCACCGATCAGCACGTCGTAGATCGAATGCTCCAGGCCGTGTTTATCCACACCGCTGCCCATGGTCGCGTTGCCCTGGGGGTCGAGGTCGATCAGCAGCACGCGGCGCTTGGTTGCCACCAGCGAGGCAGCCAGATTGATGCAGGTGGTGGTTTTGCCCACGCCGCCTTTCTGGTTAGCGATTGCGAATACCTTAGCCATGCTGCGTTCCCCCTAAACCGAGCGACGCAGTATCAACAGATGGCGCTGACCTTGGCAACCGGGAACCTTGAGTACATGAGTGGCGGTGAGACGAAAGTCCGCTGGCAGGGCCTGCAGCTCGTCATCCGGGTGCACGCCTTTCATTGCCAGCCACTGGGTGTTGCCATCACCGAGATGGCGAGTCCAATTGCTGAAATCTTCCAGCGAACTGAACGCCCGGGAACAAATACCGCTAAACGGCTGCTCGGGACGGAATTCTTCAACGCGGCTGTGGATAACTTGCAGGTTGGCCAGTTTCAGCTCCAGCTTTACCTGAGTCAGGAAGCGGGTCTTCTTGCCATTGGAGTCGAGCAGGGTGAACTGCCGCTCGGGAAACAGAATGGCCAACGGAATGCCCGGCATGCCGCCGCCGCTGCCGACGTCCAGCCAGTTATCCCCAGCCTCGGTGACAAAAGGCACCACGGACATACTGTCGAGCAGGTGGCGCGAAACCATTTCATTCGGATCGCGCACCGCAGTGAGGTTGTAGGCCTTGTTCCACTTGATCAGCAGGGCCAGGTAAGCCAGCAACTGTTCGTGCTGCTGCGCGCTGAGTTCGACACCCAGCTCCAGAGCGCCCTGGCTCAGTTCTTCGGCATGACGTGCGGTAACCAACGACATCAGGCGCTGTGCTCCAACTGCTGACCGGCAGTGCGCTTTTTCAGGTGGATCAGCAGCAGGGAAATCGCTGCCGGGGTAACGCCGGGAATCCGCGAGGCCTGGCCAAGGGTTTCCGGGCGGCTGTTGCCGAGCTTGTGCTGGATTTCCTTGGACAGCCCGGAAATCCCCGCGTAGTCGATATCGAGCGGTAGCTTGGTGTCTTCACTGGCGCGCAGGCGGGCGATTTCGTCCTGCTGGCGGTCGATATAGCCAGCGTACTTGGTCTTGATTTCGACCTGTTCGGCCACTTGCGGGTCCTGTGCACCGCCACCGGTGATGGTCACCAGCCCGGCGTAATCGATTTCCGGGCGGGCTAGCAGGTTAAGCAGGTTGTATTCGTGGGTCAGCGGCGTGCCGAAGTGGGCGGCAATCGCATCGCCCTGGGGCGTACCCGGGCGTACCCAGGTGCTTTTCAGGCGCTGTTCTTCCTGCACGATGGCTTCGCGCTTGGTTTCAAATGCGGCCCAGCGCAAATCATCGACCAGACCCAGCTCGCGGCCTTTCTCGGTCAGGCGCAGGTCAGCGTTGTCTTCGCGCAGGATTAGCCGGTATTCAGCACGCGAAGTGAACATGCGGTACGGCTCCTGGGTACCCAGAGTAATCAGGTCGTCGACCAGTACGCCGATGTAGGCCTCATCGCGACGCGGGCACCAGCTGTCTTTGCCTTGGGCGCGCAATGCGGCGTTGCAACCTGCGAGCAAACCTTGCGCACCGGCTTCTTCGTAGCCGGTGGTGCCGTTGATCTGCCCGGCGAAGAACAGCCCGGCAATCACCTTGGTTTCAAGGCTGTATTTCAAATCACGTGGATCGAAGTAGTCGTACTCGATGGCGTAACCGGGACGGACGATATGCGCGTTCTCCATGCCACGGATGCTGCGCACGATCTGCAATTGCACATCGAATGGCAGCGAGGTGGAGATGCCGTTGGGGTACAGCTCATGGGTATTCAGACCTTCGGGCTCGATAAATACCTGGTGGCTGTCCTTGTCGGCGAAGCGGTGGATCTTGTCTTCGATCGATGGGCAATAACGCGGGCCAACGCCTTCGATCACCCCGGAATACATCGGCGAGCGATCGAGGTTGGCCGCGATGATTTCGTGGGTACGCGCGTTGGTGTGGGTGATCCAGCAGCTGACCTGACGCGGTTGCTGCTCGGCACGACCGAGGAACGACATCAGCGGGGTTGGTGTATCACCTGGCTGCTCGGTCATCACCGAGAAATCCACCGAACGGCCGTCGATGCGTGGTGGCGTACCGGTTTTCAGACGACCGACGCGCAGCGGCAATTCACGCAAACGTTGCGCCAGGGCAATCGAGGGTGGGTCACCAGCGCGACCGCCGGAGTAATTCTGCATGCCGATGTGGATAAGTCCACCGAGGAAAGTGCCAGTGGTCAACACCACGGAATCCGCTAGGAAACGCAGACCCATCTGGGTGACCACGCCTTTGACTTCGTCGTTTTCTACGATCAGGTCATCGGCTGCCTGCTGAAATATCCACAGGTTGGCCTGGTTTTCCAGAGTTTCGCGAATCGCGGCTTTGTACAGCACGCGATCAGCCTGGGCGCGAGTGGCGCGTACTGCTGGGCCCTTGCGGCTGTTCAGTACACGGAACTGGATACCACCTTTGTCAGTGGCTTCAGCCATGGCGCCGCCAAGGGCGTCGATTTCCTTAACCAGATGGCTCTTGCCGATCCCGCCAATCGCCGGGTTGCAGCTCATCTGCCCGAGTGTTTCCACGTTATGGGTCAGCAGCAGGGTTTTTACCCCCATGCGCGCAGCTGACAACGCAGCTTCGGTACCGGCATGACCGCCGCCGATGACGATCACCTGAAAACGGGAAGGGAAATCCACCACGCACCTCGTGCCTGTTGAGAAATGGGGGGCTTTTTGGGTTGAAAAGCTGGAAAGGCGGCAAGTATAGGGATTTAGCCGGTGTGAAAGAAGCCTTTTGCACAAAAAATAGCCAGCTCGCTCGGACGCTGTTCGGGTGTGTCGGTTAATAAAGAATAAAAGAGAGAATTTTTATAAAGCCTTGTTTATATGTTTATTACTTAGCAACGGCTTTTCTGTGGATAGATCGCTACAGATCAATGGATTCAATGCTTGCAGCGTTTAAAAAGTCTGTGCTGATCCTGCCATCTGCCTGTTCAGTTGCCGTAAGCAAGCTGTGGATGAAATGCATGGTTATCCACAGCGGCGTTTATCCTCCGTTTTATCACCGGGTTATAGGCAGGCCTTAGGCCGGGTTTTCCACAGGGCTTAGGTGGATAAATAAGTGGCTGGACGTAGTTATTGCATCCAAGCGGAGGCCTGCCTGAATGGCATAAGTTTGAATTTCAGGACGTCGGATGGGGTGGCGTAGAGAGGAATTGCAGATTCAGCGGACGATTCGGTGCGCCTGATCCATCAGAAATAGTGTGCAGCTGATGGATTAGGCGATGCGTTGGCAGGTGAGACAGCGTGTGCCGCCCAGCCTATTTACCGATACAGAAGCTGGAAAAGATCCGCCCCAGCAGGTCATCGGAACTGAACGCACCGGTGATTTCACCCAGGGCTTGCTGAGCCATACGCAGGTCTTCGGCCAGCAGCTCGCCAGCGCCGGCCAGGGTCAGCTGAGCATGGCCGTGTTCCAGGTGTGTGGAGGCCTGACGCAGCGCCTCCAGGTGGCGTCGGCGCGCACTGAAGCTGCTCTCTGAGGTCTGTTCATAACCCATACAGGCTTTCAGGTGTTCCCTGAGCAGGTCCAGGCCCTCGGTGGATTTGGCCGACAGGCTGATGGTCACGTGGCCGTCATTGCACACCTCCAGCACCACCGACTCGCCAGACAGGTCGGCCTTGTTGCGAATCAGGGTGACCTTGAACGGATCAGGGCGTTGGTCGAGAAACTCCGGCCACAGGGCAAAGGGGGCGTCGGCTTCAGGGGCTGTGGCATCCACCACCAGCAAAATGCGGTCAGCTTCACCAATGGCTTTCAGCGCACGCTCGACGCCTATGCGCTCGACCTGGTCCTCGGTGTCACGCAGGCCGGCAGTGTCCACTACGTGCAGCGGCATGCCATCGATGTGGATATGTTCGCGCAGCACGTCGCGGGTGGTGCCGGCTATCTCGGTGACGATGGCTGCCTCGCGCCCGGCCAGGGCATTGAGCAGGCTGGATTTGCCGGCATTCGGCCGGCCGGCAATCACCACGGTCATACCATCGCGTAGCAGGGCCCCTTGGCCGGCCTCACGCAGCACACCGGCAAGGTCGGCGCGCACGCCATCGAGCAGGCTGAGTACATGGCCATCGGCGAGAAAGTCGATTTCCTCTTCGGGGAAGTCGATGGCCGCTTCGACATAGATACGTAGGCTGATCAACCGCTCGGTCAGGTCATGCACGCGACGCGAGAACTCGCCCTGCAGCGAGCGCAATGCATTGCGCGCGGCCTGCTCGGAGCTGGCTTCGATCAGGTCGGCAATTGCCTCGGCCTGGGCCAGGTCGAGTTTGTCATTGAGAAAGGCACGCTCGCTGAACTCACCAGGACGTGCCAGGCGTGCGCCGAGTTGTACACAGCGGCGCAGCAGCAGATCGAGCACCACCGGGCCGCCATGGCCCTGCAGTTCCAGCACGTCTTCGCCGGTAAAGGAGTTGGGGCCTGGGAAGTACAGGGCCAGGCCTTCATCCAGCACCTGCTTGGCGTCGGCGAAGAACGGCCCGTAGTGGGCGTAACGCGGTTGCAACTCGCGTTGGCAGATCGCCTGCGCCAATGTGCTGGCCAGCGGCCCGGAAACTCGCACGATGCCAACGCCACCCCGGCCCTGGGCGGTTGCGACGGCAGCAATGGTTTCAACAACGGGGGGCATGCGCTTCTCCTGAATACGACATAGCAAAACGCCCCTGAAAAGGGGCGTTTGTTACAGCTTAGAAGCAATCACTGCTTAGGCGTCTGCGGCCTTGGCTGCGGCTTCGATCTTGCGGGTAATGTACCACTGCTGGGCGATGGACAAGACGTTGTTGACCACCCAGTACAGCACCAGACCCGCCGGGAACCAGAGGAAGAAGAAGGTAAAAATGATCGGCATCATTTTCAGTACCTTGGCTTGCATTGGATCCGGCGGCGTTGGGTTGAGCTGCTGCTGGATAAACATGGTCGCGCCCATGATGATCGGCAGGATGAAGTACGGATCCTTGATTGCCAGGTCGGTTATCCACAGCAACCACGGTGCTTGGCGCATTTCCACGGATTCCAGCAGCACCCAGTAGAGCGCGAGGAATACCGGCATCTGCACCAGGATCGGCAAGCAGCCGCCCAGCGGGTTGATCTTCTCTTTCTTGTACAACTCCATCATCGCCTGGGACATTTTCTGGCGATCGTCACCGTGCTGCTCTTTCAACTGAGCGAGTTTCGGTGCAACGGCACGCATGCGCGCCATGGATTTGTAGCTGGCAGCGGACAGCGGGAAGAAGATCAACTTGATGATCACGGTCAACATGATGATCGACCAGCCCCAGTTGCCGAGCAGGTTGTGGATAACTTCCAGCAACCAGAAAATCGGCTGAGCCAGGAACCACAGAATGCCGTAGTCGACAGTCAGCTCAAGACCTGGAGACAGCGTCTTCAGATGGCCTTGTAGCTTCGGGCCGGCATACAGAATTGCACTGGTTTCACCTTGAGCGCCGGCAGCAACCTGAATGGCCGGGCCGGTAAAGCCGACAATGTAGTTGCCTTGGCTGTCTTTGCGGGTCTGTACTTGGTTAGTGCTGTCTTTGCTTGGAATCCAGGCAGTGACGAAGTAATGCTGTAGCCAGGCAACCCAGCCTCCTTGAACGGTTTCTTTGAAGGCTTGTTTGTCGATGTCTTTCATCGACACTTTTTTGTACGGCTCCTCGCTAGTCCACAGTGCGCCACCGAGGTAGGTCGCAGTGCCGGTGGCGGTGGTGGAGGACGGATCGTCGCTGCCATCACGCTTGAGCTGGGCAAACATGTTGCCGCTCCAGGCCTGACCACTCTGGTTGTCGATCAGGTAGCTGACGGTCACCTGATAGGACGAAGGATCAACGCAGCCGGGTTTCTTCTGCTGTTGGTCCTTGGCTGCACATTCAGCGTTCAGACCACGCTTGAAGGTGAAGCGCTTGATGTAGTTGACGCCGTCTTCGCTGAGTTTGAGGTCAACCTGCAGCTGATCCTGACCGTCGGCCAGTTCATAGCTCTTCTGCTCGCTGCTCCAAAGAGCACGACCGCTGGATTTGTCCGGCGCATTGCTACCGATCAAACCGCTCTGGGCCAGGTAGGTACGCTCGCCGCCGTTGTCGAACAGCTGGAAAGGTACATCCGGACGATCCTGACGACGTGGGTACTGCGGCAAACGCAGTTGCACCACATCACCACCGCGCGGGTCGATGGCCAGATCCAGTACATCGGTCTTCACCCGAATCAGCTCATCACTGGCAGCAGCAGGTGCGGCACTGATGGCGCTGGGTTCAACTGCAGGGGTGGCGCTCGGAATATCGTCGCCGCCAGCTGGAGTTGAAGTGGTGGCAGTGGTATCCGGCAGGCCGGGTACGGTGCTGCTGGTCGCGGCAATTTCTGTCGGCAGGGCAGCTTGACCGTAGTCCTGGTTCCACTGGAGAACCATCATATAGGACACGATTGCCAGGGCGACGATCAGGATCGAGCGTTGAATATCCATGATTATTCGGCCATCGAAGAGGAACGGGAGGTTTTCACGCAGGGAACCGGGTCGTAGCCACCGGGATTCCACGGGTGACAGCGGCCAAGCCGACGCAAGGTCAGCCAGCCACCGCGCATGACGCCATGATGTTCAATGGCTTCAAGCGCGTAGCAAGAACAGCTTGGGTAGAAACGACAGTGACTGGCCATCAAGGGGCTGATGGCGTAGCGGTAGAACTGGATGGGAAGCAAAGCCAGTTTACGCATGGGGACTGTCGTTCACCCCAGGTGTTGCGACGGCTTCCGGGCTTGGCTTACTGCGTTCGAGGCGTTTCCAGAGTTTGCCAAACTGGCGAGCCAGTTCGACATTTTCCAAATCACCAAGGCCTTTACGCGCAACCACCACGATGTCCCATCCCACCAGGTTGTTCTGATTGAGACGGAACGATTCGCGGATCTGGCGTTTCAGACGATTGCGCTCAACAGAGAGCTTTACGCTCTTCTTGCCGATCACCAATCCCAGACGGGGGTGATCAAGTTCGTTGTTGCGCGCCAGCAGCAGGACATTTTTGCCCGGAGCTTTGCCGCTAGGGGAGTCGAAGACTGCCTTGAATTGCCGGGGGGTTAGCAGACGCTTTTCCCGACTGAAGTCTCGACTCACCACAAGACCGAAATTTAGACGGCGAGACGCTTACGGCCCTTGGCGCGGCGACGCGACAGGACAGCACGGCCGTTCTTGGTGGCCATACGAGCACGGAAACCGTGAGTGCGAGCGCGTTTGATAGTGCTGGGTTGGAAAGTACGTTTCATGGTGCGGTACCTGGGTGGTCGACTACGGGCCGGAATGGCCCCCGTTTTAAGAGACCGGCAATTCTAGAGAAACCCGAGGGTCAGGTCAATTTCCAACCAGGCTTTTCCTGAATAAAGAAATATAAAGAAGAGAATATTTAAAGATGTTTAGTGATGTTAGTAGCTATTAGCTGGCCATTGATCTGTGCATAAGTGCTTGAAGGTCAATAGATTAGCGCTGTTCAGTCAAGGGTAAGTCTGTCGAAAAGACGTGTTGCAACTGTGTGGAAGCAGCGCACAAGCTGAGGATGGAATGCGATTTTACCCACAGCAGGGTTTTCCATTGGGTTTTACCCTGGGTTATCCAATGAGCTTGCGGGCGGTTATCCACAGCCCTTATCTCATCTGTGTTATAAGCTTCGAACGCGATTAACACGTTGATTTTCCTTGCGCATAAGCAAGCTTACATGTGGATAACTCAAGCCTCGGCGGCTACAATAACGGCTGTTTTTTGCCTCGCGCCTTGCGATTTAGGGGATGTCCGTGTCTGTGGAACTTTGGCAGCAGTGCGTCGAGCTTCTGCGCGATGAGCTGCCTGCTCAGCAATTCAACACCTGGATCCGTCCACTGCAGGTCGAAGCCGAAGGCGACGAGCTTCGTGTCTATGCGCCGAACCGTTTTGTCCTCGACTGGGTTAATGAGAAGTACCTCAGCCGTTTGCTTGAGTTACTCACCGAACGAACCAACGGTCTGGTTCCGGCGCTTTCCTTATTAATAGGTAGCAAACGCAGTTCGGCACCGCGTGCCGCAGCTGTCAGTACTCCGTCAGCTGCGCCGAGCACGCCAGCACCTGCTGCAGTCACCACAGCAGCAACCGCTACCGCGCAGGCAGAACCCTCGCGCGCGAGCTTTGACCCC